>DAOUJS010000046.1:0-204410 GCA_034422355.1 Dehalococcoidia bacterium | reverse complement strand
CGATTCATGGCCTTCTCCTTCCCGCGCTGCCACTATCCGTCTATTCAGGAGATTGCCATCTCTTTTCACTCTTGTAAACTGCCTCCATTTCCAACCACTTTCGGTCACACCCGAATCTGACGACCAGAGACCAGCACACGAGTTTTTTAGCTTCAATTTCGTCACCGGAGAGATGCTGCCCGCAGAGGAACTTGAGGATAGCGAATGGTCAATGGCGTTCAGGACCATCATAGACATTGATCTGAACGATTTTTATAGCGGGCGAGCAGATAACGATGAGCTGCATCTGATGTTTCGGCGACGAAAACAATTGTCCCTGCTAATGGAAAAGTTTGACCTAACTGATATTGGGCCGTGGGTGCAAGCAGCCCGTGACGCCATGCTGCCAGACAGTCCATTTTCCTCATATATTTCAGCCTACATCGATTACCTCGGCTCTATGCTTGGTCCACTCTTTCAGGGTCTCGATACTCAGACAGATTCTCCCTAAAACCTACTTCCTCGCATGCCGGTCGAACCGCGTCAGAGCCATTATTCCCAGACAACCGCTATACACGAGAAAGCCGTGCGCGGCGCTGTGCTACAATGCCCCAAACCAAACAGCCGAGGTAGCCATGCCGCAAATGCGCGCCGGACAAGCCATCATTGAAAGCCTACGGGCCGAGGGAGTTGAGTACATCTTCGGCCTTGTGGGAACCACTACCAACAGCATCGTTACCGAACTGGTGGGCCGGTCTGACATCCGGTTCGTCGATACCCGCCACGAGGAGGGCGCGGCCTTCATGGCCTATGGCTATGCCCGTGCGTCGGGCAAACCGACGGCCTGCGTCACCACCTCCGGTCCCGGCACCATCAACCTGTTGACGGGCATCTCACTGGCGTACAAGGGCCACGCCCCAGTCATCGTGATAGCCGGAGACACGGCCAGGGACTACATCGGGCGTGACGGCTCCCAGGCATTCGACCTGGTGAGCCTGTTCGAGCCGGTGACCAACCTGGCAGTGCAGGTCAACAAGACGGAGCGCATCCCGGAACTGATGCAGTACACTTTCCGCACTGCCCTGACCGCCAAGCGCGGCCCCGTGTTCCTGGACATCCCCCGAGATCTGATTGACGGCCAGACCCTGGACTTCGACCCGCCCCAGCCCGGCGCATACAGGGCGGTCAACACCCACGTTGAGGGCGACGCCCTGGCGGTCCAGCAGGCGGTGGCGCTGCTCAAGCAGGCCCGGCATCCTCTGATCATCGCCGGAGGAGGGGTTATAGACTCCGATGCCAGCGCGGACGCCGTGGCCCTGGCCGAGTCGCTGGACATGGCGCTGGTGCCATCCTACGGGCACAACGACGCCGTACCCAACGGCCACCGGCTATACATCGGACCGCCGGGAGGCCGGGGTTCCGGAGAGGCCCTGCAAGCCATGAACCGGGCCGACGTCATACTGGCTTTGGGTACGCGCCTGAACCAGTCCACGACCAACTGGAACAACAGCGTAGTGGACCCACAGACCCGCATCATCCAGGTGGACATCGACCCCCAGGAGATCGGGCGCAACCACCCCGTGGCGGTGGGGATTATCGGAGATGCCCAGGCAGTAGCCCAGCAATTGCTCCGGGCGATCAGGGAAGAGTTCCCGGAGGGACGCCCCAACCCGGAGTGGCGGGCAACCATTGAGGAGCTTGCGGCCCAGCGCCGGTCCCGGATCGAGTCGGAACGGGAATTGGGCGGCGACCCGATGATGCCCCAGCGGGTCTACTCCGAGTTGGCCAGGGTAATGCCCAGGGACTGCATGGTAACAATCGACGCGGGTGTTTCGGCCGGGCTGGCCTACGACCGGGTGCAGTTCGAGGAACCCCGCACCATGTTCAACTATGCCGGCCAGGGCGGGCTGGGCATGGGTCTCAGCGTGGGCCTGGGCACCAAGCTGGGCAGGCCCGACCGTCCGGCAATCAGCATCCAGGGCGACGGCGGCTTCCTCTATACTTCCCAGGAGTTGAACACCGCGGTCAGGTACGGCATTCCCCTGGTAAGCATCGTGTTGAACAATAGCTGCCACGGCGCCGAAAAAGCACAGCAGCAGCGCTTCTATGATGAAAAGTACATCGGGGTTGACCTGGAAAACCCCAGGTTCGACCAGTTGGCCGAGGTCTACGGGGCCAGGGGCTTCTACGTCGAGCGCCCGCAGGACATCGGGGACGCTGTGCAGGAAGCCCTTGCCGAGCGACGCCCCAGCGTAATAGAGATTCCCATCGCAGAGTATTTCCCCCCGGCGGCGAGGCTCTAATCCTGACCCGGACCTCATTACAAACGGCCTTTGTGACAATGGCCTGTGTGGAGGAAATATGCTGGAACGCGAACGGGCCGCCGTCCTCTTTGCCGACGCCTGGACCCTGCACGATGACGCCATCGAACAGTTGGATCAAGGCAAAATCCGTAACGCAGCGGAAAAGGCCTGGGGCGCAACCAAACGGGCCACCGATGCCCTGGTCCTGGCCCGCACTGGCCGGGAGCCATGTTCCTCCGGCCAGACCATGAGGGGGATACGAGCCTTACGCCAAGAGGACCCGGATATCCGGGACTTGGCCACCCGTTGCGGTGACCGGGCCAGCGCCCTGCATGGGCGGTGTTTCCACGACAACGACTGCGAACCGGAAGACGTCTTGATTGAGGACATCCGCGAAACGGCAGACTACATACGCGATGCCGAGGCGCAGGCAGAGCGCCAGACCTGATGTGTAAAAGAGGAGCATAAGATGGCCAACATCTTTGAAGAGCTAGGCGTCAGGCCAGTATTGAACGCCCAGGGAAACCGCACCCTCCTGGGCGGGGCCACACCCTCCGCTGATGTGCGGGCGCTAATGGACGCCGCCGAAGAGTATTACGTGGACCTGAGCGAGCTCATGGACAGCGTCGGTGAGAAGATCGCCGACATGCTCGGTATCGAAGCCGCCCTGGTTACGTCGGGATGCTCAGCTGCCCTGGCCGTAGGCGCAGCGGCCTGCATGACCGGAGACGATCAGGACAAGATTGATCAGATCCCTGACACGGACGGAATGCCCTACGAGTTCATCATCCAGCGGCAGTTGCGGGTCCGCTACGACCGTTGCGTGACCATCCCTGGCGGCAAGCTGGTCGAGGTCGGCGAAGTCGAGGAGACCAGGCGGGAAGACATCGAGCAGGCCATCGGCCCGAACACCGCAGCCATCCACTACCTGGCTCCAGGTGACCGGCTGCCTGGAGCATTGCCGCTGGAAGACGTAATTGAGATCGGCCATGCCCGGAACATACCCATCATCGTCGATGCCGCGGGCGAGGTCTACCCGACCGACAAGCTGAGCCGCTACGTAAAAATGGGCGCAGACCTGGTCGCCTACGGGGCCAAATACTTCGGAGCCGTCAACTCCAGCGGCCTCCTCACCGGCCGCAGAGACCTGCTGGAGGTCGCCAGGAGGCACAGCTTCATCGGGTTCGAAGCCGCCGACTCCCGTTCCTTCGGTCGGCCCATGAAGGTTGACCGCCAGGAGGTGGTGGCCGTCTACGCCGCCCTGCGCGAGTGGTTGTCAATGAACCACGAAGACCGGTTCGCTGCCTATGAAACCCGCGTCGCCGGTCTGCGTGAGGACCTACGGGACGTGCCCAACATCGAACTGATCGACTTCCCCGAGGACGGCCCCATCGAGGGCCTGACCGTGAAGCTGGACGTATCCCGGACGGGAAAGACCGCTGGCGACGTGGTGGCGGAACTCCGGGCGGGAAACCCCAGCATCTGGGTCCGCTCGCCCTACAGAGGAAGCCCGGACTATTATCCCCCCAACGCGGACTCCTTCATCATCCGTATGCCCCAGTTGAAGGAGGGCGGTGAGCAGACAATAGCGGCGAGGATTCGGGAAGTCCTCTCATCGTAGCACAACGATGGCGCATTTCGTCACAGTCGTGCCGCGAACTGTATGCAGAACGGGCTGCACTTGGCTGAACTAGCATGGTTGGTATCCTTTACTTGACATTATGCCTACCCCATACGTAGGATTGAGCTTGTACCAATAGCGCACAAACCCGGGGTCCCGTCTGGGGAAACAGGAGGGAATTGATGGCCATTAAAGACGAGATCGCACTGATGGGCCACCTGATGCGCCGGGCCGGTTTCGGCGCAACCCACGATGAGCTTGAGAGGCGGGCCGACGAGGGCTACGAGGCCGCCGTCGAAGACCTGCTCCACCCGGAGGCACACCCTCCGGTGGACGAAAATATCCTTTACCGTTTCTTCCCCGGCATGGAGGGCGCCCTTGCGCCGCCGACCAACCAAGCCGATTGGGTGTACCGCATGATCAACACCCGGCGCCCGCTGGAAGAGAAGATGGCCCTCTTCTGGCACCAGCTTTTCGCCACCGGCAATTCCAAGGTGGACAACCCGCCGGAGTTGACCCAGCAGATCGCCATGTTCCGGGAACATGGGCTGGGCCGCTTCCCGGACCTGCTCATCGAGTTGGCCAAGAACCCAGCCATGATTTATTGGCTGGACAACAACGGCAACCACCGCGGGGCCATCAACGAAAACTGGGGCCGCGAGTTGCTTGAACTGTTCTCAATGGGGGTCGGCAACTACTCCGAGGACGACATCAAGGAAGCGTCCCGGGCGTTCACCGGCTGGACAATTGCGCCCAAGATTCCCCGAAACCCCCTGGGCCGGTTCTACTGGAACTTCGAGTACAAGCCCGAGGACCACGACGACGGGGAAAAGACTTTCCTGGGCCGCACCGGCAACTTCGACGGTGAAGACATAATTCAGATCGTCGTGCGCCAGCCTGCCACTGCCAGGTTCCTGGCCCGGCACATGTACAACTTCTTCGTTGCCGACGAGCCGCAGGTGCCTAGCTGGAACATCACGCCTCCCAGGGACCCGGAGGCCATCGACGCGCTGATCCAGGCATACGAGGACTCGGACTTCGACATCCGAGCCATGCTCCGCACCCTCTTCCTGTCCGACTTCTTCAAGGAGGCCCGGTTTGAGCGGGTGAAGAGTCCCGCCGAGTTGGTCGTCGGCACTGCCATCCTGGCGGGCAGCTACAACCAGCCCCGTCCCGGCTTCCCGGCATTGGCCTTCGAGTGCGCCTACCAGGGCCAGGAACTCCTCAACCCGCCCAGCGTCGAGAGTTGGCACACGGGTTCGGAGTGGATCGACGGCGGCTCCCTGGTCCGGCGGGTCAACTTCGCCGCCGGAATCCTCGGCAACACCGCCCTGCCCGGCATCCGCTCCATCGTCGAAGGTATCCGGGAACGGGAGGCCAACTCCCCTACCGAGCTGGTCGAGGGCTGCCTTGAATTGGTGGGGCCGATGGAAGTAAGCCAGACCACCATGAGCGAACTGATGGCCCAGGCCGAAGAGGATGGAGACCTTCGCTGGGACACCGAGGAAGATGCCAGGGAGTCCGAGCAGCGCGTGGGCGTCATGCTGGCCCTCATCGCCGCATCGCGTGACTACCAGTTCGCATAGAGGACCCCCCATGAAATGACGCTGCGGTCTGCGTGTCCGGCATTCTCAGGAAAACGGGAATCCACCGGCCAGGGTACAAGCCAGCACGCGGGCCGCCCGGAACAGTCATACATTAGTTGATGGACAACTAAACGCCACGGGAGAGTGACAGATGACAGCGACGAAGAAAGACCCGGTAGTGGTGGTGTTCCAACTCACCGGAGCCAACGATTACCTGAACACCATCATCCCCTACACCGACCCGCATTACCGTGACGCCCGTCCCCGGGTGGGAATCCCCGAGGGCCAGGCGCTGCCCATCGACGACCAGCTTGCCTTCAACCCCAACATGGGCCCGGTGAAGGACCTGTACGATCAGGGCAAGGTCGCGGTCATTCACGGTATAGGCTACGAAAACTCCCCCCGCTCCCACTTCCGCTCGATGGACATCTGGCACACCTGCGAGCCGGACAAGGTTGGCACTGAAGGTTGGGCCGGCAAGGTAATCCGCGACCTGGACCCCACGGGCGAGAACGTCCTCAAGGGCATAAACTTCGGCCAGGGGCTGCCCCGGGCGCTGGCCCTCCGGGGCGTCCCGGTGACCTCGGTCTCCAACCTGGAGTCCTACGGCATAATGTCAGACGTCCCGGGCCTGTCCGCCGACCGGGACAAGCTGTTGGACAGGTTCGCCCGGATGTACGCTCCCGCCGTCGGCACCGGCGCGACGATAGACTACCTGGGGCAGACGGGCCGGGATGCCCTCCGTGGCGCAGATATCCTGAAGGTCGCGCCGGAGAAGTATTCCTCAACGGTGGAGTACGCGGACACTCCCATCGCCAAGAACCTGCGGAGCATCGCCCAGGTGTATCTGGCTGATTTGGGAACCCAACTCTTCTATACCGCCCACGGCAGCTTCGACACTCACTTCAACCAGCCGCCTATGCACCAGAAACTGTGGATTGACTGCTCCAGAGCCATCAGCGATTTCTTCCAGGACCTTGACGAGCATGGCGCGGGCGACAACTTGATCATGGTGCTCTTCACCGAGTTCGGGCGCCGCGTCCGCGACAACGGCACCGGCACCGACCATGGCGCTGGCGGCGTCGCCTTCGTCATCGGCAACCAGGTCAAGGGCGGGATGTACAGCGAATACCCGTCGCTGAAGCCCGAGGACTTGCAGCAGGGCGACCTCGCCCCCAACTACGACTTCCGCGGCTTCTACGCCACGGTCGTCGACAAGTGGCTGGGCCTCGACCCCGCGCCCATAGTCGGCGGCAACTTCGAGCAACTGGACTTCGTCTAACCGTGTCCATGTCCGGGGGCTACCTGGACGGACACAGGCCGCATCACGACCGATTGACAGGAGGTAGCCATGCTGACGACAGTGGCGGCAGGGCGCGTATTCGACTACAGCTATTGCATCGGCATGTACGCCATGGCCGGGCAGGGGTTCTGGTCGCCCCAGGACATGGTGCTTGGGCCGGACGGAGTCGTCTTCGTCCTGAGCCGGGGCATGGAGGAACTGGGGCAACGCATAACCCGCGTAACCCTCACCCACGACTTCCAGGGCCAATTCGGGAGCTTCGGCGCGGGAGAGGGCCAGTTCATCTGGCCCCGCTCCATCGCAATGGATAGCGATACAAACCTCTACGTCTCCGACGAGCAACTGCACCGTATTTCAGCCTTCGACCGGGGCGGAACTTTCCTCGGTAGCTGGGGCAGTCCCGGCACAGCAGAGGGAGAGTTGAACGGCCCATCAGGTCTAGCCTTCGACCCTGACGATAATCTCTACGTCGTGGACAGCCTGAACCACCGGGTACAGAAATTCACCAGGGACGGCACGTTCCTGAACGCCTTTGGCAGCCAAGGCAGCGGAGAGGGCCAATTGGACATGCCCTGGGGCATCTGTACCGACCGCGAGGGCGACGTATACGTGGCCGACTGGCAGAACAACCGGGTGCAGAAGTTCTCGCCCAACGGCCAGTTCCTCCGTCAGTTCGGGGGGTCTGACGTGCGGGTCGGAGACCTGGACCATCCTTCCGGAGTCGCCGTAGACTCCGACGGGGACGTGTACGTGACCGATTGGGGCAACCACCGCGTCCAGGTCTACGGCCCCGACGGATCGTTCATCGCAACCCTGGTGGGCGATGCCCAGGACCCATCGCCCTGGACCCAGACCTACATCGACGCCAACCCGGACATCGTGAAGGCCCGCCGCCGGGCCAATATGGAGCCGGAATGGCGGTTCCGCCGTCCCGTGGCCGTCAAGATAGACGAAGACGACCGCCTGTTCGTTCTCGAAGCGGCCCGCCACCGCATCCAGGTCTATAACAAGGAAAAGGAATACGAAGAACACCCCATCAACCTGTAGGGCGGACATTGAAGCTGCCGACGCAAGGCCGGGCTGCCAATGGACGGTGGCTCGGCCTGATGCTTGTCTGGAGAACGACCAATGGTGGAGATTGACCCGGCCAGAGAGATATTCGCGGATGCCTGGGCGCTCTACTCAGACGCCATCGAGCAATTGGACAGCGGGAAGCTGGGCAACTCAGCCGAGAAGGCTTGGGCACGGCCAAGCGGGCCACCGAGGCCCTCATTCTGGCCCGTACCGGCATGGAACCCCGGACTGCTGGACGGACAACCAGGGCCATCCGGAAACTGTGACGTGGCGACGATGGAATCTTCCAACTATCTCCGCGTTTTGACAGCCGGGCCAGCATCCTGCACGGGGAATGTTTCTATGACAGGAACTGCGAACCCGAGGACGAGTTGGCCAGAGACATCCGCGAGACCTCGGACTACATACGGGACGCAGAATCTCTGGCCGCGGCATGAGTCCAGAGAGGTTCTATCTGGCCACCTTTGCCCAGCGTGTTGACACAGCCGGAGGCGGGAATTACGCTAACCGCGTTCAACATTCCCAGACGTCTTTACGTTAAGACCGGAGCGCACATTAGACCGGAGCGCACATTCCAGACGGCCGAGGAGGTAATTATGAAGGTCCAAGTCTATACCAACCCTGGTTGATTCAGTTGCCGGACGCTGGAACAGTTCCTGTCGTCCAACGGTGTTCAGTTCGAGCACCACGACCTGGCAACGGACCCTGAAGCAGTCGAATATCTGAGGAGCCGCAACATCAAGTCGGTCCCCGTCACCATCATCGATGACGATGAAGTGATTATCGGGTACTACCCGAAGAAGCTGGTCCCGGCCCTCAATCTGAACATAAAGGTAGACCTCTCCGGCAAGACGTCCTGGTTGTCGGAGAAGTACACCGCTATCTTGGGCGCGGCCATGCGGGCCACCAGCCAGCTATCTGAAGACCAGCTTGCTGGAATGATCCCCTGGCGTCCCCAGTCCGCCCGCGACCTGATCGTCCACATAATCTCCTTCCCGGAGTTGGCCTGGCTAAGCCACGAACACGGCAGCATGAGCACCGAGGACATGGCCGCCTCCAACCAGAGGTTGAAGGAGATTGTGAGCGCCGAGGCCATAAACGAGTACGGCGAGGGCGTGCTCAAGAACATCGCCGAGTTCCTGGCCAGCGGCAACGACGAAGCATTTGACCGCGTTGTTCCCGCCCACTACGGCGGCGAAGTAACCGTGCTGGAGCTTCTGAACATCATCCTGAGCCACAGCACCCACCACCTGAAGCAGGTCTACTACTTCATGGAGAAGGACCTGCAACTGACCCTGAAGGACCCGGCAACGGACGCGGACCTTGAGGGAATCGTTACCCCGGATGCGTTGATCTAGCTCCAGTCAGACCAACATGCAGGAAACGCGGCTCCCAGGCACGGTGCCGGACCGGTCCGTGCGGATGGGACCCGTCTTTTGGAGGAACGCCCATGAAGTACGACAAAATCGTCATCGGGGCCGGCTCGGCGGGATCGATTCTCGCCACGCGGCTCTCCGAGGACCCCAACCGCTCCGTGCTGCTGCTGGAAGCGGGCGCGGACTACCCCAACTTCGAGCACCTGCCCGAAGAGGTCAAGTTCGGCTACGCCACCGAAGCCGACGTCATGACCAGCGACCACAACTGGCAGTTCACCGGCAAGGCGACCGATGAGGCCCCGCCGATGATGGTCCCCAGGGGCAAGGTCACCGGCGGGTCCAGCGCCATCAATGGCCAGGTGTTCCTGCGTGGAGTACCCGAGGACTACGACACCTGGGCATCCTTTGGCAACGACGAATGGACCTTCCAGAAGCTCATCCCCTACTTCCGCAAGATCGAGACCGACACGGACTTCGGCAACGACGACTTCCACGGCGGCGACGGTCCCATCGTGATGCACCGGTTCAAGAGGGAGACCTGGATGCCAGCCCAGGTGGCCTTTTACCGGGCGGCCATGGACGCAGGCTATCCCGACTGCCCCGACCACAACCACCCGGACTCCTGGGGCGTGGGGCCAACGCCCTTGAACAACCCCAACGGCATCCGCATGAGCACCGCTCTGGGATACCTGGACCAGGCCCGTCACCGGCTGAACCTGACCATCCGGCCCAACTGCACCGTCCATCGGATTATCTTCGAAGGCAACCGCGCCACCAGCGTGGAGTTGGAGAGCGGCGGCGAGAAGTTCGTCGTCGAGGGCGATGAAATCATCCTGTCCTCCGGCGCTATTGGCTCGCCCCAAATCCTGATGCTGTCCGGTGTCGGACCCGCCGACCACCTGCGAAGCCTGGGCATCCCCGTGGTGCTGGACAAGCCTGGCATTGGCCAGAACATGCGCGACCACCCGGGCGTCTGGGTGACGTGGCGCACAAAGCCGGGGTTCGACCTCGACGGCCTGGCCCCCCGGATGCAGTTGACCCTCCGCTACACGGCCCAGGACTCCGACCTACGCAATGACATGAAAATTTCCATGCAGTCCTTCGCCACCGAGCGGGTCAACCGGGGCGGCAACCGGATGGAACCCCTGGGCATTCGCATGACCGCCGGGATATACCTGGCCGTGGGCGCGGGGGAACTGCGCCTGGCCTCCACCGACCCAACCGAGCAGCCGGTCCTCGAATATCACTACCTTGAGGAAGAGTTTGACCGGAAGAGGCTGAGGGAATCGGTGCGCATCTGCGTGGGCCTCGGCGAACACGAGTCGTTCAAGGACATTATCCAGGAGCGCGTCGACCCCACCGACGCCGACCTGGCATCGGATGATGCCTTGGACAAGTGGATGATGCGCGAAGTGACCACGTCACAGCACATCTCATGCACCTGCAAGATGGGTCCCGCTTCGGACCCGATGTCGGTGGTGGACCAGTACGGCCGGGTACACGGACTTGAGGGCATCCGAGTGGTTGACGCCTCGATCATGCCCGACTGTATCCGCGCCAACACCAACGTCACCACAATGATGATCGGAGAGCGCGTCTCAGACTTCATCATCCAGGGATCATAAACTCGCGTCCCATAAATTACGGTCCAATCGGCTAACTGAGACGCCCCCTCTCCTATTTTGGTGGAGCGGGGGCGTTTCGTGTGCGCGAGTTAATGGCCGGAGAGACCCGACGAGTTAGAACCAGTTTGCCTTATCCACAACGTTGCGCAACTCCCTCCCCTCGTTGAACCGCTTGCAGTTGTCGATGAACAGTTCAGTGCGCCGGTCGTCGAGGTAGGGTCCGTTCCCAGCCACGTGTGGGGTAATCAGGACACCCGGCATACTCCACAACGGATGGCCCTCCGGCAGCGGCTCCACCTGGAAGACATCCAGGCCCGCCCCGGCTATCTCTCCCGCGCGCAACGCCTCAACCAGGTCGTCGAGGACCACCGTTGCACCGCGGCCGATGTTGATGAAGAACGCACTGTTCTTCATCGCCCGGAACTGGTCAGCCCGGAACATGCCCTGGGTCTCGGGAGTCTCCGGCACGGTGACGATCACGAAGTCACCTCTTGGCAGGACTTGGAGGAGATCATCCGGGCGGTGCAGTTCCGCTACGCCCTGGGTGGGCGCGGGAAGCCTGGGATCGACTCCCAGCACAGTCATGCCGAACTCGGAGCACAGGCGCGCCGTTTCCCCGCCGATGCCGCCAACCCCGACCACCACCGCCGTTGCCTCTGGCAGGTATATGGTCTCGTAACCCTGCCGCCACACACCTTCAACCTGCTGTGGTATGTACACCTGAAGACCCCGGGCAAAGGCCAGCAGCAGCGACATTATGTGGGCGCTGATGTGATCGTTGTATATCTCGCGGGTGTTGGTCACCACCACGTCGCTGTTGATCAGAGACTCGTGGTAGTAACCGGCCCTCGGCCCGGCCTGCGGGCAGGCAATCCACTTCAGGTTCTGCGCCCGTTCCAGCAATTCAGGAACAATGTCCCCGAAGGCTGCGTCCGCATCCCCGATAACCTCCATCGCCTCCCCGACGGTGGGGCACAGGTGGACATCGATATCCGGAATCTCCTCGCGCAGCCGGTCCTCCCAATGTTCCTGGTAGTTGGGCGGACAGATAACCAGCTTGAACCCCATTGTTCCTACCCCCAATTTCTTGCGAAGTCACTTCCTCGTCGTTGTCAACGAAGACTAATACAGAATGCCATGAGTCGGTACCAGTCGTTCGTTCACTGGGTCCACGGCCAAGAGCAAGCCTTCCAGGGTGTATGCTCCCAGCAGAGGGGGAGTGCCCTCGTCTCCGAAAAGCACGATAGTTGTTGTGCTTTCCCCATCAACCGTTGCCCAGATATCAGCCATGCCCATCTCGACCATTCTGTTGTCCGCGAGTTCAAACACACCCTGACGTGTCGCCGTAATGCCGAGTTCCCTCAGCACATCCGACGGTAGCATGGTGTACGATGCGCCGGTATCCGCCATCGCTTCTATCTGGAGCGCCGGGCCACCCTCCAGTCCTTGAATCTCAACCGGCCAACTGAATGTCCCCATGAGCCATCGCCTCACGCACATTCTAACCGATTCCCAGGGAAATGGCTCCAATACCCGAAGGCGTGCGCCGGTTCGTTGACAGTGGATATGCCCCCGCTTACACTGCCCATAATCGTTGGGATAAGTGGTGGCCTCGTTTGAGGCACAGTTGCACAGCATCAGGAGGAGGACGATGCAAGAGGGAACGCGAATGAAAGACCGCCTCGGGCTTCCCATCACTACAAGCTCCAGCACAGCGGCCGACCGCTTTCTGGAGGGTCTGGACCTGCTTCTATCCCAGAACTACGGCCCGGAAGAGCGGTTCCAACAGGCGGTGGAGGCTGACGAGGGTTTTGCCCTGGCCCACGCCGGCCTGGCCTGGGTGGACATGATGCGCGGTTCAGGGTCCGATGCCAAAGAGGGCATTGCCCGCGCCAGGGAGCTGTCCGCCGGTATCTCCGAGCGGGAGAGGAGCGGCATAGAGGCCATCGACCTCTGGATCAACAACAAGGGCATACAGTCGATGGGAGTAATCCGCGACCACCTGAAGGAGCATCCCCGCGACGTGCTGATGCTCCGGCTGGCCCAGCGTCTCTTCATGCAGGGTTGCCATAGCGCGGGAGTCCCCAACTTCCCCGACGAGCTATTCGACCTGTGCCAGAGCGTCGCCAAGCACTGTGACGACGATTGGGCTTTCCTCGGCAGCTACGCCTTCGCACATCACGAAACGGGCCGGTTGGACGAAGCCTTCCGGTTGGCCAGCAAGTCCCTTGATTTGCACCCAACCAACGCTGTGGCTACACATTCCGTTACCCACGTCTATTTCGAGCAGGGGGACGCCTCATCGGGCGGCGATTTCCTGGGCAACTGGCTCGAGGGTTGGGACCGGCGGGCATCATACAACGTGCATCTCTCCTGGCACCTGGCCCTGTTCGAGCTGGCGATGGGACGCTACAACAACGCCCTCGAGCTCTACGAAACTCACATCCGCCCCTCGGTGGTGGCCAGGAGCGCCGCGTCCCTGGCCGACAGCGCATCCCTGATGTGGCGGCTCCAACTCTATGGCGGCACGCCGCCGCCGAAGCCCTGGGAAGAGGTGCGCGACCAGGCCGCGCCCGCCGCCGGGAACCCTGGGCCTCCCTTCCGCGATGGCCACGCCGCCCTGGCATTCGCCGCCGCGGGTGACAAGGAAGCCCTGGAGAAGACGATAGACTCCATGCAGTCCGAGGCCGGCCAGGGCAACGTCCTGGTGGGTGAAATGACCTTGCCAATGGTGCGGGGCATCGCCGCATTCGCCGACGGCGACTACAGCGAGACCGTGCGCCAGATGGAGCGGCCCATCAGCGAACTGGCCCGCATCGGAGGCAGTCACGCCCAGCGGGAGGTATTCGAGGATACCCTGCTGGAGGCGTACATCCGGGCAGAACAGTTCGACAAGGCCGAAGATATGCTCCGGGAACGGCTCAACCGCCGGGCTTCCATCCGCGACGAGTTCTGGCTGGGACGCACCCAGGCCGGAAAGGGTGACGCCGCATCCGCCGCCGGTACGCTCAAAGAGGCTTCCGATAGCTGGACCAGGTCCGGCGGTGACTCCCCGGAAATTGCCAACCTCGAAAATCTGGCGGGCGCTCTGAGCTAACTCTACCCCAAGAATCTACCAACGGAGGTGACTGCCATGCCGCTGCCACCGGACAGGGTGGACTACAGTCCCATAATCGAGAGGCCGCCCATCAAGTGGCCCAACGACGCGCGCGTTGCCCTCTGGATCGCCCCAAACGTGGAGCACTACGAGTACGAGCCTGAGTTCGACGGCCACCGGGACCCGTGGCCCCGTACTCCCTACCCCGATGTTCAGGCATATTCCTACCGAGACTACGGCAACCGCGTAGGGTTCTGGCGGATGCTGGATGTGCTGGACAAGCACAACATCCGCTGCTGCGTGTCCCTGAACATGGCCGTGCTGGAACACTTCCCCGAAATCGGCGAGGCGATGGTGCAGCGCGACTATGACTTTATGAGCCACGGCATCTACAACACCCGCTACCTCAACACCTACACCGAAGAGCAGGAGCGGGAGTTTTACCGCGATACCATTGACACCCTTAAACTGCACACCGGAAAGCAGTTGAAGGGTATGCTCGGCCCCGCCATCTCAGGCACTGAGCGCACCCCTGACCTCATGGCCGAGGCCGGTCTGATCTACCACACCGATTGGATGCACGACGACCAGCCCGTGCCCATCAGGGTCAAGTCCGGCAAGCTGGTCTCCGTTCCCTACTCTATCGAGTTGAACGACGCGCCGCTGTTCCGGCAGCACTACGAGGGCGACTACTTCGCCGAAATCTGCAAAGCCCAGTTCGACCAGCTCTACCGGGAAGGGGCCGAGAGCGGCCGGGTCATGTGCATTGCCCTGCACCCCTACTTGACTGGCCAGCCCCACCGGGCCAAGTACCTGGACGAAATCCTGGGCTACATCATGTCCCACGATGGCGTTTGGCAGACCACGGCGGACGACATCGCCGACTACTACATCGCCAACTACTACGACCAGGCTGTGGACCACGCTTCCCGGATCAACGGCTGATTCAGAGACCGCTGGCGTGATCGGCGTAATCAGAGTGCAGGTCACGCCAGACCCCAGCCTCGCACGTTTGGAGGAGGACTAGAAATGCCCGCTGAACGGCGCTTCGGCATGGACCACGAGCATTACGATTGGTCGCCCATCAACAAGCGCGGGATTCTGAAATGGCCGAACAACGCCCGCGTCGCCGTGTGTGTCATCGTTGACCTTGACCATCCCGAATGGCAACCTCCGGAGGACAGCTTCACCACTCCCTTCGCCGGCGGACTGAGCGCCAGGTCCTTCCCCGACTACGCCCGGCTGGGCCACCGGGAATACGGCCACCGCGTCGGCATCTTCCGGGTCTTGGACGTCCTCGAAAAGCACGGAATCAAGCCAACCGTGGCGATGGACGCCATGACCGCCGAAAACTATCCCTACCTCGTGCGCCATTGCCTGGACCGGGGCGCGGAGATAATCGGCCACGGCGTCGCCCTGACTCGAATGATCACCAGCAACATGACCGAGGAAGTGGAGCGGGCCTACATCGCCCAGTCGGTGGATGCTCTGACCGCCGCCACCGGCAGCGCCCCCGCGGGCTGGCTGGGACCGGAGTACGGCGAGTCCTCCCGCACGCCGCAGCTATTGTCAGAAGCGGGTATCCGCTACGTCTGCGATTGGGTCAACGACGAGCAGCCCTACCCGCTGAAGAGTCCCCACGGCGAGATTTTCGCCCTGCCGGTAATGTCGGAACTGGACGATGTGGTTGCCCTCTGGGACCGGCGGGTGAACATAGGCCGTTACCAGCAGTTAATCGAAGACGGCTTCGACGTGCTCTACCAGGATGGCCAGCAGAACGGGCGGATGTTGGCCCTCAACCTGCACCCGTGGCTCATCGGCCAGCCCTTCCGCATCGGCTACCTGGACCGCGCCCTGGGCCACGTCATGCGCCGGGAGGGCGTGTGGGCCGCCGCCGGCTCGGAAATCGTGGACTGGTACCGCAGCAACCCCCCGACCGCATAGACCCAGACAAATTCCCTCCCACCGGCCCAGGAGTTCGCCCAATGCCCGGACCCATCCGGGTCGTCCACTATCTGAACCAGGTCTACGCCGGAATCGGGCGTGATGAGAAAGCTGGCCTGCCTGCGGAAGTCAGGGACCGGCCCATCGGGCCCGCCCGCCTTCTCAACTACCTGATGGGAGACCGGGGCAACGTGGTCTCCACCATCATCTGCGGCGATGGGTACTTCCAGCAGCGGCGTGACGAAGTGCTGGCGCTCCTGGAGACCGCGCTGCGGGAGTCACAGGCCGACCTGATGGTTGCAGGCCCGGCATTCGACCTGGAATCCTATGGTCTGGCCTGCGGCGCAGTGTGCCTTGCGGCCCAGAACATGGGCGTCCCGGCCCTAACCGCCATGACCACCAGCAATCCCGCGGCCCTGGCAGGCGCCGGGCAACTCCGAGTTATACCCACCGGACCTGCCCCAGGCGACATGATGGAAGTAGTCTCCAGGATATGTCTCGTCGCCTCGGAGGAGGAGAAAAGATGATGGGAATCAGGCCGGTCGTCCGTGAATTTATGCCGGCGCAGACCCCCTAACCGCCACGCACCTCCTGAAGCGCCCTGGCGATCTCGTCAACGTCCAGCACCAACTCGGCCAGGCCAACCTCGGCCTCATAGGTGTCCGGGTCTATCTGCTCCTTGATCTCCGGCTCGATGATGTGGTACGCGGGCAGCCCCAGGGCAGCGCCGGCCAACGCCCCGGCCCAGGCAGGATCCCCCTGGTCAACGGTCATTGCATACAGCCTGGTGCTCTCCGGGGTTGGAGTGCCCAACAGGACCATAAGGTTATCGGTGCCGGTCC
Source organism: Dehalococcoidia bacterium (assembly GCA_034422355.1). Lineage (GTDB taxonomy): Bacteria > Chloroflexota > Dehalococcoidia > Lucifugimonadales > UBA3495 > CATOSP01. Next base: position 187,660 of record DAOUJS010000046.1, on the reverse strand, counting down.
GGTCAACCGTGCGCTTGATCTCTTCCTGACCCTCCAGGTCAAGGGCGCCGGAGGCCGTTCAAACGAAGCAGTAAGTGACCTCCAGCACCACCTCCGCGCCGGAACTCCGGGCGCAGTTGGCGATCGCCGTGCCCTGGACTCCGTCGCGCTCTCCCAGCGCGATCACCTTCTTGCCTTCCAGTTTCATTGTCCAGTCCTCCCAATAAAGTCCCGTGTTTGCTCCAAGCCCTCACCAGACGTCCGGATTGTTCATTGACTTAGCAGCTATCTCAAAACGTGTTGCAGTACCCAAGCCGTCATTCCCGCGAAGGCGGGGGCTGTCCTTGGGGGCTTATCAGCCTCCAGAAGGCGGACAGCCCATCCCCATCTGCTCGGGGCTTGCGGCGACGGCCTGCGCCTGGCTGGGCGGAGCCGGGTTCATCCCGGTATGTTCGGGGCTGTGTCGTCCGAAACTGCCGTTCACGGCCTATTGCAGGTCCATCCCGGCGCGAGCGGGGTGTGCGCTGACCCGTGTGCAGGCAGCCGGGTCCAGCCGGGTTGGTCCCTGCGCCGAGGGCTGGCGTCCGGCGCCGGCCTGGGCTACCACCGCGCGTTTTCGTCCAACAGGGCTCCTTCTCCCAGCACGGGACGGTCCTCGTCACGGTAGTACCACCGGCGGATTAGACGCACTTCCGCTCCGCCTTCTCCGTCGGCCGGGAACGCCGTGAATCGCACTATCCTGTACTCGCGCGGCTCCGGTTGCACCCGGACTATTACGTCAACCTGGCCCTGTCCCCAGGCCATCCTGACGGTGCGCGGGCTGTCGAATTTGTCCATCGACGGGTCGGGATCGCGGTCTGCATCGTCCAGGTACAGCAGGTAGGCCTGATACCAGAAATGTTCGGTGAAGCCGGCTTCCCGTGCGGCGGCATTGCTGAAGAAGTCATTTGGGGTTATTCCGGTCTGGCTGTCCACAGGGCGTTCTCCTGTCCTGGTTCATGGGTGCGGCACGGGAGTCCTGGGGCCCGGGCCGGTCCCCGCTGCCGCGGGTCTGGTTGTATTGCCAGGCGCTTCCTTGGTTTCCCGGTGGCTCATCCTCTGGCCAGCGGGAATCCATACGCTTCAACCGCACACAAGCGGATTCAAGCGACGCCGGCTGGTTTTAAGATAGTTTCTCACCCCTCGAAGCGGAAAGCTCCCTGTATCGCGTTGTGGCCCTGTAGATCAATGTCCAGGCCAACCGCTGAGTTCTTCACCCGGTACTTGGACGCCTTGGCCACATACGCGGGGCTGCCGGGAATGGTCGAAAATATGCTTTCATTCAGGGTGGTTACTTCCCCGGTGGGACCCCGGTAAGGCTCCATCACCGCCTCGGCATCGGCCCCGATGCGAAGGGTCCCCTTCCCTCCCTGTACGTCAAACGCAATCGGGGCGCGCTCCACGCCAACCATCTCCCCCACCAGCTTGGACAGGTCTTCCAGCGGCCCTCCGAGCTTCCCGGCAAACGCCATCAACAGCGCTTGTTCCTGCTCTATGCTTGCCTGGTCATCGACGAATGTCATCGTGCGAAAGTTGCCGTTGAGGACGTTTCCGGGAATATGCGCCACCATCGCCATGGTCAGCCCCGACACATCGACGCCCTCTATGTTGCCCCTATCCACATGATACGCGATCACCGAATCACACGTCCCGTTGTCCGGGTCTTCCCCGATCCAGCAGGGGCAGAGCACCTTGCAGTCGCACACTTCGAGTATGCTGCCTTCAAGAGTGTAAGCCATAGCGGGATTCTCCTTGCCGGAAAGGAATTGCCGGGGCTGATGTCCGGGCCCGTCAGCCGCCTGGATTGGCCTCCAGGATGAACGACATCCCGTCGGACATTTGGGTCATTCGTCCCAGGAACAGGCTGCCCTTGGCCAGGAACATTGAGCGTTGCATCCGCCCGCCCATAATCTCCTCCACCGCGTGGCCCAGGAACGGAGCGGCGGATGCAATGTGCCCCTGGGTCGGCGAGAACCCAGGCATACCGTGGGTCTCGACGAATTTCGGAAGACCTTCCCGGTCTATTTCGCCCTTGAGGGTCGCCAGCGCACCGATGAGCCGGTAGTTGAGTTGGGGCACGTTCCCACTCCCCGCGGGTTCGGTCAACTCGGGGTTGTGCAGCTCCGTGGCGTACTTGTCGATTTCGCCGAACTTCAGCCCCAGCCGGTCCAGAGGCGTCGTGACCAGCTCGGAGAAAATAGCCTGCTGGCTGGAACCGGCTCCCACGGGGTGTTTTCCCACCGAGTCCATGCGCAGCACCGGACTCACCCCATCGTCCGGTCCTACCAGCACGGCAACCGACGCCAACGTGTCCTCAAGTATGGGCTGGTCGTGGTGCAGATGGCCTTGGAACTTCATTCCCAGCTTGGCCAATGAGCAACCGCCGACGACAGCTACGTGACGGTACACCCCGGAGATCACCAGTGCGCCGGCTATTACCAATGCATGGACAGGGCCACAGCAGAAGGCTTTGATGTCCGACCCGGAAGCATTGGTCAGGCCGCACATTTCGGCCACCGCCTTGGCCAGGTTGCCGCCGCCCCGCTGGTAACGTTCACCCACGGCTTCCTCGCCGGTGTTCAGTACATAGTCGATTTCAGCCGGGTCGGTCTGGCTGTCTTCCAGCAGCGTCCGCAGGGCCATCGCCGCCGTGACCTTGCAGGCCAGGTTCTCCAGCACCACATCGGCGGTCAGCGAGGCGTCCTCCTCGTGAGCGCGGTTGATGCACCCCACAAGCGTCCCGTCCCGGAGATGCAGTGGAAGAGACTTCCCGGTGTCGGCAGCCTGTTCCTCAATAGCCGGGAAGGGCCGCCCATCGCTCAGGGACTGAAGTTCCTCTTCCCGGATTAGTCTGTGTCCACTGAGAGCCTCGCGGCACCGGGCGGCGAACCCCTCTTCCAACGAGGCCAGATTGAAGGCATCCGCGACCTTGAGGAGTCCATATAACTCCTCCTCAGGCATGACTTCACCGAATGGTTGCCAGCGCGGGTCTTCCCCTTTGGCTTGGAACCAGGGACGCTCTATCTCCAGAAGACCATCGGGCGACATGCCGCCCAGAAAGACGTGGTTGGGAGGGTATGCCAAGGCATCCTCATAGCAGCGTAAATGGGAAGTGACGTCCCCCAGAAGCTCGGGGCGTCTGGCAATCTCTCGGGATGGCTTGGAGCCGTGCCGCACCAGTCCGGGAGCATGGACCAACTGGTAGCGGACCGCCTTGATTACCGGTGACGTGGAGACTGTCGCCATAGTCAGACATGTTAATCGGGCGGCGTGCGGTTGTCGAGGTTTCAAGCCGGATCGAGGTAGTCGCTACCCTGCCAACGGGCCGTCACACTCGGGGATAATCGGTTGCGAGATCAGCAGAAGCTAGGATGTTCTGGCATGATATGTTAACCTTGTGCGTAACCAGCGTTTAACCGATAGACGGAGATTCATGCGTCAAAACGTGCTCCGGCGGGCGCTTCCCTGGAAATGGAAACTGGGCGTCGCACTGGCGCTGGCCATCGGCATAGGCATCGTCGGCTCCGGTGATGCGGCCCATGCCCAGGTAAGCTGCGAGGGCTTCGGCTTCCGCCAGATGGGTTTCGCAGTGTACGGTTCCCCTGGCGGCGATCTCATCGACTGCGCCGGGTCGACGGCAGACCTGGTCATTTTCGGAATGGACGGCAATGATGTAATTGTCTCCGGGAGCGGCAGGGACATCCTCATGGGAGGCGCAGGGTTCGACTTCTTGTTCAGCCGCGAAGGCAACGACTTCCTGAGCGGAGGCGAAGACAGCGACTTCCTGTTTAGTTCCCTCGGCGATGATTACCTGGCCGGCGGGGCTGCTAACGACCTGCTTGTTGGCGGACCTGATTCGGACGTGCTCCACGGTGGGCCGGGAGACGACATCCTGATTGGCGGATCGGGTATGGACGTCTGTGATGGGCAGGAAGGGGAGGAAGACATTGCCTCAACAGACTGCGAAGCGCCCGTCAACATCAAGTTCTACTAGACGCAACAGGGAGCGGCTGGCAGGCCCGGGTGGCTCCCAACAGCTCCTCTGCCAATGCGGCATACCCGCTTCCTGACCTGCTAGGGTGCTCATAGCTGAAATCCGATGCTCTTGTCACCATCGTATTCGGTGCGTATGATTTCAGCAGAGGTTGAGATTGGGGTCTGGGCGCATCGGCATGTGTCCCGACTGGCTTGAAGTGCGGTACCACTGACCTCCATCTGAATCCAGTCCACTACACAGGGAGAAAGTGATGTCTCGTGGTGTTTCTCCATTCACCAGCACGTTAATCGTTATCGCCTTGTTGATAGCCATGCTTGCCCTCATGGCCTGCACCAGGGAAGTCATTAAAGAGGTTGAAGTTGAAAAAGAAGTGCCAGTGGAGAGGGTCGTCGAGAAGGAGGTCCGCGTAGAAGTCCCCAAGGAAGTGGTCAAAGAAGTCATCCGAGAGGTGCCAGCGTCTCCAACTTCCGCGCCTCAACCACCGGCTACCGGGGCTACCGGACCGCAGGTGTACCAGCTTGGCATATTCGAGGACCTTACTACCACCAATTACTGGTCCTACCAGGGTCCCGACGGGACGATCTGGAATTCCTACGTTCTGGGCGGTAAGCCCAGCCTGTACAGCCTCTCCGCCCAACGTTTTGACTGGGTGCCATCAACTGCCGCGGACTTCCCGACACCATTGGTCGAGGAAACTGTTGACGGCAAGAACCTCTGGACCACCGAGGTTGAACTCAAGGATGGCATCCTCTGGAGCGACGGGAACGAAGTGACAGCCGAAGACTTCGTTTTCACTGCCCACACCGTCCGTGACTTGCAGTTGACCGGAAACTGGTCCTCAATCGTCGACAACGAGTTCTTCGACCACGCCGAGGCCCTCGGTCCCTACAAGCTCAAGATTTACTTCAAGCAGAAGCCGGGCTTGGCGCGGTGGCAGTTCGGCCTCGCATTCATGCCCATGATCTCGAAAGCCTATTGGGAGCCGATAGTAGAACAGGCCAAGCAAGAATCAGATATCGTAGAACAACAGAAGGTGTTGTACGGGCACGTACCGGGAAACGAACCAAGCGCCGGCGGATTCACCTTCAATAAGTGGGAAAAGGGCGCATTCGCCGAGAATGCCAAGAACCCCGGCTATTACTTCGCCGGTGCGGAGACAGTCCATTACGCCAACGGCGCTTATGCTGCGAGCAAACCCGGCGTGTACGAATTCTCCGCCTACGGAGACCCGTCCGGGGACAAGGTGCTCGAATACACCACCGGCCCCTTCGTGGACAGCGCCATCTACAGCATCCACGGCAACCAGGAAGCCGCTGTATTGGCATTGAAGAAGGGCGACATCGACTTCATGCTCAACCCCCTGGGACTGCAAAGGGGCCTTCAGGAACAGCTTACCGGGGAGCCGGAACTGGCCAACCTGGAGAACCCCAGCGCTGGGTTCCGTTACCTGGGTTTCAACTTCCGCAAGGCCCCAATGGACAACAAGGCGTTCCGTCAGGCTGTGGCGACTCTCATTGACAAAGAGTTCTTGAGCAACACCGTGCTCCAGGGCGTGGCCCTGCCTATGTACACTACCGTGCCCGAAGGCAATGGTTTTTGGTACAACCCCGACGTGCCCCTGATTGGCCAGGGCCTAAGCCGCGCCGAGCGCCACGCCGAGGCAGTCCGAGTCCTCAAGGAAGCCGGGTTCACCTGGGAGCAGGAACCGGAGGTCAGCGAGAACGGAACGGTCCAGGAAGTAGGGGAGGGTCTGCGATTGCCCAACGGGGACCCCATGCCCGAGTTGGAAATCCTCGCTCCATCGCCCGGATATGACCCCTTGCGTTCCACCTTCGCCATCTGGATTGAGCGGTGGCTGAACGACATTGGGGTCCCGGCCAAGGCCCGCCTTACCGACTTCAACGTAATCGTCGAAAAAATCAGAGACCCGGAGTCTTTCGACCTCTGGATTCTCGGTTGGGGGCTGTCTAACTTCCCCGACTACTTGGAAGCCTTCTTCCACACCCGCCACGCAGAGGGAGATGGTCTCAACTTTGGTGCTTACTCCAATTCGGAGTTCGACAAGCTCGCCGACGAACTCCTTGTCGAGACCGACCTCAACGCCGCCAGGGACCAGGTGTTCAAGATGCAGGAGTTCCTCGCCGAAGACCTTCCTTACGTCGTCCTGTTCACCACGCCCATCCTGGAGACTTACCGCAGGGACCGGCTGGAGTTCCCGTATACATCAACTCTGAGAGGCTTGCAAGGATCTGGCGGGCTTCCCGGGACCGTATCCATCAAGTAACCGGAGAAGGGACGATGGGACTGGAAGACCGCCCAAGTCCGGGACCGGAAGATAGGCGCTGATGCTCGCCTACACCGCACGGCGGCTGGGCCAAAACTTGGTGACCCTGTTCCTGATTATCACCCTGGCCTTCTTCTTGGTCCAGGCCCAGCCAGGCGACTACACATCCGTCTACGCCCAAAATCCGGACCTTCCGCCGGAAGTGCGGGCCCAGATTCAGGCCAATTTCGGGCTGGACAAGCCTCTCGGCGAGCAGTACCTCGTCCACATCCGCAACTCCTTCACCGGCAACTTTGGCGTGTCCTTCAGTCATTATCCGAGGACGGTGCTGGAAGTGATCGTGGAAAGGCTGCCACGCACCGCTGTACTCTTCCTCACCGCCACTGTGATCTCCTTCTACATCGGCTTCGTCATGGGCAAGACCCTGGCATGGCGCCGGGGTGGGTTCATGGAATACACCATGACCATCTCCGGAGCGACCCTCTCCACGGTCTTCACTCCCTGGTACGCCCTGATGATCATCTGGCTCTTCGCCTTCCAGATAGGTTGGTTCCCTCTGGGCAAGTTCCTTGATCCCCTCCTGTGGCGGGAGGCCCCTGTAAGTGCAGACTACATCTTCAACCGGATGCTGATTACCGGCGGAGCGTTCACAGCGTTTCTCCTGCTGGTCACGCTGGCCTGGCGGACCGCCAGCGGCGGCAGCCTCCGCGCCCGCGCCGTCCCCGGACTTCCGAGACTGGCATGGTGGGTACCGGCAGTCTTGCTGGGATTGGTAATCATTCCGGTAGCCTGGGCGCTGTCCGGAGTGGGGCATCTGGCATGGGACATCGTGAAGCACATGGTCTTGCCAATCGCCACCCTGACCTCGATTTCCTTCGCAGGCACAATGCTGCTGACTCGCAACAGCATGTTGGAAACACTGCGCGAGGACTTTGTGATGGCCGCCCGGGCCAAGGGCCTGCCGGAAAGCGTGATCCGTGACAAGCACGCTGCGCGCAACGCCCTGCTGCCGGTGGCCACCAGCCTGGTCTACAGCCTGGCTTTCGCCATCGACGGCAGCGTGATCATAGAGACCGTTTTCTCCTGGCCGGGGCTGGGGCTGACCCTATTGCAAGCCGTCCGGGGCCAGGACTTGCCCCTTGTAATGGCCGCCTTTGTATTCATCGGAATCTTCGCTCTCACCGCCCACCTGGTGGCAGACCTGCTCTACGCTTTCCTGGACCCAAGGATCAGATACCAGTGACCCCGGAAACAGACCCGCGAGCATCCGTGCCATCCCACGGGATGGAGTCCGCGCCGCCCAATCTCACGGCGGCCAGGATTCGTCTTGCCCTTCGAGGCTTCCGGGAGGGCTGGAGCATCTTCGTGGAAAGCCGCATCGGTGTTATTGGTCTGGCGGTGATAATCATATTCGCCCTCATGGCCATCTCCCACCCCATCCTGATGGCCACCGTCTGGGACGAAGCGACTTACGACCCGGTGACAGGCTACGCCTTCGACCAAATCGAGCAGCCCGCCCCGCCATCCTGGAAACACCTGCTGGGCACCGACCCGCTGGGGCGTGACGTGCTGAGCCAATTGCTGTCCAGCACCGCCTCCGAGTTCATTCTGGGAATAGTGGCAGCCCTGGTCACCGTCTCAATCGCCACTTTGGTTGGAGCGGTAGCAGCCTATTACGGCGGCATTGTGGACACCTTGTTCATGCGGCTGGCGGACCTGGTGGTCTCGCTGCCCGGCCTGTCCCTGCTAATCGTGCTCAGCGCCCTGTTCGACCTGAACCTGTTCATGCTGGCCCTGTTGATCGGTGTTCTGGGCGGGTTCGGCGGCTCGGCGATTATCTTCAAGTCCCAGGCCCTCAGCATCAGCGTCAAGCCGTACATCGAGGCGGCCCGTGTTGCCGGAGGAGGCCGCTTCCACATCATCCTCGTGCATATCGTCCCCAACCTGCTTCCCCTCTCCTTCCTCTACATGATGTTCACCGTAACCGGGGCCATCTTCTCCGAGGCTGTGCTGTCCTACTTCGGCCTACTCAACATCCGCATGAGCTGGGGAATCATGATTCACACCGCCAACACCGCCGGTTACATCCTCGGAGGCACAAAATACTGGTGGCTCATCGTCCCTGCCGGAGCCTCTATCACCCTGCTATGCAGCACCTTCTACCTCGTAGGCCGGGCCCTGGACGAAGTAGCTAACCCAAGGCTGCGCCGCAGGTAAGAAAGGCCGAAAATTGGCAGACCCAATACTTCAAGTATCCGACTTGAGCCTTCGCTACCACACCCGTCACGGCGACGTGAGAGCCGTGGACGACGTCAGCTTCGACCTGCTCCCCGGCCAGGTCATGGGCCTCGTGGGAGAGTCGGGTTCCGGGAAAACGTCGGTGGCCATCTCCCTGATACGGCTATTGCCGGACAATGCCCGCATCTCAGCGGGCCGGGTGCTGTTGGACGGTCACGACCTGCTGGCGATGTCCCACGAGGAAGTGCGCTCCTACCGGTGGCACAGGATATCCATGATTTTCCAGGCCGCCATGAACTCCCTGGACCCGGTATACCGGGTGGGAGACCAGATCATGGAGGCTATCGAGACCCACGACCCCGGCTTGACCAGGAGGGAAGCCGAAGAGCGGATAATCGGGCTTTTCGAGCTTGTGGGTCTCGACCCGCAGCTTGCCCGGCGTTACCCCCACGAGTACAGCGGCGGCATGAGGCAGCGGGCAGTAATTGCCATGTCCCTTGCCTGCCAACCGGACGTGGTGATCGCCGACGAACCGACAACGGCCCTCGATGTGATAGTCCAGGACCGCATCCTCCGCCGCTTGAAGGAAATCCAGGGCGACCTGAACATGAGCATAGTCTACATCACCCACGACCTCGCCGTGGTCGCCGAGGTCACCGACCGCATCGGCGTGATGTACGCGGGGAAGCTGGTTGAAATGGGCGACACGGCTGACGTATTCAGCAGTCCCATCCACCCCTACACGTCGGCCTTGCTGTCGGTGTTCCCCAGCATCCGGGGACCGAAGCATGAACTTGTCACGCTGCCCGGCGAGCCGCCCAACCTTATCGACCCGCCCGCCGGTTGCCGGTTCCACCCCCGCTGTCCCTATGCAACTGATGCGTGCCGAGCCGACGAGCCTCCAGTCGTGGACCGGGGTAGCCACTGGGCATCCTGCTGGAACCCTCTCCCAGCGCAGGCAGGCTCCGAGGAAACCGCAGGAGCCGCCAGTCTGGAGGAACACCTGTAATGACGGTCTCTCCAAGTATCACGGGCATTCCTTCAGCCGTCGGCAGTCCAACGCCCCTTGTCCGGGTGGAGGGCCTTACCAAGCTCTTCCCGGTGCACAGAGGTCTGTTCCGCCGCCCTTCTGCCCACATCCATGCCGTGGACGACGTCAGCTTCGAGCTATTCGAGGGTGAGAGCCTCGGACTGGTGGGCGAGTCGGGTTGCGGCAAGACCACCATTGGCAAGTTGCTGGTCAAGCTGATGGAACCTACGGGCGGACGCATCCTGTTCCGCGACCAACAGGCTGCCGCCCACGGGCAGATGTTCACCGACATAGTGGACACAAAGGGTAAAGACCTCAAGGACTTCCGGCACAAGGTCCAGATGATGTTCCAGGACCCCTATGAGTCCATGAACCCTCGCCGTACCATCTTCGACACCGTGGCCGAACCTCTCTTGGTGCAGGGTATTGGCAGCCCTCTGGAGCGGCTGGACAGGGTTAGGGAACTGCTGGAGCTGGTCGGCCTGACCCCCGCCTCGACCATGCTGTTCCGTTACCCCCACGAACTGTCCGGGGGGCAGCGCCAGCGGGTGGCCATCGCCCGCGCTCTGGTGGTGGAGCCAACATTCGTCGTAGCCGACGAGCCTACCTCCATGCTGGATGTATCTTTCAGCACCAGCATTATGCAGCTCATGTCCGGGCTGGCCGAGCAATTGGGCGTCACATACCTGTACATCACCCATGATCTGGCCGTGGCCCGGTATATGTGCCAGCGAATCGCGGTCATGTACCTGGGCAAGATTGTCGAACTGGCGGAGACCGAGGAACTGCTGGCAAACCCCCTGCACCCCTACACCCGTGCCCTGTTATCCGCGGTGCCATCGCCGGAACCGGGACGCCGCCGGGACCCGGTGAACATCCTCGGCGACGTCTCCGCGCCGGTAAATCCCCATCCCCGGTGCCGCTTCCACGACCGCTGCCCAATGGCCGCCCCACAATGCTACGCAGAGCCTCACCCGCCGATGGAAGACCACGGCAATGGCCACCTCGTCGCCTGCTACCGGGTCTAGAATCTGGATTTGGTCTCCACCGGACGGAAGGTGAAGGTAGTCCTAAATGATTGACCCGGCGTTGACGGCCCATGCCCCCGCTGGTAGATTGTTAGCTGGCCGGTAGGGGGTAATCCCAGTGCCGGCCACACTGATATATACACGTTTAGCGTGAGGACACCTGACTCTTGGCGCCACCACAAGACCAGTCGCACGACACTGATACTCAGGAAGGGGACGAATCACCCCGCTCATGGTATTCCTCCAGCATTTGGGGGAAACGTCAGCAGGACGACAACGCGCTGTTCGAGGTGATGAGCCTGCAAGTGTTCCAGGCCGGGCTGACCTGGAACATGGTGCTGCAACGGCGTGACGCCTTCAGGAACGCTTTCCGGGACTGGAACATCGACGCAGTGGCAGGTATGACGCCCGAAGATGTGGACCGGCTCATCGCTGATCCGTCCATCATCCGCAACCGGAAGAAAATCGAGGCGTGCGTATCCAACGCTCGGACCGTGCAGGCCCTCCGCAGCGAACATGGTTCCTTCTGCAACTGGTTCTATAACGTACTGCCCGAAAACGACCTCGCCGGTCTTCAGGGCGCGCTGCGCAAGACCTTCAAGTTCATGGGGCCGGAAATCGCCCGCATGTGGCTGCTGGCCTCAGGCAGGCTGCCCGACGAGCGGCAGGGCGGCTGACCGGCCGGAATGGCGCTGGAGGCCAGTTAATCTTTTCCACAACCAGGGGGAAGCCAATGGTAGCTCCAACCGTAGTTTCACCCGACTCCGTGCAGATGGACTCGGATTGCATCTCACGAGTCGAGTCTTTGTTCCACGAACAGATCTCCAACGGCAAGCACCCCGGCGCAGCCTTGGCAGTGTACCGGCATGGCAAACTGGCCCTGGACCTGTTCGGTGGCATGGCCGACCCGGAAACGGGGAAAGCGGTTGATAGAGACACCATGTTCGTCCTGTTCTCTTCCACCAAGCCATTGACCGCATCATGCGTCCATATCTTGTGGGAACGGGGCAAACTGGCCTGGGACGACCCCGTAGCCAGGTATTGGCCGGGGTTTGCCAAAAACGGGAAGGGGGGTGTCACAGTCAGGCACATCCTGACCCACCAGGGCGGCTTTCCCGATACACCGCCAGAACTGACATGGGATACCTGGCAAGACTGGGATACCGTGGTAAAGGGCATGGAAGACATCAAGCCCGACTATCCCGCGGGCAAGGTGCTTGCCTATCACCCCCGGAATTACGGCTGGGTTCTCGGTGAACTGGTGCGCCGCGTCGATGGACGCCCCATCAACCGGTTCCTCCGTGAGGAAGTCACAACACCCCTGGGCATGGAAGACACCTTCATGGGGTTGCCCGAAGACCTGGAACATAGAGTCTCCAGGCTCCACGCGATGGAGGACTGCGATCAGCCTTCTCAGGTCGTCAACTACAACCGCCCCGAGGTGCATCAGTCCGTGCTGCCAGCCGGAGGCGGCATCGCTACGGCCCGTGACATCGCCCGCTTCTACGCCATGCTGGAAGGCAGCGGCGAGCTCGACGGAGTGCGAATAATGGCCCCGGAAACGGTGGCCGAGGCAACCAGGCTCCAGGTGGAGGGGCTGGACTCCAACAACGGTCGCGTTTCCCGCCGCTCCTTGGGGTTGTCACTGGATGATCCACGGATGGCCCCGGACTCCGGCAGCGCCGCTTATACTTTCGGACACGGCGGCGCAGGGACCTCCATCTGCTGGACCGACCCCAGTCTTGGCCTGTCGCTGGCCTACATCACCAACGGCTTCCGCGACGACCTGACCAACTATCCCAGGCTTGCGGCCATCTCCAAAGCTGTCCGCGAAGCCTGCCTCTGATATGGGAGAGGCAATAGGAGGCGGCAATCTGGCCACAAAGGATGATGTAGGCGCAGTTAAGTCCGCCATAGCCAAGCTCGAAAAGCGGATGCTGACTCAAATGAAAGACCTTGAGTTGCGGCTCACCATCCGGCTCGGCGGGATCGCCTTGGCCACCGCCGGCATAGTGGTAGCCCTATTGAAGCTCCTGCCCTAGCCGCCCCGCAGCGTTGCTTCAACTCGTCAAGTCCTCACCGCCACCTATGGGGAGCGTTCGCCAGACCGCCCAGGCCAAGCTCTTCGCAGAACGCCCGGTACTCATTCGTGAAAGCGCCACTCCATTGCAACTGTTCCAGCTCTTCCGATAACGGCACATCTACCCGGAGCGTTGCCAGCCGCCTGTAGAGCATAGCGTCGGCGCGTCTTTCCGCCAGGCTGGCCGCGACTGCCCGGCCCCCGCGCGGGCTTACCTCCCAGTCCTCCCAGGCATCGGGGATTTGCTCGATGTGTTGATACCGGTCCAGAACCAGCGCCGTGGTCTTGGCCCCCCAGCGGGGTATTCCGGGAATCCCGTCGGCCGAGTCTCCCAACAACGCCAAATAATCCGGAATCGACTGCGGACCCACGCCAAACTTCTGCCGGACACCGTCTTCATCCATGACCGTCTTCCGTCTCCGGTCAAGACATACCACTTGAGAGCCGCGTACCATCTGGGCCATATCCTTGTCCGGGGAGCAGATGATTACCTGTTCCACATCCGGTTCTCCGGCCCAGCGGTGGGTTGCAGTCGCAATGGCGTCATCAGCCTCGAACTCGGTCATCGGCCATACCACTACCCCCAGTGCCGCCATCGCCCGTTCTGCCAGGGGGAATTGGGCCATCAGGTCTTCGGGAACGCCCACTCCGGTCTTGTAGCCCTCGAACAGGTCGTTGCGGAACGACTCCACAACGTGATCGAATGCGCAGCCGATATGAGTAACGCCGTCCTCACGCAGGAGCGCCAGCATCGTCTGCACCAACCCTCGAATCGCCCCTACGGGTCTGCCGTCGGGAGCCTCTTCCGCGGGCATCGCAAAGTAGGACCGGAACAGTTCGTAAGTCCCGTCAACAAGGTGCAGCTTCATCAGCTAAAACGTCTGACTGAGGCTAATTGACGAAGGCCACAACCGGGGCTTTCACATCAAGCCCTTTCCGTGTGAACCCCCCGGTGGCAGGTTCAGCCAGCAGGTCCAACAGGGTTGTCGCACTATAGGCGGACACGCTCTCCAGCCTCAGCACACTGTCGAAGGACTCCGTATTGGCGGCCGCATTCAGACCGGCATCCGCTGCCGGGCCGGACTCCCCGGACCCGGAAACCGAGGACTCAGAGCCTGTAGTCTCGGGTGCAATGACCTCGAAAGTAAACCTCGCCACCTCTCCATTGCCGCTGATGCCTTGCGGGTTTATCAGCGCGGTCCAGACCCGGCCCGGTGTGCCTGATGAGAAATCAATCAGGGAATTTCCGGCCAGCTTCCCTTTCTCCACTTCCATTAGTTCCAGCACTTCCGGATTGTAGACGAGGAAAAACTCCAGGCTCCCTACGCTCCGTGCATCGGAAAGAGTAACCGGCACCTCGATTCTGTCCGGCTCAACTGCCACGACGGGCGTAGGCTGCGGGACCGGCTCCGCTTCAGGGGTCGGAGTCTGGGTCGGCGCGACCGTCGGGACCAGCGTAGGCGCAGGCGCCTTGGTTGGAACCGTGGTAGGAGTAGGAGTTGAGGCCCTGGCCACCGGCGCGGCTGTGGGCCTTATCTCAGCCACAGGGGTAGCCGGGGGTTGCACCCCGGATGCCTCTGCCGTATTGGAGTCTCGTCCGATGTATATCACCGATACGACGATGGCCACGATGACCAGGGTCAGGGCTCCTCCCAAGAGGAGCAGCCGCCTCCAATAGTTGCTTATGAATATCAAGCATACGTCCATCCACCATCTCATCACTAATCACCTACCCGCGCCTGGCCAGTTTTAGGATCTCCACTGCATCGTCCGGGGTGACTCGGCCGTCCCTGTTCACATCCAACACCAGGTCTTCGCTCGCCAGTCCGACGAACATCTTCATGGCGATTAGTGCATCCAGCGGGCTGATTCTGCCATCGCCGTTGCCGTCTCCTACAACAATCGAGTCAACCTTCAGCGTTCCGGAATGGACCTCTATCGACCGCGGTTCCCCGGCGGCATCGGTCACTTCCATGTCCGAGATGGTGATGTCAGTGTACCTGCCGCGCTCGCCCAGGATCATAAACTCTATGACCGCCGCAGAGCCGTCTCCCTTGGCATCGCTGTGTCCGGCGGAGCCGATCCGGACCAATCCCGGAACAGCGGCGTTGAAGCTAAAGGCGGTCGGGGACATTCGCGAACCACGATGCACGTTGACCGCATGGGCCACCGAAGGGTCGTAATTCACGTTGAACCCGATGCTGCTGACCTGCTGCCCGTTCTCGAGATGGACCGGCACCAGCACCTTCGCGCCGGGAGGGCCAAACCTGGTGGCTACCCTCAGTCGCGCCCCGGAGGGCGGGGGAGGCGGGGCAGCTTCGGCGACCGGGGTTTGCGGTGTGGTGTCCACTGCGGTTACGACTATAGGAGTCGTCACGGTCTCTTCCGGAGCAGCTCCGCCTTGTTCCATGGTCACCCTGTAGGTCCCCAACGGGTCCTCCAACTGGGGAGCGCCGGCAATCAGCACTGTGTATGTCTCCGACCCCGGAGCGGTCCACTCCAGAGTGTTCCCGGACCCGTAGTTGGTCTCAGAGAACCCGGAATTGTCATGGGCCACCGTGATTACCACAGCCTCAGCGGTGGCCAACTCAACCTCCACCGTATAGGTCGTGTTCCCCTCCGCGGCAAAGGAGAAATAGTCCTTGTCGTCAGCGGGGCTGACCGCGCCCGATATTGCGTTCCCGGTCCAGAGGATGGTCGCATCTTGCGGTTTATCCGGGTGACGGTCCTGCAGGGCGTCCTCGGTCGAGACCTCCAGCGTGTATACTCCGGTCTTCACCATGGACCTGGGAGACTTGGAAATAACCAGGTGGTACGTTTTGCTTTCAGGGGCGGTCCAGACCACTTCCGAGTCTTCCCCGTAATTACTGGCCTTGGTCCCCCCATGGGAACTGCCGTCTACCACCGCAAGAGACAACGCTTCAATCTCCTGATGGGTGAGCTTGAACGTGTACCTGACGCCCCGGATGGCGGTGAACTGGAAGTAGTCCCGGTCTTCTGCGGGGCTGATTGCGCCCGACATCCGGTTGCTGTAACCGATGATCGTGGCGTCCGCGGCGCTGTCCCCATGACGGTCTTCGTAAGTGTTGTCGGAGTCCACTACTATGTTGTAGGTGCCGACCGCATCCCTCTGGTTGGATAGGCCCGAGGCAATCACGTAATAATCGCCGTCACCTCCGGCAGTCCATTCCAGGCTGCCGTCCGCGTTGACAACAGCATCCTCGACTCCTTCGGCGGGCTTCCCGATCTCCAACCTGACTCCCGGGACCGTACCCAGGTCAGCCCTGACAGTGTACTTGACACCCCGGTATGCGCTGAACTTGAAGTAGTCCTCGTCTCCGGGGGGGCTGATACTGGCTCCCATGCTGATCCCCAAGTTGACGGGAGTCGCATCCACCCTCGTGTTGGCGTGCCGGTCTCGCATAGAGTCATCGCCGGAGATTCGAAGGTTGTACCCTACTATCGGGTCCCTGACATGGAGCGAAGCCGCGACGCTGATAGTGCGCGTACCGTCGCTCGTGGCCAGCCAGTCAAGCGTGGAGCCGATTCCGCCGTTGGTTGCTTCCACCTTGCCCCCATCGTCCAACACCGAGATGCGGACTGCGTCGCCCTGCGACAGGCCTGCCATGATGGTGTATTTGACACCCCGAACGGCCGTGATCTTGAAATAGTCAACGTCGTCAGCGGGACTGATCGCTCCCCGGATGGAGTTGCCGAGGTTGATGGTCGTAGCTTCCGCCCGGCTATCCGGGTGATCGTCTCTAAGGGTTACGTCGGCCATCACCTGGAGAGTGTAGGCTCCCACGCGCTGCCTGACCAAGGCGCTGCCTGTAAGGAAGATGTAGTATTTCCCCTGACTTGGGGCAACCCATTCCATCTCGTTCCCTTGGCCTTTGTTGCTGAGCAGCGCATCATCGCCAACGAGGTCTTGGCTGCGCTGGATAACCCCGAAGGTCAGACCTTCCAACCCTTCCAAGGCTACCGTAATGTTATACTTCACGCCGCGTTCCGCGTTGAAGTAGAAGAAGTCGTAATCATCGGTGCCCATGACGTCGGGGAAGTTGGGTTTGTTGGCCCAGGGACTGATCGCTCCCTGGTACTGGCTGACAAAGTTTATCTGGACCGCCTGGTCCAGCGCATCCGGGTGGCGGTCCTCGAGGCTGACGTCCTGGCGGATACTAAGTTTGTACCTGCCAAAATAGAACGACTGGGTCCGGGGGTCAGTCTTCGCGCTTACCTTGACGTAGTACGTATCATTGGTCCTGGCGATCCATTCGATGGACTTGACGTTCCCTTCCCTGGAGTGGACTTGCCCGTCCGGAGAACCGGGATCTTGCCCGACGGCATTCATAACCTTGACGTCGGCATCCTGCAACGCCTGATCGCCCCGATTCTCTAACTCCGAACTGATGGTATAGCGGACCCCCCGCCTTGCCTCAAACCTGAACCAGTCGGAGTCGCCTGTACTGCCTGCCCGGTCGATTCTCCCACTCACGGCCCTTCCCCGGGTGTCTATCTTCGTCGCATTCTTCCGGCTGTTGGCGTGATCGTCCGCGGCATGGACGGTCGATACCGGCGGAAGGGACAGGAGGGCAACTAGGAAGACGGAAAGTATAACGACTCTGGACAAGACACCGGGCAACTTTGAACGGTACCGCATTTCCACTCCCCCACCCCGCACCCGGTATTGCATAGAGACCCGTGCGGGTACATAGACTCAAGCTACGGGTATCCGGCCATACGCCCCGCCATTCATCTCTGGGAACGCTGCCCTATATCCGCTCCCCGGCTGGCAAGCGGCGGATAGGATCCATCCCCGGAAAGTACAACTGGGCTGCCGGAGGTGGGCCATTCGGCCCCTTTGGTCAGAATTTGACATAATTATAGAAATCCTGTTTTTTGCCGGTCAATCGAATGCGATACGGGTATCAACCAGTTTTCCCGTCTTTTGAAAACCCCTCTCCCTCCGGTTCTTCCCGGTCATTGCCTGGAAAAGACTGCCCCGGCGGTCCCGGGCACGCTGAGCATATATAATGGGAATATGGATCATTCAGCTTCACAAGCCGCTCCTCCTGCGCATGAATGCCCGACGCAGCGTCCCGGCTTCCGCAGGTCCCGGAAACGGCTGGCCGTCATGGCTGTCACCCTAACGCTGTTGATGCTGATCAACCTCGCGTCCGCGCCCTCCCAGGAATCCACGGGCAACATCCGGGTCATCTCGGACACATGGGAGGTTGAGTTCCCCAGCAGTGTGGCCTTCAACCTGGCGGCGGAAGCTTCCGGCAACATCCCGGGAAGAATAGTGGAAGTGCGACTGCGCTACCGCCTCGCCGGAAGCGGTGCATGGTCATATGCTTACCCCGAATTCACCCCAGGCCAGCACATCACGGCCACCCACTTCCTCAACACCGGCGGTGCGGCCTACCTGCCGCCCGGCACAAGGCTGGAGTACCACTACCTCCTGCAAGACTCAGTCGGCAACCGGCTCCAGACCCCTCTCAAAAACCTGGAATACGCAGACACCCGCTTCACGTGGGATCAGGTTCGCATCGGTCCGCTGGCGCTACACTACCACGACATCCCCATCTCTGACGTGCGGCATATAGCTGAAGAAGTGGAAAGCGGGCTGGCAAACATCCAGGCCCTGCTTGGGATGACCAGTCCCGAACCAATCCAGGGTATGGTATACAGACGCAGGTCCGACGCCGTCGCGGCTTTTCCCTTCCACAGCCGCACTATTACCGAGCAGCACGTCTTCGCCGGGTTTGCCTTCCCGCTGAAGGGCCTTTTCCTGGGCGTGGGCATCGACCCCGACCTCATCCTGCACGAGTCGGCCCACCTGCTGCTGCATCAACACGTGGGACCAAGCGCATATCAATTGCCGGACTGGTTGGATGAGGGGTTCGCCAGCTATGTCGAACCGGGCAGCCGCCCCTACAGCGGACGTGCCCTGGCCGGAATGGGAATGCCGCTCCATGCCATGACCAGGACTCCGGGCAAGCCCGACGACATCAACATGTTCTACCTGAAGGCGGAGAGCGTCGTCGCATACCTGATAGAGGAGCACGGCACGGCCCAGTTCCGTGCCTTCCTTGACCACTTGCGCCGGAGGCATACAGTGGACACGGCCCTGACCGCCATTTATGGGTTCGACACCCGCGGTCTTGAGTCTCGCTGGGCTGAGTGGGACGGCGGGTTCAGTGGCCGGCCAGCCCAGGACAAACCCTCCCCCCTGGTCTACCTCGACGTCTGGCTCTTCGGCGGGCTGGTCCTCCTGGTCATGGTCGTCGTCACCGTAAGGTACATCATCGGCAAGCTCCGCCCCAACAACGACCCCGAGGAGAGGCTTCAACCCTGGGAAGACCCGGACCTGATTGACCGCACTTGAGATAGTGGGCACATGGGGTTATCATCTCTCTGACCGCGCGCAGGGATGGGGGTCTGCGGCCCTCCTTGGCGCCGGTTTCGCGGCCACAAATTTCAAAACACGAGAGCAAAAGATGTCTTTGGCTTTGACAAGAAAATGGTTCGTCATCAGCATCATTGCGGTATCCATACTGGCAATGCTGGCCTGTGGTGCAGCAGCGCCATCGGAACCTGCTTCGGCTCCGCAGCAGGAAAGCATGGCCGCAGCCACGCAGGAACCTGCCCCAATGGACCAACCCACGGCGGACCAACCCACGGCTGCGCCCGAGGCCACGGCCATGCCTGCGTCGCAACAGCAGGACAAACCAACTGATAGTGCCGTCGGGCCTTCGTTCAAGATGCAGGAACACGAGGGTCTGACTTTCAAGCAGTTCGACGGACCTCCCCCAATGATGATTGACCCCAACGCCTCCTACACCGCAACCATCAAAACTAACATGGGTACGATAGTCATTGACCTGCTCCCCGCAAACGCGCCAAAGACGGTCAACAACTTCGTGTTCCTGGCCGAGGACGGTTTCTACAACGGCATCATCTTCCACCGGGTCATCGAGAATTTCATGATACAGGGAGGCGACCCAATCGGCCGCGGCGTGGCCGGTCCCGGCTACAAGTTCGAGGACGAAATCGACCCATCTCTGGCCTTTGACAAGCCCGGCATTCTGGCTATGGCCAACTCCGGCCCCAACACCAACGGCAGCCAGTTCTTCATCACCACCGTTCCGACACCCCACCTCAATGGCGGGCATACCATCTTTGGCACGGTGACCGAAGGGCAGGAAGTGGCCGACGCTATCTCCAAGGTCGAAAAAGACCAGGGCGACCGCCCACTCTCGCCGGTGACCATCGAAAGCATCACCATCGAAAAGTCCGGCTGACCGGGCCGGGCGCGGAGGCAGCCATTGGACTTCCAGTGCCTTGACTACCGGGTTGAAGGCGGCATCTGCTACCTCACCCTCAATCGCCCCGAAAAGCTCAACGCCCTCAGCCCGCTCCTCATGGCCGAACTGCGGGAGGCGTTGGAGGTGATCGAGGTGGACCCTGACATCCGCGTGGTCATCCTCACCGGCGCGGGCCGGGCCTTCTCTGCCGGGTTCGATCTTGACCCCGGTTCGGAGGAGCCGGACGAACCTCACGCCACCCCGCCCGACGAGCGCCGGCAGCGTCTCAAGGGCCACATCGACACCTTTATGATGGTCTGGAACCTCAGCAAGCCCGTCATAGCCGCTGTCAACGGCTACGCCCTGGCAGGCGCTTGCGAGCTGATGCAGGTCTGCGACGTCAAGATAGCGTCGGAGCGAGCCATATTGGGAGAGCCGGAAATCCGCGCCGGCCTGGGCGCCCCATTCCTGATTACCCCCTTCAGCGTGGGGCTGGCCAGGGCCAAGGAACTGCTGCTGACCGGAGACACCATTGACGCCTATGAGGCTGCTCGCTTGGGAATGGTCAGCCGGGTCGTGCCCCATGAGGACCTTATGCAGGAGTGCGAAAAGGTCGCCAAAAAGATAACCCTCATCTCCAGGGTCGGCATCAAGATGACCAAAATTTCGGTGAACCGGGCGCTGGAGGCAATGGGCTTCCTGACCGCCGTCCAGCACAACCTGGAACTGATGACCCAGTTCGACATCAGCACCGACCCGGAACAGCAGGAATTCAGCGCCATCCGCCGCGAACACGGCCTCCGCGCCGCCCTAGACTGGCGCGACGCCCGATTCAAAGACCTCTAGCCCCCGCACTCACCTCAACCCTGGCCATAATCATTCCTCGGACTGGGCACGTGCCGCAAGGAAAACCCCACGGGCGACGTGTCTCCCACTCGCAGAGTGCTGTCCCCGGTAAGTTCCGCCAAACGCTTCCGCTCTATATTGGAGGTGATGGTGAATGGGCGCGGGGCCTCAGAATGAATGGCCTCTAACAACGGGAGCGCTTCTTCCACTGACGTGATAGCTTCTTCGATGTCGTCGACATCGTACTGATTTTCGTAGAAATTCTCATGCCCTTTGAAGTAGGCATTGGCAAAAGCTGCGGAGAGATCGGCCGGCCTGTAGTCCGGGAACTCCGCCATGATCTGGTATCCGGCCTGTTGGACCTGCTGGTGTCTTCTGTGTCTCCATCCCCTCTGCTCCGCAAAGAGTTTCAAGTGCTGGGCGACAGCCCCCCAGGCTTTCTCTCCGGCTTGGAGCCGACGCCCACTGGCAAGTTCTTCCCGGGCGTGTTGGATGAATCTGCGACTTATGGCCATTCGGCCCGTGGGGCTTTGAACGCAAGGGTCCTGCAATGGCGGGACCATCGTCATATCAACACATCTCTACTTCTTTGAAATGTCATACGCGCCGGGCCAAAGACGCAATCCCTTCGACCCGGCGCAGCTCTTTATTGGTTGTCCGGCACTTACACCGGCACCTCTAGCCCCCGCGCTTCACCTCAACCTTGGCCATGTCTTCGATAAAATGCAGAATGGCCGCATGGTCGGAGTCCGCCTCCCCCTCATTGACCAGCGCCCCCAGAATCTGCTGCATCAGCGCCGTCGCCGGCAGGGGAACGTTCAACTCCTGGGCGGTCTGCAACACGTTGCGCAGGTCTTTCTGGTGCAGCCGTATGCGGAAACCGGGCCGGAAGTTGCGGTCCAGCATCATCGGCCCCTTGGCCTCCATTACCGCGCTCCCGGCCAGTCCACCCCGGATGGCGTTCCAGACCTTCTCCGGGTCCACGCCCGCCCTCTGCGCCAGCACCAGGGCTTCGCTCAGCGCCTCGATGTTTGCCGCCACGATAATCTGGTTGGCCAGCTTGGTGATACCGCCCGCGCCGATATCTCCGGTAAGCACCACATTGCTCCCCATCGTCTTCAGCAGGTCGAAGTGTTGGTCGAAGACCTCCTGCTTTCCACCAACCATAATCGCAAGGGTCGCGTTGATGGCCCCCGGCTCACCGCCGCTGACGGGGGCGTCCAGCATCTCCACGCCCTTATTGGCGCACTCCCCCGCAATCCTCTGGGAAACCAGCGGGGCAATCGAGCTCATGTCGATGATCACCGACCCGGGACGCGCCCCTTCCAACGCACCTTCAGGTCCAAGAATTGCGGCCTCCGAATCGGCGGAGTCCGGGACCATCGTGATGATCGTGTCGCTCTTGGCGGCGACGTCTTTATTCGACGACCCGCGGGCAGCTCCCTCGGTAACCAGTTCCTCCACCGGCTCGCCCACGATGTCATAAACGGTCAGCGAATATCCCGCCTTCAGCAGGTTCTTCGCCATGGGCTTCCCCATGATTCCCAGGCCGATGAATCCAATCTGTTCCGGCATTTTCCCTCTCCTTAGAACTTGCCCCCGGCTCGACCGGGGGAATGGCCAAACCTGGCCTGTGCAATCAATTGCAACTCTATCATAACTAGGAAGCCGTCCCGAAACCAGACCGCCTGGCTTCTCTCCCCCTTCAGCGCGGGGGATTGGCTTGGAGCGCGGACAAGACGCCCGCTTCCCGGTCCAGTGCGGAAACCATCCGCGCCAGGCGTTTCAGAAGCGTGAAGCTGAAAACGCCCCGTTGGACAGAACATACCCATTGTGCAGACCACTTCATCGGGCTATTATGTCAATCGTTCCGCGTAGCTGCGCCCATGCAAAGGCATAAACAGCGGATGTGGAGGGCAAGAGGAGTGTCACAGGGAGAGGGCAAGACTGCTCTGGTCACTGGCGGGGCCGGTTTCATAGGCTCTCATTTGGTCAAACGCTTGCTATCGCTTGGCTACCGGGTGATCGTGGTTGACAACCTCAGTTCCGGCAAGCTGCGGAACATCGACCATGCGGCCGTCTTCCATCACGGCGACATCACCGACCGCGCCGTCATTGAGTTCGTCCACAAAGAGCAGCCCGACCTGGTGTTCCACCTGGCGGCCCAGTCCAGCGTTGCCCACTCCATCCGTGACTCCATACACGACTCCAACGTTAACGTCATTGGCACCCTGCGGCTGCTCGAAGCTGCACGCATCTACGGTATCGACAAGCTTATCTACTCCTCAACAGGCGGGGCGCTCTACGGCGATCCCCAGTACAATCCTTGCCGTGAGGACCACCCCGTCGCCCCCATCTCCCCTTACGGAGCGTCCAAGTACGCCGCCGAAATGTACCTTGAGCTGTACCACAGGCTGTACCAGGTGGACTACACCGTTCTCCGCTGCGCCAACGTATACGGCCCCGGCCAGGACCCCGGCGGCGAGGCTGGGGTTGTGGCCATATTCACCCAGACCATGCTGGAAGGGAATCCGCCCACCATCTTCGGCGACGGAAACCAGTCCCGCGACTTCGTGTACGTCGACGACGTGGTAGAAGCCAACCTCTGCGCTATAGACCGGGGTACAGGGCGTTCCTACAACATTGGCACCGGCCAGATGACCAGCATCAACCGCATCTTCGAGTCCCTCAAGGAGATCATCGGCTACCGCTGGGACGCGGAACGCGGCCCAACGCGCCCCGGAGATGTCTACGAAATCAGCCTCGACGCCTCCAAGGCGGCCCAGGAATTGGGCTGGACTCCCGCCACCAGTCTGGACGATGGGTTGCGCCAGACAGTAGAATACTTCCGGGACGCGGTCCGGGCAGGAAGATAGAAATCCCCACCGCACCCTCTGTCACAGAGGGCCGGGGGAACAGATAGGGGGATTCCTTAATATATGGACGCCGAATTCGACACGATCATCCTCGGCGCAGGGGCTGCCGGCTTGTCGGCTGGCCTCTATACAACCAGGGCCATGCTCAAGACCCTCATCCTGGAGAGCCTCGGGCCCGGCGGACAGTTGCTCATCACCGACGAAATAGAGAACTACCCCGGCTTCCCTACGGGAGTCAAGGGACCGGAGCTCGCCGTAGACATGGAGGCCCAGACCACCCGCTTTGGCGCACAGATCGAGTACGCTGAGGTTGAGGGCCTGGACGCCATTGACCAGCCGGTAAAAGTGGTCCGGGCGGATGACCGGGAGTTCACCACCCGCTCCATCATTATCGCCACCGGCGGCGCACACAACAAGCTGGGCGCTCCCGGCGAGGACGAATTCGCCGGCCGGGGCGTCTCCTACTGCGCCGTCTGCGACGGCAACTTCTTCCGCGGCCAGGATGTGGTGGTCGTCGGCGGCGGAGACTCCGCCATCGACGAGGGCCTCTACCTCAGCGGCATTGTGAACTCCGTGACCGTGGTCCACCGCCGCGACGAGTTGCGCGCCACCAGGGTGCTCCAGGAACGCGCCTTCGCCAAGGAGAACGTCAAGTTCCTCTGGAGCCACGTCGTAGAAGAATTCGTCGGCAACGAGGCGTTGGAGGCTGCCCGTGTCAAGGACCTGAAAAGCGAAGAAATCTACGACTATCCCACAGCCGCCGCATTCATCTATGTGGGATTCCATCCTCAGACCGACTACCTGAAGGGCCTGATCGACATGGACTCCCTCGGCCATGTTTACACCGACATCCACATGCGCACCAAGGCGCCTGGCGTCTACGCCTGCGGCGACGCCCGTGCCGATTCCACCCGCCAGTTGGGCGCGGCAGTCGGCGATGGCATCACCGCCGCCCTTGCCGCCTACCACGACCTCAACGGCTAGGCTCAACTTACACCCCGATAAACTCCCGGCCCAGCAGCGACAGGCTCCCGGCAATGACCAGCGCAACCACAGCGTAGCGGAACATGCGTTGGTCTATTCGCCGCACCAGCAGGCTTGCCGCGCCCAGGCCCACAGCCAGCGCCGGGACCAGCATCCCGATGTTGATCACCGTCTCAACGTCCACCAGCCCCGACCACGCATAGAACACGAACCCCATCAGGTAACACACCAGGAAGTAGAACGCCAGCGTCGTCCGCACCGTCTGGGCTGGCCACTCCTGGGCCACCGCGTAAATGGCCACCAGCGGCCCCCCGATGCTGATCGTGGTAATCGACAAGGACGTTAGGAACCCTATCACCGGCCCGGAGAACCTCCGCCGCACCATAGGCAACTGGATGTCGAACAGGCTCAAGACCCCGAGGGTCAGTATCACCAGCCCGATCACGATCCGCAGCGCATCCGCCGCAACGTTGGACAGGAAGAACGCCCCGAGAGGCACCGCCGCAAGCCCTGCCAGCGACATCGGACCCGCCAGCCCCATGCGCAGGTGCTGACGGGTCCGCACCACAACCACCCCCACCAGCACCGCGATCAGCCCGTTCACGATCACTACCCCTTGCTGAGGCTCCACGAACAGCAGCATCACCGGCGCAACCACCAGCCCGCACCCGAACCCAAGCGTGCCCATAACCGTGGCACCAACAAACACGATCCCCAGCGCCACTGCGAGTTCTACCCCAGAAAGCAAGCATCTCTCCTGGAGGGCCAGTAAGGTTGGATCGCCGGATGGGGTTGTCAGATGAGGTTGTCAGGCAGGAAGCGGACCTCTACCCCTGTGCCGCACGCTCGTTTAACCATCAGGCGCGAGGTTGAAAATCCCCCGCCGCGCCGCCAGTTCCAGGGCCACATCCACCTGCACCACCGGCGGCCCGTCGCGCCGTACTTCAATATCAATCGACTGCCCTGCGTTCACACTGAACGCGCGTTCCCCATCCAGGGCCACCGTGCAGTTGCGCGACTCTATGGACACCCGCTCTCCTGTCCCAACCGCGCGCCAGTACGCGATGGGGACACGGGAAATGATCCCCGGAGCAATGGGCGCAAGCACTGAGGCCGCATTCCCGTCGGATGTGTCGTTTCCCGTGCCGATGCGGTAATACAACCCGCCCTCATCGGCCAGTGACAATGGCATCAGCCTCGCTCCAACTGACGACAACCCAATCGAACCCGGCTCAGCCCGGGTCAGGAACACCTCGAAAATTGTGTTCATGTCCCAGATAGCCCTCGTCGCCACGAACCGCTCCCGCGACAGGGCCACGTCCACCAACGCCATGTCCCGGTACTCCCCATCCACGTATACCCGGACCGTCTTGCTCCTCTGCGACACATCCTCCACCGGCAGATCGCCTCTGGCCACCAACCCCGCCGCCAACCCCGCCAGCGTCCCCTCGATCATCGCGGGAAAAACATTGTTGGTGCCCGTCGATATGGCGACCATCGGAATCGACTTGCTGCCCGCAGCCACAGCCCGGTTTGTCCCATCGCCTCCCAAGGTGATCACGCACCCCACGCCAGCCTGTTCCATCAGCGAGGCGGCGCGAACCGTGTCCCCTTCCGAATAAAACGCCGGCATCTCCAGCAGGTCTAGATTCAGCGAAAGGGACCGGTCGTCCCTGGCCCGCATCGCCAACTGCGAACTGTCCGGCATGGCCACCACCCGGTCAATGCCCACCGCCTCCAGTCCAAGCAGCGCCCGCTTGACTATGTTCACCTTCTCCCAATCTGGCACCACCCGTCCCTGGGCCACCAGGCGGCGGATATCCTTGCTCGCCGCAGGGTTGGCGACGATTCCCACCAAGGCCAATTCTCTCCTCCAGTCCTGGCGTAGGGGCCACCTTCAACTTGGCTGATATAATAACCGGGATTCTAGTCAGGCTCACGCCTACCGTCAAATGGAGACTGAAGTGGAAACCGACATTGCGTTCACCCCGGCAACCGAAATGAGGCATCTCATAGACAACAAGGAAGTGTCCATCCCCGAACTGGTGGAACTGTTCTACCGCCGCATCGAAGAGCACAACCCCAGTCTTAACGCATACCTGGCCCTCTGCCAGGAACAGGCGATGGCCGAAGCCCGGTCTGCCCAGGAAGCCGTTGACAGGGGCGAGAGCGTCGGCCCGCTTCACGGCATCCCTATCTCCGTCAAAGACCTGGAAATGACCAAGGGCATCCCAACCACCGTAGGCTCTGCCGTATTCCGTGGTCGCACCCCGGACATCGACTCTGTGGTTGTCGAGCGGGTGAAAGCAGCCGGGGCCATCATCCTCGGCAAGACCAACACCCCGGAGTTTGGCCTTTCCGGCACCACTGAGAACAAGCTCGGCGACGCCTGCCGCAACCCCTGGAACACCGAGCGAACCCCCGGCGGTTCCAGCGGCGGCGCGGCTGCCGCCCTCGCATCGGGGTTGTGCACTCTGGCCACCGGCAGCGACGGCGGCGGCTCCATCCGCATCCCGGCCAGCTTCAGCGGAGTATTCGGCATCAAGCCCTCCCAGGGACGGGTGCCCCGCTACGGCGGCTACGGCCTCCCCGCGGCCAATCACTTCTCCCAGTCTGGTCCCATGTCCCGCACCGTGGCCGACACCGCCCTGCTGCTCCAGGTCCTTGCCGGTTCCGACCTACGCGACGTCACCTCCATACGCAGCGTGCCTCCGGACTTCTCCGCTGGACTCGGCTCAGGAGTATCCGGAATGCGCATCGCCTGGAGCGCAGACCTGGGCTATGCCGGCGTGGACCCGGAAGTCGTCAGCGTAACCCAGGGTGCGGTCCAGGTCTTCGCGGAGCTGGGCGCGACCGTCGAGGAGCCCGGCCTGACCATCGAGGACCCATTCCAGGCATTCTGGGACGTATTCTCCACCGCCTCCTACACATCCTACGGCCACCTGATGGACGAGCGGTGGGACGACTTCACAGAGTACGGACAGAACACCTTCCGCCACGGCGCGACCATCACCGGCCCGGACCTTTCCCGCGCCCTGCTTCGCGTGGACCAGTTGCGCCGCCAGATGGAGACCTTCTTCGACGATTATGACCTGCTGGTCACGCCCACAATGGCCGTGCCGGCCTTCCCCATAAACCAGCGCCCGTCCGTCATCAGCGGCAAGGAGGTGGACCCCTTCTGGGGCTTCCTTCCATTCACATTCCCCATCAACATGACGGGCCAGACCGCCTCCAGCGTCCCCTGCGGCTTCTCCTCGGATGGAATGCCCATCGGCCTGCACATCATTGGTCCCCACGGCTCCGAGGCCAAAGTCCTGCAAGCCTCAGCCGCCTTCGAGCAAGCCCGTCCTTGGGCACACCTCCGCCCGCCAGTCTCCTAGCTGCCTGGAAGGATTCCCGGCAATGCCCCTCTACCCTTGGGAGAGGGGTTGGGTGAGGGCAAACTCCATCCGAAAGGAGCCGAAACAATGATGCAACGCGACGTGGTGGGTTATGGGAAAAACGTACCCGTGGTCCGCTGGCCCGACGACGCTAGAATAGCCGTGTCCGTGGTTGTCAACTACGAGGAGGGAGCCGAATACTCCATCCTCGACGGCGACTCCCACCACGAGACCAACGGGGAAGTCCCCTCGCCCGTTCCTGCCGGACAGCGCGACCTGTTCAACGAGTCCTTCTTCGAGTACGGCAGCCGCGTCGGCGTCTGGCGTCTCCTGGAACTACTAGCCAGATACGATGTCCCCTCAACCTTCTTCTCCTGCGCCCTTGCCTTTGAGCGTAACCCCGAAGTCGCCCGGGAGGTTGTGGCCCAAGGCCACGAGGTGTGCGGCCACGGCTACCGCTGGGAGGAATACCACCTCATGGACCGCGATGCCGAGCGGGAGGCCATTGCCCGCACCGTCGCCTCCCTCCGCGAGACCACGGGGCAGCGTCCCCTGGGCTGGTTCACCCGCTATGGGCCCAGCGTGAATACCAGGGACCTGGTGGTGGAGGAAGGCGGGTTCGTCTACGACAGTGGCGGGCTGAACGACGACCTGCCCTACTACGTCGCCGTGCAGGACAGGCCGTGGCTGGTAGTCCCCTACAGCATGGAGACCAATGACGCCCGATTCTGGCGCGGCGGCCTGGTGAGCGTCAACGACTTCTACGAATATCTGAAAGAGACCTTCGATTGCCTCTATGAAGAGGGCGAGACCCACCCCAAGATGATGTCCGTGGGCCTGCACTGCCGCATCGCCGGAAGACCCGCCCGCTCCAGGGCTGTTGCCCGGTTCCTGGAATACGCCCGCGGCCACAAAAGAGTCTGGTTCGCCCGTCGCATCGACATAGCCCGCTGGTGGCTAACCCACTACCCGGTGGAGGGTTCCCTCCCTCCGCCCTCATAGGCTCGGACGCTATTACTCTGTGATAGCAATGACAATTGCATGGTTTCATTAGGCGAGATGTTGATTTTCTCGGCTATTGTGATAGCCAATCTTTCAAAATCATCATATGCACCTCTGACAGCGGCGGCATGTCCACCGATTGCCCCATCAGCAGTAGTCAAGCTAAATACTGGCTTACGAACCTCTTTGGCCATAGGCACAAGACTCCGGTAGTGCTTGATCGTGGCAAGCGAACGCACGTCTTCTTCCGGTTTAGACGGATAAGATTCCTGATCCAAGTCCAACAGATTGATAGCGTATTCCTCTGGCATCCGGTTAATCCACTTATCGTACGCTCGGATCGGACGATCCAAACGCACGCCATGTTGCTGCACCACGTAGCCTATGGGTTGCATGCCACCCTCTGGAAGGGAGAATGCAGGTTCTCTCCAGTTGTCTTTCCTTTTTTGCCAATCCTCCTTCCACATGCGCAGTGTAGGCCCCAAGTTACGAAGCCCCTGAAGTGAAAAAAGGTCGGCTCCTAGAGGAACAACCACATAGTCGGTAGCAATCAGGGCGGAACGATTGATGGCACCTAGATTGGGGCCTACGTCTGCCAGAATAACCGAGGCATCCATTTGATTGGCCCCATTTTGCATAATGGTTGAGAATGCGGTCAGGATTCTGAAAGGTCGGTATAAGTTGGTGGAACCAAGAGCGTTCGGCCATTCGGCGGACAGAGTATCCTCAAATCCGGCTAATGCCAAGTCTCCCAGAATCAGGTTCAATTGAGGCGTGATTCTCTGAAGCTTGGGAGACAACACGTCACCAGCTTCCGTCAAGGGTTTGACGCATTGGAAAACGGTGTTTGCCGGCGGGGATGTGCCGATTGTTTCCTCATAGATATCCTCGAGGCTCAATTCATCCAGAAATGCGGCAGAAAGGTTTGCTTGTGGGTCCAGGTCGCAAGCAAGCACGCGATAGCCGATTTTTGACAGCATCCACGCGAGGTGGTAGACAAGAGATGTCTTGCCCACCCCACTCTTATTGTTGAAGAAGGTTACAACTGGGGTTGCCATGAATTCATCTCTTATTCGTAAACGACCTTATTTTGACAAAAACATGGGTATCGGAAACGTCGAAAACCGGCTCAGGATGGCCGGCCTCATATAGCAGACGCCGGGCAGTCTGTATTCCAACACCGAATCGCTGGACGAGTCCAAGGACTCTCATGGCTTCGGCCAAGTTCGGGTTACGGTAATCAACTACCCCAGGATTGCCAAAATTACCTGCGTTCACGTCACCAAAATGGCCTCCGGGGTTGATAACTTCTATGCGGTCATTGTACCAGTAAACACCCACTGGAGCGTTGGTTGACTCGTAAGACCTGTGCATAACCGCATTGCGCGTGATTTGTTGCACGGCTTGGAGCGGGTAAAGGTTAGTCCTCCGCTCCAAGGGTCCAGATATAATGTCGACTGCCACGCGATTATGGGACGCGAGCTTCTCATCCAAGCGTCGGATTATATCCATGACCGCACCACGAATCTCTTGGCTGTCGATTATGGCATCGCCATCGAGTTCCGAACTGTCCAGTTTCAAGAATTGAATATATGCGCCCGGTATGAAGTCCTGCGGATTCTTTCCAAGCACAAGAATACCAAGCACGGTCGGAGTTGGGTCGCTGGCAGAAGCAATCATCTTGGTCGCGGCCAGTTGTTCCAATACGTCGCGGTCGTTGGCCTCCAAGACTTCTCGCGCGAAGGCTTGGGGAAGATACTCATTGGTGAACCGGGACAGATCCAGGTCGCTCGACATGGCAGATGCCATCGGGTGAATGTCGAAAGGTATGTCCCGGTAACGGCGTTTTTCGTTGAGGATACGTTCGTCTTGTGCCGTAGCCAACCCTCTCCGGGTTCCTATCCTGATGTGTATCCTGCCATCATAACGAACCGGTGGTGAGTCCGAAGGTTGAACGGTGACAACTGCCACCTCTTTCCCGGATATAAGGCGCTTATCAACAGTCATCGACGGGGGCGGCACAATATTCCCGTCGGTTTTCATATCCGCCAATTGCCTGAGCAGTTCGTCCGTGATTGGCAGGCCGGTAACCATACCGTCATCACGCACACCTACCAAGACATAACCGGGGCTGCGACGGTCAGGCAGGTCATTCGCGAAGGCGCATATCGCCTCGCGTATGCGTGTAGGCGAATTGCCGCCCAGAGCCTCCTTGAACTCAACGATATCCAATTCGCCTGCTTTGAGTAACGGCGTTAAGTCATTGTCCGGCACGTAACACTTCCTCCACGGAAGCTCCCATCAGAAGTGAATGACAATGGTGACTGACCACTGCCGGTAGAAGGCTACTGCGCAACCTATAGAGATAGGGCATATGGGTCAAGTTTTAGCAACCCCTGCCCGCTGCCGTACCGCCGCAGCCAGCTTCTCCACCTCTTCCTCGGTGTTGAAGAAGTGCAACGACGCCCGTACCCCCGGCGGATAAGCCACCCGCCGCGCCGCGATCCGGTGTTCCGCCCACAGGTACGACACCACATCTGCGGGGTCAACGCCGTCGACGGAGAACGAAACAAGGCCCGATGAGATGTCCCTTTCCATCGGCGACAGCACCGATACCCCCGGAGTCTCGGCCAGGGACTCCTTGAGCGAACTCGCAAGGTCCAGGTTCCGCTGCTCGATTACATCCACGCCCACGCCCTGAATGAACCTGATGGCCTCCTCAAGCCCCGCCTGCAACGCCGCGCTGCTGGAACTGACGTTGAACTTGTCCATTGACTCCGTGTTGAGTTCAAACTGGTCCGGCAGGTCATGGGGAAGAACGGCGCCACCGGAAACCGCCGTCGGTTCCACCTGCGAGATCATCCCCTGCCGGATGTACAGCGCCCCCACACCTTCCGAACCCAGCAGCCACTTCTGCCCGGGTATGGAGTAAAAATCGCAGTCGATTTCTTTCATGTTCAGCCGGATGTGACCGGCAGTCTGCGCCCCGTCCAGCAGCATCATTATCCCCCGGTCCTTGGTAACCCGGCGTATCTCCTCCACCGGTTGCCGCAGCCCCGACGAATACTCGATGTGGCTCAGGAACACCAACCGCGTGCGTTCCGTCAGCGCGTCCTCCAGCTTGGCAAGGATGTTCTCCCGCGGCTCGTTGGGTTCCAGATGCACCACCTTCAGCGCCGCGCCGTTCCGCAACTGCTTGAAGTAGCTCGGCACCAGCACCGAGCTGTGCTCCAGGTCGCAGGACACGATCTCGTCTCCCGGCTGCCAGGACAGGCCGTTCATCACCATGTTCAGGCCGTCGGTCGTGTTCTTGGTCAGGCAGACCTCATCGGGCGAGGCGTTCAGCAGCTCCGCCACTGCCCGGCGCGCCGCCGTGCGCACCTCACGCCCGCTTTCGGCCACGTCGGGGCTGGCCGGCCCGCCGATCATCTCAACGTCCAGGCGCCGCTTGATGGCATCCACCACCGACACTGGCGATGGGCCCGACCATCCGGTATTCAGGTACACCATGCGCTGGCAGACGGGAATCTGCTGCCGGATCTCTCTAACGTCCATCGGGGTACTGCTCCAGCCTGATCAAATTTCGCCCCAACTAGATGGGGGTGCCGGAATTCCCGGTCACCCCCACTGCTGGATTGCCTGGTTTCGGTCAATCTACCTGGGGGAGTAAGGGGTTGGCCTCAATATGCTGCTCTCGGACATCCTCACTAGCGGCCCGTTGACCTCCGATGCGGCCCTGGCCTTCTGCCAGTCCGGGTCTGCTCCGAAGGCTGCCCAGCTCTTCTCCCGGTTGCCCAGGCCGTCGTACCCCAGCATGTAGACCAACTGGTTGCTGGTCCCCACGTCCTCGGTCCAGTACCCCACATTGGTTATCCCGTGCTTCTCAAAGAGACCCATGGTGTGGTTCTCAAACCGGGCGTTCAGGTCCGGCAGCCGTCCGGGCATGGCGTGGTAAACCCGCATCTCCTGGACGTTGGTGGTCACCTTGGGATCGGGAGAATAGGGAGTGGTCCGCAGGAAGGCGTTGGTGATGTGGGTCAGGAACGCGCCGTCCTTCTCCGTCTCGGCCCGGACCTCCTGCCAGCGCGGGTCCGCGCCGAAGGCCGCCCACTTCTGCTCTCGGTCAGCCATGCTGTCGAAGCTCAGAATGTAAGTGAGCTTGTTGCTCTGTCCGATTTCGTCGGTCCAGAAACCCAGCATTCCTATGCCGTGTTCCTTGAAGAACCCGCAGGTATGGTTTTCGAACCGGGCATTAAGCTGGGGCAGCTTGCCGGGATTGGTGTAGTAGACCCTAAGCTCGTAAAGCATTGATTAAATCCCTCGCGTCCTGTGTGCTGTTAGGCGCGCCATTTCCGGCACCAACCCTATTCGGTGACTTCCAGGAACTCCAGATGCACGCCGTCGGGACCCTCGAAGAAGCAGACCTTCCGGCCATTGCCCACGGTAGTCTCTTCGAGGATTTTCGCGCCGCTGGCTTTCAGCTTCTCTACCAGCGCCGGCATCTCGTCGGTGTTGATCGCTATGTGTTCGATGCCGTACTTCTGCTCGTGTTCCTGCGACTCTATGAACGTGGTCACGTTCAGGGTAAGCCCGTGCAGGTCTAGGCGCACGCCGTTGCCCCCTGCTTGGCCGACGATCTTCGCCCCCAGATTGTCAACGTAGAATTGCGCCGTCTTCTCCGGGTCCGGGGTCTTGAGGTGGACATGGTTCAGACTGAACGCCATGGTCGGCCTCCTTTATTCGTGGGCCGGACACATCCGGCCCACCATTTGATTGCTATCCATCCGGAAGAATAAGACGGAAGTGCAGCGCCGCTCCTATTCGTATGGCTCCAGCTTGATCTCGTGCAGCGCCGGAATGACCTCCCGCCCCATTAGTTCGATGGAGCGCATCACGTCCTCGTGAGGCATCGCCCCCTCGTTGCCGTAGATGTGCAGGTATCCGGGGTTGAGCTTCGTAATCGTGTCTGTCAGCTTGCGGGTCACAGTATCCGGGCTGCCGACGATTACAATGTTGATTTCCTGCTGCTGCTCGTAGGTCATGCGGTTGGTGACGCCGCCGAACTGTCCCACGGGCCGCTGCTGCTTGACTTGCAGCGCCTGACGCGACTGGTAGCCGGGCGGGTCGTTGTGCTCGCGGGGACCCTTCATCCGGTTCTGCTCGGTCCACATGTACTGCCGTCCGATTTCCTGGGCCTTTTCGTCGGTGTCGGCGACGAAGGCCTTGAGCAGGTAACCGAAGTGCTCAGGTGCGGGCTTGAACCCCGCATCCTTCGCCGTGTCGATGTAGATGTCCTTCAGCCACATCGTTACGTCCAGCGCCGCCCCCAGGTTCATGTATGGGTGGCCGTGCTGCGCTGCCCATACCACGCTCTCCGGGCTGCCGGTGCCGGGGAACCAGATGTCCGGGTGCGGCTTCTGCATCGGCAGCACCCAGGGGTTGACCACCCGGTGATGGTAGTGGTTGCCCTCATACCGGAAGGGACCCGGCTCAGTCCAGCACTTGAGGATCAGGTCGTGGGCCTCTTCAAACCGGGACCGGTTTTCCGTCGGGTCGATGCCTCCTTGCAGGCTCTCGACCGCGCCTCCCCGGACGAACCCGGAGATTATCCGCCCGCCGGAGTAGCAGTCGAGCATGGCGATCTCTTCCGCCATCCGCACCGGGTCATTGATGGCGATCACGTTGCCCAGTATTGCGATCTTCACGTTCTTGGTGACCTTGGAAATAACGGCCGCATCCAGGTTGACCGCAGGCTTCATGCACCAGTAGGCGGAGTGGTGTTCGTTGGACATGATGCCGTCGAACCCCACCTCGTCGGCCCAGGCATACTGCTCATGGTACTGGTTATACAGCACGTGGGCCTTTTCCGGGTCGAAATGGGTGTTGGGAAACCCGAGACGACCCGAATCGTATTGATCAAGCAGTTCGTCCGTTATGTAGCCGTTTGGCTGCTCAGAAAACCAGTAGACCTCTACCTTGTCCTGGGGCCGGGCCAATTGCTGGACCATAGGTCTCCTCCTTAGTTGGTTGACGTAGCGCGAGTGGCAGGTCGATTGCCGGACAGCTTCGGGCTGATACTACAGGTGTCGAAATCTGTCTCCCCAGTGGCCCGCAGCGCACCAAGTCTTCACCATGAGCCTGCTGGTAGCCGCCAAAGAGTGGCATCATTATATTGACTGCCCATAATCGTGGCAAGTTGAATCTGCTCCATCCGCACGATAGCTGGCGCCCTGACCCTGGACCCGCCTTCCAGCGTCACGCCCGGATTCGTAATATAATCCCCACAGGCCATTACACCGAAAATGAAGGAGGCAGAACATGCCCATCGAGCAGCACGCACCGGAAATGGAGCGGATAGTAGATTCCGGCCAGGCCGTAGAGGAGTTGGGCGACGGTTTCGGCGGCGACCAGGGACCGGCGGAAGGTCCCCTGTGGTGGAAAGAAGGCGGCTACCTGCTATTCAGTGACATCCACAACAACCGGCGCATGAAGTGGGCCGCCGGGGAAGGGATGTCCGTATTCCACGAACCAACCAACCGGGCCAATGGCCTGACCCGCGACCTCCAGGGTCGCCTGCTGGCCAGTGAGCATGACAGCCGCCGGGTCACCCGCAGGGAGCCTGACGACAGCATCACCGTCGTTGCCGGGTCCTACCAGGGCCGTCCTCTCAACCGCCCCAACGACGTGGTGGTCAAGTCCGACGGCTGCATATACTTCACAGACCCGTGGACCAGCCCGGCTGCGCCAACCCAGTTCGACCTGGGATTCTCGGGCGTCTACCGCGTCACTCCCGACCTGGGCACCCTGACCCTGCTGGTGGGCGACTTCGTGGTCCCCAACGGCATTGCTTTCTCCCCCGACGAAAGCGTCCTTTATGTCAATGACTCACGGCGCGGCCACATCCGGGCCTTCGATGTGCAGCCCAACGGCACTCTGGCCCTGGCCACCGACCGGGTGCTGGCCGACCTGCGGGGAGAGCGTCCCGGCGTCCCCGACGGGATGAAAGTGGACGTAGAAGGCAACATCTACTGCGGCGGCTCCGGCGGCGTGTGGGTCCTGGACCCCGGCGGCAATCACTTGGGAACCATAGTCCACGGCGCGCCTGCCACCACCAACGTAGGCTTCGGCGGCGACGACTGGAAGACCCTGTTCATCACCACCCGCAACTCAGTAGCATCCATCCAATTGAAGATGGCGGGTATCCCAGTCCCCGTCGAGGGGTAGAACGCCGCGGTCTGACGAACAACAAAAAGCCCCACGTCACTCACGTGCGTGGGGCTTGATCCTCTTATATATCCAAGACACAGGTAAGCGTCGTATGCGCTGGACCAAGCATTTTCATCGCGGCAAAGCTCCATGTACATGGTGTCAGTCTTGCGTCTGCAACTAACCCTCGTACTGTATATGACCTTCCACAATTTTCGATGACTGGATCACTCGACACTACCCGCCCTCGAAACATGAGGCATCGACGCCCTTTAGCTCGTAGGTGGCCTCGGTCGTAACCCCGGCACAGTAAATATATTCCAGAAGACCAGTGCCTCTGAGATCTGTCCGCGCCCAGCCTACTCGGTTCTGAAGTCTTGTTTGCACCCCACTCAGCACACGCTCATCTTTCTCGGATTCAGTCAGACCGAAGCGCTTGGCCAAGTAGTCGGTAGCTTCAGGAAGAGTGTGGACTTGTCCGTCGCTCAAAAGCTCGAGCATGGGTAGCGTGAGATCAAACTGTTATGGAACAGGCATTGTCACCCTCATTCGGAGCGAGTGAAACGGTCAACCGCGCCCGGATGGTTCCTTGAGAGATGGCCACACGCCGCAGCAATACGAGCCTACCAGCGACGTTGTCCAGCTACTCCAGGCAATCCCGCAGCACCTCCGCCAAATGCCGCGTCCTGCGCCCCGTTCCATGCTCAATCTGCTGGCGGCAGGACACTCCCATGACTGCCACCTCCCAGTCATCGCCCTTGGCCTTGACCGCCGGAAACAGGGACTCGCCCCCAATGGTCATGGAAATGTCGTAATGCTCCTTCTCGAATCCGAAACTCCCAGCCATCCCGCAGCAACCTGCCGCAACCAACTCAACCGTGTTCCCAGGAGGCAGCCGCAGCGCACCCAGGGATGCCGCCGTCCCGGTCAACGCCTTCTGGTGACAGTGCCCGTGGAACAGCACGTTTTTCGGCTCGTCACGGAACTTCAGGTCAAGATCGCCCTTCCCTTGCAGCATCATCAGGAACTCGTCGATAAGATAGGCGTGTTCGGCCACCTTGCGGGAACGGTCGTCCTTGAGCAGTTCAGGGTACTCGTCCCGGAAGCTCAGCAGGCAGCTAGGCTCGCATCCAATGATGGGAACCCCCTGGTCAGCGTAGGCATGGAGCAGGTCCACGTTGTAGCGTGCCGCCGCCATAGCATCGTCCATCATCCCCTTGGACAGCATCGGGCGCCCGCAGCAGCCAGCGTCAGCCAGGACCACGTTAAAACCTGCGGCTTCCAGCAGCTCGGTAGCGGCGATGCCCACCTGGGGATAGTTGTAGCTCATAAAGGTGTCGTTGAAGAGCACCACCGTCCCCTTGGCAGTCGCGCCGGACCGGTCACCGTTGGACAGCGGTAGCTCACGCATGGACGATCCGCGCCTGTGCCGGAACCACTTGGGCAGCGTCTCTCCGGCAAACTCGGGCAGCGTGCGTTTGGGATGCACCCCCAACATTGCGGATGAGACCAGCTTGCCGATGGGGCTCCGGGCTGCCCAATTGGAGAAGGGAGCGAATCTGGACCCCATCCGGTTTATCTTGTTGATGTTGCCGAAGAACTTGTTCCTGGTGGGCAGTCCGTTGGTCTGGTGGTAATTGGACAGGAATTCATACTTCAGCTTGGCCATGTCCACGCCCGAGTCGCACTCAGCCTTGCACCCCTTGCACTCCAGGCACAGGTCCAGGGCGTCATAGAGCCTGTTGCTCGTGATGGCGCCTTCGGGGAGCTTGCCGGAGAGGGCAGCCCGCAGCAGGTTGGCCCGCCCCCTGGTGGAGTGCTCCTCGTCCCTGGTTGCGATGTATGAAGGACACATGGTGCCGTCCAGCTTGCGACATGCGCCCATACCGTTGCACATCTCCACCGCCCCGGAGTAGTCCGTGTCGAGGGAAAAGTCCAGGTGCATCGGCAGGGAGGGGGCGTTGTACTCCGGACCGTAGCGCAGGTTCTCCGTCATCGGCGGGCAGTCGATGATCTTGCCGGGATTCATTATCCTGTCCGGGTCGAAGGTGCGCTTGATATCCCGGAAAAGCTCGTAGATCTGGGGGCCGAACATCTTCTCCGTCCATACCCCGCGGACGATGCCGTCGCCGTGCTCGCCGCTCAACGACCCGCCGTACTCCTTGACAAGGTCGCTGATCTCGTCGGCGATGGAGACCATCCGGGCAACCCCCTCAGCATCCTTCAGGCTGACCAGGGGGCGGATGTGGAGACAGCCGACGCTGGCATGGCCGTAGTAGGCGGCCTCGGTGCCGTGGTTTCGTACTATCTCGTCGAACCTGGCTACGAAGGGCCCCAGCGTTTCCGGGTCAACTGCGGTGTCCTCCACGAAGGGCAACGGCTTGGCATCGCCGTGGATGCTCATCAGGAGGCCCAGACCAGCCTTCCGCACGTTCCATACCATTCCCTGGGCCGCCCGGTCCATCAGGTTCACGCAGGCGTAGGCCAGGCCCTGGCGGGTCATATCCTGCTCCAGCGCGTCCATCTTTGCCCGGAGTTCCGCCTCAGATTCGCCGTAAAACTCCACCGCCAGCAATGCGCCGGGGTCTCCCTGGATGAAATTCAGGTCGCTGGCATGGCCAAGGGATTCCCGGGACCGGTCGAGGAGAATCTTGTCCATCACTTCTATTGAGGAAGGGCCGTGTTTCAGGACCTCCTTCGTGGCCTCGCTGGCCTGGACGATGTCCAGGTGGTGAAGGACGGAAAGGGCGGTCATGGTCGGCCTCGGGACTAGGTTGAGCTTGGCCTCGCTGACCACGCACAGAGTCCCTTCCGACCCGACCACCATACGGGCCAGGTTAAAGGCTTCATCGGTCAGGAAGTCGTCGATGTTGTAGCCGCTGACCCGCCGCGGTATCTGCGGATACCGCGCCCTGATCTCCTCAAGATTTTCCTGGGCAATGGTCCGGATGCCCCGGTAAATGTCCGACTCCAGCCCTGAGCCGCTGAGCTTGGCCTCCAACTCGTGGGGTTGCAGCGGGCCGAAGTGGGTACGTGTGGCGTCCGACAGGAAAGCGTCCACCTCCATAACGTGGTCAAGGGTCTTGCCGTATATCACGGAATGGGCCCCGCAGGTGTTGTTGCCGATGCCGCCGCCGACACAGGCGCGGTTCGACGTGGTGGGGTCCGGCGCGTACTGAAGACCGTACATGGCAAGCTGCCGGTTGAGTTGGTCCAGCACGATGCCCGGCTGCACCCGCACCCAACCCTCCTCCTGGTTTACCTCCAGCACCTGGTTCAGGTACTTGCTGAAGTCCACAACAATCGCATGGTTCACCGTCTGCCCAGCCAGGCTTGTCCCTCCCGCGCGCGGCAGCACCGGTACCCGGTTCTCCCGCGCCACCTCCATTACGGCCTGAACGTCATCAACGCTGCGAGGGATCACTACGCCCACCGGCTCCATCTGGTAGATGCTGGCGTCAGTGCTGTACAGGACCCGGGAAAATGGGTCGAAGCGGACTTCCCCGTTGGTCCGCTGCCGCAGCAACTCGGCTATTTCTTCCCTTTCCCTGCCTCGGATTCGGGCTGCCGTGGCGGTTTGAGTGGACATGATTCCCTCTCCTGAAGTCTGCATTCATACCGCAAATCCCCATCCCTCTCTTGGGAAAGGGGGTGGGGGGATTACCGGGATTCGCCGACAGCTTAACCGAATGTACTTACAGCTTCAATTATCAGCGGCGGTGATGGGTGATCAATGGCTAGTGTTATGGCAATCACGCTTTACTGATGCGCGAATAAACGCCTAAGAATCTATCTCAAAATCGGGAGGGCTGCCTTGAGCAGGGGAGAATCCCCTCTATCCCCGTTTTCCAAGGGGGAAAGCTCCGCCAAAATGTTGTTTTGAGATGGATCCTTAGCTGGGCAATATAGCCAACCTGGAATTTCTTATCCTCGGTGACAAACAGTTGAGCGGGGGTATACTGGGCCGCTCGCCGGATTGCAGTGCGGCGGTCCCGCGGACGGTTAGCGGGATGTGGGGCTTTGGCGGGAACTTCGCCGGGTCTCGCCCATCCTCAACAACGTAGCCGCCGCTGCCCTAGCCGCTATTGCCAATGCACATGGACAACAGCCGCTCGACCAGGTTCCGTATCCTGGGACGGTCGCCCTCGATTTGGAAGTCTTCCATACCGTGATGATAGAAGTTGATATGAAATTTTTCCGCGACGGCAAATCTGTCACCGATGGAAGGGTCACCGGATTCTTCGGAAAGGATCGCGGCTGCGCGCTTCAAACTGCCGTGGCTGTCGTAAGGCCAACCCCGTTGTTGCGCGACAGCCATCATGGCATGGGCCGCTGCGCCCCATGCTTTCTCGGACCCTTGGAGTACATCACCTTCGTCAAACAGAACGTCCGATTCATCCAAGAAGATTCTAGCAGTCTCAACGTGCTCTTCTACCAGCAATGAGTCCTCCGAGCTTGCGGGGATGTGAATACCCTGTACTATACCATCGTAGCGGCCCCAACTCCGTGTTAAACTGGGTCTGAACTCAGGTCTGATTGAGGGCTGATTATGGACTTTGGCTTCTCCCTCTCCAACAATCAGGGCATGGAAGACGTTCAGGACGTTTTGTCCCTAGCCCGCAGCGCCGAGGAACTGGGGTTCGACTCGGTGTGGGCCAGCGAGCACGTCTTCAACACCAGCTACGTTTACGACAGGATCGGCAACCGGCCCTACTACGAACCGCTGGCCATTCTTGGCTACGTGGCCGCCACCACCTCAAGGGTGCTGCTGGGAACTAGCGTCCTGGTCATCCCCTACCACAACCCGATAAAGCTGGCCAAGACCGCAGCTACCCTGGACGTCATGTCCGGCGGCAGGCTGGTCCTGGGCATCGGCGTCGGCGTCATCGAGCAGGAAATGGAGGCGATGGGCGTGCCCTTCGCCGAGCGGGGAGCCTTTACCGACGAGGCCATCGCCGTGATGAAGGAACTCTGGTCCCAGGAAGACCCCAGCTTCCAGGGGAGGTTCAGTAGTTTCTCCGGCATGAAGTTCTCCCCCAAGCCGGTGCAGCAGCCGACCATACCTCTGGTCATAGGAGGGACAAGCCGCGCTGCCATAAGGCGGGCCGCCAGGGCAGGTAACGGCTGGCATCCCACCGCCATGCCGCCGGAAGAGTTGAGCCAGGCGATGCGCTACCTGCAAGAACGGACATCTGCCGCCGGTCGAGACCCTTCAGAGGTCCCGGTGTCCATCAGCATCCCGATGGGCGAGGGACGGGAGGGACGGTTCTCCCTGGGCAACGACCCGGCCGAGATAGAGCAAAAAGCCCGCGCCTTCCAGGAAATGGGCGTCCGCCGAATCGTAGTCTCGCCCAACACCCGAAACGCCGCCGAGATGCTTCCGGCGATGGAAATGCTGGCAAGAGAAGTAATGCCAGCGTTCCGTTAGTCCAATCGACCAACGGAAATCCGGGCTGGATGATGATACTGAAGGCTCGTACCTGAGCCAACCACCAAAGCCACAACGCAGAACCTGAACCTTAAGGAGAGAGCATGGTCACCCACACAGAGACCCAGGTGCACGAACTGCAGCAGTCCGCTCTGGAACACCTCTGGGTATACCTGAGGGAACCCAGCGATATGGCGGAGAAAGGTGAACCCCAGATTTTCACCGGGGGCAAGGGTGTCCATGTGACCGATGCCCTGGGCAACCAGTACATCGACGCCATGTCCGGCCTCTGGCTGAAGAACGTGGGCTACGGCCGCACCGAGATCGCCGACGCCGCCTACGAACAGATGCTCAAGCTGACCTACATGCCCGCGGGCACAACCACCGAGCCGGCCATCAGGCTGGCCGAGAAGATCGCTTCCATCACTCCTGGAGACCTCTCCCGGTCCTTCTTCACCAGCGGCGGGTCAGAGTCGGTAGAGACGGCCATGAAGCTGGCCCGCGCCTACTTCAAGCGCGTTGGCGAGCCGGGCCGGTACAAGTTCATCAGCCGCAAGGGTTCCTACCACGGCGCGACCTTCGGCACCCTGGCCCTGGGCGGTACGCCCCTGTTTCCCAAGACCGACTACGAGCCGCTGTTGGGAGGCGTTTTCCACGCCCCGCAGCCGTACACATACCGCTGCGAATACGGCAGCCAGACCCCCGAGGAGTGTGCCGAGCGGTGCGTCAACGCCATTGAGGACATCATCATGTTTCAGGGGCCGGACTCGGTAGCTGCAGTGATCGCCGAGCCTGTCGCCAGCCCCTACGGAGCAGTGGTGCCCGGCGACAACTACTGGCCGATGCTCCGGGAGGTGTGCGACCGCCACGGCTGTCTCCTGATCGCCGACGAGGTAATCACCGGCTTCGGTCGCACGGGCAAGATGTTCGCCTGCGAGCACTGGAACGTCACTCCCGACATCATGACGGTGGCCAAGGGAATTACCAGCGGTTACATCCCGATGGGCGCAGCGATAACCCGCAAGCCTATCTCCGATGCTTTTGTGGGAAGCCAGCGAGCCGCCTTCCGCCACGTCATAACTTTCGGCGGCCACCCCGTCGCGGCGGCGGCGTCCCTACGCAACATCCAGATCATGGAAGACGAGGGGCTCGTCGAGAACTCCGCCCGCATGGGCACATACCTGCTCGATAGCCTGAATGAACTTAAAGAAAAACACCCGATAGTTGGCGACGCCCGCGGCCTGGGACTGTTCTGCGCGTTGGAGTTGGTCAAGGATCGGGAGACGAAGGAGAAGTTCCCGGCGGAAGCTGAACTATCGGAGCGGATAAATCAAAGCCTGTACAGCGGCGGCATCCTGCTCCGGGGCGGCGACATCATCAACATAGCTCCGCCGCTGTGCGTAACCCCCGGAGAAATCGACGAAATAGTATCGGCCATAGACCGTGCCATCGGCACAGCGGCCAGAGAGTTGGGCGCAGAGTAACCTCCTTAACGTAACTGTCCATTGGGGCCTGCCACCCTCAAAACTGGGAATCAGTAAGGGTTGGCAGGCCCTTTGTAGGAGCGGCATAGCAAGCCATGTCCCGGCCGAATCTCGCCGGAGGCACTCCGCACAGGCATCGCCATAATGATGGCAAAGTTTACCTGATCCTAGCTGTACGCCTGCTCAGAAGTTCAGACTGAATATCCCGGAGCACTTCAATGCCCGGGTCCCACTTAAAACGACGGAACAATTCAATAGCGGGTTTCAATGCCATCTCTCTGGTGTTTGCCACAAGTTCTAGCCTAGACAAATCCGCTGTGTATGAGAGTTCCGACTCCGTATCCGCCATTTGATAGTGGATGTAGCCTCCCTGATTCCACGGCACAGTGAGGAGGTGGTTCCTGATACCATTAAGCTCAATCTCCAAGTGTACTTGGCTGTCTCCAGCCTCGGTCAAGGCAAACCGCGCAGCAAACTCGAATATCTCACTTAGCTGGACAATTACTTCTTTGATGTCTAGCAACACTTTGAGCTCACTGCCGCCGCCCGACCTCCATTGACTGGGCCATCCGGTGTACGTGCCAGTGTGTTTGCTCCAGTCAGACAATATGCCGGAAAAAAAGACAAACTGCCCACTTTGATAGATCCTCCAAAGCTCGACGCATGGTATCCAATCTATCTCTTGCCCGACCCAGTCAGGACCTTTGTCGAGGTCCCGGAAGCTGTCTACATGGGGGAATCTCCATCCCCTGAAGTCTACT
Source organism: Dehalococcoidia bacterium (assembly GCA_034422355.1). Lineage (GTDB taxonomy): Bacteria > Chloroflexota > Dehalococcoidia > Lucifugimonadales > UBA3495 > CATOSP01. Next base: position 143,711 of record DAOUJS010000046.1, on the reverse strand, counting down.
GATGTCTTCTCCAGAATGGGCAGAAGGGACGACCGATGGGCAACCCGATTCTCAATGAACGTAACGGGCCGGATGATCACCTTCCAATACCCATGTGACCGTATCTTCTCCAATAGTTCACTCATCGCAAGTCACCTAGCTGCTCGTTGAACTGCTCCTCATCGGTGGTTGACGGAGTACCCGCTGAAGGTACAGTTAGTCCAGCCCTATGTGCCTGAGCGAGAAATCGCCTCACTCCCTTTTCTATAGCCAAGTCAAGGAGGTCCCGCATATCGGCTTGAGTCGGTATCTCTGATGTCTCCGGCTTCCTTCGGGTCCTCACATAGCAGGCTCCGTCTCTCAGCACATCGCCGTAGGATCTCTTACACAAGACTGGAACGTCGGCGAATTCCTCTACTTCAATAGCAACGTACTTGCCACTATTGTACTCTCTTACTTCAATGTCGAACCTAACGCTGGGGTCTGCATAGACAGCAATACGGTCTGCAACATCGTCGTAATTCCACGTAGCCAGGTCAACACCACTGAGACCCACAGGGTTGAGCACATGCCCTTGGTTCCCTACGCCGATGATAACCCGTCCTCCATCGCGTCGGTTAGCCATACCCAATACTGCTTTTGTGACCTGTGCTAAGAGTTGTCGGTCGGTCGATGGACCAGGGCCCTTGAACTCTATCCCCCTTAACTCATGGGGCAATTCGACAATTCGGGCAAATTCTTCATCTGTCACTAACCGGGTTACTCTCCTGGCGGGTCATTTTGTCTTCATGACCACAGGTTAGCGCCTGTGCATCAGTCGTGAAACTTGAGTCAGGTTTCTCCGCTCATGCCCTTCTGCCCTACCGCAGCACCCGGTCATCTCCCATCCGGCGGGTTACATGCTGCTGGTCCAGGTATTCCAGGAACGGGAGGATGTACTTGCGGCTGGTGTTGAACATGTTCCGGGCCTCGGCCACGGTTATGCTGCCGTTCGCCTGCAGGTGCCCGACGACCTTGTCCGCCATATCCCGGTAGGCAGAGGCCGCGAACACAATGGACTCGTTGACCTTGACCACCCTGCCATCATCAACCAGCACGGTCAGCAGTTCCTGGTCGATGCGCTGGTCGGTGGGGGGAGAGTAAGGGTCTCCCTCCAGCGACCGGACGTAATCAGCAGCCTGATGCTCCATTTGGGACGTCAACGACACCTGGTGGCCCGGCAGCCGCAAGTAGGTACGGTCTTCAACCAGGAAGCCCTCGGCGCTCAGCCGGCCAATCACCCGCAGGAATACGTGCTGCGGCACGTCCAGCCGGGAACGCACTTCCTGGGCCGGCGCACCCCGACGCAGGGGAAACTGGTTGTGGTACGCCTGCAACGCCAGGGCGGTCTTGCTCTTCAAGACGTTCCAACCGTGGGTGGAATACACCACCGCATCCTGCTCGGTTGCCAGGTCTCCCAGGACCACCACGTCCCCGTCGTCTTCCAGCCGCTTCACCCGCTCCAGCACTTCCTCAGCCGGCAGGTTCGACCGGCGGGAAAGGACTGTCGCGTCACACGGCCCCCACTGGTCGGCCACACTGAGCAGCACGTCCTCCCCGGTACCCTCGTCCAGGGTCATCAACCGCTCAACCAACTCCGGGGAGAAGCGGCGGTGACGCCGCCGGGGGTTGGGGTCCACCACCTGCCCGCCGCCCAGGGTGTCCTCGGCAGAACGGATCACGAAGAAGTCTCCCTTGACCATCGGTAACGGGTTGGTGAGGAGCACCTGCACCCAGCCTTCCGTACCTGGCGTAAGCCGGTCGGCGTCCAGCAGGCGCACCCGGGCCGGTGACTCGCTGGTAAAGATATGGAATGTCACTCCCTCATTGTGCCGCAGTGGATGAGGGGCGTTCTTGACCATCCGGAATCTGGCGTCCAGACGCTGGGTCGTCGACAGCCAGCCCGCGGGGGTCAACACCTGGCCGCGCTCAATGTCGCTGCGGGAGAGGCCGGAAAGGTTCACAGCCAGGCGCACCCCCGGCTGCGCCTCCTCTACCCTGGACTGGTGGCTCTGCAGGCCGCGAATCCTTCCCCTGCGCCCGGACCCGGACAGTTCCACCTCCTGGCCCACTGCCAGCGATCCGTCGATAAGCGTGCCGGTGACGACCGTGCCAAACCCGGAAATGGAGAAGCAGCGGTCTATAGGCAATCTCGGTCGCCCCAAGTCCCGCCTCACCTCGGTGTCGTCGAGCACCTCGTCCATAGTGGCCCGCAGCTCGTCCAGACCTGCTCCGGTGTGCGCCGATACTGCGACCATTGGACATCCTTCGAATGAGGTGCCCTCCAGAACGTCCTCCACCTCCGCCTTGACCAGTTCCACCAGTTCCTCATCCGCCAGGTCGGTCTTGGTGATCACAACCAGCCCCCGCCGGATTTGAAGAATATCCAGGATCGCCAAGTGCTCCCGAGTCTGGGGCATCACGCTCTCATCGGCAGCGACGATGAGCATTGCGAGGTCGATGGCGCCCACCCCGGCTACCATGTTCTTGATGAACCGCTCGTGGCCGGGTACGTCAACTATGCTGACCTCCCGGCCGCTTGGGAGATTCATCCAGGCGAAACCCAGGTCCACGGTCATCTCCCGTTCCTTCTCCTCCGGGAGCCGGTCCGGGTCGATGTTGGTCAGGGCCTTGACCAGGGTAGACTTGCCATGGTCCACGTGGCCCGCAGTCCCGATTACGTACATGGCGTCACACACCTTTGCGGCAATGATCAAGCGATAGCTAGAGGTATACCAGACACCCCTTCATCTCTTCCATCGACAATACCTCACACGCAATAGATACGGCCCTGATGGCGTCTCCGATCTTGTACTTTGGCGGAGCGTGATACAGGATGCCCGCGCGAGAGACTCCCGCGGCATGGAGACGGGGATAATCATGGTCGCGGGTGTATATCACACGGCCATGCTCCAATGCTACGGCAAGAATTATTTCATCGCCTGTGGACCGAAGTCCGATTTCCTGTACCGATACAACGTCGATTTCATTCCTCAGCAGTCCGTCCCTGATTGCATAAGGGACCTGTTCGTCGCAGAGGATGCACAGCGGCATCGGACTGGTCCAAGACCCAAACGCTGCCGGTATTTCATCTCGAAGTCCGCGAACTGTTCGCTCCGGTGCATTACTTCATCGACTTCCTGTCTGTGGTCGTGATAGTAGGACAGCGCCGCGTGGACTTGAGCCAGGGTTATGCCGGGGTGGTATTCACAAATCCGGTCCGGCTTATGGAGCAGGAACTGGTGTTCGAAGGCCACTTGCTCAACCTTGACCTGCGAACCCTCGATTATCGGCTGCCCCTCGCAAATATCCTCATCCTGAACGATGTAGGTCTTCTGCACGTTTGTGTCCATATCAACCCTCCTGGCCCCGACGGGCGGCAGAGTCCCAAAGTTTCTGCCCCCTGATAGCCTGCTCCTTCTCCATGCGCCCCGCCCATTCAATCTCCTCACGCGCCTCCCTGTCCAGCTCTTCCTTATGGTCATAGTAATAGGATAACGCGGCGTGGACTTGAGCCGGCGTTATTCCGGGATGGGAAACGCAGATTTCCTCCGGAGTCAGCCCCCAATGCGTGTACTCACAGACAATGAACTTGACCGCCATCCGCGTCCCGGCGATTCGCGGTTTGCCGAAACAAATCTTCGGGTTGGTGACTATATATGAGGTCTGGACATTTGATGAACTCACGACTCTCTCCGGCCCAACAGGTCTATCACGTATATCCATTTAATCCTACTCAACAAACCTGGTAAATACTTGGTTGGCAACCAGGTACGCGGCTCTTGTCAGGCGCAGCGTGTTCCCATCCCTTTCCAGCAGACCCATGTCATCCAGATCGCGTATCTCGGCCTGGTAATGCGATGCCAGGTCCACGTCAGCACGGGCTGACGCGGCGTCCAGGTCCATCCCGTCCAGCAGCCGCAGACCCAAGACCATCGTCTCGGCACACGCTGTCTCTCCACCGCAGAACTCGTGGCCGTCTACCTGGGGAATGCTCTCCAGGAGAGGTCCATCGATAGCACCCGCAGAATGTGGACCACCGGAGGCCCAACGCTCAATCGCGGCGAAGTACTTCAGCGGCGAGGAAACGTCCCAGAAACGGTGCCAGTCCAAGCTGGAATGAGCGCCGGGACCAACCCCAAGATACGGCTGATTGAGCCAGTAGACCATGTTGTGGCGGCTCTCCAGGCTGGGAAGGCACCAGTTGGAGATCTCGTAATGGTGGTAGCCCGCCGGTTCAAGCTCCGCCTCGGCATGGTGATACATGTCCGCGGCCTGGTCCGGGTCCGGCGTCGGTATCTTGCCCTGCCCGGCCCAGCGATGGAAGGACGTCCCTTCCTCCAGGGTAAGGCAATACAGGGAAACATGCGCAGGAGACTGGGACAGCAGCCTATCCAGGGTTTCCTGCCATTGGGCAAGGGTCTGCCGGGGCAGACCGTACATCAAGTCCAGGTTGACGTTGGAGAAGCCCCCCTCTCGCGCCGCCCGCAACGCCTCCAGCGCCGCATCCGCCGTGTGGCGCCGCCCCAGCAGCGCCAGAAGATCGTTGTCCAGACTCTGGACTCCGATGCTGAGGCGGTTGACGCCGGCCTGGAGCAACTCCCGGCATCCGGCTCCTCCATCTGAAAACAGCGGGTCACCGGGGTTGGCTTCAATTGTAATCTCTGCGCCGGGCGACAGGACGAATGATGTCCTCACCGCATCCAGCACGTGCTGCAGGTATCCGGGAGGCAGGTACGACGGGGTGCCGCCGCCGAAGAACACGGTGTTGACGCCCGGATGCTCCAACAGCCCGCCCCATAACTCCAACTCCCGGACCACCGCGCTCAGGTATGGCCTCATCAGGTTCTCGATGCCCTGAAAGGTGTTGAAATCGCAGTAGGGGCACTTGGTCTTGCAGAAGGGCACGTGAACGTACAGGGAAATACCGGCAGCGGGGACTATCTGAGAAGCGGAGGCTCCACGGCCATGCCGGCCGGCTCGTGTTGACGGGGCGGCGTTCTCGGCGGGGGGCACTAGGGGAGTCATGCTCCAGGTTGTCTAACGGAGTTCGGGAATGTGAATGGGGAAAGTACGTCAGCCCTCGCCAACACCGTCACTCTTCGTCCACCGGCCGGGAGGTGCCGTCCACCACCTTGTCCGGGTCCCGCTCCTGGGGACGGTCCTCCAAGGGTGTGATGCCCAGGTGTTCATTGACGACGTACTGGGGAGACAGTTTGATCAAGAGCAGGAGGGCCAGCGCGAATACCAGCAGGTCATCAATCTTGCTTATTGGGCCGAACCTGTCAGAGACCAGGTCCCAGGGAGACAGGAAGTAGAGAATGGACATTGGCACCAGCGACCGCAGTATGAGAGAGACCCGCCTGTCGAAAATCAGCTTCCAGACCAGAACCACGTACTTGATCAGGGGTGGCAGCAGCCTGGGCCCAAACATCATCAACAATGGCATTGCTATTTTGAACAGCATCGTTCCCGCCTTCTGCCCAGTAGCTTTAGACCATTATAAACCAGCGCAAGATTCTGTGGGAATCGTCCCGCCGCCCGCAATCCCCGTTTCCATACCAAACCGTCATTCCCACCAACCGTAATTCCCGCGAAGCGCGTCCTGGGAGAGGGTTAGGGTGAGGGCCTGCCTTCGACCGGATCATGGGCGGGGACCAGCGGGCCTTCCTTGCATGACTCGACTTCGCATGACTTGACCACCTGTAAAGAAACGCTGCCGCGGCATAAGAGCGTGTTGCGCCGGATGCGCGGTTACGGCTAGAATAGGGCATAATTCCATAAGTGTTCCCCATATCCGTGCGCCTATATTGGGGAATGGGTGTTGAGGGGCCGCACACGCAGGCTTCCGGATAGGGGGCCAAATCTTTAGGGGGGATGCCAGATGCCCAGCATTGATCCTGGAAACATCCGAAACGTCGCCTTGGTCTCCCATAGCGGAGCAGGCAAGACTTCCCTCGCCGAGGCGATGCTGTTCAACTCCAAAGTGACCACCCGGGTAGGCCGGGTCGAGGACGGCAACACCGTCTCCGATTACGAGCCGGAAGAAATCAAGCGCGCCAGCAGCATCCAGACCACTCTGGCCGCCTGCGCCGCCGGCAGCAACAAGATCAACTTCCTGGACACGCCGGGCTACGACGACTTCATAGGAGAAGTTGTTGCCGCGTTGCGGGTGTCCGAGGGCGCGGTAATTCTGGTCGCGGCCCAGTCCGGCGTGGACGTGGGCACTGAACGATCTTGGAACATGTGCCGGGAGTTGGGACTGCCCCGGATGATGCTGGTAAACAAAATGGACCGGGAAAACGCCAGTTTCTCCCGCTGCGTCGCCGACATTCAGGCCACCTTCGGAAACCAGTGCGTTCCCTTCCAGATTCCCGTAGGAGAAGCCCAGGACTTCCAGGGTGTCATCAGCGTAGTCAACCCGCCCTCTGACGTTCCCGCCGAGGTGGCCGATGAATTAGAAGCGGCGCGGGAACGGTTGATCGAAGCCGCCGCCGAAAGCGACGACGCCCTGGCCGACAAGTATCTGGAAGGCGAGGAGTTGACCCCGGAGGAGATAATCTCCGGTGTCCGCGCCGCCGTATGGCGCGGCGAACTCGTGCCGATACTGGCGGCCTCGGCGGCCCAGAACCTTGGAGTTGATGAATTCACCCAGATGGTCTTGGACTTCCTCCCCTCGCCGGTCGACGGGACAGGGCCGCAGATCACCGACGACTCCACCATTGTGGCCAATGCCGACGCCCCCCTCGCCGCGCTGGTCTTCAAGACCACCGCAGACCCCTTCGTCGGCAAGCTGTCGGTCTTCCGCGTGTACCAGGGGACTATCAGGAGCAACTCGGAAGTCTGGAACAGCGTGCGGCAGGGTTCAGAACGCATTGGACAGCTCTACCTGCCCAGGGGAAAGAACCAGGAGAACGTCACCGAGGTCACCGCTGGCGACATCGGCGCAATCGGCAAGCTCTCCGAGACCCTGACCGGCGACGCCCTCTGCACCCGCGACAACGCCGTCCGGTTCGAGCCCATCAAGTTCCCGGTGGGATACTACCGGGTGGCCGTAGCCCCGGCCACCAAGGCCGACCTGGACAAGATGTCACTCTCCCTGGCCCGCATTGTGGAAGAGGACCCCACTCTCCGCATGTCCCGTGACTCGGATACCAACGAGACTGTCGTCACCGGCATTGGCGATGCCCAGATCGACGTGGCGATGGACAAGATACGCCGAAAGTTCGGCGCAGACCTCACTGTCAGGCTGCCCCGGGTCGCTTACAAGGAGACCATCACCAAGGTCACCCAGACCGAGTACCGGCACAAGAAGCAGTCCGGCGGCCACGGTCAGTACGGCCACGTGCTGTTGCGGTTGGAGCCTATGGACCGGACCGAAGGGTTCCAGTTCGGCAGTGAGGTGGTGGGAGGCCGGGTGCCCAAGGAATACTTCCCGTCCGTGGAGAAGGGTATAGTCAAGGCGATGGACGAGGGAGTGCTGGCCGGATACCCGATGGTGGATCTTCGAGCTGTCCTGTACGACGGCAGCTTCCATGACGTCGACTCGTCCGGAATCTCCTTCGAGATCGCCAGCTCTCAAGCCCTGCGCAAGGGGGTGTCAGACGCCAACCCTATCCTGCTGGAACCGATCATGAAGTTGGAGGTCATCGTCCCCGACGCCTACACCGGCGAGGTGATGAGCGACCTGAACGGGAAGCGTGGGCGCATTCTTGGCATGACCCCGATGGACGGTGTCACTCAAATCGAGGCCGAGGTGCCCCAGTCAGAATTGCAGCGATACGCCCAGGACCTTCGCTCGGTAAGCCAGGGCAGGGGGGAGTACAGCATGACCTTCGACCGCTATGAGCAGGTCCCCGCCAACCTGGAACCCCGCGTAATTGACGAGGCAAAACGGGCCCGGGAAGAAGAAAGGGTATAAAAACCCCCACCACGTCCCCATGCCGCAATTTAGAAGGCCCCGCCACATGGTAGGCGGGGCCTTTGCCTCCAACTCCTATCCGGACCCGCCCCCGGTCCGGGACGATGCCTACACCCTGGTGAATACGCCCCGCTTGGCCTCCCAGCCCCGCTCCCGCGTCGATGTATACAAAATCCCCACCACCAGGTCTGGCAGCCCAGGGCAACCCCGGTCCGTCGCGGAAACCTGATGTACACGACATCGATCTGATGCCGGGAACTGGGAGCGGCTGCCGTGTACAACTTCCCAATCTGTCAACTCACACCGCGTCTCATCGGGAAGGGCGCAGTAATCAGCATGGGCGTAGCGGACTCCAGGCTTTCCGGCCGTCATGGTTGATAAACCTCTCGGCCTAAAAGCTCCAGGAAGGCTGGTACTCTCCGAACACGTCCCTGAACACGTCCATCATCTCACCGAGAGTCGCATAGGCTTTCACCGCCTCCAGAAGCGGCGGCATCAGGTTATCCGAAGCACGGGCCGCTTGCTCCAACGTGCGCAACTTCTCGGCCACTTCCCGGTTATCGCGCTGGCGGCGCAGGTCCTGCAACTTCTTCACCTGGCGTTGCTCGCCCTCCCGGTCCACCCGCAGCATGGGCATCTCCAGCGCCTCTGAGGTAACGTACTCGTTGACGCCGACGGTGATGCGCTCTCTGCGGTCTTCTTCCATCTGATAGGTGTAGGCGGCATCGGCGATCTCCCGCTGAAGGAAGCCCGTTTCCAGCGCCGGGATCACGCCGCCGATGTCGTCCACGCGGCGGAAGTAATCGTAGGTCTCGCTCTCCACCTGGTTGGTCAGGGTCTCAAGGAAAAAGCTGCCGCCCAAGGGGTCAACAGTGTCGGTAACGCCTGTCTCATGGGCAATGATCTGCTGAGTGCGCAGGGCTTGCAACGCCGTATCCGCCGAGGGGAGAGCCCAAGCCTCGTCCTTGGCGTTGGTGTGGAGGGACTGGCAACCGCCAAGGACGGCGGCCAGGGCTTGCAGCGACACCCTGGCCGCGTTGTTCTCCGGCTGCTGGGCCGTTAGCGTCGCGCCCGAGGTCTGGGCGTGAAAACGGAGCCATGCCGACCGCGGGTTCTTCGCACCGTAAGTCCCGGTCATCTCCCTGGCCCAGATGCGACGGGCGGCGCGGAACTTGGCGATCTCCTCGAAGAAGTTGTTATGCACGTTGAAGAAGAAACTCAGCCGCGGAACGAACTCGTCCACGTCCAGACCGCGCTCCATGCAGTGCCGGACGTACTCGAAGCCATCGGCGAGGGTGAAGGCCAGCTCCTGCACGGCGTTGGCCCCCGCTTCCCGGATGTGGTATCCGCTGATGCTGATGGGGTTCCAGCGGGGCATGTGGCGGGTTGCAAACTCCACCGTATCCACCACCAGCCGCATAGAAGGACCGGGAGGGAAGATGTACTCGTTTTGGGCTATGTACTCCTTGAGGATGTCGTTCTGGAGAGTGCCGCCGACGTTCCGCAGGTCCGCGCCCTGCTTCTCCGCAACGGCGATGAACATGGCCCAGATGATGGCGGCCGGGCTGTTGATGGTCATCGAGGTAGTAACCTTGTCCAGGGCGATGCCCTCAAACAGGGTCTCCATATCGGCCAGGGACGAGACCGCTACTCCACAGGTGCCGAACTCCCCCTGCCCCCTCGGATCGTCGGTGTCCAGTCCGTAGAGGGTGGGCATATCGAAGGCGACGCTCAACCCGGTCTGGCCATTGTCCATAAGGAGCTTGAACCGCTCATTGGTCTCTTCAGCCAGCCCGAACCCGGCGAACATCCGCATGGTCCACAGACGTCCACGGTAGCCTGTTGGATGAATCCCCCTCAGATAGGGATACTCCCCGGGAAGTCCGATGTCTTGCAGATAGTCCAGGTCCTGAATATCTTCCGGTGTGTATACCTGTTGCACCGGCACCTGGGAAGGGGTCTTGAAAACCTGCCTGCGCTGGAGGGCGGCGGCGTTCTTTTCACGCCACTTGGATCCCTGAGCACGCCAGCGCTCCATTTCTTCCTTTGAGAACATCGGGGAAGCCAAGGGACTACCTCCATGCGCATCAGGCCGGTTGAGGGTTAACCAGGGCAATATAGGCCAGTCGCGCGACTGCTAACGTGATTTGAAGTCTAAATTGGCCTCGCCAGGGTGTCAACGCGACCGCAGCCCGGCTCAGTCCCAAGTCTTCCAGGGGTCACTCTTCCAAGAGTTACTCTTCCAGGGGTTACAATGACCCAATGCCGGGTATTGATGGATGTTTGAGGGGGCTCAGTATGGAAATTGATATGGGCGGATACATAATGCGGCCCTGGCGATCCGGCAATGAGGAGGCTCTGGCCAGGTACGCCAACAACCGCAACGTCTGGATCAACCTGAGAGACAGCTTCCCCCATCCCTACACTGTCGAAGATGCCATTGCATGGGTGCAGTTGCAGAAGGACAAGGAGCCAGCGCAGAACTTGGCCATCGCCACAGCCGATGAGGTCATAGGCGGAATAGGGATCAAGCTGCAGGAAGACGTACACAGGGGTTCTGCAGAGATTGGATACTGGTTGGGCGAACCGTTCTGGGGCCGGGGAATCGCCACCAGAGCACTGCGGGCGTTGACCGGATACGCTTTTGCTAATTTTGACCTGGTGCGGCTCTACGCTACAGTTTTCGAGTGGAACCCAGCCTCAGCGCGCGTTTTGGAGAAGGCCGGGTTCACCTGCGAGGCGCGTCTGAGGAAGAGCGTCATTAAAGACGGAAAGGTTATAGACGAGTTCTTGTACGCCCTGGTGCGAGAGTAGGCCGTCACTTCACCAGCCTGACAAAGCGGCGGTTGCCCCGTTTGAGGACGGTACGGTCTTCCAGGCCCAAGTCGTCGGTGCGGTCGTCGCGGGTGAGCCGCCGGGCGTCCCCCGTGGCGGAGTCTATCAATTCAATTGCCCCTTGATTGATGAGGCGCTTGGCCTCGGCAACACTGGACGCCAGGCCAGCGTCCCGGATTATATTGCTCAAGCGGCGGCCCTGGGCTGCCTGCGGGCCAGCCAGGGAAGGCTCGGCGTACTCCGGGATGTCCTCGGGGAGGCCGCGTCGCTGAACGACGTTTTCAAAGTGGGCCTGGGCTGCGTTGGCAGCAGCAGGGTTGTGGAACTGCGCTGTAATATCCAGCGCCAAGCGTTTCTTCAACTCAATGGGGTTGACCTGACCTTTGCTCCTCTCCATTTCGGCCAGTTCTTCCATTGGCACGTCGGTCAGGTACTCGAAGTACGGGTCTATCAGTCCATCGGGCAGGGACATGATCTTGCCGTACATATCGTCGGGGGGTTCTTCGAGGGCCACATAGTTGCCAAGGCTCTTGCTCATCTTCTGGGCGCCGTCGGTGCCAACGAGCATGGGCATCAGGAAGCATTGCTGGGGACGCTGGCCCATCATGCCCTGCAACTCACGCCCCACCAGCAGGTTGAACCGCTGGTCCGTCCCGCCGAACTCCACGTCGGACTCTATGGCCACCGAGTCGTATGCTTGCAGCAGGGGATAGAGAAACTCGGTGATGGCTATTGGACGGTGTTCCTGGAATCGCTTGGCGAAATCATCGCGCTCCAGGAACTGGGCAACGGTGAACCTTCCGGTCAGGCCAATCACGTCCGCCAAGGTGAACTTGCCGAACCACTCGCTCTGCCAAACGACCTGGGTCCGGTCCCGGTCTACCACTTTGAAGAACTGGCGCTGGTAGGACTCGGCGTTGGCGATTACTTCTTCATGAGTCAATGCGGGGCGGGTGACGGACTGACCACTGGGGTCGCCAATCTGGGCCGTCCAGTCGCCGACGATGAGGATTACCTGGTGTCCCAATTGCTGGAGCTGGCGCAGCTTGCGCAGTCCGACCACGTGGCCGAGATGGATGTCCGGCCGACTGGGATCGAACCCCATTTTCAGCCGCAGGGGTTTACCTTCCCCCAGCATTCTCACGAATTGCTCGTGGGAGATGATCTCCTGAACACCGCGACGGGTAATTTCCTCCAGATTTGGTCCGCTAGTCAACCTGGACCTCCAGACCCGGCGCTTTCACTGGGGACGGACCCTGCACGGCCATACCGGCCGGTCCGCAGTGATGGGGCCATGTTCTCAGATGTCTTGCCGCAGCGCCGTGCGGCAGTTATGCACGTCCCGCCCCATCTGCTCGATCAAGGCATCAACACCGGGGAAAGTCTCCTGGTCCCTCACCTTGGTCACGAACTCGACATCCATCCGCTTCCCATAAATGTCGGAGTCAAAGTCTATGATGAAGACCTCCACCAAACGCTCGGTCAGGTCGAAGGTTGGCCGCACTCCAATGCTGGTGGCGGAGGGAAATCGTTCCCCGTCAATGATCGCCCATGTCGCATAGATGCCGTCTCCGGGCAATGCGAGACCAGGGGCAAGATCGAGGTTGGCGGTAGGGAAACCAAGGGTACGCCCTCGCCGGTGCCCGGAAACTACCGTGCCCTGAAGGGAGAACTTGCGGTCCATCATCCGGGCGCCACCGTAGACGTCGCCCTCGGCAAGAGCGGAGCGGATGCGGCGGCTCTTCACCAGCTCACCCTCGAACACCACCGGGGCCACGGACTCGACCCAGAACCCAATCTGCTCCCCCCGCTGTTTCAGGAAGTTGATGTCGCCCCGGCGGTCGCGGCCAATGGCCGAGTCCGGGCCAGCAACCAACCCCTTCATGTGCATCTCTTCCACAAGAATGGACGTGAATTCTTCAGCCGTGACCTGCGCAAGCTCGGGAGTGAAGTCCAGTCCCACCACAAGGTCGATTCCCTGGTCCCGGAGCAGTTTAATCTTGGTGTCCAAGGGGGTGATACAACCAACTTCAGTCCCAGGCCGCAATACGGTGATGGGGTGGTTGGTAAAAGTGAGGACTGCGGGAGTGTAGGACGTGCCGGCAAGTTCAATCAAACGCCGCAACAGGCGCCGGTGGCCTCGATGGACTCCGTCGAAGACCCCGATAGTAAGGACAGTCTCCTGCCCCGGGTCGATGCTGGCCAAACGCTGGCGGAGGTCCATGCCGGCTATCGTTCCTCTGGAGCCCTCTCCCCGTGTGGGTGAAGATTCGGCAGAGCGGTGTGGAGAACTCCCAGGCCCCTTCCTGGAGAAGGGGCTGCCACCGGACTCACCATCAGGAAAGGGGGATTAGCTGCGCGGATGGTAGTATAGCAGACTAAACCGGGCAAATTGAAGGACTCTATTCCTGCATTGATGTAGGATGTGGGTACGAGAGTGTTTGCGCCGAGGCAGACGGCGCAAAGTAGTGAAATCCCGACTTTTATTTCATAGCAATATAGCAAGACGCTGTGCTTAAATACGGCGCAAGGAGCCACATGCGAGTGGTTGCCGGTTCGGCCAAGGGACGCCGCCTGAGGGGGACCATATCCCGGGGAGCGCGTCCAACCACAGAGAGGGTAAGGGCGGCGATATTCAATATCCTGGCCCCTTATCAATACGAGGGTCAGCGCATCCTTGACCTATACGCCGGGTCGGGCAGCCTGGGAATAGAGGCTCTCAGCCGAGGGGCAGACTGGGCCGACTTCGTGGAACGGAGCCAGCGCCAGTGCGAGGTGATCCGAGGCAACTTGGAGACCACCGGATTCCGCAATGCGGCGGGTGTCCATTGCAACGCAGTGGAAGAAGCCCTGCCGGGACTGCCAGGTTCCTACGGATTGGTGCTTATGGACCCACCATACCGCCTTTCAAGCGCAGGTGAAGTCCTGGATGCCATTGCAAAGCAGAAAGACCTGGTGGAACCTGGCAGCACAGTGGTCATAGGCCATTCCAAACGGCTCAGCCTGGAGGTGAAATACGGGCCGCTGGAGTTGGTGTCCCAACGGCGCTACGGTGATAACGCAGTAGACTTTTATCAGCACATCTAGGAACGGGTCCTCAACCGGTGCGGGGACGGAGTGTCTGCAGAGGATCCGCATTGCAGGGGAAGAGCGAATTGACAGCGCTTTATCCGGGAAGTTTCGACCCCGTCACCCTGGGTCATGTCGATGTGGCCCGGAGGGCATCCAGGTTGTTCGATAAGGTGGTGGTGGGAGTGTACGCTACACCGTCCAAACAACTGCTGTTCGATACGGACGAGCGCATCGACCTGTTCCGGCAGGCCGTGGCGGACATTCCCAACGTGGAAGTCACCCAGTTCCAAGGGCTGGTGGTGCGCTTCGCGCAGGAGATCGACGCAAACACCATCGTCCGCGGGCTGCGCAGCGGTTCAGATTTCGAGTATGAGTTCGATATGGCGTTTATGAACCGGAGGCTCGCGCCGGAGGTAGACCTGGTCTCCTTCATGACCTCTCTGGACTACATGTTTCTCAGTTCCAGCCTGATAAAAGAGGTTGCCATGCTGGGTGGAGATATCCGAGGCATGGTGCCTCCTCACGTCGTCGACGCAGTCAATTCAAAATTTTCATCAAGGGCCTGATAGCCGGGATCCCCTGAAAACCAGGATCCCAGACGACCGCTCCGGCCCCCTGCCGGGTATGGGGCGGCGTTCTCAGGAGAAGAGGAGTTATGATTGATCTTATAAATACCATCGATAGACTGGAGTCCCTGATCGAGACCAGCAAGGTGGTGCCGGTGAGCGGCAACATCTTGATCGACAAAACCAAGACCCTGGAATTGTTGGACCAACTGCGCCTGGCCATACCCCAGGAGGTGAAGGCATCCGAGGAAGTATTGTCCCAAAAGGACTTCATCCTCAACCAGGCACTATCCGACGCCCGGCGCACCAAGGCCAGGGCGGAGGACGACTACAGGGAGCGCGTATACTCCAGTGAAGTCACGGCCCGGGCCCAACAGTTGGCCGATGAGACCGTCGCTGACGCCGAGGAGCGGGCCAGCCGTATACTGTCACAGTGTGAGAGGGAGGCGAAGGCCCGCATGGCCGAGGCAGACGCCTACGCCTTGCGCAGCCTGAGGGCGTTGGAAAAACAGATAAACTCCATCTCTGCATCGGTGCGAAAGGGCATTGACCAACTGGTGCAGGAAACGGCTGTCTCGAGCGGGGCCTACCGCAGCGACAATGACTTCCGTCACGAAGAGGAAGACTAGACCCGGGTTTCCCACTGGGAAGCGGACCCTCAACGGCCATTCCGGCCCCGGCCCGGTACGGGCCGGCGTTCTCAGCGGTATCCAGTTGAGAGGCCAGGAGCACATCCGGCATTTACAGGCCTGGACAGAATGTCTGTCCAGGCCTGAATGCTTTCGGCGATCCTCCGGAAACGTGTATCCCAAGCGGCCATTCCGGCCTCCGGCCCGGTATGGGGCGGCGTTCTCAGCGGAATTTGGGTTGACATCGAATTTCGGGGCGGAATACAATTGGGCAAATTTCGGCTAGGAACGCGGAACCTCAACAACTGCTCCGGCCCCATGCCGGGTATGGGACGGCGTTCTCAGACGGGAGGCGGCGTCAATGCTTGAGATGTCCATCGATAGCATCCGGGTCAGCCCAATGAACTACCAAAGGGTGGTGCTCCTTAAGGAGAAGGACGCCGATCGTTATTTGCCCATCTGGATAGGACCTGCCGAGGCAGACGCCATCGCGGTCAAACTCCAAGACCTCAGTGTGCCGCGTCCACTGACCCACGACCTTCTGCGGACTGTTATCGACACGCTCGGAGGGTCAGTGAACCATATCCTCGTTAATGACCTGCAGAATGATACCTTCTACGCCAAGATTACAATCCAGGCCAATGGCGAGTCGAAGGAGATCGACTGCCGCCCCAGTGACGCCGTAGCCCTGGCGGTCCGGGCAAAGGTGCCCATCTACGCTGAGGAATCAGTGCTGGACAAAGCAGGAATCCTGTTGGACAAAGAAACAGGCAAACCCATCACTGAGCAAGAGGCACAGAGCGAGTCCGCGGAAAAACCTGCCGAGGTGAATGAGGAAGAGTTGCAGCGAATGTCAGCATTCACCGACTTCATCGACAGCCTGGACCTGGAAGATTTCGGAAAACAGCAGCCGGGCCGGTAAGCCGCGCGTTTATACTGGTCCACTGAGAACATCGCCCCATACCCGATACGGGGCTGGAGCAACCGGTGAGGATCAGCGTTTCCAGATAGCCGCTTTACGTCCCTCGACATCCGGGATTCGTAGCCAAAAGGCTGTTTGACTTTTTGCAAACCACGATGCTAATATCCCTACCGTTTGGCGGCGAGGATGAATTGGTGGGTTCTGGCCCTGCGATTGGCCGGCTTGGGCTGGTATGTAGCCCTCTGCATCGTGATAGGTGTAGTGGCCGGCTTCTGGCTGGACAGGATCGCGGGGACGATTCCAATCTTCACCCTCCTGGGCGTGATATTGGGAAGCATCGTGGCATTCTGGGGTCTTTATAAGATGGTTTACCCTCTCCTGTACGGTAGCAGGCACAGTCTGAGAACGCCGCCCCATACCAGGCCGGGGACCGCTGAGGACCCGCGTTCCCAGCAGCAGAGCGACGACTAGTGCCTGCCAGCGCAGGGGCCAAACAGTTGTTGATTTTGGCCGGGGTGGGCCTGTTGGTCCTTCTGGTCGTGGGGTTTATATTCGGGGCCATCGGCTCCAAGATGTTCGGCTTGGGCGATGGCTTTCTTTCCAAGCCTGAGATTCACCTCCCCCCCCAACCCATCTTTCCCGCTTCCACCCGCGACTACCACCTTGGGTTAGTCCAGTCCAACGACAAGCCCGCAGCGGCCGAGTCATCCGACAAGGGCCATGACGCCAAACCGGCCGATGCCGGCCACGAGACCAAGGACAGCAAGGAAGCCCACCACAGCAAGCCCCTGGGCCTCACAAAGTTCGCAATAACCAACACCCTTCTATCCTCGTGGATTGCAACCATCATCATCATCATTTTCTTCGTTGCCGGGGCTGGAAAGAAGAGCCTGGTCCCCGGTCGCTTCCAGGCCCTGGTAGAAACCCTGCTCGAAGCCGCGATTAACTTTTGCGAGAGTGTGGTTGGGCGGGAGATGGGCCGCAGGGCCTTTCCCGTGGTGGCCACCATATTTTTCTTTGTCCTGTTCAATGCCTGGTTGGCCCTGTTACCCTTCTACCAGTTCATGGGATTTGTACAGGATGGAGAGCTGAAGGCCCACCTGGTGCGGTCGGCAGGAACAGACCTGAACATGCCCCTGGCACTGGCCCTAGTCTCCTTCGCCTTCGTAGAATACTGGGGCTTTCGTTCCCACGGGTTCGGTTACCTCAAGAAGTTCTTCGCCTTTGGAAATCTCGTCCGGCTTCGGCCTTCGGGGCTGATAGACGTGTTCGTTGGGTTCCTGGAGTTGATCAGCGAGTTAGTACGGATAGTCAGCTTCACTTTCCGGTTGTTCGGCAACATGACCGCCGGAGAGATTCTGGTAGTGATGATCACCTTCCTGGTGCCCTTCGTGGCAACACAGCTGGTGTTCGGGCTGGAACTGCTTGTAGGTCTGATTCAGGCAATCATATTCTCTGCGCTGACCTTGGTATTCCTCTCCGTGGCCGTCAGCCACGAGGAGCACTAGCCCAGGCAATGGACCAGGCCTGATCGGAATGACCATAACGGGACCGATAGACTACCCGGCAGCTAATCGTCGGCGGCTATGGGTACGGCTTGGGACAGGTTACAAAAAGACTAGGAGACTTTAGGAGGTCTAACGGGAATGGATCTGCTCCTTTTGCAGGCGCTCACGACGGACGGGGCCAAATATCTCGCAGCCGGTATCGCAATCGCACTCGGGGTAGTCGGCCCCGGCGTGGGTATAGGTATCATTGGCTCCGGGGCGATGAACGCCATTGGCCGGAACCCGGAGGCAGCCGGTTCCATAACCACCAACATGATCCTCGCCATTGCCTTCGCCGAAGCGCTGGGCATCTACGCGTTGATCGTCGCTGTAATCCTGTTGTTCGTGGTCTGACATGACGGATTTAGGAGTAAACATTCCCAGCCTGATCGCCTATCTGGTCAACTTCCTTATCCTGCTGGGAATACTCTCCGTGTTCGCGTATAGGCCGCTGGTCCGGCTAATGGACCAGCGGGCAGAGCGCATCCGCGAGAGCCTGGAAGCCGCCGATCAGGCCCGGCAGGAAGCCGCCTCGTCCCGGGAAGCGGTCGAGGAGGCGTTGAACGAAGCTCGTCAGCAGGGACAGCGTTTACTGGACCAGACCCGCGAGGCTGCCGAACGGTATCGCGCCGAAGAAATGGAGCGCGCGCGCCAAGAAGCCGAAGCCTTCGTGCTGCGCGCCCGTGCCGACATCCAGCGGGAGCGGGATGCCGCCATTGAAGAGGTGCGCTCCAACTTCGGCGAACTGGCCATATCCGCTGCGGAACGGGTCATTGGGCGGACCCTCGACCCGCAGGCCCACGAGGACCTGATCGCTCAGGTCCTGGAAGAGGGCTCGGATCTCCGGAGGAATTAGAAGCCTATGCCAGGCCGTGTCTCCGGAAAACGGTACGCCCAGGCCATCTTCGAGTTGGCCCGCGAGCAGGAACAACTCGATCAATGGGCTGTTGACCTTCAGTTGGTTGACCAAGTAGTCCAGGATCCGGAGTTCCGGGCTTTTCTGAACCACGCCGAGGTGCCACTGGAGCAGAAAAACCGGGCCATCGACGCTGTCCTGCGGGATGTCCACTCCCTGGTGCGCAACCTGGTTCACGTCCTGGTGGTCCGGGGGCAGGCAGACCTGGCCGGGGGCATCCTTGAGGACTATACAGAGCTTCTCGACGCCCACCGAGGGCGCCAGAGGGTTGGGGTAACTTCCGCGGTTCCCTTGACCGACGACCAACTCGAGCGGATCACCCGCTTTATTTCTGACCTGACCCGGCGAGAGGTGGTGGTCTCAACCCAAGTGGACGAGTCCATCATCGGCGGCATCGTCATCCAGATCGGCGATCAACTGCTCGACGGCAGCACCCGGTCCCGGCTGGAGTTACTGCGAAAACAAATGCATTCGGCCGTGATTGGGCCCGGGTTCTCATCCGGGCGAGGGGGAGATACTGATGGCGATTAGAGGACAGGAGATCGTATCGCTAATCAAACGGCAGATCGAAGAGTTCGCTGGAGACCTGAGCCTTGTTGACGTTGGGACCGTGGTCCAGGTGGGCGACGGAATCGCCAGCATCCAGGGGTTGCAGGGTGTCCGGTCAAACGAGCTTCTGGACTTCGGCAACGACGTGGTTGGCTTGGCGCTTAACCTGGAGTCCGACCTTGTGGGAGCCGCCATCCTGGGCGACCCAAACGCGGTCAAGGAAGGTGACCGGGTCCGCTCCACAGGGAGAATCATTGAAGTGCCCGTCGGTGAAGCCCTCGTAGGGCGGGTAGTGGACCCGGTAGGCCGTCCCCTGGACGGCAGAGGCCCCGTCAACTCCACGGCCACCCGTCCCGTGGAGCGCACCGCCCCCAACGTGGTAGTGCGCCAGTCGGTGGACACCCCGGTCCAAACGGGTATCAAGGCCATTGACTCGATGATTCCCATAGGCCGGGGCCAGCGGGAACTCATCATCGGCGACCGTTCCACGGGCAAGACTGCCATCGCCCTCGACTCCATTATCAACCAGCGTGGCGGGGATTTGATCTGCATCTACGTGGCCATCGGGCAGAAACAGGGCAAGGTCGCCCAGGTAGTCACCACCCTGGAGGAGCACGATGCCCTGGCACACACTATTGTAGTCAACGCCGGCGCCTCCGACTCGGCGCCCCTCCAGTACATCGCTCCCTATGCCGGATGCTCGATGGCAGAGGAGTTCATGGAGCAGGGCCGGGACGTGCTCATCATCTACGACGACCTTACCAAGCACGCCTGGGCCTACCGGCAGATGTCGCTATTGCTGCGCCGCCCAGCAGGGCGCGAGGCATACCCTGGCGACATCTTTTATCTGCACAGCAGGTTGCTGGAACGTGCCGCCCGTCTCAACGCCGACCTTGGCGGAGGCTCCATAACTGCCTTGCCCATAATTGAGACCCAGGCGGGCGATGTGTCCGCATATATTCCGACCAACGTTATATCCATAACCGATGGTCAGATATACCTGGAGCCGGAACTTTTCAACGCCGGTATACGCCCGGCCGTCAACGTGGGGCTTTCCGTGTCCCGAGTTGGCGGCGCAGCCCAGACCCGCGCCATCCGCCGGGTGGCGGGCAGGCTCCGTTTGGACCTTGCCCAGTACCGTGAGTTGGCCACCTTTGCTCAGTTCGGCACTGCCGACCTTGACCCGGCCACCAGGGCCCAGTTGGCCCGCGGCCAGTTGGCAACCGAGATGCTCAAGCAGACCCAGTACCAGCCCCTGAGTCTGGAACAGGAAGTCATCATCCTCTTCGCCGTCAACGAGGGCTTGATCGAAGACCTGCCCATCGAACGCTGCGGCGCATTCCAGGACGAGTTGCTCCGGTATGTGGCCGCGGGTCACGCAGGCTTGGTGGAAACCATTGGCCGGGACCGGGACATCACGCCGGAGACCGAGACGGCGCTTACCGAGGCGATTAACAATTTCAAGGCCACCTTCATGGCATAGACCCGCCCACGGAAACAGCAACTTCGGGTTTCCCCAACTTATGTATGCTCACTGGAAACGCGGGTCCTCAACGGCCGTTCCGGCCCCCAGCCGGGCATGGGGCCGCGTTCTCAGGGAAAGTGACCAATGCCCAGTGTAAGAGACATCCGGCGTCGTATCCGAAGCATACAGAACACCGGCAAAGTGACGAACGCCATGTCGTTGATTGCCGCTTCCAAGATGCGCCGCGCCCAGAACGCAGTGACCCAAGGACGGCCCTACGCCGAGAGAATCCAGGAGGTAATATCCCACCTGGCGGCCCAGGCGTTGGATGACGACAGCGGGTCTCATGCCTTGCTTCGTGTCAGGTCCGTGGAACGAGTCGGAGTGCTGGTTATCACTCCGGACCGGGGGCTTTGCGGCGGCCTCCATTCCAATCTCAACCGGCGGGTGGGCCAGTTCATGCTGGAACAACAAGCTCCGGTCACCGCAGTGGTCGTTGGGCGGAAGGGCAGGGATTTCCTGGTCCGGACCAGCCAGGACCTCCGGGCCGTATTCACCGACATGCCCGAGCGGCCAGAACTGGCCGACACGACGGCAATATCCAGCTTGCTCATCGATGCCTTCTCAAACGGGGACCTGGACGAAGTTTACCTGGCCTACACCAGGTTCGTCTCCACCGTCTCCCAGGTACCCACGATTGAAAGGCTTCTGCCAGTGGTCCCGGCAGAGTTAACCGCGCCGGAGAGGGTCGGCTACATTTACGAGCCGGACACCCTGGTTGTGTTGGCGAGCCTACTTCCTCGATTCGTCGAGATGGAGGTGTACCACTCTCTGCTGGAGTCCATTGCCAGCGAGCAGTCGGCCCGAATGGTGGCAATGCGCAACGCCACGGACAACGCGGCAGAGTTGGGCAACGAGCTGACCCTGGAGATGAACAAGATACGCCAGGACAGCATCACCAATGAGCTCCTTGATCTCATCGGCGGCCAGGTGGCCCTGGAGGGTTAAGGGGCCGCATGGGCATCATTCTCAAAGAGCACACTGTCAATGGAAACCGCGGAAGCGGTACGGTCTGCGCCTTGTACGATACCGGGTCCGGGGCGTCTTTTATCAGACGGGACGTGGCGGAACGGCTTGGGGACTTCAACCCTATGCCTGGCCCATACGGGTTCACGATGGCCGATGGACGGGGATCCATTACAGTGAGCGAAACGATCAATCTGGACTTCCCGTTTGGAGATGCCAGGATCTACTATTTTTTCTTCGTTGTGGATGAACTGGCACAGGAAATGATAATCGGCGCGGATATGATGCAGCGGTGGAAGATGAAGCCGGACTTCGATAATGACGACATTGACATTGATCCCATAGCCCTTCAGTTGACAATCTAGCGCCAGTCCCGGCGCTTATCTGGTTTCATGGAGAAAAGACATGGGTACTGGAAAGGTTGTACAGGTAATCGGAACCGTGGTGGACGTGGAGTTCGCTCCGGATGAACTCCCCAATCTCTTTGACGCGCTGGAACTGGACAACAGTGGCGAGAGTCTGCTACTGGAGGTCCAGCAGCACATCGGCAACAATTGGGTGCGCTGCCTTGCCCTGGGAGCGACCGAAGGTCTTGCCCGCGGGGTTGAGGTCAATGACACGGGCCAGCGAGTCTCGGTCCCCGTGGGGCAAGAGACCCTGGGCAGGCTATTCGACGTGGCCGGTACTCCCCTGGACAACTTGGGACCGGTCGAAGCAGGCCAGCATTGGCCTATTCACAGAGACCCACCCTCCTTCGATGACCAGAACCCCAGCATTGAGATTCTGGAGACGGGGATCAAGGTGTTTGACCTGATCACCCCATTTATGAAGGGTGGCAAGATTGGGGCCTACGGCGGCGCCGGGGTGGGAAAGACCGTTATTATCCAGGAACTAATCCGCAACATCGGCGCGGAGCACCAGGGAGTATCGGTATTCGCCGGTGTGGGCGAGCGGTCCAGGGAAGGCAACGACCTTTGGCACGAAATGCAGGACTCCGGAGTGCTCTCCAGCACGGTTCTGGTGTTCGGTCAGATGAACGAGACCCCCGGCGTGCGTGCCCGCATAGGACTGACCGGATTGACCATGTGCGAGTATTTCCGCGACGTTGAACACCAGGACGTTCTGTTGTTCGTAGACAACATCTACCGCTACATCCTGGCCGGCATGGAAGTGTCCGCCCTCCTGGGCAGAATGCCCTCCGCAGTGGGCTACCAGCCGACCCTGGGCACTGAGATGGGTGCGCTCCAGGAAAGGATTACCTCCACCAAGTCGGGCTCCATTACCTCCTTCCAGGCCATTTACGTCCCCGCAGACGACTACACAGACCCCGGAATTGTGACCACCTTCGGCCACCTGGACGGAGTGGTATCCTTGGAACGTTCCCTGGCCGCCCAGGGATTGTACCCGGCGGTGGACCCATTGGCCTCCTACTCCCGGATTCTCGAACCCGGCCTGGTGGGCGATGAGCACTACCAGGTTGCGCGTGGCGTCCAGCAGGTACTCCAGCGCTACAAGGACTTGCAGGACATCATCGCCATCCTGGGTATTGAGGAATTGTCCGAAGAAGACAAGACCACCGTGTTCCGGGCCAGGAAAATCCAACGCTTCCTCACCCAACCATTCTTCGTCGCGCAGGCATTCACTAACCAGCCGGGCAAGTATGTCCCGGTACGGGATACGGTGCGAGGGTTCAGCGAAATTCTGGAGGGCAAGTACGACGAGTTGCCGGAACAGGCATTCTACATGGTCGGAAGCATCGATGAGGCGGTGGAGAAGGCGGCACAGACCGCCGTTGCGGCATAGTCCACGGATATAGAGGTCCATTGCTTCCCAGCCGCCTCACCACTGAGAAAGCCTATACCAAGCCGGGGCCGGAATGGCCGCTTAGGATCCGCTTCCCAGAGGAGGGCAACCATTGGCAACGATGCACCTGGAAGTTATCAGCGCCGAGAGGCAGGTCTACAGCGACGAGGTTGAGATGGTCGTCGCGCCCGGTGTGGAGGGCCAGTTGGGCATCCTGCCCAGGCACGCCCCGCTCATGACCGTGCTCCAGCCCGGCGAGGTCATGATCCGGAAGGAGGGCGAAGAGACCTATCTCGCGCTGACCGGCGGTTTCATGGAGGTTATGGGAAACAAGGTCACTATCCTGGCCGACGCTTGCGAACGCTCGGATGAAATAGACGAGACGCGGGCACAGGAGGCCGTCGCGCGGGCGCAGGAGCGGATCGCCAACCATGCCACGGACATGCAATTGGAACGTGCCGTCGCCTCCATGCGCCGGGCGCAGGTCCGCCTGAACGTAGCGCGCCGGAGGCGGAGCCGTGGCGGTACGGGGCCGCAACAGAGCCAGCCCCCGTCCTCCTCCTAGTCTTGACCCTGGATACGCTTTCTAACCTTCAAGTCCGTCGGTCAGGTAGTAGGTCATCGACTGGAGCGACAACACAGGGTCAATGTTGCGAATCTTCACGCCCTCAGTCACCTGGGGAGCGATGGGCGCGTAGTTCAACATCGCCCTCACCCCACATTCCACGAGCTGGTCCACCACTTCCTGAGTGTGGTCTGTGGGGACTGCCACAATAGCGATGGTGATATTCCGCTCCCGTACTTCCTGGGCCAACCGCACCATGGGAAGGACTTCCAGGCCAGCCACATTCTGTCCCACTACCTTGGGATTCGCATCGAAGGCGGCGACCAATCGGAACCCATCGGGGTTGAAACCAGGATAGCTGAGGATGGCACGCCCCAGGCGACCCACACCCACAACCGCCACGTTCCAATGGGAATTCAGGCCCAGTATCTGCTTCAACCGTCCCAACAGATGAGCGACGCTGTAGCCCCGGCCCTGCTTGCCAAAACGCCCAAAGTAACTGAGGTCCTTCCGAATCTGGGCAGGCGTAACCTGGAGCTTCTCCCCCAGTTGCTGCGAACTTACGACCTTCGCACCTTCCTGGTGGAGGCGGCTAAGGATGCGCACATATTGAGGGAGGCGCGATACAACTACTTCCGGCGCCTCATACTGGTCCACTCGGGGGTCAGACGACTCAGGAGCCATATACTCCTAGTATTGTGGGTATGTGGTCTCGTTGGAGGGGCCGCCATCCAGAGATGTAAATTGGACGGCGGCACTTGAGTCCCGGGCTTTCCGGAGTCCAAGTATCGACCACTGGCTCGTATAATCTATAATGAGCACGTCGAGGCGTCAAGACAATCGTGGAATCGCATCGCCGAAAGCGCCCCATGCGCCAGCCGGTCTTCAAGCTCATGGTCAAGCCCTGACCGTACCTGCCGGGAAGGGTGTTGTTGGTTGAAGCGCGAATCCCTCCCGGTATAGTCTTCTTTCACCGGAATCACAGGCGGACGCTGCACACCAGAGAGGACACATTGCACATTGGGTTTGCACGAATTGACCTTCACCTGCCGGATAATCATAGCCTGAAAGGCAGGCGACAGGTATCCCGTTCTGTCTCCGCACGGGTGCGCGACCGGTTCAATGTATCGGTGGCCGAGGTAGACGACGGCGACCTGTGGCAGCGTCTCACCCTCGGAGTCTGCTGCCTCGGTGGTGATCCGAACCAGGTGGAACAGACCATTGCCAGGGTCGCCACGTTCATAGAGAACAGCCGGCCAGACCTGCAAATTCTGGACTGCCAGACCGAGATAATCTCCGGTCTATAGGCGAAGATCGCCGCGGTCTAGTCCGCTCTGCCAGTGCCGGATACCGACTCAAGGAATTCCTTCATCGCGTCCCAGTAGAGACGGCCTCCGGCAATATAGGTGTCGTTATGGTCCGCTCCCGGTAAGGCAAGGAACCGTTTTGGCTCGTTGGCCGCCTCGAACAGTCTCCTACCCTGGTCCACGGGAATTGTCCGGTCCGAATCTCCATGTACTATCAGCAACGGACTGGTGGTCCTGGCGATGCGGTCCAGAGAGTCGTACCTGCCCCGTACAAGCAAATGCAATGGAGGAAATGAAAAGGAGAGCCGAGCCATGTCGCTTAACGAGGTGAACGGGGCAACCAGCACCAAGCCCAAGGGCTCGTGGACAGTCGCCAATTCCACGGCAATGGCGGTCCCCAGCGATCTGCCAAAGTAAACGACCCTGCGTGGGTCTACGTCGCTTCGGCTGTGCAGGTAGGCCAACGCCGCGCGGGCGTCCAGGTACGCTCCGCTCTCGGACGGTTTGCCTTTGCTGCGGCCGTATCCCCGGTAGTCGAATAGGAACTGATTTACGCCCAGAGCGTGCCGGAACAGGGCGGCTTCGTCAAGCCGGTGGCTTATGTTGCCTCCGTTGCCGTGGAACCACAGCCACGTAACGTCCTCTTTGCCTGGAACGTACCAACCGTGGAGAGTGAGACCGTCTTCGGTCTCCAGGAAAACGTCCTCGTATGGAAGACCAAGCTGATCCGGGGTGTTCACGAACTCGGTCTCAGGGAAGTAGACGAACCATTTCTCAACAAAGGCCCAGAGTCCCAATGCGGCCACCATTAACACCAGGATTGTCCCCGCGCTGAGGACAGTCAACCTACTTGGGGCACGTTTGAGCATGGACACGATTGGCGGTTGGGCTGGTTGGCAGTCTGGCGAGACACCTGGTTCGGCGGACCAAAACTTGCGGGTCTGCAACAGGACGCGACCTTGCTTCCGGGCCGCGCCCATCGCCGCCGTTTGCAACGCAAGTATGAGCGTGGTTGACCGTAGCTTCCTGCCTGGGCCGGTCAGAGACCCCGGGTGTTGGCCCACGGCCGCCTTGCAATGACCGGGAAGTTTGGCCCTGAGGGCTGGTCAAGGCTTGAAGTTCACCGGGTCAAGCGGAAGTGTTGATGGGTAGATTGGCGGCGTAGGTCTTCCTTTCGTCCTCAATAGCCTGCAACCGTCCCGCCAACTCGCGTACCTCAGGACGGTCAGCGCCGCACTCCGGGCACCACACGGTGTCATTGGACATAAGCATCATGTTGTCTTTCTTCACAGTGAACGCGCCTACCTCCGCGCCACATTCACTACACATCTGCAAGACGGTCATCTCGTCCGCCGGCATCGCTTCACCTCCTATCTGGGGACGGTCCTATACGACTGTTGCGGCTGGCCCACTGGTAATGGAGCAGCGTTCTCAATCTTCGAGACTGTCTGCCAGGATTTCAAGCAGGTCGCGGGCCTGCTTCTCACCATCCTTGCCACCGGCCTGGATTCCTTCGGTCATCATTTGCAGACAGAATGGGCAGGACACCCCCACGGTTTCGGCCCCGGTCTCAAGGAAATGTCCCGTCCGGGCGTGGTTCACCCTGGTCCCCTGGCTTTCCTCGACCCACATGTGGCCTCCGCCCGCACCGCAGCAGAACCCCCGCTCCCGGCAGCGCGGTTCCATCTCCACCAGGGTCAGACCGGGAACCGCTTTGGCGATGTTGCGAGGTTGGTCGTATATCCCGTTGTGGCGACCGAGGAAGCATGAGTCGTGGTACGCCACCGAAACGTTCATCATTTTCACCGGCTTGACCCTGCCCTGGGAAACAAGCTCGTCAACGAACTGGCTGTAGTGCAAGACCTCATATTCCCCGCCGAACTGGGGATACTCGTTGCGCATTGTGTTGAAGCAATGGGGGCAGATGGTGACGATCTTCTTCACGCCATAGCCATTGAGGACCTCTATATTCTGCTGGGCCAGAATCTGGTACAGGTACTCGTTGCCCATGCGCCGGGCCGGATCGCCGGTACATGATTCCTCGTCGCCCAGGATGGCGAAGTCAACGCCCGCGGACTTCAGCACCTTTACCATCGACCGGGCCACGCCCTGGCTGCGCTGCTCCAGCGCCCCCGTGCATCCCACCCAGAACAGGACCTCGGCGTCGGGCTTATCTGCCAGGGTGGGAACGTCCAGTCCTTCGGCCCAGTCGGTACGGGAAAACTGTGTGCCGCGCCAGGGATGCCCGCGCTGCTCCAGGCTGAGCAGGGCGTTCATGCCGGTCTCGGGGATATTGGACTCTTCCAGGACCAGGTAGCGGCGCATGTCCATGATGGTGGGAACGTGTTCCACGACGACGGGGCATTCCTCCATGCAGGCGCCGCAGTTGAGGCAGTCCCAAATCGCCTGCTCCGGGATGGCGCCGCCCACCAGCGGGGAAGGTTCCACATGCTCCGGGTTGCGCTCTCCCTGGTGGCCGATGGCGATCATGTGGTCCTTCAGGTTCTCCACAATGTGCATCGGTGAGAGGACTTTGCCGGTCAGGTTGGCGGGGCAGGAGTCGGTGCAGCGTCCGCAGACCGCACAGGCATAACCGTCCAGCAGTTGCTTCCAGGTCAGGTCCTGGACCCGGCCTGCTCCGAACCGCTCTGCGGTCTCAAGCTCTATCGGGGCCAGCGCCCCCCGGCTATCCAGCGAGCGGAAGAAAGCGTTCACCGGCGCGGCGAGCATGTGCATGTGCTTTGAGAATGGAATGTAGAGCAGGAATCCGAGTATCAATGCCACGTGAAGCCACCAGAATGTGGCCTGAAGCGCGCTGGCCGCGCCCCGACTCAGGCCGACGCCGGCAAACAGGTTGCCCAAGGCCTTTCCGATGATGACTTCGGCTTCCGGTCCCGTGCCACCCTCGGCTACGTGGAAGGCGTGGGTCAGGAGGGTAGCCACCATCAACCCTGCGGTCATCGCCACCACGATAACCGCGTCGAGACTCCTGGTCAGATCGAAGCTCAACCGGTGGGGTTTCGCCACCCAGCGGCGCAGCACAGCCCATGTGAGCATTACAAGCAGCAGGGCCGCCAGCAGGTCCAAATAAGTGCTGTAGACCTGCACTCCCAAGGGCGTCAGGAGCCACTCCGGGAAGTGGGACCAGATAGATGCGCCGAATATGAATATGAGGTAGCTGAGGGTGAAAGATAGAAACCCCCAGAAGATGAGCGCGTGGCCGACCCCGGCCCAGTCCCGCTGCGGGACCCGCTGCAACACGCGGCGCTGGCCGAGGACTATCAGTGCGGCTCCCCTCAACCGCTCGAAGGGACGGTCGATTCTCGATACCGGCCGTCCCTGCAAGACCAGATGGATGACACGCCGGTACAGCACATAACCGCCGATTGCGCCCACGATCAACAGCGCCAGATACAGTATTGCCCATACGGGAATGGGGCCGATGCCTCCGGGAGGGACCATGTTCTTCGCATTCTCCTGATGTCGAAATGCCCCAATGACGGGCAGTCCCTAGTTTAACACGTCCTTCACGGGGTTTTGCGCCGGGTATAGAATGGGACTTGAAGAATCAGGCAAACGGACGCAGAGGGAACCGGAAGATTGTGGACACGAGAGAAATGACGATCCAGGGGCACGCAAGGCAAGCCAGAGATTTCCTGGCTGCATCCGACCGGGAATTTGCGACTGGCGATCATTTGCAGGCGGCCGAGAAGTTATACGGAGCCGCAAGCCACGCGGTGATAGCGGTCGCCAAGCAACGGGGCTGGGGGCACCTCACCCACCGGGAGACCAAGAACGTGACTTCTCGCCTGGCAGAGGAGACGGGAGACCCCTTCATGTTCAGTGGGTTCGTAGTGGCGGAGAAGTTTCACAAGCACTTTTCCCACGACGAGATGGAAGACTACGAGAGAGAAGCCGACCGGCCCTTCGTTCATCAGTTTGTAAACAGGTTGCTGGAACTGGTCAATGCACAATGACTCCGGCACGGTCATGATGTGCGTTGTAGCAAGGACCCTAGCCAATAGTTATATATGTGCGGGTCCATTGCCAGTCTTAAACTCCGGAATCACGTCCCGGCCCATGATTTCTATCTCCCGCATCAGCTTCTCGTGTTCCATGCCCGGCCACTGCATCCGGAAGATAAGCTGGTTGACCCCTAGTTGGTCTTCGTAGCGCCGGATTTCCTGGACCACTTCCTCCGCTGAACCCAGCAGGAATCGGTCCCTTGCCAGATCCTCGTAGGGCACGGTGAATGATTCCTCTCCGGGCAGCTCCTTGTCCTGTCCCCACGATGCGTAGGCAGCGTACTTTCCTTCCAAGTACGGTTGGCTCTCGCGGAAAGCCTGTTCCCTGTCCTGGGCCACGTACAGCTCCCGCATCATGGGTAGTAC
Organism: Dehalococcoidia bacterium; assembly: GCA_034422355.1. Taxonomy (GTDB): domain Bacteria; phylum Chloroflexota; class Dehalococcoidia; order Lucifugimonadales; family UBA3495; genus CATOSP01. Next base: position 114,179 of record DAOUJS010000046.1, on the reverse strand, counting down.
CTGGGGCGCGGGTTGACCATGACGGTCAAGCTCATGCTGGTAGCGGGCGAATTGCTCCGCGACCATCGGTACGGTTGCGTGGGGATTGATGAGCCAGGGATAGCCCCACCGAGCGGCGCGGCGTATGGCCCGGTCACCGTTGGCCGCGACCCAGATGGGTGGGTGCGGCTGCTGCACGGGGCGCGTGGAGGGCCTGACCCGGGGGACCTGGAAGTATTTTCCCTGGAACTCGACCTCTTCCTCAGACCACAGGAGTTTCATTACCTCAAGCGCTTCCCTTAACCGACCGACCCGCTCCTGGCGCGTGGTGCCGAAAGAGACGTACTCCTCGTCCCTGTATCCCAAGCCGATGCCAAAGACGAATCGCCCGCCACAGATAGCATCCATCGTAGCCACGGTTTCCGCCATGTCCACCGGATTATGCAGCGGCACCAAGATGACGGTGGCGGCAACCTGCATCTCTCCTGCTTCGGCGGCCAACCGGGCCAGCAAAGGAATGGTTACGCTCATCTGGTAGGGATGCGCCAGGTAGTGCTGCCCGGTGCAGATAAGGTCAAACCCCGCGTCGCGGGCCGCGCGGACCTGCTCGACGCTGTTCTGAATCTTCCCAGTCATCGACTCGCCGGGCAGGTACTGGTTGTTGATGAACAGGCCAAGTTTCACAGATCCACTCCTTGGGCTGGCTGCGGCGGGCGCTCAGGTCAGGTTGGTGTTGGACAGTTTCCGAGGCTTTGAAACCGCCTGCTTAAACGTCGTGTTCCCGGACCATGTCCACCAGTTGGCCGACTACCTGGCGGGCAGACTCGGCCCCCTCCAGGTCTGCCTCCTCACCTTTTGGTTGAGAATAGACGATGAGCCGCAATTCCGGGAGGCCGAGGGCGTTGGACTGTGCTCTGGCAGCCTTCTCGAATACGTCGTGGGAAATGACAACGGCGGGGACTCCCGCCCTCTCCAGGTTTATCCCGTCTCGCACGGAGCCGGAGGTGCAGGAACCTCAAGCGCAAACGCCCACCAACGCCAGGTCTGCCCCGGACAATTCCTGAATCGTTGATGCACCCGCCGGGGCGAAAGTGTTGGGCTTGACGAACGTTACCGTGTCGGCTGGTTCACAGGCGAGCTTCAGTTCCTCTTCCAAGTGACGCCAGAATGGAATGACCGACACATGCCCGTTGAACAGGAAAGCGACGCGGCTTCCCCGCGGGTCCTTCAGGGGCGATATCCCTTCGGCGTGAGGCGCTTCTTCTCCCACAGGACTGTAGAGTTTTATCTTAGCCATAGGTTTCTCCTTAGCGAGAGTACCGGGAATCCCCGCGAACACTGCTTACAGGTCCGGTCAACGTCTGCCGGTTAAGCAGGTTCCCGGCCTTCGGGCCATTGGATAACCCGGGTCTGGGCAAGCCCGCCGGCCTGCATCCAGCCGTGGCAAACGGCGTTGAACCCGGAGCCGGACCCCCAGCCGCCGGCCACGATGATGAGCAGGTCTTCCGGGTTGCGAAACATGGGAATCAGGGCGTCATCGTCCGCCGGGTCAACCAGTCGCGCCCAGTGAAAGGGGTGCTCCGGGTTCAGGAACTTGTTGGAGTTCATCAGCTTTACCGGCTTGCAGGCCAACCGCTGTATCTCCTGTCGGATTCGGCCCTTGTCGAATCCATCCGAGTCCAGCTTCTGGGCAGTCATGGGGCCCAGCACCAGCAGGGCCTGGCCGCCGCCGTTCATGGTTGCCGCTCCCGCGGTGGCGCAACTGTCGGCCAACACGGCGAGGATGTCGTCGCCGGAGAGCACATAACCGGAGCCGGTGGCGATGTGGTGAGGGGCCTCGCAGGCGAAAACGGTTACACAGGACGCATCCCCGGCAAACCCACACTCCTCGTGGATTGGGCCCCAGGGGCTGTCCGCCGTGTTCTCCGCGATACAGTAGGTGTACTTCCCAGGATGCCCCAGGGTGGCGCGGTCAATTTCTCCGGCATACCCGCCGCCGACGTTCCACAGGATGAGCCGTATGGCGCGGCCAACGGCAGCGTTGGCCTGGACCCGCCGCCGAAGACGTTGTCTCCGGCATTGAACCCCAGCTGCTCTACGACCGGACCTGTAACGATAGCCAGCGGGCTGATGCAGTTCGTGGTCGCCTGGATGCCGTTCAGGTTAAAGGAGTCGTCCAGCATACCTTCCAGGGCGGCAATCACCACCGGGATGTATTCAGGGAGGCAGCCTGCCATGACGGAGTTGACGACAACTTTCTCCACCGTGGCCAGGCGGTTCTTGGGCGGCACCTCGCCGACGACCTCCTGCGGGTCCCTTCCCAGGTATTCCAAGGCTGCCTCGACGAGCCGGGGCGTTGGGGGGATGACAGGGAGGCCGTCGGTCCAGCCCAGCCGGTACATCGCTTCGTGAGCTTCCTCTATGGTGTCTACTTCAATAGTCTGTGACGGGTCCATCGGTCCTCCGAGAACAGATTCGCGCTCCATACGGAACGCCGTGTTCCAATCGAGTCCGCTGATGTTACTACCGCCTGAAGAAGAAGCCGGCCAAAATGGCAAATGTCGTGACGGCCCACATGGTGATCGTTGAAAGGACCATGGCAATAATGCGCATTTCCATGTTGGTGACTCTCCTGTCCATTTCTGCCGCGCGCTCGGCTACCTCGTCCATCCTCGCCTCGAAGCGGTCCATCCGGTCGGACAGCTCACTGAACCTGGCCTCGAAGCGCCTCAGTTGAGCGTACAATTCCCTCACCGTCTCCTCAAGGCGGGCAATCCTGGTTTCCATCGGCTCCGGTACATCGTTCATCATTGCTATGCCATCCTGCTCTGCGTGTTTGAGGCTGTCTACATACCCGGACGCGCCGGTAGACAGGCCGCTTCTTGAAATCGTGTAACGCCCCCGGCGTCAGAAGTGCAGCATCTTCCGGAACTGGGCATCGCCCCGGTGGGGTCCAACGACCGCCAAACGGAGTTGTTCGGGTTGGAACAGGCGGTGCGCCACCCCGGCAACATCGGTGGGAGTAACCGCATCTATCTTGTCCACAACTTGCTCCGGAGTGGCCACGCTCTCCTGGAGCATTTCCTGGCTGGCCAGCCATCCGGATACCGCGCGGGAGTCCTCCAGCCGCAGCAACAGCCGACCCTTGGTGTACTCCTTTGCCTTGGCAAGTTCCTGCTCCGGCGGAGCGGCGTACATGCTGTGGAGACCTTCCAGTACGCTCTTGACGGCTTCCCGGCTTTTCTTCGGCTCCACGCCACAGTAGACAATCAGCGACCCACAGTCCCGAAAGTGGTGGAGAGAACTGCTCACATCGTAGGCCAGCCCTTTCTGCTCCCGGAGGTTGAGGAAGAGGCGGCTGCTCATCCCGTCGCCGAGAATGACGTTCAGAAGGGCCAGGTTGAACCGGTCAGGGTCCTCCAGGGCCAGGCCGGGGAGGGCGAGGCAGAAGTTCGTCTGGTCCGTGCGCCGGTTCTCCACCCGCACAACCGGCCCGGTCTGCCCATCAGTGGCCCTCTCCCAGTCCAGGGATTCTTGCGGTAGCCACTCCGTGGTAGCTTCATTTACTTGCTCCACGACCTCTTCATGGGTGATGTTCCCGGCGACGGCCACCACGGTGTTGGCCGGGTTGTACTGGCGTTGCATGTACTCCCGGATGCTGTCCCTTGAGATGTTCTCAACGGTGTCGAGAGTCCCGCCCACATCCCGGCCCATAGTCTGGTCAGGCCACAGGGCCTCGTCGATGAGCAGGTCGACCCGGTACGTGGGATGATCGTAGCTCATGCGGAGTTCTTCCTGGATCACCTCCCTCTCCTTCTCCAGTTCCTCCGGGTCCAGGATGGGGTTCAGGAGCATGTCCAGCATGACGGACATGGCGGTATTGAAGTGGGGGCGCGCTACCTTGCACCAGAAGACCGTCATCTCCCTGTCGGTGCTGGCGTTCATCACCCCACCCACGCCCTCGATGGCCTCGCTCACGTCCCTGGCAGTGGGCCAGGACCTGGTGCCCTTGAAAGGCAGATGCTCGATAAAATGGGAGACGCCGGCCAGGTCCGGCGACTCATAGCGAGACCCTGCGCCGACGCAGATAGTGATAGCCACCGACCGAGTGTGGGACATTTGAGAACTGAGGATACGCAACTGGTTGTCCAAAACGGAGCGTTGGAACATCATTACCTCACTACGGGACTTGCCGCTCCCGCGGCAAAGCCCTCTGACACCCAAACCGGGGAGCGTCTGTCACTCCCCGGTGTCCAATGGATGCCGCCTGCTGCCCGTGGCCAAAGGCGTTAGCTCTTCAACCATTCCACGTCGCCGCACAGGTCGGCAGGATGGGACCGGGAGGCGAAGTCCTGATACTGGCGGCGGGCCTCCCCGACGGTGGTATCGGTGCCGTGGCCGGGATAGACCGCCGTGTCGTCGGGCAGCACCAGCAGCTTGCCGGTAATGCTGTCGATGATCTGGGTCATCGCCTCGGGGCTGCGGGTCCTGCCCGGTCCGCCGGGGAACAGAGTGTCGCCGGAGAACAGGTGCTTGCCGATTAACATGCAGGTCGCGCCGTCAGTGTGCCCAGGTGTGGCCAGCATGGTCATTTCCTGGTTGCCGAACTTGATGACCTGACCGTCCTCAAGGTTCAGTTCGGGACTCTTTGGCAGGGCGTGGGCGTCGGGGCCGCCAATCCCCACAGGGACACCCACCGCGCCGGTAATCTCGTTGAATCCCAGAAGGTGGTCTTGGTGGTTGTGGGTAATCAGCACGTACTTGATGCTGACGTCCCCGATGGCGTCGAGGAGTTTTTCTGGCTCGGCGGGAGTGTCGATGATGATCCCTTCGTTGGTATCGGGACAGGCGACGATGTAACCGTTATTGTCGTAGGGACCCATGTTGATCTTGGTGATTTTGAGTTCGCCGTCGTAGTGGAGGGCCATGAACTTCCTCCCGATATTCGCTGGATGATAGCCTCATTCTATCAAACCGTGGTGGGGGTGACAAAGCGGAGAGAAGTGCATTTGATACGTCCAGCTACGGCAAAACGCCACCGGCCGCACTCAATCCCGATCAACTTCACCACCCTCCGCTGAACCCTCCACGCCACGATCCAACCCTCTCAAACTGCTCAAAACTCGCATAAACTCGCCTCAGACCTTCCGTAGAAGCCAAACACAGAAACCAGGCCTGTAAGGGCCAACTAAGGCCCTCTATCCGCACTCCTACACCTTACATAGCCAAAGCGCCGTTTTCCGCCACATTGTCCCGCGGACGTTGACGAGCACCGGCGCTTTCCCTAAAATCCAGGTTAGGTCAAGTCAGGCCAGACAGAAACTAGCGACCCCTTATACCTTCCACAGCTTAGGGGCCGCTAACGATATAGTGTGGGGGCGTCTGGTGAGCCGGTGGCCTTTTAATCCATTCCGGCAGGGGTTCGAGTCCCCTCGCCTCCACTGTCCGAAAGGAGGTCAATCCCCTCGGTATGTAATGGGGCCACCCCGGAAGGGCCGCAGGCCTTCAAATCCGCGCGGCGGGAGTTCAATTCTCCCTGGCTCCACCAACGTCATCTTACGGGAACTACCTAGTGTTAACACCCACAGCGCATACCCCTTACGCATAACAATCATAGTCCATACGCATAAGGAGGCTCAAAATGGATGAACTCCGCCTTATAATCGACACTATGAAAGAAGTCGAGTCCGACCTTCACACGAAGGCCGACAACACCATGTCCGACGCGCAAAAAATGGACAAGTACCTTGAACTCCTCGACAAAGCCAGAGCCAAGTACCAGATCGCCGAGGACTATTACCACCAAAACGATATGGCCACAATCCTCAGCCGCTACGACATCGGCACGGAAAGGCTCTCCCGCAACCATCCAACTCCCGGCAGGCCCAATAACCAGGTCTTCCAGGAAATCCTCGAAGAGGCCGGAAAGCCCCTCTACCTCGACGACATACTCACCCGAGCGGTCCGGCGAGGCGTCAAGTTCAAGGGCACCAAGAACCCTCCCAGGAAACAGCTCCGAACGTCTCTCAACGGGAGCAAGAGATTCGCCCTGATCGGCCCCAATACTTGGTGGCTGGCAGACCGCCCTGTCCCCGGACAGGAAAACAGCGACAGCCTCCAATGAATGGCCTATGACCAATGAATCCAGACCCTCCCCGAGCTTGCAAGGGTCCTCGATTCAGTCAACGCCGGCCGCGTCCTCTTCCGGCTCCAAATCGACCGGATGAACAACAAGAACGGATTTCCCCTGCGGGCGCTCTGGAGCGCCTACATCGCATCGTTCGTCCTGAACCTGCCGCACACCAACGCCCTAATCAGGCGGCTGGAAGACGACCCCAACCTCCGCGCCATCTGCGGCTTCAGGAACAAACTCCCGCATAGGACCACATTCAACCGCTTCATCCGCCGCCTCTCCCATCACACGATACTGGTCGAGGACGCCCTGGCCACCCTGACCGACGACCTCAAGGGTCTCCTCCCGGACCTGGGTGACGTAGTCGCCATCGACTCAACTACCGTCAGAACCCACGGCAACCCGAACCGGAAGGTCAAAAGCGACCCGGAAGCCTCCTGGACCGCGAAGAACTCGCCCAGGGCCAAAGAAGGCGGCAAGGAATGGCACTATGGCTACTAGCTCCACTCCGCCGTTGACGCTACCTATGGACTGCCCCTGGGCCACATCGTAAGCACCGAGAAGCAGAACGATTCTCCCGTCCTTCCGCCGCTTATCGAGCACACCCAGGCGCAGTTCTCATGGTTCCAGCCCAAGGCCGTCATCGCGGACCGGGGCTATGACTCCAGTAAGAACCATGTCTATCTCATGGAGAAGAGCATCGCCCCGGTAATCAGCATCCGCCGCGCCGCAGGCAAAAAGAGCTTCGACGATCTCCACACCCTTGACGGCCAACCCCTTTGTCTTGGCAACCAGCCGATGGAGTTCATCGAGGCCAATCCCCACCGCGGACTGCTATACCGCTGTCCGGCAGAAGGTTGCCACTTAAAGGACTCTTTCACCGGCGGAGTCCGTTACTGCGATTCAGAGATATGGGAAAACCCCTACAAGAATCCCAGGACGCTTTCCTGGATTCCCAGGCATACACAGACCTGGAGGGACCTGTACGCCAAGCGTCAGGCCGTCGAACGGTTTTTCAAGACCGAAAAAGAGAACCGGCGGCTGGAGGACCACTGCATTCGCGGTCTGCGGATGATCACCCTCCACTGCTTTATGAGTGTGCTATCATTCCAGGCAACAGCCTTGGTTCACATCCAAGCTGGCCGGCAAGCCGACATGCTTTGGATGGTCTCCAAAATCCCATAAAGCGAGTTGATCATGGACCAACTAGACACAATATCAATCTCCATAGTCGTACTTGCCCTGCTGATCGTCACAGTTACCCTGATCCTCCAAAAAGACATCCGTAAACTGCAAGGCCAATTAGTACAGCTACAAGCCCAAGCGCCACAATCCAGCCACACCCAAGGTCAGAAAGACCGCCAGACCGATTCGAGCCACTCGAAGTCGGAGCCAAATCCCTTTTCCGCTTAGTCGGACTACTCATATCTCAACACTCGCAAATAGAATCACTCGACAAAAATCGCATAGTTGGTCAAAGGAATCTCATCAGGACCACCTTTGCCCCATATCGTTTGTTTTCCCCATATCAAAACGATATAGACACCAGGGCCGAGATCGTCAATCGTCTCCTTGATGTTGACTCTGAGGCTAAACGACGAGTCCACGCCTGAATTCCATCTGTCCGCTACAATCCACGGCACAGACTTCACTCTCGGCTGCGCCGACCTCGACAACGAACCGCCTCTTCCTATATCCGCACTCACAGAGTACGGGTCCACTCCAGCATAATAAACATATTCGGAAAACCCAGGACCAGAAGGCCCGTAATACCCTGGCAGAGCAATGAAAGTAGCCGGTTCCTGTCCCACAGTGTAGGAATACCCGGCGTCAATCTGCCCCAAGGTAAGGGCCTTCGGCGGTTCGTGATACCAAACCTGAACACCGGACATCATAAGTCCACTTTCCAGCTCTCCAGCAAAACTCAGAGTTCCATTCTTCGATATCGCCGGCCGCTTAGTAAACTCCACATAATCTCCCTCGAAATTCTGGACCACTGAGCAGCTCCAGGCATTGCAAGCAATTCCCAGACTAACCTTCCTATTCCACTTGTCCAAAATAGTCTTCCGGTGACCCGGACTGCCAAGCAATCCCCGATGCGCCTCCTCAATAGACTTCTTCCAACCTTGCGTCTCATACGCGAAACTCCACTTAGTATTACGAACACCGGAAGTATTCTCCTTCACGTAATTCACGCCTCCAGCAAGGGTATACCGCATAGGAGCCGTCATACCGTCCAATCCCCAATGTCCTGTAAATCCGTTCTCCAGCATCGACTCCGCATGGCTCTGGGCCGCTTCATTATCACCAAGAGCCACAGCCGGCAAACCTTTAGCCTCCCTCACTTCGTTAATCAGACCGAGAAGGTATATCCGCTGCTGCCTCAGACCCTCCTTAGAGACAGCAACAGGAGACCTCGTCTCCGCATCCCGAGACACTGGCGTCCGCTTCACAGGAGGCAAAGCCGTACTCCCAACAAACGACTTTATCAAGTCCCCAGGCGACGCTGCCGAAGATGACCCCGACGGCCAAGTCCCACTAGCCGCCTTGGTCAAAACAACCGACACAGTCGGAGACACAGTCTTTGTAGGCACCGGCGGCCTCGTCGGACGTGGCGTTCTTGTCGGAGATGGTGTCACCAACCTCGACATTCCCCCGGTATACGCATCCTTGATAAGCGCCCCTGCGCTCAATCCAGGCGTGGCCGAGGGACCCGGCGTAACCGCCGGATGCGGTATCCGTTCAGGAATCCGAAATACGGCCGGCGTTGCCTCTCTGCCCGGCAACGCCGTCGGCTCAAAAGTCTCCTGCCCCACCTGCTCCTTCTCAACAACTACAGGGCCAGGAACCACTGAAGCCGAGCCTATCTGTCTCCCGGCATCCTCGGGCATAATACGCTCCGCGACGTAGTACCTTGCAGAATCCACAAATTCAGAACTGCGCCCAGTGTCATTGAAGTTCACCAAGACACCCACGCCGATCAGAATAAGAACAGCCAAACCCGCTATAAGTTTCATGGCAAGCCTCCTACAATAAGAAGTCCCTAACCCTTGCCCTTCGACTTCTTTCCCTTGCCAAATAGCTTCCGCAAAAATCCAGGCTCCGGCTCCGCCGGACCCAGTTCATACTCCTTCCTGAAATGTTCCTCTATGTGTGCCCGCCAGCGCCGGTCCCGCACCTTCGTCGGGAAACCCTCATTGCACTCCCAACACCTACAGGCGGCTCCATGAACTCCCTTATAATTACGATCTTCAACGCCCACGTTCCGTACCTCCTCATTTTGTGTCTTCAGACCCACACCGAAACGGGAAGCACATAAAGACCTCCCATCCAGGTGAGATGACGATACCACTCACCAGAACGGGAGGCACAAAAGTCAATAATGACTATCCACGGAAACGCGGCTACTGATAAAATAACCGCGCCCCAACAGGGCCGTGGGTGCTTCCCGCTCTAATGGCGCACCCAATGCAACAGGCCCTCGCTGCCGAAATCAGCGAGGGCCTGCGTACATCAGGACATATTGAAAAGCGGCCTTCCCTATTCAGGGCCAGGCCGCAAAGTCCCATATCAAGCTGCGCCGTATCACCGGCGCGGTTTTTCACTTGCTCAATGGCAGAACTCGGATCAATCCTGCCTAACGTGCTGGCACCCCCTTGTAGTGCCCGGATAGAGGCTACCTGCGAGAGCAACCCTCACCACGTACAGAACCGACAAGGGGGCACGAATGCCCCTGTCCGAAGACAATCAACAGCCCTGTACGTTTCCTTTCAAGTAAAGGTCCGCTCTCGCACGGCCCATTAAACCACGAATCCCGCAGAGTCTCAACAACTCTCTACCGCAATTGTTTCATAGTATTCAGCACGGCTTTGAACCAAAGCCCCATCACTCCGGCCTGCCATAACGGTTCTCAGAACGATTACCGGGCCACGCCAGCATCACCGCTGCCCACACAGCCATGCCCGCACTCGCGCCAAGCGCCAGGCCGCCGATAACCAGCAAAGGCACTGGCGAAGGGTCCGCGCCTTTGAAACCCTCAACAAGCCACGCGAAGCCAATCACCCCCGCGATAAGCCAGAGAGGGACAGGCCCGAAATACCAAAGGGACTGCCACCAGCCGCTCCAGCCTATGTCGTGCAGTCTCCGACTTATAGCCGCCACAGTCGGCAGTACGGTCAGAAGCCCGACCGAAAACATCACGTCAAGAATCCTCTCGACCAGGACCACCTCAGCAGGAAGAAGGCCGCCATATACCCTGTCTGATAGGTAAAAGATGCTTCCAGCAACGGCCCAGGCCGTGACAATCACCAGCCACACCGCTGCCACGAATAGAGTCCAGTACCCGAACTCAGATCGACTCGCCCTGCCTCCAAAAGCTACATAGCGCCGAAGGCATCGAACAACCGCTTCTCTGAATGTCAGACCTTCACCTCCGACTGCAAATTCGGAATGAGAGACTTCCAAATAGTGAGCATTATATTCATATGAAATCAAGTGGGTACGGGCTTTGTGCCGGTATCGGCAACTTCGGCTTACGCCCCTCAAAGTAGTCCTCTACTATGTATTATCGGAGCTTCTTACACGGTTGCGCCCAGGTAAATCTGGGATATATTCAGGCCATAGACCTCACCGTGCAGCCTATGCTATTCTGTACGCAGGGTGTGATCGGAGGTATAACGTGGTTCATAGTGGCCTTGAATCAATGGCGCGTTTGAGCGACATATTCACGCCTACTCGCCCTGTCAGTATTCCTAACTTGCTCGCGGGGCGATTAGACGTACTGCTTCGACTGCTGAACGACGCGCGAGACGCCAGCCAACACGTACTGCTATACGGGGATAGAGGCGTCGGTAAGACCTCGATCGCTCGAGTTCTCGGGGTGCTCGTCAGCGACGACGAAGAGAGCCGACCCATGACCCCGATATTCGTGTCCTGTGACACGAATGACACATTCAGTAGCATTTGGCGGAAGGTCTTCCAAGAGGTACCCATCAGCCAACGCCGGATGGGATTCGAACCGCAAGAGGAACTGATGCCAATCGGGCGATTGGACGAAGGGCGTTCGTTGGATTCGCCTACTGATATACGGAGACTGATCGACCAGTTTCAGGTCCCAATTGTAATAATTTTTGACGAGTATGACCGGATCCAAGACTCGGATACCCGGCTCCTCATGACAGACGCCGTCAAACTTTTCTCGGACAACAGCACCGACTGCACCATCGTACTCGTCGGCGTGGGCCAATCAATCGAACAGTTGGTCACCGCCCACCAGTCTATCTCCCGAAATCTGGACTTCGTACACGTTGAACCTATGGAACCCTATGAACTAGCAGGAATCATTGAAAAGGGGTTCGAAAAAGCCAACCTCAAGTACGATGCTGGGCTGGATCAGAGAATAGGCCAGTTATCCCAAGGCTACCCTCACTATACCCATCTTCTTGGGTTATGGGCGGGGATCGCTGCGGAACAACGAAAAAGCGACACTGTGACATACGAGGATCTTACCCATGCTGTCCGAGACTCACTACAACGGGTAGACGGTAGCATAAAGCTAGAATATCAACAGGCGACGAACTCCACGCAGCCAAATAACCTCTATAAGGAGGTCCTTCTTGCGTGCGCTATGGCGGAAAAGGACATGATGGGCGGATTTGGCCTGTCTTCGGTTCGAGAGCCTCTACAGAAGCTGTTGAAGAGAGACATTAAGCCGGTGAGTTATCAGCGCCACTTGGCGGCCTTCTGCGAAGCCGAGCATGGCCCAACTCTGGTAAAGACAGGCAGGCCAAAGAATTACCGTTGGCACTTCAAAAACCCACAGTTGATTCCGTTCGTTTACCTCCAGGGAATCAAGGATGGTCTCATCGACGAAGGACCAGTTGACGGAATTGAGAGTACGATAGGGGTTAGTCAAGGGCTGTTACTATAGGAACAGGAGTGCTGATTCGACTGGCAACCTCTGCGTAGAGGTCGACGTCAGTCTCAGGAGCGGCAATGCTCACAACTAATGCATAACGAGCCAATTTATCGTAGCTTTCAAGTCCGGGGCGAGTCCTCCACCATCCTGAGGTGGGATATACGGCAATGTATCCAAGGCTTGCCAACTCTGCAGCGGTCCCACGCCAAACGTCACTATGTAAGGAACCTCTGTGCCTCTGTTGCTTGCCGATTAACCAAGCCGGGTCACTATCCGAACGCCGTCGGCGGCCATCTTCCTCTTCCCGGGCAGCCAGATTTATCCGGGTGCGAAAATCATCGACGGTTTCGTAAGGACGTCTTACATCAAAACGCAAGCCATGGGACTCGTACTTGTAAGGTTGAGCTGTCCCTCGAGCTGACGGATTGGGTTCTATGAAATAAGACAGCGTCACTCGCATCTCCACCCGAACCTCTCCCAACCTTTCCAACTCAGACACAGGCCAAGGCAAAGTATGAAGGTTCATATCCCGGAAAGTGGGAGTTTTAGACCTCTCGCGCCGGAAAGGATGCAATCTGCCCTGTATCGCCATGGTCAGGGAATTAGATAAGCTCCAAAGAGCCCGATCCAGATTAGGCACTCCAAATCCGCATCTCCTGACCAGCCGCCCGTAGTCTGCCTTCGTCACTCTTCCAGACTTAGGAAGGTATGATCTCTTCATACCATCAGTCCATTCCGCAGAGTCGACTATCAGAGCCCGAACGGTCTCGGGCCATATCTTAGGATACTCAGCCATCACCTGGGCAGCGAGTCGGGATGCCAGAGCCGTTGCAGCACTGGTGGCATTGAAGTGGGCGAAAAGCCTGAGATTAGGCTGATAATACGATGTCAACAAACTCAGGCTTTCCATCTCAATAGGTCCATTAGGTGACATAGCAACGTTACCACCCTCAAGGACCACGTCGGGTTTCATAGGCCATCTCTGGTCCCACACAAGAGAGGTGGTGCTGAACGGGCTCAGGTCACCCTTAGGGGCAATTGCCGAGTGACCGCCAGCTATATCCTCGGAAATATCTGTCAATTCTGTATAGGCGCCAACAGTTAAAGCATTCCAAGCCTGCGCGGGGTCGCGGATACCGTCCGTCTCGTTGCTGTAAGGATAGTTACGCCATGATTCATTGTCCTCTATGTTTCCGGCAGACAATATTATCAGGCGGGGTCTATCACCACTTTCAGGAACGTCAGCTGCCAGGGAGTCAATAGCAGATGACCACGCTGATGGTCGACCTCTTTCACTGCTCTCTTTGGAAGTGACTGCCATCCCGAATACGCGTAAACGATCAGGGGCTGAAATTTCCGGAGTATATACAGCCTGTTCAGTCAAATAACCGTGGTGCTGCGGGTCCCCATGATTGGAACCACGTTGGGGCAACAGCTTGACTGACTCCAATCGGTGAGAATAACGAACCGGCCCCTACCCTAAGACCAAGTCAGTCATGTCCCCAGCCAAGGCTAACCCAGCCATACCCGTCCCATGACCGTCAACATCTGCCGCCCCCCACCCCGGTTGAAGGGTATGTTGGTCTCCAGAGGCCAACGCAGGTTCTATCAGCTTATGCCCCCTATTTACCCCCGTGTCGAGAATACAGACATATGGAACCTCGTCATCCTCTTTTGGATACTGGGAACGATGCAACAGGTTGTCGAGCCATTCAGCCTGTTCATTCACCCCAAGGTCAACGAAAAATTCTGCCGTTTCCCGAGGGCGGCGCAATTCCGCAATGCTGTTGAGTACCATCAAGGACTGTTCCATCTGGGAAACCGTTGCGCGCACAAGCACGACGGAACGCTCCGGGAAATGCAAATCACCAGGAGAAACACGCATCCGGCGGTCTCCATCTTCACTTGAGGACATCGGATGGACTGCAAGAAGCGATGCACCTTCAGGATTCTCAGATACAACCGGAGATTCCGGAGGCGGGGCGACGGCTTCACTCAATGTAGGTAGACCTTCCCCAATAGCGTCCACCCGGTCCCGAAAAGCCGAAAGGACACGCTGACGGTCGGACCGAATCGGCAACCACACCTCCCACCATAGTGGCCCTTCTTCATTGTCGGGAAACTCTGCGGTATCAGTCCAGAGGGCCCTCAGAGACGCCGCCCGGATGGAACTAATCGCGTCAACAATCCGTTGGTTATCTCTAGGACGTCCAAGACTGTCTTGCTTTCGTTCCAGGTAGCTACGAACCAACCTCTCGAAATGTTCGAGTTTTCCGTCAGGGACAAAAACCGTCGCGCGGGTAAAACGGTCCTCGTCAGATGATCCCTCAACACGCACGTTCAGGAGTTCGATCCCGGAACTCTTACTGGACAGTTTCTGAAACTCAAGCTCGACACCTGGGAAGCCTTCGAATTCCACCTGTATCCCAAAGCCTTCCGACGCACCTGCGCGGAGTTGTGCGGTGGAGGCAGATTGGGAGTGGCTTCTCACATCCCTCAGTTGGCTCCGCAATGACGCGCTATGCGGGCCACGATCCAGTTCCCGTATCTTTATCCCGCGTCCGCGGCCTCCTGGGCGAAAAGCCTCAGTCTCCGTCACCTCCTCGAGCAAAAAGTGACGTCTTCTCTCAATCATCCCGCTAGTCATGCGATACGAACCATCCCACTCTAAGACCTGTGCTCGTTCAGCCTCTCGGCGATACTTTTTCTCTCGGAGAGCAAATCCCGAATGTGCGTCTCATAGACCAAGTCGTCTCCCTCAATCAAGGAAGATTTCAAGACGTCGTTGGAGACATATGCGACGTCGGCATAGCTCAATCCTACGGCCGTATCAGCTAGGGATCTCCAACAAATCCCAGCTAGCGCAACCCTACTAAGGCGAGCTTTAAGCAACTCGGCGATCCGTAGGCTATCCGGCAAGTGATATTCAAGAACGTCGTCAAATCTCCTGAAAAGTGCCGGGTCCAGAATGGATGGCTGATTCGTGGCAGCGACAACCAAGCTGTTTGAGGAGTCCTCTTCGAGCATCAGCAGAAAGCTGTTCAAAACCCGACGCATCTCTCCTACGTCATTCGTCAGACCACGCTGCGAGCCGATCGCGTCAAACTCGTCGAAGAAGTAGACACCCCGACTGCTATGGGTCACGTCGAATATCTGCCGCAATTTGGCCGCTGTCTCGCCCATATACCTAGTGATGAGACCGTCAAGGCGCACCTGGAAAAGTGGGAGACCCAGCTCCCCAGCAAGTACCGACGCTGTCAGGGTCTTGCCTGTGCCCGGGGGGCCGGTTAATAGCAACTTGCGTCTAGGCGAAAGGCCATTTTCGAGAATTCGACCGACGTGCCTATGCTCGCGAACGACCTTACGAATTTGTCCCGCCAGCCGCTCCTCCAGCACCATGTCAACCAGCCTAACCTTAGGATGGGACGTCCGGAGAATGCCGTCCAACTCCCCACGTTTCCCCCCCACTGTTCGGGACACCGTTGGAAACCGTGTAGCCTTGGCCGAATCAATTATATGTCTCAGTTCTTCCGCGAGTTTTCCATGCCCCAGCTTAGCCTCGTGGGCAGCAACCTGCATGGCAACGGAAAAGAAACGGTCGTCATCTCCTTCCGCGTACGACTTCACCAACGCCTTTATTTGCTCAGCACTAGCCATGCTAATCATGCCGTGGAGCCATCAACGCTCGAGAACCGATCCCTTTGGCGAATTCCCCATAACTGAACGCCTCGTTATCCTATCATCTACAGCTTATGACGTGAATGAGCTTTGCACCAAAACCCTGATCTGAACCATACTTTTGATTCAGCTTCTGACTAATGATTCAGAAGGGACTTTTGGTTCAAGCTCGATGATAGGCGTGTTAGCATGATCCTAGACCACACAGCCCAACAGATAAACGGCTAAATCGCCCAGAACCATTCACATTTTCCAACCCCATCACAAGCAATTGATTAGTAGAAGACACTTTATTGATGGAGCAGTTCTAAGGGAGGTCAGAGTGCCGAACAGCGACTATTCACTTATAACTTTTCCGCTATGGCCATGATCGCGCCTTGCGCAACTTCAAAGAGGGTGTGAGCCTCATCTTCATTGAGTGACATTTCCGGATATTTCTCTGAAATGGATGCTAGAGAACGCGGCTGACAAGGAACTGT
This sequence comes from Dehalococcoidia bacterium, assembly GCA_034422355.1. Classification (GTDB taxonomy): domain Bacteria; phylum Chloroflexota; class Dehalococcoidia; order Lucifugimonadales; family UBA3495; genus CATOSP01. The sequence goes on along the minus strand of DAOUJS010000046.1, from coordinate 97,993 downwards.
GGTTGAGAGATTCGTGGAGGACTGATCTGGGCCCTGATCCGGTCGGCGGCGCTGTGAATCGGTCTGACCGCCATGTATTTCGCCTTTTCGCCAGGTGCCGACCTATTACTGGGGAGGCGAGGATTCATTACAGCGTTTACTCTCGGAAGGAGGCTCTGGGTAGTGGCTACGCTCCTGGCAACCTGAGAGAGTCGCATGGAGTGGTAGGTGGTCCTGGAGAGGGCGAGGACTTGGTTTGGGCATGAGGATTCTGGTAGGTCCGTTTTGTTGGTGAGGCCCCGGCGTTGTGAGCACCGGGGCCTCACCAATTTCGCAGTTCTCTCCAAGCTACCGCTTACACCCACCACCCCAAATTAACCACCATATCCAGCCTCGCTGGCTCCACGTATCAAATGCACTTTCCTCCAAAGCGCCGTCCCACTTGACAACCAAAATCTGCGGGGCATACTTTAGCCCGGAACGCGGCCCTATGACCGCAGACTTGCATACAGATGTGGGGGTTAACCGATGCCAAGGCTAGAATTGCTCAGCGAAGTGCAGCGGCGAATGCTACAGATGTTCCCCTGTATGGAACACGAAGACACGTCCTGGACTCCAATGCACAAACCGCTGTCGGAGAGCAGGTTGGCGCTGGTCACCTCCGCCGGGTTGCACATGAGAGATGACACGCCGTTCGTAATGGGCGGCGATTCCTCGTACAGGGTGATACCCCAATCCGCCAGCACGGCCGATATACTGCAAAGTCATGCCAGCATCGGCTTCGACCACACCGGCATCTACCGGGACATAAACGTCACCTACCCGGTGGACCGTCTGAGAGAACTCGCGGACAGAGGAGTGATCGGGTCTCTGGGGAAGAATAACTATTCCTTCATGGGCGCTCTGCGGGACACATCGGAGGTGGCGGAACGGACAGGGCCGGAGGTGGCCCGCAGGCTCGTTGATGAAGGTGTGGAAGTCGCGTTTTTAACCCCTACTTGACCCCTGTGCTCGCACGCGGTCAGCGTGCTTGCCAGGTGCTTCGAGGAGGCTGGGATTTCCACCACCGGCGTTGTATTCGTCAAGGAACACGCGGAACGGGTCAAGCCGCCTCGGATGTTGTGGGTCCCCTTCGCCTTTGGCAACGCCCTCGGCGCGGCAGACGATGCCGGCCTGCAACACCGGGTCCTGGGGGCTGCCCTGGAACTGCTGGAGCGTCAGCAGGGCCCCGTGCTGGAGGAGTTCCCGGATGATACGACCCCGGAAGTCCTGCTACAGGCATCGGCGGCGGCACGTTCCGGCAGCGCGGACAGCCTTGACCCGGCGGACGAACTGACGGCCCTGCGCCCCTACTACGAGCGTTGGGTGGAAAAGCACAGCGGACGCTCCCAGGTTGGCTTGTGCGGTGTCCCCCAGAGGCGTTTCCGGGGAGTGGTCCGCTTCCTGCAGGGCTATACTGCCGGAGAGCAGGAAGACTCCACTGACCGACCCGAAGGGGTGAAGCTGCCCCAGTACATCCGTTACTGCGTTGACGATCTCAAGGCCTTCTATTACGAGGCCCGGTTGGAACAGCGGCCCGATACGGCAGACGAGCAGATTCACGAGTGGTTCTGGGGAGAGACCGCAATGGGACGCCTGATAGTCACCCTGGCCGCCCGGATGGAGGAGTCGGAGGACGCCGAGACCAAGGCTATACCGTATGGGTTGGCGAGGTAGTGAAAGGTCCCACTGACTGATTCCGTCAATGACACTTCATATCCGACTCCATTTCCAGAGGGCTTAATCCTCGTCAGACACTCCAACAGCCGTCGGCTGCTTCACCCACCGCGCCTGTTCTGCGTCAGAGTGGATGCCGTTTACCAAGTCTTGCAGGTAGCGGCCGGTTACCGAGTGGGGCATCCGGGCCAGGTCTTCCGGGGTGCCGGTGGCAATTAGCTCGCCGCCCAGGTCGCCCGCGCCCGGACCCAGGTCTATAATCCAGTCGGCGTTTTTCATTACGTCCAGGTTGTGCTCGATCAGGACTACCGTGTTGCCGTTGTCCACCAGCCGGTGGAGCACCCGCAACAGGGCGGCGCAGTCCTCGAAAGACAGGCCCGTGGTCGGCTCGTCCAGCAGGTAGAGGGTCTTGCCGGTGGCGCGGCGGGAAAGCTCGGTGGAGAGCTTGACCCGCTGGGCCTCGCCGCCGGACAGGGTAGTGGCAGGCTGCCCCAACCGGATGTAGCCCAGTCCCACATCGCGGAGGGTCTCCAGCTTGGGACGGATGCGAGGGAAATTCTCGAACAACTCCAACGCCTGGGCCACGGTCATGTTCAGCACGTCGGCGATGCTGTGCCCGCGCAGAGTCACTTCCAGGGCCTCCCGGTTGTAGCGGCTGCCGTGGCAGACCTCGCATGGAACGGTCACGTCAGGGAGGAACTGCATCTCGATCTGGTTGTAACCCTCGCCCCTGCAGGCTTCACAGCGCCCCCCTTTGACATTGAATGAGAACCGGCCCGGCTTGTAACCCCGGACCCGGGCCTCGGGAAGGTTGGAGAACAATTCCCGTATCGGAGTGAAAGCCCCGGTGTAGGTGGCCGGGTTGCTGCGGGGAGTGCGTCCGATGGGGGACTGGTCGATGTTGACTACCTTATCGATATTCTCCACCCCAACCACCGCGTCGTGCTTGCCGGGAAGGTCCCTGGCACGGTACAGAATCTGGGCCAGCCGCTTGTAGAGGATGTCGTATATCAGGGTGCTCTTGCCGGAGCCGGAAACCCCTGTGATGCAGACGAGTTGACCCAGGGGAAACTCGACGTCGATGCCCTTGAGATTGTTCTCCCTGCCGCCATGAACGGCCATCGCCTTGCCGTTGCCGGGGCGCCGTTGCTCTGGCACGGCGACCTTCCTGCGCCCGCTGAGGTACTGGCCGGTCAGTGAGTCGGGCGAGTCCATCACTTCATCCAGGGTCCCGGCGACGACCACGCGACCGCCGTGCTCTCCGGCCCCAGGTCCAAGGTCGGCGATGAAGTCGGCGGCCCGCATCATGGCCTCGTCGTGCTCCACTACAACCACGGTGTTGCCCATATCGCGCAGGCTGCTGAGGGTGCCGATGAGGCGGTAGTCGTCGGCGGGGTGGAGTCCCACCGTTGGCTCATCGCAGACGTAGAGGACGCCGGTGAGACCGGACCCGATCTGGGTGGCGAGCCGGACCCGCTGGGCCTCGCCACCCGACAGTGTGCGGGCGGTGCGGTCCAGGGTCACGTAGTCAAGCCCGATGCCTTCCAGGAAACTCAACCTCCCCTCGATCTCCTTCAGGACCTGGTTGCCGATGGTCTTCTGCCGTGTTGTCAACGTGGGGCCGGAATGCTCACCGGGGGCGTCCGGGTCTATGTCCCGGACCCAGTCGAGGGCCTGGCGTATGTTCTTGGCACAGACGTCCATGATCCCCAACTGGCAGACCTTCACCGCCAGTGCCTCGGGACGCAGACGCTTGCCGTCGCAGGCACGACAGGCGCGGGCCGCCATGTACCGCTCAATGTCCTGGCGGGTGTGCTCCGAGTCGGTCTGCCTATAGCGCCGCTCCAGGTTTGGAATCACTCCCTCGAATGAAGTGTCCCAATTGTATGTGCGGCCCCTGTGGGTGCGGTGGCGGACGGTGATTTTCTTGGTCCCATTCCCATATAAGACCAGGTCTAGCTGATCCTTGGTCAGTTCCCTGACCGGCACCTTGGCCGAGAACCCGTTGGCGGAGGCCACTGACTCCAGTACGCTGACGTACCAGCTATTGGCTGGGCCGTTCCTGGCCCAGGGAGTGATGGCCCCCTCGGTCAGCGACAGGTCCTTGTTGTGAATCACCAGTTCCGGGTCTATCTCCAGCTTGTAGCCGAGGCCGGTGCATTCGCCACATGCGCCGTGAGGGCTGTTGAAGCTGAAGGTCCGCGGTTCAATCTCAGGCAGGCTGGTACCGCAGCGGACGCAGGCGAATTGCTCGGAGAAGACCAGGTCTTCCGTATCTCGCCCACGTCCCGCTTCCGCCTCCTCACCGCCTTCGACGTTGACCTGCACTACTCCCTCGCCTTCGCGGAGGGCTGTCTCCACCGACTCGGCCACCCTGGTCATCTCGGTGACCTCGCGGACGATGAGCCGGTCAACAACGATTTCGATGTAGTGCCATTTGCGCCGGTCCAGGTTCAGATCCCCCATTTCGTCCAGCAGGTGGACCTCGCCGTTGACCCGGACACGCACGAACCCGCCGCTGCGGGCATTCTCGAAAACGTCCTTGTGTTCCCCTTTCTTGCGCCGCACCTTGGGGGCGAGGAGCAGCAGGCGGCTCCCCTCGGGCAGGGACATGATGGCATCCACGATCTGCTGCACCGTCTGGCGTTCCACGGGACGCCCGCACTTGGGGCAGTGGGGGGTCCCAACCCTGGCGAAGAGGAGGCGGAGGTAGTCGTAGATTTCGGTGACGGTGCCTACCGTGGAGCGGGGGTTATGAGAAACGCCCTTCTGGTCGATGGAGATGGCGGGGGACAGGCCCTCTATGTAATCTACGTCGGGCTTGTCCATCCGCCCCAGGAACTGGCGGGCATAGGCGGAAAGGGATTCAACGTAGCGGCGCTGTCCCTCGGCGTAAATGGTGTCGAAGGCCAGGGAGCTTTTGCCGGAGCCGGACACGCCGGTAATGACCACCAGCTTCTCCCGGGGAATGGTTATGTCAACGTTCTTGAGGTTATGTTCGCGGGCTCCCTTGACGTGGATGAACTCCTGGGGCATAGACACGCTCCCCTCACCTGTTGTTGGGAACCATTTTAGCACTCAGTTCGGGTTTCAGGACGGGCTGGACTGTCCCTTTGCATCGTGTATTCTTGTTCTGTAGTCTGATGAGAGGGGATTAATCTATGGCCCTTGATCTTGGCAGCACTTTCCTTCAGTTGGACGAGGTCGGCGAGCGGTTGGGCCGCTTCCGGGACGACCGCCGCCAGCGGCTTCAGCGGTTCGTGGACGAAGCCGCCGGTGTCGATGTTCAGGCAGCAATCGACAAGACCGCTTTTGACCGGGAGCGGCCTTTCCTGGCAGCCCAGGTACAGGACCGGCTGATTGGGGGCTACGGCCCGGGGGTCTTGCCCTCCGACTGGTGCGTCGTGGCCGTGGATGGTTCCCACATCGATGTTGACCGGCACTTGCCGGTTGCGACATACCTGATAAACCTGGGAGGTTGCACTCTTACCTACGGCGCGGAGCCTGAAGCGAACTTCTTCAATCAACCTGACCTGGCCTCGGAACACGGCGATCTCTACATCACCGATCCTGCCGACCATGTGCAGGAAGAGCTTGTGACCGGCGCGTTGCTGGGTCTGGTCCGTACCGTGCGGGAACTGGAGCGACTGGCCGGCGCCGTTGAGGAATGCCCCCCGGGGCGGCCGGCTCTGGCCCTGGTGGACGGCTCGCTGGTCCTGTGGGGCCTCTCCGGGCAGGGCTACCAGCCTTACATCCGGCAGGCGATTGTGCAAGACCGTCTGATCCCGGCGTTGGACCGCCTGCGGGAGCAGAGCAGGGTACGGCCTATGAGTCTCGCGGCTTATGTTTCCCTTCCCAGAAGCACCGAGGTCATCAATGCCGCCAGGGCCGCTCTTTGCCCCTTCGACCGCGCCCGATGCCGGCGTTCCTGCGGCAGTCGCCGCTCCGTGGTCTCGCCCTGCGACATGGCCAACGGCTTTCTCGACCGGGAGTTGTTTGAGGAAACCCTGGAGCCGGGCTGGCGCTCGCCGGTGTATCGCACCAATTCCTCGGTGCCGCGGGAGAGCTACGGGGAGCACCAGGTCCTCTTCTATTACCTGAACTGCGGGGATGAAATCGCACGGGTGGAAGTTCCCCAATGGGTCGCCGAAGATGAGAGCTTGCTGGCCCTGGGCCATAGCTTGATCCTGGACCAGTGCCGCCGGGGGCAAGGCTACCCGGTGGCCATATCCGAGGCCCACGAGCAGGCGGTTATCACAGGACGCGACCGGGAGTTGTTCAAGCGGATGGTTGCTGAAAGCCTGGAACGCAAGGGCCTGCCAACTTATACGTCGGAGAAGGAACGCTCCAAGCGCACGCCGTGGGTTTAAGTGGGCAGTGGCCAGTGCCCGGCAGATAGTGTTGATTGCATAATTCCCGACCTCCAGCTACTCTGTGATTATGTTAAATGAACCTTGACTATATGGAGGTATAACCCTGGCTGCAAGAGATACTACACGCTATCACTATAAGAAGGGTAATGCCATATCTCATACTGGAATCACCAAAGACCCTGCTCGACGAGAAAAAGAACACCAAAGGGCCAACCCTGGAGGCCGTCTCGTAAAGCAAGGTCCGAAGGTTACTCCAGCGTCTGCAAAGAAATGGGAGCGTGAACAGGCACGCCGGGGGAAACCCACGACAGGTTATCGGCGGTAGCGTCCTGATAGCCCTTTGGAGATAGAAAGGCGATGCGTCAGGTAGTTATTTACCCTGGTACAGACGGATATTGGGTCGCCGAATGCCCTAGCCTGCCCGGATGCACCAGCCAAGGTGCAACAAAGCATGAAGCCATTGCAAATATCAAAGAGGCAATTGAAGGATACATCATCGCACTCCAGGAAGACGATTTGCCAGTGCCGGAAGAGCGTTTTGAGACGCTAGTCCTTGCCGTATGACCCGGTTGCCGCGAGTTTCGGGGCGAGATTGCGTTAGTTCCCTCAGCAAGATCGGGTTCTACCAGAGGCGTCAACACCGCAGTCACATAATTTTGCGACGAGATAATCCTTTTACCCAGGTTGTTGTCCCCGACCATAGAGAACTGGACCGGGGCACGCTGCGCAATATCATCAAAACAGCTGGTATTGATGTTGCAGAGTTCTTATGACTGCTATGACCGAATCTGTTTCCTGAAGCACCCTCAGCCCTTTCTACCTGCCACTTTCCAAGTAATCCAGGAACTCCCGGTAGCTGCCGAATCCGGCTACTATGTGGAGGAACTCTCCCAGGGAACCGCTTCTCTCCCGCAGCTTTTCCAGTTGACCGTGTATCGGGCTGATGGACGCCGGGCTGGCAGCGTAGGAGCCGTGGAATGCGAAGAAAGCCTGGTTGATCTTGCGAATGCGGTAGCCGTGATCCAGGAACATCAAGCGCCGCTCTTCCATGTACGCCTCCGCCTGTTCTATCTTCCCCTCAGTCAGGAGTTCCTCGGTGCGCAGACGGGTCTCCCGCATTGCCTGACCAAAGCTGAAAGCTCCAGGCGCGGGAGTTGGCGGCGGCGTATCCGCGTTGGACTGCCGGATGACCGGTCGGCCAATCATAGCGTCGAAGGCCCGTTCCCCGATTTCCTCACCGCCCAGGGTCGCCGCAGTCTCGTTGAGTGTTGTCATCTCTGGGCTGGACCAGAAGTTCCACCCCAGGGGACGGAAGAAGAACCAGTGGTGCAGCCATTCGTGAGCCGTCACAACCAGGGAGTAGCGCATATCTCCCTGGTCTGAGACCACGCTGGGATAGACCGCCACGCCTCCGGTGCGCTCCACCAATGCTGACAGGTCCTTCTGCTGCAAGTAAGCCGACTCAATCCGCTTCTTGTCTTCGTCGGACATGCCGGGTTTCAGGAGCAGGGTGGACTGGCGGTGAATCCGGTCCCTGGGCGAGAGTATCAGGACCCCGGGCGAACTGGCGAATACAGTGTCAACAGGCGGGAAGATCAGACCAATGCCGGACTCCAACCCCTCTTCTGCCAGCACTGTGCTGATCTCTGACTCCACTGCCTCCTCGACCACTGGGAGGATTTCCCGACGCCGGTCCTCGACCCGGGCGATTGCGGCACTGAGGGTATCGGCGGGCTTTTCGGGGGCGGACTCGCCGGTTGAAGTGTGATAGTCCAGCCTGTGCCGCAGCTCGGCCAACTCCCTCCCCAAGGAGAAGAACTCCTGGACCAGATTGTTGCGGGTCTCCCGGTCCAGGTCTTCGCGCCAGGGCAGCAGGTCTATTGACTTTCGGGCCCACTTGTCGAAGAAGTTGGAAAGTTCCCAATCGATCAGGCTATAGAGATGGGGAGCGACCAGGGCATCCACGGCATCGTGCCGGTGGTCGCCGTGGCCCGCCGCCAGAAGCAGGACTGCCAAGACGGTGGTCAGGGCAACGCGGGGCCATCGCTTCATCCGCAACCCGCCACCGCTCCGCTTCCACCCCCTGACAGCCGCGTCATGCCAGGACCCGGTAGCGGTAGCTGGAGGTCAGCAGGTCATTTTCCTCAAAACGGCTGTGCCGCAGGGGCGTGATGTCGATGGAGGATGCCTCCCCCTGGCCGATAAGCTCGGCCATAGTTACCCCGATCATGGGGGACAGCTTGAAACCGTGACCACTGAACCCAACGGCGCAGTAAAGTCCCTCGATGCCCGGCACCCTGTCCAAAATGGGATGCCAGTCGGGAGTGGTGGTGAAGAGTCCAGACCACCCGCCGCGGAAGTACGCGCCGGCCATGTCCGGGATTCTGCGCTGCATCCGATTGAGGGCGGAGGCCATGTCGTCCATACCTGCGGCTTCGTTGTAGTTGTCGAGTTCGACTTCTTCATCGTCGCCGAATCCCATGAGGCTGAAGCGCGGCCCGTCAGGACGGAATGACATGGACTGGGCTATGTCGCCCACGGTGGGGTGGAAGGGCAGCCGGTCCACCGGGCGGACTATGTAGGCTACCTGGTGCCGCACCGGTATGAGGGGGACATCGACGCCGACCTTGGCCAACTCGACCCTGGACCAGGGACCGGCGGCGACCACGGCCACGGGTGTTTCCACCCGGCCCCCGGCAGTATTGACGGCGCGGACGCGGCCACTCTCGACCTCAATGCCAAGGGCCGGGGTCCGGGGAAGGACCTCCGCGCCCATGTCTTTCGCGCGGTTGGCGTAGGAGGACATGACCAGATAAGGGTCGGCGTAACCGGACTGGGGTTCCCAGCCCATCGCCTCGTCATCGAAGACCGACACCATTGGCGCTATGTCTCTCAGATCGTCCCGGTTGACGACCATCGTGTCGATGCCCAACTCGACCTGCATCGCAACGTTACGTTCCAGGCCCTGGCGGTCCTCATTTTCGACCACCACCAGGTAGCCTGTTTCCACAAACCCCGATGGTCCGCCGACCATCTCCTCAAAGTTGGCGAAGATGCGCCGGCTCTCCCAAGCCATTGTGGCGGTCACAGGATTGGAATAGTGCATCCGGCAGATGGCCGCCGACCGGCCCGTGGAGCCGGAGCCAATGACGTCGCGCTCCAGGAGCAGGGTGTCGGTGATTCCCAGGCGTCCCAGGTTATACAGGATGCTGCACCCGATTACGCCTCCCCCAATGACTACCACATCCGACGTTTCTTTCATGCTGCGATGCCCTCCGCCAGCAAGTTGCTGAATTTCCGGGCCTGTATTGGCCAGCCGGGATTATCTTAGCGTATCCGGCCTGTACGGGTAAGCACTGATGGCTTAAAGATAGCCTTTCATATCAGGTGTAATGTCCACCGGTGCGGCAGGTCTCCCGTTTTCACAGGGCAAGTTCCAAGTTGTGTCGCTGGCCCATTCTTTCCAGGGACGCCCTTCAACCTCTTCATCATAGTCTGCATTCCTGGGGACGTGGCGGTTGATTGTTTCCCAGGCCCGAGGGATAAGGGCGAGGAGGATGTCCCTGGTCTCGGAGAGGGCGTCCTTTTCCCGGCACCGGTTGAGGGTTTTGTGGAGGGCCATGAAGGTCTGGAGGTGGAATCCGGCCTTGACGATCCTCTGGGTGAACGGTGGGAATTGGGCTGGGGTTTGTGCCCGGCACGAGCTTTCTCGCATTCGAGGGTGTAATCCTCAGCGAGTTTGCGCAGCTCGATGAAGACGAGTTGGGGGGCGTACTTGCGCTGGAGGGCGCGGGAAGGTACATCCGGCAGGGGATATCCCAGACACCGGGAATGCTATCCCACGAACGGCACGGAACCGGCCCGCGCGTATGGAGTCCGTCCTCTGGCAAACGGGTTGGACTTCATTCCCAGTCAGGGCGGCTGGCCGGAGCTCACGGCTACAGTATATGATGCGGAAGTGTATACAGGTTGCAAAGGAGGCAAGTATCAGTAACCGGGAGCCGGTAAGAAGTCCGGGGATGAAACCATTTCGACCAAGCGGGGACAAGCCCTGTTGCCAAGGGAGCGGGTCCTCAATGGCAACGCTTCCCAGGGACACAGTGGTCTCCCCAGATACGACTCCACGCATGATAGACTCAGCGCTTTATCTGCAATCCTGATAATCGAGGTCAAAACCGTTGACAATTGTTGATTGATTGAGTAAACTTTTTTGCGATGCGAACGGCACACGTGAACGGCTGCTCCTGTACATGTCCCCCCACATAGGGGGCAGGTCAGTCGCGCACGCCAGAACACGGCAGACCAGCCTGCGTCCACCAAAGAACCCGGAAAATGGTGGACGTTTTATTTTGCCCCTTGAATGCCCTGAACTAATTGCCCCCATACACCCAATGAGACGGGGAGGCCGCAGGTGACGAGTCCGAGCAGCACAACCCAAGCGGTAGACCAGGCAGAAATCCACCAGAGAAGCCGGGAGCTTGCTCCGACTTCTCCAGGCATCATTCCATTCCTCGACGACGAGGTGCAGAGGCTCGAAGCCGAATCGGGGCGGTTCGAGAGCGGTGAACTGGACAACGCCGAGTTCACCCCCTTCCGGCTGCGCCAAGGCGTGTACGGGCAGCGGCAACCCGACGTCCAGATGATCCGGGTCAAAGTGCCTGGCGGCATCCTGACCCCGGAAGCGCTGGACGGGCTGGGGGACATAACCGAGAAGTACGCCCCCCTGAAGAAGGGCCACATTACCACCAGGGAAAACATCCAGATACACCATATCCCGCTGGCCGATTGTCCCGCGGTGTTGCGGACGCTGGGAGAAGTGGGGCTGACCACCCGGGAAGCCTGCGGGAATACGGTCCGGAACGTGGTCGGGCCACCCTGCGCCGGTGTCTGCACCGAAGAGATCTTCGATCCCACGCCGTACCTGACCGCATACGTGCGGTTCGGTGTCCGGCATCCCATCACCCAGAACTTCCCCCGGAAGTTCAAGAGCGCGTTCACCGGGTGCGACTCTCGCGATGCCGTGGCCGCCGCCATACAGGACCTGACCTTCGTTTCCCAGGTACGCGAGGAAAACGGGGTGACCCAGAAGGGGTTCAAGGTCTTCGTGGGAGGCGGCACGTCAATCATGCCCCGGCTGGCGAAGCCGCTGTACGAGTTCGTACCGGAAAACGATTACCTCCGCGTGGCCCTGGCCATCTGGACCGTGTTCAACAACGCCGACATCCTGCGCAAGAACCGCATGATGGCCCGGATCAAGGTGCTGATTGACAAGATCGGCCTGGACGCTTTCCGGGAGCTGGTGGACGCCGAGCTGGAGAACATCGGCCCCATAGACCCAACGCCCCTCATGGTCGCCGATGAAATCGAGCGGGAGACGCCCCCCGCCTTGTCGGGACAGGTCAACGGCTCCGGCAGCAACGGGAGCAATCCCGAGTATTCCCGCTGGGTGGAGACCAACGTGGCAAGCCAGAAGCAGGAGGGCTACCACCTGGTCTATGTCAAGCCTGTGCGCGGCGATCTCAGCCCGGAGCAGTTCCACGGGTTGGCGGACATCGTCCGGCGTTACACCGGAGGCCGCGCGCGCTCCACGCAGGAGCAGAACCTGGCCCTGCGCTGGGTCCCAACCGACAAGCTGCACGACGTTTGGGAAGCACTGAAGGCCATCGACCTGAGCGAGACGGGCGCTCACCACATAAGCAACGTGGTTTCCTGCCCCGGCACTGATAGCTGCAAGCTGGGAATCACTTCCTCGATGGGACTGGCCAAGGCGGTCCGGGAGGAGATCTCCACCTGGAACGGGCTGCTGGAGGATGAGGGAGTCCAGAAGATACGCATCAAGATGAGCGGTTGCCCCAATGGCTGCGGCCTGCACCACATTGCCAACATCGGGTTCCACGGCGCGGCGGTGAAGGGACCCGACGGACAGCAGATACCGGCCTATGAGCTGTTCCTGGGCGGGAACTACGGCGACAGCAGGGTGGAGGACTCTCGAATCGGGACGCGGATTCCAAAGATCAAGGTGCCAGCCAAGGTTGCGCCAAAGATAGTGACGGAGATCGCCACCTATTACAAGAACAACAGGCAGAGCGGCGAAGGATTCAACCAGTTCCTGGACCGGGTAGGACTGGAGGATGTAACAGCGGTAGCCGCCGAAGCCCAGAAGGCTGCGGAGAACACCGACTCAGGCTCCGACCTGTACTTCGACTGGGAACGGACCAACATTTACAAGCTGGAGAGGGGTGAAGGTGAGTGCATGGTATAACCTGCATTCTCCAAGCTTAGCCTCCTTTGGCGGAGGGCAAGCTTGGTAGCCTCCCTTGGCGGCCGGGTGGTCGCATTCGTCGAAGCCAGGATGCAATCGGAGATGGCCGGGCTGATTGAACGGCACGGCGGGACTCCGTACCCGGCCCCGGTCCTACAGGAGATCTACCTGCGGGATGACCCTGAGGTCCAGCGGCTGGTCAGCGATGTGTGCGGCAGCAACCTTGACGTGGTGGTGCTGCTAACCGGCGTGGGCACCAATGCACTCATCGGGGCTGCTGAGTCAATGGGTGTGAAGGAACAGTTCCTTTCTTCCCTCGACGACCTGACCGTTTTTGCCAGAAGCCCGAAGCCTGGGCGCGTTCTTCGCCAGCACAAGATTCACATCGACGTCATGCCCCCTGAGCCGTATACCTCTGCCGACCTGATGAAGTCGATCTCGGACTACGATTTACAGGGCAAGAGGCTTGCCGTCCAAGCATACGGCGCGCCCAACGGGTTCCTGACCCGGAGCCTGGAGGAGCGGGGCGCGACGGTGCGCGAAGTGACTCTCTATACCTGGGGCCTTCCAGAGGACACTTCACCAGTAGTCCGCATGATCGACGACCTGGGAGCCGGGGGAGTGGACGCCTTGGCTTTCACCAGCCAGCCCCAGGTGCGCAACCTGCTGACCATCGCGGCCCAGGCCAATAGGGAAGCCCAACTGCGGGAGAGCTTGGAGCGGCTGCCCGTGGTGATAGCGTCGGTGGGACCGGTGTGCAGCGGGCGTCTGCGAGACATGGGCCTGCGTGTGGATGTGGAACCGGAGCACGTCCACATGGGCAACATGATAGTCGCGCTGGCGGAACACTTCAGCGGAAGCGGCACTGGAGCCGAGAGCTAAACTAACCGCATCCACTCACGCCATTCCCCGGTCTAACTCCCTCTACCCACTCGCCCGCACTGTCGAAAGCCCTGGTGTCTAAGGGCGCCCCCATCTGCTCATCGCATAAGCCAGCGCTTAAGCCGTTCCAGGGGAGAGACGCTTTCCTCAACCACCTGTCCGCGCCAGCGTTTCTCTACGCGGATGGAACGGGGGGTCACGAAGAAAAGCAAGTAGCCGATGACAACCAGTCCCAGACCTACCCAGATAAGGAACTTGAACCACAGTGCACCGACGACGAACAGCACCAGGCCGAGGAGCATGAGCTTGCCCGGGGTTATCCTGGGCCAGCGACGTGCGGGGGCATCGGGCGTCGCTGGTACCCGCCCGGTGGCGCGAACGGGGGCAACTACCTGGTCATCGGCCCTTGGGTGCTCCCTGGAAGTTTCGTCGGGAGGGGATTCCCCGGCCTGCCTCAGGATTTCTTCGATCTCGTCCTGATACCTTTCAGGCATAGCTCCTCCTCCCCTAGTTCTCGCACTTTGATATCGAGTAAGGCCGTCTGAGTGCGGACGCCGACTCTACGTATACCCGATTGCACCCACACCCACAACATCCCGGCGGGTTTGGGCATGGATTATAACCCAGGGTAGCGGTTTGCGGAAGTATGCAACCGGGCGACCGGGCGTTATCCGAAGCGGCCGGTTATGTATGCTTCCGTCCGCTCGTCGGTGGGATTGGTGAATATCTGGCGGCTTTCCCCGTGCTCCACCAATATGCCTATGCGTTGGTCTTCCACCATCAGAAAGGCCGTGTAGTGGGAGACGCGGGCCGCCTGCTGCATGTTGTGGGTGACGATCACGATTGAGTAATGCTCCACCAGTTCGCGCATAACCTCTTCGATGGACAGGGTGGCGATGGGGTCCAGAGCGGAACACGGCTCGTCCATGAGGATGACCAGGGGTTCCACTGCCAGGGTGCGGGCGATGCAGAGACGCTGCTGCTGGCCACCGGAGAGACTCAATGCGCTGGTATGAAGCCGGTCTTTGACCTCTTCCCAGAGGGCAGCGCGTTTCAGGGAGGTCTCCACCAGTTCATCCAGGTCGCCACGAAATCCATTTATCCGAGGTCCGAAGGCTACGTTGTCGTAGATGGACTTGGGGAAAGGGTTGGGCCTCTGGAACACCATCCCGATCTGATAACGGATCTCCGCCGGGTCCACGGTGTCGGCATAGAGGTCCTGACCCTCGAACAACACCTTGCCGGTGATGCTGGCATCGGGGATAAGCTCGTTCATCCGGTTGAAGCAGCGCAGCAGTGTGCTCTTGCCGCAGCCTGATGGTCCTATGATAGCGGTGATGTGGTTGCGCGGCACATCGAGGGTGACGTCTGTCACCACGCGCTTGTTGCCGTAGTAGACGCTCAGGTCTTCAGTCTGGAGAATGTTGTCAGCTTGTCGCATCTCTTTCCTTACATCCTATCCCGGAACTTGAAGCGCAGGAACACGGCGGTTGCGTTCATTATGAACAGGAGGACCAGCAACACAATAATGCCGGCGGCGGCGGCCTCGTGGAAGCCGGCCTGGGGGCGTGAAGTCCAGTTGAAAATCTGGATGGGCAGCACTGTGAACCGGCTCATGGGGCCGTCCGGAGCAAATGGGACGAAGGTCAACGCGCCCATTACTATGAGCGGGGCGGTCTCTCCCATTGCGCGGCTGACAGCAAGGATGACGCCAGTCAGGATGCCGGGGAACGCCTGGGGCAAGACTAAGTGCCAGACCGTTTGCCACCTGCTTGCGCCCAGAGCGTACCCACCTTCCCGGATAGAAGGGGGCACGGCACGGATGGCTTCCTGGGACGCGATAATGATCACTGGGAGCACAAGCAGGGCCAGGGTGAAACCGCCAGCCAGAACGCTCTTGCCCAGCGCCAAGGACCTGACGAATATCTCCAGACCCAGGATTCCGTAGACGATGGATGGAACTCCGGCCAGATTGGCTATGTTCACCTGGATTATCTTGGTGAACTTCTGGCGAGATGCGTATTCCTCCAGGTAAATGGCGGCTCCAACGCCCAAGACGAAGGACGCCACCCCTGCTATTGCAATAACGTATATGCTGCCGATCACAGCCGCCTGGATACCCGCCCTCTCCGGGAAGCGGGAAGGGAAGCTGCTCAGGAACTGCCAATCAACCCGCGTGTACCCCTGCACGACGATGTATATCAGCAGCACTGCCAGCATTAACAGGGCGATGGCAATGGCGGCCATGCACAACCCGGCGAAGATTGTGCTCTGGCGTTTGCGCCGGGCCAGACGGGCCTGGAAATCCAAACGCTGTGTAGACTGGATCATTCGTATTGTTCCCTGAACCTGCGGACCACCCACTGGCTAAGCAGGTTCATGATTAGAGTAATGCAAAATAGGGTCAGCGCCACCGCGAAGATTGTCTTGAACTCCAGTGTCCCCGCTGGGGCATCTCCGAGGCTTACCTGGACTATGTACGCGGTCATGGTCTCGATGGGAACGAAGGGGTTGAGGGTGAAATTGGGGTTCTGGCCCGCGGCGACCGTCACGATCATCGTCTCCCCAATGGCCCGGGAAGTCGCCAGGATGAAGGACGCGGCGATTCCCGACAGGGCCGATGGCACCACAACCCGGGTCGCCACCTCCAGCTTGGTCGCTCCGAGAGCGTAGGCGCCCTCACGCAGCGAGTTGGGGACGGCAGTCATGGCGTCCTCGCTGAGGCTTGAAACCATCGGGAGGATCATTATCCCCATCACGATTGAGGCGCTGAGGGCGTTGAAGACTGCGATGTCTTCGGAAATCATGCGCAACAGCGGGGTCACGAAGAGGAGCGCGAAGTACCCGTAGACCACCGTGGGTATTCCGGCAAGAATCTCCAGTATGGGTTTGATGACCTGGCGCAGCTTACCCGGTGCGTACTCGCTGAGGTATATGGCGCTCAGGAGACCCAGGGGCAAGGCCACCAGCATCGACAGGAAGGCCACGAGCAGGGTCCCGGTGACCAGCGGCAGCACGCCGAAGTGCTTGGATGCAAACAGAGGCGTCCACCGCGTCCCGGTGAGGAACTCGATGGGCGAGACTTCCTGGAAGAACTGGATAGCCTCGAACAGGAGGACGGATACTATCCCGACCGTAGTGAGGATGGAAACGGTACTGAACACGAAGAGGATCGAACGAGCGATGCGCTCCTGAATAACCCTGCTTCGCATCCGCCGTTGTGCGGAATATTCTTTTTCCAAAGCGGCGACGCCTGAAGCAACTTCATCCCTGGCCAAGGCAAAACTCCGTGCTCGACCCTGGTCCCGTTTCAGGAAATTCAGGAGTACGGAGGGCAGTCATTAGCATATCGGCGCTACCTCCCTGATACAACCTTTAATTCCCTGCCATTCCTCTGAATCGCGTTGCTTTTCCTGGTGTCCTGTGACGGGAGGAAGACGATATCTTCCCCCGTCACTGTTCGAATGACTACTTGCTGTTGGCCAGGACCGCAGCCACCGGACCCTTCTGCGGGTTGTCACCGCCGAACAGGGTGCCCGCCAGTCCACGGGTAACTCTGTCCTGGGCCAGGGTGTAGACCTCCTGCGGGTAGGGCAGGTAGCCGACGTCCCGCACCAGCTTCTGGCCGCCTTCCGGGCTCAGGTGGAAGTTGGCGAAAGCCTCGATGTGGGGGTTGGCCAGCGCGTCCTTGCGGATGTAGATGAAGAGGGGCCGCGCCAGGGGTTGGTAGCTGCCGTCCTCGATGGTGGCGTCGTTGGGGGTGACGCAGCCAGCGCCGCCATCGACGCCCACCAGCCTCAGCTTGTCCTGGTTCTCCACGTAGTATGCGTAGCCGAAAAAGCCAAGGCTATGCTTGTCCCCGGCGATTCCCTGCACCAGAACATTGTCGTCCTCGCTGGCAGTGTAGTCGCCGCGGGAAGCGCCGCCCTCGTGATTGACCACTTCGGTGAAGTAGTCGAAGGTGCCCGAGTCTACGCCCGGCCCATACAGCCTGATCTCCTCGTCGGGCCAGTCGGGGCGGACCTGGTTCCACCGCGTGACCCTGTCCTCTGCATCGGGACCCCAGAGGGTGTGCAACTCCGCGATGGTCATGCAGTCGATGTAGTTGTTGGACGGGTTGGTCATTACGCTGAGACCATCGATGGCCACCGGGACCTCGACATACTCGATGCCGGCCTCGGCGCAGGCCGCGACCTCACTGCCCTTGATGGGCCTGGAAGCATTGGAAATGTCGGTCTCTCCGTTGCAGAACTTCTTGAACCCGCCGCCGCTGCCGGAGAGGCCCACAGTCACGCGGACATTGCCGCCGGTGAGAATGCCGAATTCCTCGGCCACCGCTTCGCTGACCGGGAACACGGTGCTGGAACCGTCGATGGTGATGCTGCCCTCAAGGGCGGTAAAGTCCGGGGCCATCATGCTGGGGGCCTGCCCGGAGGCGTTGTTGGCCAGGACCGAGGCCACGGGACCCTTCTGAGGGTTGTCGCCCCCGAACAGGGTGCCGGTGAGACCCTTATCCACGCGCTCCTGGGCCAGGGTGTAGACTTCCTGCGGGTAAGGCAGGTAACCAACATCCCGGACAAGCTGCTGGCCGCCTTCGGGGCTCAGGTGGAACCGGGCATACTCGGCCATATGGGGCTTGTCCAGGGAGTCCTTGCGGATGTAGATGAACAGGGGTCGCGCCAGGGGCTGGTAGCTGCCGTCCTCAATGGTGGCATCGTTGGGGGTGACGCAACCGGCTCCGCCGTCTACCCCAAGCAACTTCAGCTTGTCCTGGTTCTCCGCATAGTAGGCATAGCCGAAGAAACCCAGGCTGTGCTTGTCCCCTGAAATTCCCTGAACCAGCACGTTGTCATCCTCGCTGGCGGTGTAGTCGCCACGGGATGCGCCGCCTTCACCATTGACAACCTCGGTGAAGTAGTCGAAGGTGCCCGAGTCTACGCCTGGCCCGTACAGTCTTATGTCCTCATCGGGCCACTCGGGGCGGACCTGGTTCCACTTCATGATCGCGCCTTCGGCGTCCGGACCCCAGAGGGTGTGCAGTTCGGCGATGGTCATGCAGTCGATGTAGTCGTTTGCAGGGTTGGTCATTACGCTGAGACCGTCGATGGCCACCGGGACCTCGACGAACTCGATGCCGGCCTCGGCGCAGGCTGCGACCTCACTGCCTTTGATGGGCCTGGAGGCGTTGGAGATGTCGGTCTCGCCGTTGCAGAACTTCTTGAACCCGCCGCCGCTGCCGGAGAGGCCCACGGTCACGCGGACCTTGCCGTCAGTCAGGATGCCGAATTCCTCGGCCACTGCTTCGCTGACCGGGAACACTGTACTGGAACCGTCGATGGTGATGCTGCCTTCCAGGTTCATCAGCATTTCGTTGCCGGATGACATGTCATTCTTGGACCCGCCGGCCGGCGTGGTGTCGGACATGCTTTGGGCCGGTTGCTGCTGCCCGGTGGTTGCGGTCTGGGGTTGGGCTGCGGGTTCCGACCCTCCACAGGCCAGGGAAAAGAGGGCCACTATCAGCAGGGCCGGGATGAAGATAGCAGCGGCAAGCCGCCGCTTGTTACAGCTGATTGTCACGGTCATATTACCTCAGACGTACATGTTTTGGTCTTCTGGCACTCGCGGAGTGGGACACGTGCCGAATAAGCTGGAACGCTGTGGAAGGGGGTGAACGGGGAGAGGAAAAATAAAATCGGTAATGCTTTGCGCTGGCGGTGTCAACACCAACGCCCACTAAAACAATTCCACCGGGACGTATGCCCCGGTGGAAGTTTCAGAATATGGCTTGTATGCTCCGCAACCCCGATATTCCGCAGGGCCAACTTGTGGATTCCGGGTTGTGCGGCTCGGCAAGGATGCGTTACCATTCTCCCGGCGGGATATCGTCAGTCTTCCGCATGAATTGTCCAACGAATAGCGGTCATACCATGACCAGTTTTCGTAACACCGATGAGATAATCCTAAGAGACGGGCGGTGTGGCAGTGGTCAGAGATGGAAAAAGTGGGGATTTGTGCCTGAGAAACGAGTGAATGAGGGCGGGAATACAGCCGGTTGACCCGGCTGAAGGGCCTTAGGCTACGGAGATAAGCCCACGCGATGGACACTTCTCTTATCCGATCCTACGATATTCGTTGCAAGGATTATGGTATCCTTCACTCAGCTTGTCAAGCCTTATTTCGACCAAAATTTCATCCAATCTCTGGGGTGCAATAGCAGTGGCAACCGATCTGGTACTTGGAGTGGTTGATCAATCCCCGGTCCGGGACGGGGGAACTGCGGGCGATGCGCTGCGGGAGACCATCGAGCTGGCGGTGGCCGTAGAGCGGTTCGGCTACTGCCGCTACTGGCTGGCGGAACACCACAGCCTGCCCAATTTCGCCGGCACCAGCCCCGAGCTCATGATCGGGCAGGTGGCGGCTCGCACCAGCAAAATCAGGGTCGGCAGCGGTGGTGTGATGCTCTCCCACTACAGTTCGTTCAAGGTTGCGGAGCAGTTCCGGCTGCTTGAGTCCCTTTACCCCGGGCGGATCGACCTTGGCATTGGACGCGCGCCCGGGAGCGACCAGATTACCGCCGCCGCCCTGTCATACCCCAGACCCGGCACGGACATTCGCCACTTCCCCCAACAGGTTCTGGACCTGCTGGGCCACCTGGAGGGGAACCTGGAATCGAGCCACATATTTGCCGGGATTCAGGCAGGTCCGGGGGAGAGTACAGTCCCCGAGGTGTGGCTTCTTGGCTCACGCTACGAGAGCGCGATCATGGCGGCCCACTACGGTCTTCCCTTCGCCTATGCGCACTTCTTCGGGCTGGGGGTGGAAGAGGGGCCGCAGATCGTGGAGGGTTACCGTCGGAACTATCGCCCGTCGGAACGCTTTCCCGAGCCGAAGGTCAATGTGGGGGTGCAGGTGCTATGCGCCGAGACCGAGGAAGAGGCGCACCGCCTTGCGGCCAGCCGCAACCTGGCGCGACTGAAGTCGGTCACAGGCCGGGCCAATGGAATACCCACGCTGGAGGAGGCCCTGTCGTACCAGTACGCGGCCAACGAGTGGGCGTATACCCAGCAGTACCTGAGCCGGTGCGTCGATGGAGACCCGCAACAGGTGAAAGAACGGTTGGAAGACCTTGCTGAGACCTACCAGACCCCTGACCTGAGCATCGTTACCATTTGCTACGACTTCGCGGACCGGGTCCGGTCCTATGAACTGGTAGCCAAGGCTTGCGGGATAGCGCCGGAGGGCCAGTAGGAGAGTCTCAGGAACCGCCGGCACGATGCAACGCTACGGCTCGGAATTTGGCTTACTGACCCAGGGCTTTGATGGCTCTCCGGTGCGAGGCAATACTTTCCCCAACCGGGAATGGAGCCACCACGGGCTGCTGCAATCCGCGTGACCGCATCTTCTCCAATTCAGCGCGGCATTCCTCGGCTGTGCCGATGACGGCCAACTCCCTCTGCATTTGCGGGCTAATGGCTTCGGATGCGGCGTCCATGTCTCCCCGTTCCAGGGACTGCTCTGCAATCGCCATTTCCTCACCGAAGCCGCAGTGCCGGAAGAACGTCCTGTAGTATGGGTTCCTGGAATATCGCGCGATCTGTCGCCTCAAAGCGGGTTGGGCAGCCTCGACATCGTCGACCACGGCTACCCTGACATACCCGGCTATGTCTATCTCCAAAGGGTCACGCCGGGCCCGTGCCGCGCCTGCGTGGACACGCTCTATGGACTGTTCCAGGTGGCCTCCGCCCGTCCAACTGAGGAGGACGCCATCGGCCATTTCTCCGGCCAACTCCAGCATCTTGGGACCAAGCGCGGCTATGTAGATTGGGACAGGAGTTTCGGGGATGACACTTCCCAGGCTTGCGCCCTCCATCTGGAACAGCCGTCCCTGGTGTTCTACTTCATCTCCCTGGAGCAGATGTCTCACGATTGAGATGGTCTCCCTCAAGCGGGCGAGGGGCTTCTGGTACGGGACGCCATGTGCTGATTCCACCGCGTGCCGGTTGCCCACACCCAGGCCCAGGATGAACCGCCCACCGGAGACTGAAGCAAGTCCAGCCGCCGACATTGCGGTCATCAGCGGGGTGCGGCCAAATATGGGCAGAATGCCGGGGCCTACGTTTATCCGCGAGGTCGCGCAGGCAATGGCCGTTAGCTGGGTGAGAGCGTCGCGGCCACCCGAGCCTTCGGTCATCCATAGGGTCTCGTAGCCACGCTCCTCAGCCATAAGGGCCAGGGACTTGAAGTCCTCTGGCCCCAGTTCCGGGTCGTTGCCGATCCTTATGCTCAACCGCAAAACGACCGCTCCTTGTCCGCGGGTATCGGAGTTAGCCGCTTCACGAACCCAACTGGTCGGCCAGGTCCACGAAATTCTTGGCCACTATAGTGAAAGACGGGTCCGGGGTTGGGTCCGGCTTCTGCGCCGGGTTCGGCCCCCGCTCCATCGGGCGCGGGACAAACGCCGAGGGCAGGCCAACCTTCTGGGCGTTCAGAAGGTCCCCCTGGTGCGCGGCAACCATCATCACGTCCTTGGGGTCCATCATCAGAAGGTCGCAGGCGGTCTGGTAGCTCTCCGGGTCGGGCTTGTAATGCTGTGCTACTTCTGCGCCGAGGATGCAGTCCCAGGGCATTCCGCCGTACTTGGCCATGTCGGTCATCAGCCTGATATTGCCGTTGGACATGGGGGAAAGGATGAACTTCCTCTTCAGGCGGTACAGGCCCGGAACGGTGTCAGGCCATGGGTCGAGGTAGTGCCAGGCAAGGTTGAACTTGTCCCTGTCTTCCTCGCTGATTCCTGTTATGTGGAACTCCTCCAGCACCACGTCCAGGGACATGCGGTGGAGGCGGTCAAGGTTGGTCCAGGGCAACTCGCCGGTCCGGACTTTGTTCATGTAGGGGCCGTACTTGGCGCGCCAGGCATCGGCGAAAGCGTCCCAGTCAGCCTCCACACCATGCTCCTGGCCGAACTGCTGGGCCTGCCGGATGATGGACGACCGCCAGTCGACCACCGTGCCGAACACGTCGAAAATCAATGCCTTGATGTTTGATGTGTCCATTTCAAAACTCCTGAGTGTAATCTGACTGAAATTACCTGAAGGCTCGAAAGTCAGGACAGGGGTCAGGGGCAGAATAGCCGCGAGGGATAGGTATGTCAAATGTTAAAATGCCGCCCAGCCCCGCAGACCCGGATTCCAAGCTGGAGGAAGCGACTTGAAACGAGTAATCATCGACACCGACCCAGGGGTGGACGATGCCGCCGCGATTTTCCTGGCCCTGGCCAGCCGGGAACTGTCGGTTGAGGCTTTGACGACGGTGTACGGGAACGGCCCGGTGGAGGCGTCCACGGAAAACGCCCGCCGGATTCTGCATGCCGCGGGTCGGACGGATATACCCATCTACCAGGGAGCGGGCAAGCCCCTGCTGCGGCCTCCCAACGAAGGTTGGGCTTCCCACGTCCACGGGCAGGACGCCCTGGGAGACAGCGGCTACCCGCTGCCGCCTGACGGACATCCGCCGGTGGCCGGCGGCTACGCGCCGGTGGAAATCATCCGCCGTGTCATGGATAGCCCCGGGGAGATTACTGTACTGGCCCTGGGGAGGCTGACCAATCTCGCACTGGCGCTGAGCATCGAGCCGAGGCTGGCCGGGGCCGTCGCCGAGGTTGTGGTCATGGGCGGGGCAGTGTCGGTGCCAGGAAACGTCTCTCCCGTAGCTTCGGCGAATCTCTACGAGGACCCGGAGGCAACGGCAATCGTTTACTCCTCCGTAGTTTCCTTGACGCAGGTTGGGCTGGACGTCTGCAACCTGGTGACGATCAACCAAGCGCAACTTGACCGGATTGCTGCCGCCGACAACCAGGCAGCCCGCTTGCTGTGCGCCGCTACCCCGTTCCTGCAACGGTCTTATGCTCGCCGTGGGCTGCTGGCCGAGTCAGGCGGGGTGCGGTACAACGACATGCCGGCCGTAGCCTATGCAGTAGACTCCAGCCTGTTCGTGTCCGAGGACTACTTTGTGGAGATCGAGACGGTCAGCCCGCTTACCAGAGGCCAGACTGTGGCCCACCGTCCCGATGCCTCCAGACGGCGGGCCAACGCTAGGGTGTGCATGGATGTGGACGCGGCCCGTCTGACTGAGATGTTCACTCAGCGGGTAGCGGGCCTGTGTGAGGGGTGACCTGCGCGTGTTCCGAAAGGGCTACAGGCCGGAGATGGCCTGCTTCACTTCATCGTAGTCGGGTTCGACACCGGGATTGGGACCGACCCACCTGTACCGGATCACTCCCTCCTTGTCCACGATCACGACGGCCCGCTTGGACGCAGTATAACCTTCCATTCCCGCGAAGTTCTCCAGCGCCACGTCGTACTGGTTCACCACCTGGCGGGCGAAGTCGCTGAGCAGGGGGAAATTGAGGTTATTCTGGTCGCTGAAGACCTTGAGAGAGAACGCGCCGTCGACGCTGATGCCCAGCACTTGGGCATCCAGAGAGTTGAACTGCTCCATCTGGTCCCGGAAAGTACACATCTCGGTTGTGCAGACCCCGGTAAATGCGCCGGGATAAAAGGCCAGCACCACGTTCTTGCCGCGGAAGCTGCTCAGGGTCTGGGGCTGGCGGTCCGCATCGGGAAGGGTAAAATCGGGGGCGCTCTGGCCCACATCAGCAGCCATGTTGTTTCCTCCTAAACTGGTATCCTCGGTCCCCGGGAAGTCCCACGACGGGCACTATCCAACCGGGCGTGTGGCCACGGGTATCTTAACACAGCCAAGGGCGCCACGGGCACCGGCTCACAACTCATCTCGGCTCCCCGGACCAGTCCACCGTGATACAATAACGCGCGTTACGGACACGGTCCCATTCCCAAGAATCAACGACGGAGTTTGACAGCGATGTACTTTGATTCCCGGCGTTCCACGGTACTGGCCAGGCATGGAATGGTGGCCACCAGCCAACCACTGGCGGCGGTTGCCGGTATGAGGGTCCTGATGCAGGGGGGCAATGCCGTGGATGCGGCAGTGGCCAGCGCGGCGGTACTGAACGTGGTCGAGCCGGTGTCCACCGGCATCGGCGGCGACATGTTCGCGCTGGTGTGGAACAACCGGGACAAGTCGGTACGGGCCATCAACGGCAGCGGCCGGTCTCCCAAGGCAGCGACCATCGACGCGCTGGAAGCAGAAGGGCACCGCACCATGCCCCAGAGCGGAGTACATTCCGTGACCGTTCCCGGAGCGGTACACGGGTGGGAAACCCTGCTGGCCGAGTGCGGCACCATGCCGATGCCAGAACTGCTCCAGCCGGCCATCCAGTACGCCGACGAAGGCTTCCCGGTATCGGACATCATCGCCTTCCAGTGGGCGGGGCAAGAGGAGAAGCTGGGACGACTGCCATCCGGCCAGGAGATGCTGCTCAACGGACGCGCTCCCAAGCACGGGGAGGTGATGCGAATTCCAACCCTGGCCCGGACGTTGGAGGCGGTAGCGGAAGGCGGATCGGAGGCATTCTACACCGGAGAAATTGCGGAGAAGATCGCGGCCTTCATCCAAGAGCAGGGCGGGTGCATGGAGACGGACGACATCTCCAGCCACACCTCGGACTGGGAGGAACCGATCACCACCGATTACCGGGGCGTGACGTGCTGGGAATGCCCGCCCAACGGCCAAGGTGTGGCCGCACTGGAGGCCCTGAACATCGTCGAGGGTTTCGACATCGCAGGGATGGGATCGCAGACGCCGGACACTTACCACCACCTGGTCGAGGCCATGCGGCTGGCTTTCGCCGACGCCTTCCAGTACGTGGCCGACCCGGCCCATGCCCATGTGCCAACGGCTGAGCTTCTTTCCAAGGACTTCGCCGCCAAACGCCGCGCCCTGATCGATCCGCACAAGGCGATGAAGTCGGTGCCCTACGGAAAGGTCCACGGGGGCAGCGATACGGTCTACATCAGCTCGGTTGACGGGGAGGGTAACGCCTGCTCGTTCATATACAGCATCTATTCCAACTTCGGGTCCGGGCTGGTAGTGCCGGGCACAGGAATCGTCCTCCACAACCGGGGAGGTCTCTTCTCGATGGACCGGGACCACGCCAACGCCCTGACCGGCGGCAAGCGCCCCTACCACACCATCATCCCCGGACTGGCGACCAAGGATAACGAGCTGTACCTGTGCTACGGCGTCATGGGGGCGTTCATGCAGCCCCAGGGCCACCTGCAAGTAATGACCAACCTGGTTGACCACGGCATGGACCCGCAGCAGGCGCTCAACGCCCTGCGGTTCATAGTGACGGAAGACGACGTTGCCCTGGAAGAAGGGATTTCCCCGCACATCATCGCCGATCTGAAGGGCCGTGGCCACAACGTCAGGACAATTGACAGCTACTACCGGGGACTGTCGGGCGGGTTCGGCGGCGCACAGCTAATCCAGCGAGACCCGGATACGGGGGTGCTGCGAGGCGCGTCGGAGCCGCGCAAGGACGGCTGCGCCGTGGGGTGGTAGGGAACCGGGCGGCCTTGCCCTTCCGCTCCTAACTGCTGGACAAGTCAACCGGGACAATGTCAGTCTGCGAAAAATCCCGGCCTTTGAACATCAACGGCAGGCCAAGGGCAGACGCAAGAGCGTAAGGGAACATATCTCCAAAGTTCAGAGCAGCGGGTCCGCGGCCTCTCCCGAAACGGCGAAAGGCTTCGGCTGCTCCCCATACTTGCGTCTCATCAGGCGGGACCAACCTGATAAATGGGCTGTTGAGGAATCTAACGGCGGATTGATATACGGTGTCGCCTCTCCTCGTCGCCACCACGATTAGCTCGACAGCGGTAGCAGTAGAAACCAACACATCTCCATCGCTAACCATCGCGTCCAGGAAGGTCTGACGTTCCGGTTCTCCCAACAAAATCGCCATGATCGCCGACGTGTCAGCGACGATCATATAGGTAGTCCATCTTCGTCGTAAATTTCGTCCTGCAGGATTTTAGACGGCGGATTGGTTGGGTCGTATTCGCCGAAGTGTTCCTCGCGCCACCGACGGCCAACCTCGCCCAGTTTTTCCAGTTCCTTCAACTCCCGTGCGATTTGCTCCGGCGTCATTTTCTGACGCTGCCCTATCAACTTCTCGACCGGGGTGATTGGTAGGATACGGACCTGGTTCTCTGCCAGGTAGTCCCTAAAGTCCTCGGCCTCACAAAGCCGTTCCATCTCACCGAGTTGGAGTTCAACGGCTTCCCGCAACTCTTCCCTCGCCTGCTCCAGAGTGTCCGATTGGGCCGCCGTTCCCAACTCCTGGCAGACGCCGACCCACTGCCCTGCTTCTTCCAGGAAATCAAAGGTCAGAAGCAGCAAACAGCCAGAGGCGCCTTGGGTAGTCCGGTGAATTATCGCAACTGTGTCTCGCACGGTGAACCTCCAGTAAGTGCGTTGGAACCGGAAGCCGGTTATTGTCCTGAATGCGCACCCACCTGCGTCGTGGCGCGAGTTAGCGCCTCACCTGTCTGATCATTGCCTTACTTGCAATTGTACGTCATCCGAACTAAGACCACAGTGCTCAAGGATGTGCTTCGCACGTGTGCTCATAGTTGTTCGGTTGCCGTGACTATCAACCGTCAAAGGCGTACCGTCAACATCGCGCGGGTTCCGGAAAGTATTTTTCTGTTGACTATTCTGGACTAGAACCCCTTTTCCGTTAAACGACGGAACCGGCATGTTCTGCGGCGTAAGATATTTGCGGGACCACAACCATGCAACCGTATGCTCGACTAACTGACGCCAAACCTTTACTGAATTCCCACTCCCGTCTGAAAATCGGATTGCCATTGGTAGTTCGACGGTGTGAGGGTCGAACACCGACATCAGCATCCAACCTGGCTCGGTTGAAACCGTAGCATCCGGGATAGCGGTTGTCTCGATTTCCGTCGTTGTTGATGCTTGACGGGAAACCACTATCGGCTCCTTGGCCGCAGAAGGTTGACCACTAGACAGGTTGGGATTCCAGAGCAACAGCAGTTGCAGCACGAGACGGTGAGAAGCGCCTTCCGCGATGCTCAGTTCCAATATGCGACGCTCATCAAGAGTTCCAACCTCGAACACTTTGTACAGCTCCCAACGGTTGCCGTCGGTAAGTCCAGCGTATTGGATCCCCGCTGCGTTAGAGTAATTGAGCATCTGCATCCGGTGTCCTGCCAGCGGCTCTCCCAACTTCTTGGCTTCCACGGTAGCCACCGGTTTTCCGTCCGGCCCCAGCAAAGCGTAGTCTGCCCATTGCCCGCTGATGTTGTACTCCGGCGTTACCAACACTGGGTTGGATGTGTCCCAACCCAAAGCAGATAACAGCGGGTCTATGAGCGCCATGCGAGTACGGGTCTCGCTCTCTCTCAATATCGACCCGTGAGTCTGAATGCGTTCCTGCAACGTTTCAATGGTGCTTACCAACGGTTCTAGCAGCATGACATTTCTCCAATCCGGTTGCGCATCTCTCCCCAGTCTAACCCAGTATATCCCCGACCTCCAAAACCACATCGGGAAACGCCTGCGGTGATACGCTGTCGCCGCGCTCTAGCCGCGAGGACTCCCGGTATGTACTGCCTTCGGGGTTGTGGTAGACCTCTACTGCGTCGTCGCGGAGGCTGACCAGCCATAGCTCCGGGATGCCGTGGAGGGCGTAGAGGGGGAGCTTGACGGTGCGATCCAGCCGTAGCGTGGTATCGGAGATTTCTACCGCAAGCAGCACGTCATGGTTCGTCGGGAGACTGTTGCGGTAAAAGTCGGGCCGCGGCTTCAGAAGCGCCAGGTCAGGTTCGGGTTCCCCGTCGTTAAGCAACCGGATGGGCAATTGTACCCAGACTAACGCCTGTTCTCTGGAGAAGAAGCCCTTGAAAGGATAGTCGTTGCGTAGTACGGCCGCGGCATGGCGGCTCAGCATTGGAGGCATAAGAACGACCTCCCCGTCAATCAACTCTACCCGGTCGTCCGGGGTCAGGATGCCGGCCTTCCCCATTTCCTGGTATTCCTCGGCTGTGTACTTATGGATGTGCGCGTCAAACTCTTCGTCGATGCCCTCCAACTCGTTCAGGAACCGTGTAATGCCTCCATTGAGCGACGGGTGACAGCGGTTTCTCACCAGCGGAGACCGGTCCCACACCACGCCGGACAGCAGTTCCTCCCTGCCTTCCGATGGCAGGATGCCAACCTCGGCCATCTTGTAGAATTGGTCAACGTTGAACTTGTACCGGCTGACGCCTTCGTCTTTGGCATCCTTGTCCATGTTCCACCTCCTGGGAAAATACACGGGGCGTCCCGCCAGTGTGCGAAACGCCCCGTGATGCGTGAGGTTGCCGCCTTTACTCTTCCAGCGTTGTGATGTCCCCTGGGTCGAGGCCCAGTTCCTGCGCCTTCAGCAAGCGGCGCATGATTTTGCCGGAGCGGGTCTTGGGCAGCGTCGGGGTGAAGTCGATCTCAGACGGCACCGCTATTGGCCCCAACTCCTGGCGGACGTGGAGTTGCAGGTCGTTGACCATCCGGTCCGATGGGTCGTTGCCCACCCGCAGGGTCACGAACCCCTTGATGGTCTCGCCCCGGAGTTCGTCAGGCTTGCCGATGACCGCCGCCTCGGCCACCGCGGGGTGGGAGACCAGGGCGCTTTCAACCTCGGCGGAACCTATACGGTGTCCAGCCACGTTCAGCACATCGTCGGCGCGGCCCACCACCATGTAGTACCCGTCGGCGTCGCGCAGGGCCACGTCGCCGGTGAAGTAGACGCCGGGGATGGTGTTCCAGTTCTCGGCGTAGCGGTCGGGGTCGCCGTAGACGGTGCGGAAGAAGTGAGGGAAGGGCTTCCTGATAACCAGGATACCTCCCTTGTCCGGCTCCTCTATGGGCTGGCCTTCCCGGTCCACGATGTCCAGTTCCGCGCCGGGCAGGGGCTTGCCGACGCGCCCCGGTTTAGACGTCATGTTAGCCAGGGTGCCCAGGCACGGGCCGCCGGTCTCGGTCTGCCACCAGTTGTCCACCAGGTATGCCCACTCGCCGTTGCCGCAGATGTGCTCGTAGGCCCACTTCTGGGCCTCGGGGTTCAGGGGTTCCCCGGCGCAGGTCAGGAAGCGCAGGGAGCGCAGGTTGTAGCTCTGCGGGTGCTCTTCGCCGTAGCGCATCAGCATACGCACCAGGGTCGGGGCGGTGAAAATGACGTTGACGCCGTATTTCTCGATGATTTCGTAGAAGACGTGGGGGCCGGGGTAATCAGGAGCCCCCTCGCGGAACACCGTAGTTGCCCCGGCAATCAGGGGAGCGTAGACAATGTAGCTGTGGCCCACCACCCAGCCGATGTCCGAGGTACACCAGAAGACGTCGTTGTCCTTCACGTCCCAGAAGGTCTTGAAGTGGTAGTAGGTGCCCACCATGTAGCCGCCGTGGACGTGCTGCACTCCCTTGGGCTTGCCGGTGGTGCCGCTGGTGTAGAGGATGTACAGCGGGTCCTCAGCGTCCATGACCTCGGCGGGGCAATCAATATCGCCGCCATTGAGCAGGTCGTCGAAGTCTACTTCCTTCGGACCCAAAGGCGGCTTCTCGTCCTCCCTGCGCCAGACGATGATGTGCTGGAGGAAGTCCAGGCCCGGCACAGCCTCGTCGGCGATGCCCTTGAGGTCAACCCGGTTGCCCCGGCGGTAGCCTGCGTCTCCGGTAATCAGCGCCTTGGCCTGGGCGTCAATTATGCGGTCGCGCAGGGAACCGACGCTGAACCCGGCGTAGACGACGCTGTGGACCGCGCCGATGCGGGCGCAGGCGAGCATTGCAATCGCCCCCTCGGGGGTCAGGGGCATGTAGATGACCACACGGTCGCCCTTACCCACGCCCAGGGACTTTAGGCCGTTAGCGAAGCGGTTGACCAGTTGGGCCAGCCGCCCGTAGGTGAACACCCGCTCCTCGCCATCCTCGCCCAGCCAGATGAATGCCGCCTTGTTCTTGTTGGGGGTGTTCAGGTGGCGGTCGAGGCAGTTGTAGGTGATGTTGCACTGGCCTCCCAGGAACCACTGGAAGGTGGGATAGTCCCACTGGAACACATTGTCCCAGGGCTTGAACCACTCCAGTTCCGAAGCGACGCCAGACCAGAAGGCTTCGGGATCTTGTGCGGCGCGGCGGTAGGTCCCTTCGTAGTCCTGGAGTGTGGCCTGGCTGGCCACGTGAGCGGGCGGCTCGATGGAACTTGTCTCCTGGAGTAGGTGGTCAATCTGTCCCTGTTGTACCATGATGCTCTCCTTATCGCCTGCCTATTTCGGGAACTGAAAGGTTGCGGCAAATTTTGCGGGCCAACAAATTCTGAATCTCGGTATGCCGTGGTATGGATTCGACTTCTCCGGTAGCGGGGTTCGTCCACATTGCATGAGACCGTCCTTGCCGCAGAAATTCACAGCCGTTGCGGCGGAGGTGACGGAGCAGATCGTTCAATTTCATACGATATAGTTGGCCCCGTCGGGCAGGGCGTCGGGGAGAACGATGGTTTCGGGTTTGATGCCGTAGGGAACTCCCTTCATCCCGCTCTCCCGGCGGTGGGTCAGGATGAGGGCGATGGCCTCGGCCAAGTTCTCGCGGCACTCCTCTTTCGTCTTGCCCTGGCCATTTGCGCCGGGGATTTCCAGGCAATACCCGATGTACCATCCGTCGTCTCTCTCGTAAACGACCGTAAATTCGTTACGCATTGTCAGGCCCCCTGCCTTACCTATTCATCGCATTGAAGTAGGACTCCACCGGATTCCCGCCAGTGCGGGAATATCTAGCTCCATTCTAACCCCGCCGTAGGGCAGCAACAAGAAAACGCGCGGCCTCGGCGATCTGCGCCCTTGTTGACCCTCCCTGGAGCCTATCTTACAATCGGCGCGGGCCGCACACTGACCGGCCTCACTTGCGACAAGCGATTAACGACGGTGGGGGAACGAAATGACAACGCAAGGTTATGCGCATCCTGAATTTCTGGTTGACGCCGCCTGGGTCGAGGAACACCTGGATGATCCCAACGTGGTCATCGTGGACACAGACCTTGACCCTGCCTACACTCGCGGGCATATTCCCGGCGCGGTGCTGGTGCCGGACAACTTCGAGAAGGACCCGGACAGCGGGCGGGTACACATTATGGACCCGGAACAGTTCGCCGCCATGTGCCAGGGTCTGGGGATCGGCGACGACACTCGCGTCATCACCTACGACAACTCCCAGAGCCTCTATGCCGCCCGGCTCTGGTGGGCGCTGAACTACTACGGACATACCAACGTGCAGGTGCTCAACGGCGGCTGGCGGCGCTGGGTCACCGAGGGGCGGCACATCGAGTTGACCCGCGCGCGGCCCGCCTCAGGCCGGACGTTCACCCCCTCGGCGAATGAGTCAATCATGTGCCGGATTGACGAGCTGAAGGAGACCTACAACAACCCGGACGTGGCGGTATGGGATGTTCGCAGCGACGGGGAGTGGGACGGCACCGGCGACCGGGGCAACCTGAAAAAGGGGCGGGTTCCGGGAGCGATTCACCTGGAATGGTTCAACATGCTGGACCGGGATACCCACCAGTTCAAGTCCGCCCAGGACATCCGGGACATTCTCACCAGACTTGGCATCACGCCGGACAAGACAGTGTATACGTATTGACAGGGCGGCATCCGTTCGGCGAACGGAAACTTTGTCCTGCAACTGGTGGGCTACCAGAAGGCCAAGAACTACGATGGATCGATGGGCGAGTGGGCCAACCGTGAAGACACGCCTATGGAGCTATAGCAGGCAACTACTTCCAGATTCAACAACGCCCGAGAGTCCGCGCGGCCCCAAGAGAATGCCGCCCCACGCGAAGGGGCGGCTCTCAACATTACAGACCGGGTATGGTATTCCGCGGCCGACTGAGCTGAAGCTTCAGGCGTCCTGCTTTACGCCTCCCGTCATAGCATCGTAAAGCTCCTTGCCCTGCTCCTCGAAAGTTTCCATGTCCTCCGACAGAGCATAGCCCTGGGCCACAAGCCTTTGTGCGGCCTTCTTGACCTGTGCTACGTAATCATCCCTGGAGGCGTACCGCTCCTCTATGGAAACACGTGGGTCTCCTGCGGCCTCACGGTCTTTGCGGGTGGCAGGGAAGGGGATGGTGGAACCTTTCAGCGTTCCCCCCGATGCGCCTCCGGATGACAACACCTGGTCGTCGCCGCCGATGTCCCGGTGGCGCATGTTCCAGCCGGTGTATGTAGCCAGGGGAGCGGTCACGAAGGGCAAGGGCACTCCAGACACCTCGTTGCCGTCGGCGTCTACGCCGGATACCAGCCTTGGGTATGCTCCGCCGACTTTGGCCGGGATAACCGTCGGCACCCTGGGGTCGGGGCCGAAGTTTAGCCGGGTGAACTTGCGCAGTTGGCCGGGGAAATCGACTCCGGGGATTGACCGGAAGGTCTCCATGACAGACTCGGGTGATACGCCGGTGCCGTCGGACAGCTTGGGGCAGGCGCTGGGCGGCGGAGCCTCGCCGGAAGTAGCCCAGCGGTCCAGGTTAACCAGGGCGGCCCGCAGCAGGGGCCGGTAGTCCAGGCAGTTGAATAGTTGCTGCGCCCTGTATTCGCCGGTGGCGTCCCGGTCGGCCAGGGGCAAGCCATCGACCGCATGTTGAGTCCCGCCCAGCATGTAAATGCGGACCCACTCCGGCGGCGTAATGTCCCGCTCTCCATTTATTTCGGTGTGGAGCAATGCTCCATGTCCTCCCCAATACTCGGAGGGCGTGTTGACGTACATGATTTTCGGGCGGTTTCCCTTCGAGATCAGGCGGGAGAGGAGCCCGTCTGTCAGCCCCGTTTCAGGGTCGGCCTGGTCCTCGTCGCTGAAGGGGAACAGGCTGTTGGTGCTGCGGCTGGCCTGGCTGGAGGGTTGGGCGAAGCGGTGGTTAAACTCGCCCCGTTTGCCACCGGCCACGTGGGGAATGAACCCGTCAAATACCGGTCGCCCTTCCTCGTCTATGTTTAGTCCCAGGTACAGGAAGTGGCGCAGGAACCTGCCGCTCTGGGAAACGCCGAAGCTGTAGGCCGCATCGATGCCGTCGGCACAGGGATTCCCATCATCCTCCCCGGCGTAGCGCAGGAAAGCCGCGATGTCGCGGGTTGCCAGAAGCCCGGCGCCGGCTATGGGCGCGCCGGTAGTTTCGTATATGACCTGGTACACCTTACCCGGCTGGAACCCGGATTCCATGTGGATGTTGCAGGAGTCGGGTACTCTGCGGTCCCCGTCCAGGCGTGCGAATGACCACTGGTCCCGGGGAATCACCTCCTCCGGAGCGTCCTCGTGTTCCTGTACGGTAAGCACGGAGTCCCAGTCCTCCAGGTTGTTGGAGGGATAGGGCAGGTGGGCGCGGTCGGAAAGGTACTGGACTCTGGTTGGAGAGTTGGGCTGGAAGGTGACCACGACCTTGCCTGAAACTGGCTCTCCGTCGGCCATTGCCTCGGGTGCCTGGATGCGCAACATGCCAGGTCCCTCCGGAACGTCGTGCTGCCAACCGCACCAGACTATGGTGTAGCCATAGCGCATCAGGAAGCCGTTGCCCGGCCCCTGCTGCTCTCCCGGCGCGGCGTCGGGGGAACTGTTCAAGTTCTTCAAGGCCAGGGGGCGGCCACGATTCGGCACGTCCAGGAGCAGGCGGCGGTTGCCCTTTCCGGGGTCAACCGGGGCCAGCAGGCGGAAGTCGGCGGAGAACGTCACCCGGCCATCGGGGTCTCTGGGAGCAAGTCCGATGTCGGCGATCATCTCGTTGGCTTCGTGGGCGGGGTCCACGCTGAAGTGGACTTGGCCTTCGACCTGTTCATACGCCCCCACATCGCCGAATTCCTGGCCTCCGGCATAAGGCTGGCGGGACGTGATTACCACCTTGGTCACTGGCATGATTCACCTCTCAATGCTTACTAAAAGATACTGTCTTAGATTGTTCGAGTGAGACCGTAACGATCAACCAACCGGGGACTCTGCCGAATCATAGCCACAAGGATACGCTGGGGCAAGGTTTACATGGCTGTAACATGCTGTTCAAAAAATGTTTTCAGAAAAGTTCTCCCGCGGTTACATTCTTGTCATTAACTTGAAACACCATCGGGTTATCGTGATATTGGCCAATCCATCAGTCTAAGGACCTGCTATGGGGCGCGCTCTTGCGCGGCCCTCTGTACCCGTCGTGTCCGGGACCAACAGTCTCCGGCGCTAATCTTGCCAGCCCCCACCGCCGGGCCCCGTTTCCACCCACGGGGTCCGGCTCTCAACTTCGGCGGAAAGCAAATTTCCCTTGCCACCCGACAGCGCAACGGCCACAATGCCTGTAGTCACATAATGCACAGGCAACCTGACTTCTGGCGTCGAGAGACCGAAGACTTATTTCTCGCAAGGGAGGCCGAGGATGACTACCCGAACCGACCCCAATGAGATACGCCTGACCGGGGAGAACAACTACATGCGGCTGCACGAGGAGGAAGGCGGGCCGATGACGACCAGGGCCAGCCACTGGCGGGTGCTTCTTTCCCCCGGCGGGCATGGGCACGTGTTGTTCCTGCGCAGCGATGTTACCGGCGATGAGCCACGTATCTATTCCGACAACATCGCGCTGGTCCGGTGGCTCCAGGAGGAAATTTCCACCACGGGAGAATTCGCCAGCCAAGACCTGCCGGTGATAGACGCGGTGTTTTCGCGAACCGGAGATACCACCTACTTCTGGACCGAGCACATCGAGACTGCCGACGAAACCATTGCCATGACGTGGTTCGACTTCGGAGAACCCTTCGGCATCGGCGTACCGGCGGGAAGCAATCCGGATAGGCCCTTGGGATGGACCAGCGTGTTCGTTCCGGCACGGCAGTCCCAGCTTACCCTGAACGGCGTGGTTGCCAGGGGCAGGCCCTTCCCGGAGCCGCGGGGGGACAAGTTGAGCAGCACGGCAGGGTTGGCGCTGTCGGAAACGTGGGTAAGGGCTTAGGCCCATCGACGGACATGACCGGTCCCGCCCAAGCAGGATAGACACGTACTTGCCGGATGCCCCGGCTTGGAAGGTCCTGTGAGGGCTCCCCAAGGATTAGCCCAGCAGTTCCACTTCTACCAGTGGGCTTCCCTGGACCCAGGCATCGGTGTCCCGGTCGCCGCCCAGCTTCTCATGGATGCCCGAGAGTACCTCCCTGCGCTGGTCAGGGTCGAGGAGCGGGGTGGCCCTGGCTTGGAGGTCGGCTCGGGCGCTCTGCTTCAGGTGGAAGGTGAATTCCGGGTTGGCCAGCATGTTGGAATACCAGTCGCGGGGTCCTGGCCTGCCCGTAATGTACAGACGGCCGTCCAGGTTGTGAAACCATATCTCCTTGCGGCGTGGCCTGCCGCTCTTGCGGCCAATCGTAGTAATGTCGATTACGCGGTCTTGCTGTAACGCTTGTTGCACTCTCTCGTCCATGTTACCCACCCGTCAGGTTTTCGTTGAATGCGTTCTTTTCAAGGGTAATGCCTAACCCCGGCTCGACTCTTATCGCTTGCCCCCTGGAGTTGAGGACGCTGTTGCCGGAGACGGTGCAGGAGTGTGGAGTCTGGTCTGGGGGCGTTCCGGGTCTCTGCCAGGGTTTGCCCCAGAGGTTTATGCCGTTGCGGTTGCCCTCTATCTGGTTGTCCCGGAGTGTGTTGGCGCGTCCGTGTTCTATGGCGATGCCGTCTACACGATTAGCGTTGATTGTATTGTCCTGGACTGTTGTGTCGGACGAGTAGCCTAGCCAAAAGCCGTAGTTGCTGTAGTTAGCCACATTTTCCCGGAAAATGTTGTGGCCGGAGAAGACGGCCTCGAAGGCGTTGTTGGGGGAGAAGCTGCCGTCGTTGCCCTGGACCAGGTTGTGGTCTGAAGAGACCGGCGAGTTGGCCCTTGGATTGGCCCGGATGAAGAACCCGTCGCCGCTGTAGCGCAGGCTGTTGCCGATGATCCGGTTGTGGTTGGAACCCCACTCCAGCATTATGCCCGCCGAGTCCGCGGTATCGCACCAGAACCGTCCCGTGTACCGGATGCAGTGCTCGCACAGGTTGTGCAGGACCTCAATGTGGCTGGACATCAGCAGGTATATCCCCACATTGCCACAGTAGGATGCGTGGTTGCCTCCGATAACGTTGCGACCGGACCGCACCAGGCTGATGCCATTGAAATTGTTGTTGACTTGATTATTCTCGATGACGCTGTGCGTGACCCGGCGCAGGTATATGCCGCCCCCGAATCCCTCTTCTATCGGCGAGTCTGTGTCTGGGAGCCAACCAGAGTCAATGGGGTTGGCGTTGTCCGACACTACGCAGTTATTGACGAAGAGGCGGGTAACGTTCTCGGCGTGAATACCATAGTGAAACCCCTTGATCACGCCGTTCTGGACTGTCACGTCCTCGCAGTCCCGCACCGAAATGCCAACGCCCCCGGCGCCCTCGCCGTCCAGCACCACCCCGGACAGGTCCAGGCATATCCCGTTGGTGGATACTCCAATGACCGCACCATTGGTCCGGGATTGGTCCAAGCCGTTGAGCAGGGCTGTATCAAAGGTCTGCCGAGTGTACTGGCCCGGAGGTATGGATATGGTCTGCATGATCACACCCGAATCCGGTGCCCGGCAACGGACTGCTGGCCACTTGCCACTAATCGCCGGCGGATGAGGCGCTCGCGCCCTGCTGAGGCTGCGGGGCCGGGGGGTCCGGTTCGGTGTAGGAACGGTGGAAGGAGGCTATTACCGCTCCGGTCAGCATGATCAGCACCACGGCCAGAGCCGAGGTCTGGAAGCCCCTGAGATAGTATGCCTGTGACTGGGCATCCGACATCAGAGCGATTGACGCCGGAAGCACTATGGACACTACCGCCGCGGAAATCGTCGCCCCCAGAGCGTGGCCCAAGTCCCTGGTAGTCTCCAACATTCCGGATGCGAATCCTCGATGCTGGGTGGGCAGGGTGCTCATCACCGTGGCGTTGTTGACCGTGTTGAAGGCGTTCGTGCCAACGGAAATAGGCAAGAGCAGTAACGGTATGAACCACACCGACAGTTTCCCGGCGAACAGTCCCAAGAGCACGAACCCGACGGCAATTGAGGCCATGCAGGCGGGACGCAGGAGCTTGGGGTTCCACTTGTCATGGACCGCGCCCGCGATAATCGGCATGAACAGCCCGAAGGACTGGTGCGGGAACAGGACAATAGTGACCCAGAAGGGGTCAAGTCCTTTCCCTTCCTCAATCATCAACGGCACCAACGTAAACACAGCGAGCATGGACAGGTGGAACGTTACGTTGGAGACCAGGGCCATGGAGAAATACTTGTGGCGGAAGTGCCGGAAGTCCACGAATGGGTTTTGCACCCGCCGCTCGACGATGATGAACAGGCCGAGCAGGGCGAAGAACAACAGGTGCATCGGCACATGGTATGAAAGGGCGTCGGGCGTGATGAAGGACTCTTCTCCTCCGTGCATGTGTACACCTGAAAGCAGGAACGCCGCGGCCGTCGCCATGAGGAGCACTGCTCCGATGTAATCAATGCGGCCCTTCTCAAGCTCCGGCTCTTCCTTTTGGCGGAGCGCTGGCATACACCCCTTGATGGCCAGGAGACCAATCGGGAACATGGTGAGGAACACCAGCCGCCAACTGAGAAACTGGAGGAAGATTCCGAAAACCACCAGTCCAATCAGCGTACCCGCACGCGAGCCAGTAATGGGAAAGGCATAGGCCCGGCCCCGCTCATTGGGAGGGAAGGCGAAGGCGAGCATGGCGTTGCCGTTGCCATGTATCAGCCCTGCGCCAAGTCCTTGCAAGCCGCGGAAGATAATCACCTGCTCCAGGTTTTGCGCGACGGCAATGAGGACTGCGCCGATAGTGACGATGATCGCCCCAATCAGGAAGACCTTGGTATGGCCGAACCTGTCTCCCAGGCGAGCGCCCAGAAAGACGGTGCTGCCCAGGACAAGCAGGTTGGCAATTACTATCCCGGCAGCGTCGTTGATGGATGCCTCGAAGTGACGGGCGATGCTGGGGAGAGCCAGGGTAACGGGCATACTGGACAACTGCACCAGCAACTGTCCGCCGGTCATAGCGATGAGAACTTCCCGGCGCTGCGGCGTGTTCAGGACAGACTTGTAGTTGTCAAGTATCCTCACTGGGTACGGGTCCTATCCGCTGCTCCCTGGCCGGCATGGCAGTTTGGGGCAGCGTTCTCAGGATGGACTCCTAAAACCAGGAGCATTGGGAGGCATTTATGCAGGCAACACCGATCCGGTCCCAGGCGGCAGGTCCCAAGTCTGGTCCTGGAGGCCGCGGATGTAGTCCACCTGGCCATGATGATTGTTTTTGTGGGTAATCTGGTGACGCAGGGAATTTGCCAGCCTACGCTCGGGTTGCGCGGGGTCCACGGGCCGGTCAAGAGCGGCCGGGTCCAGGTCTTGCAGCAATGCCATGCAGCGGGCATGGACGGCGGTGATGTACCCAGTCAGTACGTCCAGGTCCGGAATGGCAAGGGCTTGAAGGCCCATCTTGTCGCCGGGGTCAGGAGACTCGATGGGCTGGCCGAACCGCTCGTACCACTTTTCCGACTCCCACAGGGTTGGAGCGCCGCCGGACAGGGCGCGGGCCACGTTGTCCTGGGAACGGCCCACGTGCCAGAGGATGAAGCCAATGTTGTTGGCCCCAGGGATAGGACGCCAGAGGACTTGTTCCTGGGTCAGCCCGTCGCAGGTGGCCATCAGGCGCAACTGCACCTGGGCCAGGCTGTCGGATATGAAGGTAATCGTTTCCAAATCGTCTTCCTGTACCCGTGTGTTTAGCAGCAACGTCTGATTGTGCAAGCAGGGGCGCCGGATGCGTGTGATTATACCAGAAAGTCTCACTCGTTCCCGGTCCGCTATTACACGGACTGTCAGGGGACGAACAGTTCTTTACGCCGCGCCCTCGGACTCCAGGAATGCTCTTGCTCCGTCGAGGAACAACCTGGCCGCGCCCACGGCCACGAGCACGTCGGAGGTCATCTTCTTCCCGGCGGCGTGGACCCTGGCGGCTACTTCGGCCTCGAACTCCTTTACCCTGGGGTGGTTTGGCTGGCCCGGCAGTCCCATAGACTGGGCGATGTCCTGTGCGCCGGAACTATATAGGTCGATCCCCTCCACAGCCAGGATTTCGTCGATGTGGTCCAGGACTTCGATGTCCTCAAGCTGGGCCATTACAAGTATCTGGGAGTTGGTATGCTCCATGTACTGCTCGCCGGACTCGAACTCTCCGAAGTACGCGCCGCGGCCGGAGCCGAAGCTGCGTTTGCCCCTGGGAACGTAGCGGCAGGCGTCGGCCAACTGCTGTGCCCGGTCCGGGTTGGTGATATGGGGGCCGGTGATGCCCATGATGCCCCGGTCGAGGAACCGCAGGATGGTAGAGGAATCGATGTTGGGGACGCGGGCCATTGGCGTGATTCCGGCCATGTCGGCGACACGGCAGAGGTCGTCCAGGCTGTCGGGCGTGAATGGGCCATGCTCCGAGTCGAAGGAGACGTGGTCCAAACCCGCCATGCCAATCAACTCTACGAGGGCGGTGGAGGGAAAGGTGAGGCTGCAACCGTAGGCTTTCTGACCGGCGCTCATTTTGGTGACTACGTTGTTTACGCGCATGTGGCCTCCTTTGCGGTCCAGGGAAAGTCGGCTAACCCTGTCTCGTTCCGGGTGTGAAGTATAGTGGCCTTATACCACCACCGCCAGGCCGCGTCTACGCCCCATCGGAGTTGCCAAGCCCAAGAGAACCGGCCCGGCCGCCGCTCTCGACGCCCTTGCCTCAAGCTGATATTGTAGTCAACGCCGATTCGGTCAACCAATTGAATCAAACGGTCAGGAGGCGCCGGAACCATGACCCAGGAAGGCTACCGCAAGCCCATACCCATCCCGACGCCGGAGACACAGTTCTTTTGGGACAAGTGCAAGGAGCACGAGCTCTGGTTGCAGCGTTGCGATTCTTGCAACCAACCCTTTTTCTATCCCCGCTTCCATTGCCCCCAGTGCCTATCCGCCGAGGTATCGTGGTTCAAGGCCTCCGGCAGGGCGACACTGTGGACCTACATGATCAACCACAGGCCCATTCCCGGCTTCGAGGAAGACACCCCCTACGCCATTGCAGTGGTGCAGTTGGAAGAGGGGCCGAAGATGCTGACCAACATCGTTGGCATCGAAAACACGCCGGAAAACCTCGTACTGGACATGCCCCTTGAGGTGGTATTCGAGGACGCCACCGAGGAGATAGCTATCCCGAAGTTCAAGCCAGCCGCCGGATTGAATTAGACGGGACACGCAATACCGCCAAACGGGACACATTGCAACTGCACTAAGAGGACGTTATGCCAGACTCGCTACGATACAAGGTTGCCATCGTTGGCGCAGCCGAGACCACTGATCTTGGAGTTATCCCCAACTTGTCCACTACCCAGTTGCACATCGACGCCGCGGTGAACGTGATTAAAGACTGCGGTATAGACAAGGACCAGATCGACGGCATCGCAACCACCATGAGCCCGGCCGTACTGGCCCATTACATGGGAATCGTTCCCCGCTGGCTGGACAATACCTCCGTGGGCGGAACGTCATTCCTCATCCAGGTCCGCCACGCCGCGGCTGCAATTGCGATGGGGCTGTGCGAGACGGCATTGGTGGTCATGGGACAGAGCGGACGCAGCCGGGTGGGGGAGACTTCCGCCCGCATCGGAGCAACGTCGGCCGCGGGAGGGCCGAGAGGTGACATCTCCTATCCGGGTCAGTTCGAGTCGATTTACGGCACCTCGGGCCCCACTACCCTGTTCGGCATGGGCGTGCTGCGCTACATGAAAGAGACGGGTACGACCCATGAGCAGCTTGCCTCGGTAGCAGTGGCACAACGGAAATGGGCCAACCGGGTGCCCAGGGCCATGTTCCGGGACCTGATTACGGTGGACGATGTGTTCAACAGCCGGATGGTCTGCTACCCGTTCCACCTGTTCGAGTGCTGCCTGGTGACTGACGGCGGCGGGGCGCTGATTCTGACCAGCGCGGAGCGGGCCAAGGACTTCCCTACCAATCCGGTGTACATCCTGGGCACCGGCGAGTCTACCGAGACCCCCGTGGTCAGCCAGATGTACGACCTTACCTCTTCAACGGCCTTCAAGGTGTCAAGCCGCCAGGCGTTCTCGGAAGCTGGCATCAGCCACGACGACGTGGACCACCTGATGGTCTACGACGCCTTCGCCCACCTGCCCATATACGGGTTGGAGGACCTGGGTTTCGTGGGCCGGGGCGAGGGGGGAGCATTCATCGAGGAAGGGAACACATCCCCCGGCGGCAATCTGCCAATGAACACCAACGGGGGCGGATTGTCCTACACCCACACGGGCATGTACGGCATGTTCGCCATGCAGGAAGCAGTCCGGCAGGTCAGGGGAGAGGCTGCCCACCAGGTGCCGGACGTGAAGGTATCGTTCTGCCAGGGCGTCGGCGGGATGTTCATGGCGGCGGGAAGCCTGGTCTTCACCAGCGAGCCGCCGCATTAGGCAACATCAGATGGCGGGAAATTGTCGAGTGCCGGTAACGGTCGTGCGGCTATGCCGGACTTGATACCGGATAAATCGTTGTGTTACTCTAGTTCAATCGGGGCGTAGCGCAGCCAGGTAGCGCACCTGCATGGGGTGCAGGGAGTCCCCAGTTCAAATCTGGGCGCCCCGACCATTACCAACGACACTTTCCACGCCACCCTTTATGGTCAATGGCCACCTGGTGGAGGTGGCCATTTTCTTTGCCGTTATGTCGCTTCAATAGCAACTGCATCTTGTAGCTTACGGTGTTGCTGACGGCGGCTGACGTAGGATTACCAAGCGGACGGGAGTTAATCGAGATCCTCTGACACTGCAACCCAGCCGTGGTCAAATGTGAAAGTCTGCGCCTTGCCAGCCGGGTCCTTGATTCGGATTATGTGGCTTTGCTCCGGGTTTCCGGCATTTTCCACGATGTAAAGCCAGTAGGCGTCTTGATACTTCTGAGCAGATTCGAACTGAGTGCTCGATAGCCCCACGGGGTGGTCGCTGAGTGTACTTTTCATTGATTTGACCTCGACCCATCGGACTGCTTCTCCATTCGGACCTAACTCGTACAGGTCAAACCCTGGGTTATTAGGCGGCGTCCGTTGAAGCGTCGGCTCCTTTGATAGAACTAATTCAATCGCCTGCTCTTCAAGGCTCATGCGCTCTTGATGAGTCAGCCCCTCCGGGTTTTCACTTGCTTCGTCGGGGCTGACCGCTATATAGGAGACAAACTCCCGCCCGCCGCCCGACCTACCACCTTGTCCACTACCAGACTGGGTAGTACTGCTGTTAGCTCGATTTTGTTGACCGGCACTGGCTGTGCCTGACTGTTGCGTTTCTGAAGTAGCATCGGGAGTAGTGGACCGTTTACTTGAACTTGGCCGTCCGCCGTGGCCGTCAGCATCTTCAACATCTAGCGTGCTATGAATCTGGTCCGTAGCAGGGGCTGTCGGCTCCGCCTCGCTGTCATGGGATCGTCCATGCGTATTCTGTGTCGAATCAGTAGAGATAGCATCGCCAGAAGAGTCATCTACTATACCGAGACGCTTTTTCAGTTCGGCTTCGCTGGTACAGCCAAGTTTCTTCAAGAGGTCCAGAGCCTCGAGTTCGATGCCCGTTTCATTGGCCAGTTCTCTGAGGGTCCCCGGCATAAATTGAATTTTAGCTGCTAGGGTTAAGTCTTCTTCCCATCCTGTGTCCTCGAAAACTATGGAGCTCGGGGGCCGAAGAACACCGTTTTTGTCGGGGATCCAAGTAGCCTCGTTCAGTGTTTGAATGAAACGGGCTGGAAACATCGCATCTCGGTTGGTGTAATAGAACCAGCGATAATGACCGTAGAATGCCGCATTGCCTCGCCGTTGTTGGACATCGCGTAAGGCATCCCACAACAGCGATGCCCGTTTGGATGCCTGTTCGACGGGCAGGGAGGCCAGGACGGAGAGGAGGGAATCCAGGCCCATGAGCGTATAGTCTTCCACTGGTCTTTCGGATGAATAACGCGTGTCGCCATATCTGCGTCTGAATTCTTCTTTGTCTTCCTGAGTTAGCGAAGGCTCTACCTGCGTTGGAGCCAGGTACTCCGGTGTTCCTGTTGCCCGAAGGAGGTCACGAATGCGCTCGCCCCTAAGACATTCCCTTGAGTTGTCTACTAAGAGAACACCCGGAACACCTTCGAACAGGCCCGTTAGCCGTTCCGTTGCCAAGTAGGTTTCACTCGGACGGACGAATTGACTGACACCGTTTCCGGTATCCGCCGCAACGATAAACTTGGCTTCTCTAAGGGCTGACAGCAGGTTACTCCGTTGTGCGGTCGAGTCAGTATCGTAGGCGGTAAGCACTCGCTCGATGTCGGATTGATATTCACGGTCTGGGATATCCACTTGGTCTTTGCCATATTTGGGGAGGATATTGGTGATGACATCATCAACCGGGTCGGGGACCCGAAGCCCCAGAGATTCGAGAAATGAGCGAGCTTCACGGGATTGACACACGCTTCGTTTAACGGTGGGAAATCCCGTCTTGGTATTGCCGGGGAGATACGCTTGCGGTTTTCCATCACTGAAGGCGACGGTGTGGGAACCATTTTCCAGCCGAGCTAAGGGCATACGTTGGAGTCTTTGCAGGAGCGCCCTCTGGCTGTTCAGAAACACATAAAGCCGTTCTATCCACTCGTCGGATTGAGCTTCCAGAAATGTTGCCGTCAGTCGGGGAACCAGCCACTCTGGAGCGACCTCGTCTACAGCAAGTTCTCCTGTAATGTATCTACGGAGACTAGGAGTTCGGTCGGCAGTAATAGAATCGCTGAGCCAGACGGGATTGTCATCCGACGGGAACAGGTTGACCAGCTGGTCGGGGCTGATAAGGGCGCGGAGATCTTGGGTCCGAGCCAGTTTGCCGTTCTGCGCTGCAATATGCCCTCCACGGTAAGCCGGAAGTAACGGTTTCGTTTTTAGGGCTTCTTTAACTGCTTGGAACAGCGGGGCGAACCGGCTCTTTTCATCAAACAAATGTGCGTTCAGAGGCAAGCATTGGAGAGTGGATATATTAAGCAGGCCAAGTTCGCGCAATTCTTCCAGCGCATCTACTAGCAAAACAGCGGTCTCTTGGATCAGGTGCCGGTTCCAACGGTCGTTTTGAGGAACATTGTCCCGGCTCGGCGTAGTGCGGTACGGCCCCTGCACTACGAAACCCAGATAGGTCGGCAGAACAGTTGGGAAGAAAACCACTAGGCGAGAGTCATCTACACGCCGTAACGACGAGTTTTGCCTGCTCGCACTGCTTTG
Source organism: Dehalococcoidia bacterium (assembly GCA_034422355.1). GTDB lineage: Bacteria > Chloroflexota > Dehalococcoidia > Lucifugimonadales > UBA3495 > CATOSP01. The sequence continues at coordinate 53,469 of DAOUJS010000046.1, read as the reverse complement.
TCTCAACTGGAAAGCAATTTCAACGTGACCTGCACTTGTCCCCTCATTGAAAACCTCTCGAGAAAAGACAATCCACCCTTCCTCGACCTCATCCGAGGCATTGTCTTGGCCAACTACCCTCACTTTCCGTACTTCGTCGCCGAGAAACTTTGGTTTGCTGCGCTGGTAGCACCCGGATGGTCCATTGACGACCGACCATGATATTTCTTCAATCTCTCGGAGGAAGAGCAGCGTTCGAGGGCCTAATCTTTGCAGCCCTTCCAGAATATCATCTTTCGCCAGTGGCTCATTCGGCTCATTGCGCTTGAAAGGTATGTGGATTTTCGTTTCTTCCGGCTTCAAACTCCTTTCTCTTACAGCCTTAGGCCAGACGTAGGATTCGATAGCAAAATGTTCTTGACCAGAGTGAATCTCCGGATTGTCGGTGAAAGCGTAGACCGACTTGAAGCCAATCCCGAACCGTCCGATGTCGGTCAGTTTTTTGGTGCTTTCTCCGATCCCACAGACACCGCGAACATCAGCCTCGTCAAAAGGCTTCCCAAAATGGGATATTGTAAGAGAATAGTTGAACAAGGAAAATTTGACTGCGCGTGGTCCGTACCAATCACCGCGCTTCTTAAGCGCGTCTTCGGCATTTTGAAGTATTTCAAATATGAAGTGGGTACGGTCGTCGTACCGCTCGGACAAGAGCATACTGCCGATGCGGCCAATCTCTTCGCCATATTTACGCCGGTTTTCCCTTCGGATGGAGTCGTAGTCTACAGGCACAAGCAATCCTCTTCAGGGGAGTGATTATGGAGGTTGCTATTTTGAGACAGATTCTTGTGGGTTCTCTAGGACAAAGGCAGAGTTCAGCCTGACCATCATCTCGTAGTAGGTGGTGGCCACAGCCAAAGCGATAGCACCTGTATCTCCCACCAGGTGAGTAACCGCGGCCCAGGTTGAGTCCCGTACTTCGTTGCGGAGGACCTCGAGGGCATACTGCACCCAGATACCGTCTTTGGGGAGCAGGCGGCGGGGCGCGGTGCCTGCCGCTATGCCGTCAATCACAGCCTCGTTCACTCCCGCCTGCCGGGCCAGGGGCTCGAAAGACTCCCACAGGGTTATGCTTCCCCTCTCGTGGGCCACCGTCAACGCCACAGTAAGCCGTATCCAGTCCTCCAACCCTGACTGTTCCCGCAACCACTCATCCAACCCGGTCACCGTCCGGGCTGCTTCGGGATGGTTGAAGAGGGCCTTGAAGGTAGCGGCAAGGCCAGACTCGCGGCCGGTGGCCTTGCCGTACATCGTTTGCAGGTGGGGCGGCAGCTGGGCCGCCTGGGTTTCCGGGAGACGGGCCATCCGTCTACTCCTTATCCCAGAGGGCTTCGAGGATGCGGCCAGGGTTCATGGGCAGTTCGCTCAGGCGTACTCCCACGGCGTTGTAGATGGCGTTGGAAATGGCGGCCATCGGCGGGACTATTGGCACTTCGCCGACACCCCTGACGCCGTATGGGTGGGCCGGGTTCGCCATCTCCACGATAACCGTGTCGATCATCGGTAGGTCCAGGGAGATAGGCATCCGGTAGTCCAGGAAGCTGGAGTTGAGCATGTGCCCCTGATCGTTCACGAAGTACTCTTCGTTTAAGGCCCAGCCGATGCCCTGGGCTACGCCACCCTGGATCTGGCCTTCGACGTAGCTGGGGTGGATGGCCTTACCCGCATCCTGCACGGCGGTGTACCGGAGAATGCCCACCTTCCCGGTATCGGGGTCCACATCCACATCCACGATGTGGGTTGCTATGGATGGTCCCGCGCCGCCGGGGTTCACACCGGCCCGTCCTACGATGGGGCCGCCGGTCCCGTTCTGACGGGCTGCCATCTGGCGGAAGGTAAGGCGCAATTCCGGGTCCGACTTGTGCTGGAGGACGCCGCCGGAGAACTCGACATCCTCGGGGGAGACTTCCCAAATCCTGGCCACCCGATTGACCATCTGCTGCTTTATGTCCAGGGCTGCCTCGTAGGAAGCCCAGCCGGTCTTGAACGTGACGCCGCTGCCTCCGGTATTGGAGGTGAACCCGATGGTATCGGTGTCGCCCACCTGGGGCTTCACGTCCTCAGCGGGGATGCCCAACACTTCCGCGAGCTGCTGGGACACGGAAGCACGGGTGCCGCCGATGTCGGGGGAACCTTCAATGAGGTTGACCGTACCGTCGATATTGACGGTGGCGGTAGCGCAGGAAGGCCCGGTGCCGTTGCCCCAGAATCCGGTGGCCAAGCCGCGGCCCCGGAACTTCCCATCCAACGGTGAATTGTAGTGGGGGTGAGACTTGGCCGCTTCCAGGGTCTCGACGAATCCGACTGCGGGCATCAACGGGCCGGTGACCCGGCGGGTGCCCTCCCTGGCGCTGTTGAGGAGACGGAACTCCAGCGGGTCCATCTCCAGCTTCTCGCAAAGCTCGTCAATGGCGGTCTCCATAGCGAAGGCGGCGGCGGGAGAGCCGGGGGCGCGGTAGGCCGCGGTCTTGGGCCGGTTGACCACCACGTCGAAGCCCTCGATGTAGGCGTTGGGGATGTCGTAGGCAGCCATCATGCACTGGGCGCCGCCCGGAACGGGAGAGCCGGGGAATGCTCCAGCCTCAAAGTACAGGTGCGCTTCGGCCGCGACTAACTTGCCGTCGCGGGTCGCGCCCAGCTTGACGCGGATGTTGGTGCCGGAGGTCGGCCCGGTACCCTCGAAGACCTCGCCGCGGCTCATCGTGATCTTCACCGGGGCAGCGGCTTTTCTGGCCAGAAGCGCGGCCACAGGTTCCAGGTAGATGGCCAGCTTGGCCCCGAAACCTCCGCCGATTTCCATCGGAATGGCCTTGACCTTGGATACCGGAATTTCCAACATGCGGGCCGTGTTGTCGCGGACGGAGAAATGGCCCTGGCTGCTGGACCAGATGGTGAGATTGCCGTCCTGGTGCCACATGGCCGTCGCCGAGTGAGGCTCAATGTAGCCCTGGTGGACGGCAACGGTGGAGACCTCTTTCTCGACGATCACGTCGGCATCCTGGAACCCTTTTTCCAGGTCGCCAAGCCTGTGCTCGAAACGGTTGGCGACGTTGGTGCTCTGCTCCGTGTCATCGTCGGAGCGGGTGCCCCCGGCGCGGGAGGCGGCGTTGTACTGGTTGGCCAGCCGCTCGTGGACCAGCGGGGCATCGTCCTTGATCGCGTCCATTACGTCGAGGATGGGGGGCAGTGCCTCATATTCAACGTCGATGAGACCCAGGGCCTGTTCCGCGACATGGGGGTTGACCGCGGCAACCGCGGCAACGGCATGCCCCTTGTATAGAACTTTGTCCCTGGCCAGGATGTTGTTGCTCATAAAGCGGGCGTTGGCCAACGACCCCTCAGCCAGGTCGGCAATGTTTCCCGATGGTTGGGCCATTTCGTCGGAGGTTACAACAGCTTTGACGCCGGGGAAGGCCAGGGCACGGCTGGTGTCCATGGACTTGATCCTGGCGTGGGCGTGGGGACTGCGCAATACTTTGCCGTAGAGCATTCCGGGAAGGTTTATGTCGGCCCCGTAGCGGGCGCGTCCGGTAACTTTGTCTGCCCCGTCGTGGCGGACCGGGCGGGTGCCGACCACGCTGTATTCCTTGTTGGAAAGAACGACGTTGGGTTTATAGTCGAGCATGTTAATGCCTCCGTGCGAGGGTGCAAAATAGTTGAACTACTGCCGGGAGTCCCGTCGGGGGACCCGTGCCAATAGTACCATACCGCGGGCAGAGTGGCACTTTTGGAGTTGAGTTGTTAGCCTGATAAGTGTGTCAGAACTCGGATGACAGTGGGTGATTTAGTATGCCATACTGCTTTCAGCCTGCCTGTGTGAATAATTCAGATGACCTTTCTTTGGCAAGGAGGCAGGATAGTATGGACCGGGTCAGGATGATTAGATGTATCGATGAAGAACCTGATCCCCCTTCCGATCCAGTAGAACTCGAAGAGTGGTGTGAATCTGGATTTTCAGGAATACCTATTCAGACCCACATTGGTGGCGAAGGAATCGTCCAATGGGTTCGTATAGATGGAGTAGCTTGTGTTCGGTTTGATAATGGGGATGAACGATTGTTGTTTCCCGAAGAGGTATGCCCCTTGGGTTCTTGAATCGGGTTTGACCAAGTAATTTCGTCAAAACGCCCCTAAGCCTTCGCATGTATACGAATTGATTTGGTTGCCTTCAGAGGCCAATTGGGATGATGCCGTTGATTTCGCCATGGGCAGAGGCTTTTGAAGACTTTGGCCAATCGATCCGTCGCCATGCACTCTTGGTTGCGCCGTTTATTACCAGGGAACCTCTTGACCGGCTGTCATCTCTTCTCGCGAGAACTAATCCACCTGAAGTTCACATCTTGACTAACTTGGCAGTTGACAGCATGTTGCAAGGCTCCATCGATGTTAATGCTATCGCCTCGTTTTGCAACCTACACGCTTCAGTTACAGTTCGAAACCTCCCGGGACTCCACGCCAAGGTCTACGTTGCCGATGACAGTCTAGCAATAGTCACCTCTGGGAATTTGACCAGTTCTTCGCTGAACCGCAACTATGAATACGGAGTGCGGATTACGGACCACTCAGTCGTGAAGCAAATATCGCATGACCTGTATGAATACGGTAGGTTGGGGTCGGAAGTATCCGCGATTGAATTGGAACGGGTAGCAGAAATCTCTCAGACCCTGAAAGCAGGTTACGAGGAAACCATTAGCACAAGTCGCGTAGAAGTAAGAAAAGAGTTCGAACGGCGTCTTGATGTAGCACGAGAATCCCTTCGTAATATACGGGCGAGACCTGGGGAATCAACCCACGCTATTTTTGCTCGTACTATTCTCTATCTACTGAGGAACAATGCGTTGACTACTCGGCAAATTAACTCGCTTATTGAAGGCATACACCCGGACCTTTGTGACGATACTATAGACCGAGTCATTAACGGCGTCCATTTCGGACGCAAGTGGAAGCACATGGTCAGAAATGCCCAAGTTTTCCTGAGAAGGAAGGGGCTAATCAAACTAGATGGCGGAAAATGGAGCTTGGCAAGATCCTCTGGTGCCCTGAACCAGTAGGCCAACCCCTTATTGGGACGATAGCATCGACTCTCCACTCACCAGAGGAGAAAAAAGCAGAGGCCCCGGTGTTCGTCCGGGGCCTCTGCTTTCGTGACACTGCCTGAGTTGTGGGCTAGATGTAGTCGGCGTCGATGTCCATGTTCTCCATCATGCGGTTGCGGGTCTCGACGTCGATGTCCTGTGAGCGCTCCAGGTCGGCCTTTAGCTCTTCGAGCATGTCCTGGGTTATCTGTCCAGCCGCCTGAGCCTGGGACTTCAGCCTGGCTATGGCGTATTCCTCGATGGTGCCGGTGGGCATGTCGAAGAAGTCGCGGTCGAACACCGGCATCTCGCCGGGGCCGAAGTAGCCCTTGCCCTCAAGGGTGTAGCCTTCAAGGTCGTGGGTGCCCTTGCCCAGCACCTGACCGGTCTTGGCATAGTGGTCCATGACTGTCTGCATCCCGTACTTCTGGACGGGGCAGACCTTCATGCAGACACCGCAGCCCAGGTAACGGGCCATCACGGGGCGGCAGCGCTTGAAGTAGAGCTTGTTCTTCTCAAGTCCGCGCCACCAGATCTTGTCGCGCATCAGGGCGCGGCCCGGGCAGCGGTTGACGCACACCTGGCAGACCTGGCAGAAGGCGTGGATGCCGTAGTCCACCGGCTCGTCGTAGGTAACTTCGGCGTCGGTGGTGACCATCATCAACCGGCAGCGGTTGCCCTCGTGGGGGGTCAGCAGGTATCCGCAAGCGCCGAGCTGGCCGAGACCTGCCTGGACGTGCATGGGAATCATGGGACCGGTGGCGTCGCCGGAGTGGATGACGTGGGCCATGTAGCCCAGGGACCGGATGTAGGTGCCAAGCTCCAGCCCAGCCGCGGCCTGGGTCCGGTAGGTGCTGGAGTGCACGATCTCAGCGTCAACGCTGGGGATTGTCTGGGTAGGCTCGAAGTCCTGTTCGAAGGCCAGGCAGATGGCGTGGGGAAGCTCATTGAATCCCTTGCGGCTCTGGAACTCGTAGCGGGGGTCGTAGGCGGTGATGCCGACTTCAAGGAAACCCAACTCGCGGGCCTTGTCCTTTATTTTCTGGGAAACGTCCTCCCCGGTAGGTTCAGCGGTGGGCTCCATCCGCTTGGTGGCCCTGCCGGCCAGAACCAGGCCCCGGTTCAGCTTCTCGTGTTCCTTGCGGATCTCCCGCATCTCCACGTGGGTGTCACGGAGAGCATTGGACCAATCGCGGGAGGCGCGCTCGGTGAAGTTGATGGACTCCAGAGGATATTCGCGGGCATACCAGTCAACTTCCCGGTTGTTGAGAGGGATACCGGGGACGGTTTCCAGTTCTTCCGGCACCGGGATGGTTATGGGATCATCTCCCAAGTGTTTTCCGGGGCGCACGACCTCGTGACCGATCTTCAGCATTGGGCTCCTTCCGCCAAGTCGATTCGTGGAAATAGCGACCGTAGTTGACCTGACACAACATACTCGCCGGGGGCGCGGTTGTCAACGAGCATCGGTGGACGGCGTCACCACTTCAACCCTGGTTCCCTCTCCTGGAGGACTTCGCCGAACAGGGTCAACACCTGGTCAACGTTCAGGACCACGACGGCCCCGGTGTGGTTCTGATCGCCGCCCGTTGGAGACAGCCTGCGGTCCACTTCGTCGAAAATTGGGCCTTCCCGATGCTCCGAGGCGGTGCAGCGGAACTTCCAGCCGATCCCGGTGGCGGCGTCCCGGTAGATTACGATGACCTTGTGGTTCTCTTCAGGGGAAACCAGGGATGCTGCATTGCTGCGGTTTTTGTACGCCAGGGAAGAATCGTTAAGAGCCATCATCGTACCGATGTAGCCCATGTCGGGCGTCCCGTCCCTGGAGGAGGTGGCGACGATGCAGTGGTTTCCGCTGGTCCTGGCGTTGTTGATGCTGTCTTCCATCTCCTGGGTCAACTGGATCATTTGAACTCCCCTCCAAGCGGAATGCTATCACTGAATCCCGGGGGTCTGCCCCATCCCGTCGAAAGACTGCCAAAGCGGCGCCCTACCCGTCGTTTGCCAGGACAGTACGGATGGCAGCGTCTTGCTCCTCGTGCGACAGCAGGATGCAATTGGAGCAGTATTCATTGGTGGGCTGGGCCTTCCACCAGAGGCAACAGCCTGCCCTTCGTGAGAAGAACCCCCGCTTGCCTTCGTCTTCGAATACCTCCATGGTGACCTGGCGGTACACCAGGGAATCAGGGTCTGAGAAGAACCGATTGGCCTCTCGTATCACTCTCTTGGGGTCACCGTGCCGGTCGTAAAGCTCCCGGAACACCTGGCTGCAGGACGCTCCAACGGCATTTTCGGAAACTCTAATGCTCGCCCGGGCTGCCTTGCGCAACGCTTTGATTACCAGCCTCAAATTGGCCTCGAACAGCCATTCCTTCAACTGGTGGTAAAGCGCGTCCTCGTCGGGCACTAAGCGAACATCAGGGTTGCCGGCGGCGGGATCATTCGGAAGGGCCGCGAAGGCAGGCCGCACCAGTCCCGTAGAGCTGATCCTCTGACCCTGGCGGTTGAAGGCAATGTTATCCAGGGAAACCAGCGGTACACGGTGGTGCATGATGTACTGGCCCATCACCGGCCAGACCAGCCTGGTCAGATAGGCAATGATGAACGCCGAGCCGGCGACGTGAGGGTGGCCAGAACCCCACGCATAGGTTCCATAGGCAATGACCAGGTCCCCGAGGGCCTGGTCATTGTCGAGGAAAACCGTTGTGGCCGGGACCCAGCCTTCTTCGGATGGTCCGGCTATAGGGAATTCAAAGAGGGGGTTGACTATACCGGCCTGGCGCAGACTATCCTGCAAGGGGTATCCGGATCTGTCCAACTCCATCCTCCGTCAGCGGCAGTCCTACCCGCTGGTCCGATTCTCCCAGTCGCTACGTCACGATGCTGATGTAGGGCTTGGTGAAGACGTCCCAACTATTGTTGACCGCATCGTAGCGGGAGTTCACGAAGACCCGCCAGTTCTGGTCATCCAGGTCCGGGAAGTCGGAGCGGTAGTAGTAACCAGGCCAGCGGGTCTCCCGCCGGTGCAGCAGGTGACGCATGTGCGCCTCACCGACCCAAACCCGGTGGGCCAGCTCCCAGCAGCGGAGCAGTTCGTGAAGATTCCGCGCTCCCAGGTGGGCCAGGTCTTCGCGCAGGGTCTCTATGAGTGCTATCCCGCGCTCCAGGGTGTGGGCGTTGGTGGTGTAGGAAGCGGAAGTACCGCCAGCGTACTCGTCCATTATCTTCTGGAGGCGGGCCAGCCCCTGCCTGGGCGTGATGTAATGCGGGTTGACCTGTGAGGAAGTCGATGCCCCACTGGACTTCTCGAAAGTTTCCAGAGGGGCCCAGATGGTCTCCTGTAGCTGAGTGACCTGGGCATTGCTCAGGGTCGGAGCATCTGCATTGCCTGTCACGTAGTTGACCGCTGACTTTCCGGCAAGCCGCCCCTCGGTAAAGGAACCGGAGGAGAACTTGTGGGGGGCCGCACCTACCCCGTCACCGGCGGCGAACAGGCCGCGGATGGTGGTCATCTTGTTGTAGCCCCAGAAGTACTCCGGGGGCGCCAGGTCCTCGGGGCCGCTAACCCAGGCCCCGGCCTCGCCGGAGTGGGAACCCATGATGTAGGGTTCGGCCAGCACGACCTCGGAAGGGGTCTCCTCAGGGGCGATGTTCTGGGCGGCCCAGGTGAGTGCCTGGGATATTGTCATGTCCAGGAAGTCTTCCCACGCCTCATTGCGCACCTGTTCCATCTTGGCCGGGTCGCCCTCGGCCAGCTTCTCCATAGCCTCTTCTGTGCGCATGTACATGGGACCAAGACCATCGCGCAGGTCAAGGTACATCTGGTGGTTCCGCAGCGGCGTGGGGGTAGGGATGGCAGAACCGTATGGCTCGTACTTGTCCAGTTCCGCAGCGCGGGTAATGGTGTAGTCCTCGCCCAGGGCATTGGTGACCCTGGCGTGGAAATACTGGAACCACATACCCACTGGGCCGTAGCCGTCCTTAAACCGGGTGGGAACGAAGCGGTGCTCCATCTGGGTCATTTCCACGCCCGCAGGGATCATCAGTCCGTAAGCGGAGCCGGTGGCGAACACCGAGTACCAGGTCCGGCCCAGCCCCTCGTTGACCGAGCGGGGGCGGAACACGTTGGACGCGCCGCCGGTGGTCACGATTACGGCCTTGGCCCGGAACACGTAGAACTTGTTCTCGCGCACCGAGAAACCTATGGCCCCGGCTATCTTTCCGGGGTCGTTGGCATCGGTGAGCAGGTGGGTTACCGAGACCCGCTCGTACAGGTTTCCCTGGCCCAGGGCGGTGCGGGCCGGTTCGGCGGCAATGGGCTTTATAGACTCACCGTGGATGGGAATCTGCCAGCGGCCGATGCGCTCGTACTCGCCGTTCTCCTTCTTCCAGATGGGCAGTCCCCACTCTTCCAGGAGGTGCACGGTGGAGTCGACATGGCGACCCACGTCGTAGACCAGGTCCTCGCGCGCCAGGCCCATCATGTCGTTGACCACGTAGTTAACGAAGTCTTCTGGAGTGTTCCATCCGTAGCGCTGGCCCATATAGCAGTTTATCGCAGAAAGGCCCTCGCCCGTTGCTCCACTGCGCTCGATGGCGGCCTTCTCGACCATGACCACGCGAAGCTTGTCGCCCCAGTAGTTGGTCTCGAATGCCGCGCCGCAGCCGGACATGCCGCCGCCGATTATCAGGATGTCGCATTCAACGGTCTCGGTTGTTGGTAGTGCCATGCCTTGTACTCCAGGTTAAAGATATATGGGTGGTTACGGTCTATCCGCCGACAAAGAAGTCGAGAACATTGCCCAGGGTGTTGGTGTCGCTCCGGTACAACTCGGTATAGCCGCATTGGCCGCAGGACACCGTGGTGAATTTCTTGTTCTGTACATCGAAGAACTTGGCGAGGTTCCCGCCGGTGGCGCGAAATTCGTCGGTCACGAACTGGTTGTGCCCGCACTTGGCACAGTGCATCTCGCGCCCGGAACTGTCTCTGACCTCGTGTGCTTCCGGTCCTCTTCTCCCAAACATGCCCGTTCCTCTTACGGGAAGCTGTGTGCGTTCCATGCACCCGCCAGGGATATGCCTTCTATTGGCGTAAAATCATTTCAAGGTTGGAAGCTCTGCCACCCCCAGCCATAGGGACTCCCCGGCCAGTTTCTGGGACCCGAGGTCTCCAACCCGGTCCTCGGTGAAATTCTCGTAGGGTGTGACCGTTCCCGCGGGACGTGTGCGTGACGGATAAGTGAACTCGAACTCCCGCCCGTCCCGGAAACGGACCTCCCAACGGAGCCCATCTCCTTCGGTGGTCTGGGTGCGGTGGGGTTGGACTATCGCGCCCAATGGGACGAAATCGGCATACCCTCGAACATGGATGGCTTCCTGGGGACAGAGCTTGACACAGGCATAGCACTCAGAGCACATTTCCGGCTCCTGGTTAAAGCCCTTGTCCTGGTCACTGTCCAGCACCATCAGGTCATTGGGGCAGATGTAAACGCACAACGGCCCCTGGTGTACCCCCTGACAGGCATTACAGGCATTGGGGTCAACGTAGGTTGGCATGAATATTCTCCTCCTCCGGCCCCTTCAGCGACTGACCGCCGCGGGCCGGTCTATTCAACCGAAAGCCCCCGCTGCTTAACGGCGGGGGCTTTCCGCACAAAATCAACGGCTGCCCTCGGTACAGGTACAGTTCATGTCGTGCATGGACATTACCGGGGTCCGGTTCTCAAGGTATTGCTCGGTCACGAAGGGAGAGCCAAACCCGTAGGTCTCGGCGCACTCCCGGACTACTTCCAGAACTTCTGAGCGAAGTGTCAGGGGCGCGGGTTCGGTGCCGCCCTGGATGATGCTCCGAATGAACGTACCGGAGAGGTCCTGCTTGGTCTCCCGGTGGCCGCACAGACCTTCGTAAGCCACACCCGCGCAAACGGGACAGTACCACCATTCCAGGGTAAGCACGGGCTGGATGCCCAGATCGGGCAACTGTTTGAAGATGTCGTGGGCGGCATAGGTATCGTAATAGCTTCCCACCCCGGCATGGTCCCTGCCAAACATGTGATGGGTACAACCGAGGTTCTTGCGCACCAGCGCGTGAAACACCGCCTCCCTCGGCCCGGCGTAGCGCATGTCCCAGAGCAATATGGAGGTCTGGTGAACATCTTCGCGGAAGAAGTTGCCTTCCCGCAGCCGGCTGTGGGCGAGGACTATGGCTTCATCGATGTAGTCGCCAGACTTCTTCTCGCCGACGACGGCGCTGACAAGAACACCATCAGCCTGCGCCGCCAACCAGGCTCCCTTCATCAGCCACTCGTGGCCGCTGTGGGGGACATTGCGGCTCTGGTGGGCCACGGCCCGCTCCCAACCCAACTCGGCGAAGGACTGCCTGAGTTGACTTGGTGTCTTCCAGAATTGGTCGAAAGGCGGGTTTATGACCGGAGGGTTGACCAGGGTTATCGGGCCGGCAACGAACTGGTCCTCAAGGACATAGGTGCGGGCGACGCCGGGATGTTCTTCATCGGTGGTGGCGTAGACCTGTTGAGCGAGAAACCTCTTGTCGTAGGTGAAAATCTCCTCGACGTCCATCACCGCCAGGGGCTGGTCCTGGTAGGTAAGCAGCACGGACCCGCCGGTCTCAACATTCAGATAGGCCAAGACCTGGGGCGAAACGTCCAGCACCAGGGGAATGCTCCAGACAAAGCCATTGGCCAGGGTCATTCTGCGGACCACGGAGTCCACGTCGGCGCTGCCCATGAACCCCTCAAGGGGAGAGAAGAACCCATAGGCTATGTTGACGCACTCGCGGGCAATCTGCTCCCGGACGGGCAGGACAGGCAGGCCCCAAACCATTTCCTGGGCCTCGCGTGGGTCTGCGATGCGCTCCACCAGAACGCCGCCGTGGGGTGAGAGTGAGTTATCTACCAATTCCCAAGTCCGGCTCCCCGACAGAGATTGATCGGAGAATATATTAGGGCGTCACCTATCGTGATGATGGCGGACACCCTTCAAGGTTTCCCATTCTGTAACAGCAGCCCGCCGGTGTCAACCGAATCACCGGCATATTTTTCAGGGCCTTGTATTCCGGTCCGGCCGAAACTCTGGGGCCGTGCAACAGCGGGACGCATCAATTGTGACCATAGCTATAACTGTGCCGGTTCACGGTGCCGGTTCAATGAACAGCCGCTCCAGTGTGCGCCGGTGTCTCGATCTTGGATACCGTCTCACCACAGAATAATCTGGTGTGGTTGGGAAGAACGCTCCGGTTTCCTCCACACAGCCGCAATCTCCAACCAATTGCCACCCTAAACCTGCCGGTATCGATTAACTATTGGGAGACGGCGGTCTTTGCCGAAAGCTCGGGGAGTTATCTTTACACCCGGCGGGGCCTGGCGGCGCTTGTATTCGTTGCGGTCGGCGAAGTTGATCACCTGTCGCACAACCTGGGGGTCGAAACCTGCCTCCACCATTTCCTGGTAGCTGCGGTCCTCCTCCACGTAGGCAGCGATTACCGGGTCCAGGGCTTCGTAGGGAGGCAGCGTGTCCTGGTCCAACTGGTCTGCCTTCAGTTCGGCGCTGGGGGGCTTCTCGATGATCGCAGTCGGGATAGGGGAAAGTGGGTTGCCGTGCAGGTTCCGCCAGCGGCACAGGTCGTATACCAGGGTCTTGGGCACGTCCTTGAGCACCGCGAACCCTCCGGCCATGTCGCCGTAGAGGGTAGCGTAGCCCATCGCCATCTCGCTCTTGTTGCCCGTGGTCAGCACCAACCAGCCGAACTTGTTGGACACGGTCATCAGGACATTGCCCCGAATCCGGGCCTGCACGTTCTCCTCGGCAACGTTTGGGACTGTCTCCTTGAAATGGGGTTCCAGCATGTGGGTGAAAGCCAGGTGTGCAGGTTCGATGGGCACAACCCAGAACTCGATTCCAAGGTTGTCCGCCAGTTCCCTGGAGTCGGTGACGCTGCCCTCTGACGAATACCGGGACGGCATGGAGATGCCGACGACATTCTCCGTGCCCAGGGCGTCGGCCGCGACAGTGGCAGTCAGGGCTGAGTCTATACCACCCGACAGCCCGACCAGCGCCTTCGAGAAACCGGACTTGCCCAGATAGTCTCGGGTGCCAAGCACTAACGCCCGGTAGACTTCTTCAACGTATCCTATCCCACCGGAGGGAACTGCCGGGACCAAAGGCAGTCGTTGGGATGGCTGGAAACTGGAAACATGAACGCATCGAGGCTTGCCTATTTCCTGCAGGATCGTAGGGTTCTCCTTGCGGGGTCTAGGATCACGCAACCTTGACCGGAGCACTGACCCAATATCCAGGTCCGTGACCACCAGATCCTCTTCAAAGGCTGGCCCATCCGCAATCAGGTCTCCTTTCTCATCACATATCAGACTGGCGCCATCGAATATAAGCTCATCCTGACCGCCCACCAAGTTCAGATATGCCACGATCAACTCGTTGTCAGATGCGCGGGTAGCAATCATCTTTTCTCGGTAACTCCGCTTACCCGCGTGGAAAGGAGATCCGTTAATGTTAACGATTACTTCGGCACCGGCTTCTCGTTGTACCGCGATAGGTCCCACCGGATACCAAATGTCCTCACAGATACTCACGCCAACTCCGACCCCATTGATGGTGTATACAGGGCAAGAGTCTCCTCGCCGAAAATAGCGGTCTTCGTCGAACACTCCGTAGTTGGGCAGGTACATCTTCCTGTAGGTGTCCACCAGCCGCCCGTCATAGCCCACGGCGGCGGCGTTGTAGATGTCCGAACCAAGCTCGACGTAGCCGACCATAACCGCCAACCCACTGGAAGCAGCGATTACCTGCTCCATAGCGGCAACATTCTCACGGAGAAACGACGTCTTGAAAAGCAGGTCTTCAGGGGGATAGCCGGTGATGGCCAGTTCGGGAAAAGCCACCAGGTCGGCCTGGTATTCCCTGGCCATATCGAGATAGCGCAGAATCTTGGCGGTGTTGCCGGGAATGTCCCCGACGGTGGTATTGATCTGGGCAAGCGCCAGGCGAAAGATTCGAGTCATGCTTGCCCTCAAGGGACGGCTACCATACGTGCGAACCGGCCCCTCATACCGGAACCCCGGATCCTCAGCGTCCGCTCCGGCCATCCACCAAGGCATGGGGCAGCGTTCTCAGCGCATGGAGCGGCGTTCTCGGGCCCCGCCATCACGCGGATTCCCGCGCTTTATTGGCGATTACCGAGAATAACGGGTCTCCGGGAGGGCTTAGATCGGGATTGGCGAACCCGCCGCGAATGTCCTCAAAGTTGCCGGCCTGCTCCATGTAGGACGCGACAACCTCCATGCGGCCCCGGTCGCTGGAAGCTCTCCAGATACGCACCGCCTTGGTGGGGAACATGCGGTTGGAGAAGGTGACAATGAAGACGCCGCCCGGCTTGAGGATGCGGTTGACGTGGGCGAAGGTCTCCACGGGCCGGGTCAGGTATTGGGCCGACACGGTTATGACCACGGCATCGAAGGTGTCGTCATCAAACGGCAGGGATGGATTGCTGTTGACGTCGTGGACCACGAACTCATCCAGGTCCGGGTTGTCCCGCATCTCCGGCGCGTTCAGACCGAGGCCGACCAGCCTGGCCTTGGCGTGACCCTGGGGCCAGTGGGAGCGCCAACTGCTCATCAGGTCAAGCACCACCGAGTTTTCCGGGATGAAGTCGCGGAATATCCTGCCGACCGTGGCTATCGCTCCATCGTCGATATGCACCACGAACCTGGGCATGGTGTAGAAGATGGAATCGTCGCTATCATCTTCCCGCTGAAACGCATCGGGTGGGTAGGGCGTTTGCGTGGCACACCTCCAAGAGTGCGTCGAGTAAGCCTGATTCGGGACCGAAGCCCAGGTTTTGGGAGGTGGCAACGACGCACGTTACGTGGTTACTCCTGAACGGTTAGATTGTACCACGCTGGCGGGTTGTCCTGCCGTGGGGATACAATGAAATCCCTCAAGACGGGACAGGGCGTAGCGCCGGTCATACCCGCCCATGTGAACACAACGCAACCCATTTGATTTCATAAGGAAGACGCTATGACACAACAGCCGGATACCCGGCATGAGCATCCGTACCACATGCACGACGCAGTCATGGGTCAACCCCAGGCAATCCGGGAGATGCTGGGAAAGCACCCGGCGCAAATCGAAGAGGTCGCCGGGACCGCCGCCAAAGCGCGCAGACTGCACCTGGTGGGCATCGGAACGTCGTGGCACGCCGCGCTGGTTGCCGAGTCCTGGTTCCGGCGGTTGGCCGGAGAGTCCATCCATGTGCAGGCATGGCATTCCTTCGAGTTTCACACGGCCCCGCCCAAACTTACGGCCAATGATGCAGTGGTGATCATCAGCCACCGCGGCACCAAGACCTATTCCTTCCTGGCCCTGGAGATGGCGAAGGCCGCCGGAGCGTACACCGTGTGCGTGACCTCTACCAGTCCGGGGCCGAGAGTGCAGGCCGCCGACGTGATGCTCCAGACTGTGGAACCGGAACGCTCTGCCGCCTTCACCATCAGCTACACCACCGCGTTGTCGGTCCTGGCCATGCTGGCCCTGGAAATGGGGAAGCACACTGCTGAGTGCGAAGGGTTGGATGCGTTCCGGGACAGTCTTGGGGATGTACCCGGACATATTGACAGCGTTCTGGCCCATGCCGGCGAGATAGCGCGGACCGTGGAGAGATTCCGGAATCAACGCCGGTTCATCTGCGCCGGATGGGGAGCAAACGCCGCCAACGCCTACGAAGTGGCGCTCAAGATCAAGGAGACCAGCGCCTGCGACAGCGAGGGACTGCATATCGAGCAGTTACTGCATGGGCCGTTCTGCTCCGTCGCACCGGAATGCCTGGTGACTCTGATCGCGCCGCCGGGAGCAGGGTACGAGCGGGCGAAGAATGTGGCGCGGGCCTCGGCTGAGGTGGGAGCGCCGGTCTGGGCATTAGTGAATGAAGGAGACTCTGAGCTGAGCGGACTGGCTACGGAGACACTTGCCATGCCGCCCGTGGCGGATTTGTGGTCTCCGTTAGTCTATGTCGTGCCGCTGCAACTGTTCACCTACTCCCTGGCGTTGGCCCGGGGGCGGCACCCCGACCTGTTCCAACAGGACAACCCAGGACAGGCGGCGGCGCGGCAGCATTACGATCTATAGCATCGTCGTAAATACGGCCTATAAAGCAAGGAGAGCGAAATATGGCAACGGATGAGGCCCAGGACTTCCTCCAACGCACGCAGCAAAACCGGGGCTATACCCTGGAGATGCACCGGATCATGGCGTCCGCCGACCTCGAATGGGCCAGGAAGTACAACGAGTTCATCGAGGCCACCTACACGGGGCAGCGCCTGCTGGACCGCAAAACCAAAGAGCTCTTGCAGATCGTGGTGGAGGCCGCGCTGCGGGCCGACGTGGAGCAGATTCAGGCCCACGTGCGGGTCGCCCTCCAGGAAGGCGCAAGCCCACAGGAGATACTGGAAGCATTGCAGGCGGTAATCGCTCCTATGGGTGCCCTTGCCTTCCGCAGGGGTGTCCAGGCCTGGGCCGCCGAGACGGGATTCGACGCCGGGTAGGTGGAGTTCCCATCCGCCCAAGAAGAGGAAAGACCCTCATCCCTGATTTCATCGGGATGAGGGTCCAAGCCGCGCCACATCCGGCGCACCGTTCTACTCCTGCTGAGGCGTGTAACTGACCTGCCACTTGATGCCGAACTTGTCCTTCAGTGAGCCGAAGTAGGAACCCCAGAACATGTCCTGCATCTCCATCTCCACCTCGCCGCCTTCAGAGAGCCTGGCGAACCGGTCATCGGCTTCGTCCTTGGTGTCAGCGCTGAAGGAGATGTAGAAGTTGTTGCCGATAACTGGCGGCGGCCCGAACGCGGAGCAACTGTCGCTCCCCATGAGTACGCTGGACCCAATGGGCAGGGACATGTGCATGATCCGGTCTTTCTCGTCCTCGGGCACATCCATTCCCGGCGGGCCGTTGCGGAAGGTCTCGACGGACATGAACTCCCCTCCGAACACGGTCCGGTAGAATTCAAACGCCTCGCGGCAGTTATCATGGAAGTTCAGGTAGGTATTGAGGGACATGAGTCCTCCGATAGAAACAGCGTATCAAACGCGGTGGAGGCTACAACAGGACAACGCAAGGCGTCAATGAAAAAGGCCGACGCTTTTGGACCAGTTTACGGACCTCCCAAAAGCGTGGGCCTCTCTTAATCGAAGGTGGAAATCCCCCAGGTGGCTACTCCAGTTGACGCAGCCTCGGGTCGAGGGCGTCCCGCAGCCAGTCGCCAAACAGGTTCAGGGACAGCACCGTCAGGAAGATAGCCAGTCCCGGCAGCGTCGAAATCCACCAGGCTACCGCTATCCGGTCCCGGCCTTCGGCGAGCATGGAACCCCAGGCCGGCGTGGGCGGCGGCACCCCCGCGCCCAGGAAGCTCAGGGCAGCCTCCAGCAGGATCACCACTCCCACCAGGAGGGTCGCCACCACGATCACACTGTTGGCTATCCCAGGCAGGATATGGATGAACATGATACGCAGCGTCCCGGCACCGGCCACCCGGGCCAGGGCAACATAGTCCGCGGTCTTCACTCGCAGCACCTCGCCACGGGTAACGCGGGTGAAGAGTGGCCAGATAGCTATCGCCATGATCCCGATGATTAGCTGGAAGGACGGGCCCAGAGCCACCACTAACACGAGAGCAATCAGGATAAGGGGCAGGGCAAGAATAATGTCGACCAACCGCATCACGGCCTCGTCTATCCATCCACCATACCAACCGGCAGTCAGGCCGAGCACGGTGCCCATCGTGCCGCCCACCAGCAGCGTCAGCGCGGCCATAACCAGTGAAACCCGAGCCCCGAAGATGATACGCGTCAGCAGGTCTCTACCTAAGTGGTCGGTGCCCAACAGGTATCTGGTGGTTCCTTCAGGGCGAGTCACTACGGTTATCTGGCTCCCTACGGTCGCATTAGGATCAATCCGTTTGGCGTCATACTCCGTGATCTGGTCAGCCGTTACGTTGGTCTTCTGCAACGGACTCCCTGGCACAACCGTCCTTATCTCGGTTATCTCCCCACTCCAGAAAGGAGGCGCCAACCGGTCGACCAACTGCCCTTTCTCAGGATGATGTGGGGCAATCCAGTCAGCCGTGATACCGGCAACAACCACGGAGGTTAGTACAATAACCGGGATTATCAGCACTGGTCTCCGCCAGCGGAGGGCCGCCCTGAAGGCGCGCATCCATACCGGCTGAGTCGGTGCGAAGACGGTAGCGTCAGCCATGGATTTTTCCTAAGCCCCCTTAGGTGTACCGGATTCTTGGATCGATGTAAGCGTAAAGTATGTCCACTAACAAGGCGATGAAGACATAGCCCAGGGTGAACATTATCGTTAGCCCCTGGATTAGCGGGTAGTCAGCAGCGAACAGGGCCTGCACTGCCAATTGACCCATGCCTGGCCACGAAAATACAAGTTCAGTCGTAATGGAGCCGGTCAGAATTGCCGGCATGGACACGCCGGCCAGTGTGAGGGGAGGTATCAGGGCATTGCGGAAGGCGTGCTTCCAGATAATTGACCGGGTGGACAACCCCTTGGCCCTGGCCAGTTTGATGTACTCAGAGTCCAGCGTGTCCAGCATCGCCGAGCGCATCAGCCGGAGGCTGCCGGCCAGGAATCCGCCCCATGCCAGGGTGATGGTGGGCAGAATAAAGCTGTTCCATTCGTATCGCCCGGAAGGAGGCACCCAATCCAGGTACACGGCAAAGAAGAAGATGAACATGATGCCGAGCCAGAAAGACGGCGCAGCCTGTCCTATCAGGGCAACGCCCCGTCCGACCTGGTCTAGAACGCTGCCCCGCGTGACCGCCGACAACACACCAAGGGGTATCCCGACAATAAGGGCGAGGAGGAAGGCAGCTCCACCCAGCTGGAGAGTGGGAATAATCCGTTCGGAGATGACCTCCATGACCGGACGGTCCTGCTGGAGCGAAACGCCAAAGTCGCCTTGGAGCACCCCTCCCATAAAGATCGCGTATTGCTGGTAATAGGGTTTGTCCAGACCCAGTTCCTTCCCCAAAGCTTCCCACTGCTCGTCAGTAGCCATTTCGTCCAGGAGCAGATGACGGGGGTCCCCGCTCACCCGCGCCATGACGAAGATAATCATTGACACCGCGAACAGAGTGATTATCATCAGGAAGAATCGCCGCATCAAGAACCGTTGCATATCACCACGCCAAAGCCTAAATCCTCAAGTCTGTCCGGTTATGCTTTTATCGTCTGTAAGCGAGAACCTCTCTGGCGACTCCCGCCAGCAGAGTGCCTGCATTGCCCCCCAGGGTTGCGCCAAAAGCCGCGTAGGAGAAGATGCCGATTTGGGGCCTCGCGCAGCATTCGACCTCGGCCATTGCCCTGTAGTTGAACCCGGCCCAGGAACCGGCCACCCCGCCCACGAGTCCTATCACACCCAAAAGAAGGAGAGTAGAGCGGGAGTTGCCATCTATTCGTAACCAAACCAACGAGCCGCCGAGTCCGGCGCCAATGCCCGCGCCCACCAGGAACATTATATCCCTAGTGGTCTTGGACATCGCGTCAGTAAAGAAATAGTACAGTCCCCATGCCACCCACACTCCCACAATACTTAGCACGAGGGCTAGGAGAAGTCCTAGCCCTGCGCGCCCAGCGATTGACAGGATGGCTGCCGCCAAATCGACACCACCACCTGAGGATCTAACCTGCCTGCTTGGTCCTGGTTCCTACTGCGCCTGCAGGTTGGGGGCGTGTTCAAAGGCGGTCAGACCGCGCGTCTCAGCGTAGTTGAGGTGCTCGTTCCAGGCAGACGTATGTGGAGCGAGCGGGAAGACCAGGTTCTGGGCGTAGAGGCCGACGGAGAGGGCATTATCGTACATGAACTTGGCAGCCTCCGCCATTAGAGCATATCGGGTTTCGCTGTCCACCGTGCCCAACGCTTGGTCCATGACATCCCTCAGGTATGGGTGGTCCACGCCGAAGTTCCAAGCGCTCTCGTGGTTGAAAGCAACGGCCCATCGGTCCAGGGGGTCAACCGCAACGTGGGTGTGCTGGTACGCCTGGTTGTAGGTGCGGGTCACGATACCGGGGCGGAAGGTGGCATAGGGCATGTTCAACTGGTTGGCAGTCACCCCCACGTCAGCCCACATCTGGGCTATGGCTCCGTTGACTTCAGCATTCCGGAAGCCGTTGACCGGTGTCAGATCGATGGTAAATCCATCAGCGTACCCTGCTTCGGCCAGCAACTGCTTGGCCCTATCGGGGTTGAACTCCCATTGCCTGTATTCGGGTGGGAGCTTGTCCTGGTGGAAAGCCCAAGCCGGTATGGGGTCGGCGATTGCCTCGCCCCTCAGGAGCGTGTCCACTATCGTTTCCCGGTCGATGGCAATGGACAGGGCTGTCCGCACCATTGCGGCCTTCTTCCACTCCTCGGATTCAGGGTCCGGGTTGCCGGAAATCCAGGGCAGTGAGGGGTCGAATCCGGGGACCCTCTCCATATGCTCCGCTGTACGTGAGCCGTCTTCGTTGACTCCTACATAGTAGTTGCCATAGAAAGCCAGGCTCACGCCGCTGCCGCCCGGGATCCTCATCAGCGAGGTATCTGCCACCTCTTCAACGGCAGGTATGGAGTCAAGCTTCTCCATCACCATGCTCGTAATCTGGCCGGTCTTGAAATTGGCGATCCGGGTTGACTCTTCAGGAATGTGGAGCCACACCATTTCAGCGAAGTACGGGCTTTTGCGCCAGTGGTCTTCCACCGCCGCCCACTTGGTGAACTGGTCCCCTTTGTGTTCCACGAATTCCCAGGGACCGGTAGCGGACATGTTCCTGCTTGCCGCATCAACACCTACTTCCTCAACCTGCTTCTGGCTCACGATGTTAACGTGAACGAATGCAAGTAGGCTCAGGGTGTCGTACTGGGGCGTCCCGGTGTTCACCTGGATGGTGTAGTCGTCCACCTTCGTGGCACGACCCTCGTCGATCTCTCCCGTAACGGTCGTACCTTCCTTGATATCCGCTCCGATGCCCCAGATTCTTCTTATATGAGCATTATAGGCCATGCGGGAACTCTCGCCCCCCATCATCTTCATACTCCACAGAACACCGTCGGCATCCAACTCTCCGTAGCCCTTATGGAATTTGACGCCTTCCTGGATCTTAAAGGTCCAGGTTACTCCATCCGGGGCGACTTTCCATTCCTTGATGAGCCTGGGAACTATTTCTCTAGCCTCGTTCATATATAGCAGGGTCTCGGCGGTGGTATAACCGTTGTGATGGTATGCCGCACCCTCCGTTACCGTGGGGAACACGTGGAACGGCGGAAGCCCGCTCACACCATAGTTGAACGTGCCAGTGGGCCCCATCATTCCTGAAGTCTCTGGCATGGCCGTCGGTTCGGGAGTAGCGGTCGCAGCCATAGCATCGCCTGAACTTGAGGAAGGAGTGCTTTCCATCATAGCCGCGGCGGGCGGCGCTTCAGTCGCTTGCATCGCAGGTGCGGTGGTTGGGGATTCCTCTGCTGCTCCACAAGCTACCGCAACTATCAGGATGAGAGCCAATAGAGAGAAAGCAAATAACTGGGGCAGTGGGAGCCCTTGGTGCTTCATGTCAGAACCTCCGAATTCCGAAAAGTGGGGCTGGTCCTTATACCGCGTCGCAGTGCGTCCCGTCTTGACTAAACGCCTGTACCGTCATGTACCCGGCGGTATTGCCAACAACCAAGTTTGTTCCGGGGCGCATCTGCATAGCGCTTGGACTGCCCTGAAAAGTACACCGTAATATTGACTATCATTTCACGACAAGTCAATAGGGAATAATCCGCTGGTCGCGTTTCGATTTAGAGCCTGCCCCCGGCGCGACTAGGGGTGGTTCCATCCCCTGATCTCTTATCGGACGTCTCGGACGTCACAGGCTGGGCCCATACAAGCGGTTGAGGTTTGCGTACCTGTCCGGGTCCAGGTCTCGGCCCGACAGGCCGGGGTAGTCCGGGCCGTAGCGGTGGGCGCGGAACAGGGAGTTAACGTGGTCGGGCTGGGCGCCGGGGGTCTGGCCACGGCCAGCGGCAAAGAAGGGGTATATATACTCCCAGACGATCTCCTTGTTATGCGTCACCTCGAAGATGCGGCCGGGAGTCCCTTCACAAATCAGGGTATTGCCGTTGGGCAGGCGGTCGGCGCTGCTGGTGGCCTGGCTGTAGAACGAGTAGGCAGGCTTCCCCTGGTACTCCCACACGATCTCGCTTGTGTCCGGGTCAACCTCGATAACCCTGGAAAAGCTGGACCGGGGCCGGTGCATGCCATTGTCGAATATCAGGATGTTGCCGTTGTCCAGACAGGTGGGATGATGCGGGTGGGCAAGCTGCCCGTGTCCCCACTTCCACCGGAACTCGCCGCTGGCCTTGTCCACGATGCCCACGACGTCAATCAGCCGGTAACTCACGATTAAGTCTCCGTTTGGCATCACCTTCAATGAGTTGCCGTGGGTCCACTCAGCCCGGTCTTCCAACGGGCAGAGCATGTCCTCCTCCAGGCTCAGGTGTTCCCACGCCCTCCAGTCATACACCACCGTACCATCGGGGGCTATCTCCTGCACCCGGTCGCCGAACATCTGCTCCGGGTCATCCGGGCTGGTCATCCCGCCCCTGACCTGCCGGGTAAACTCCTTGGAGAGCAACTCGAACTGAAGGGTCAGGGTGTTTCCGTCGGGCAAACGCTCGTAGTCATGGTGGACCAGCGGGTTGCGGTACTCCCACACCACGTTGCCATCCCAGTCCAGCTCCAGGATGGCTGCGGATGAACCACCGATCTTCTCGGCGCCCCCGGCGTCCTCGGCCGGCGCGGTGCGTATGAGCAGGTTCCCATAGGGCAACAACTGGGCGTAGCCGATACCCTCTGGCGAGTGCCAGCGGTGGCAGATTCGGCCCTCCATGTCAATCAGGTTCGCATGAAGGCCGCCCCTGGAATTGGTGGTCAGGGTGTATCCGCGGTAGCAATGCTGTGGAGCATAGTAAATCAGACCTGTGGGATGATGACTGGACCAACCCATATCGCCGTCCTCCTGATGCTTGGCTCACTGATGAGAGGGTAGTCGTTCATGCGAGATGAAGGAACCGTGCGCCGGCCAGCACCCACGCCGGGACCGGCTCTATGCGCCTCATGCCCGTGGTGACCAGCCAGGCCATTGCTGCCCCGAGCAACGCTCCCGCCAGTATATCTGTGGGATAGAAGAGACCGCTGTAGACACGGGCCAGGCACCAGAGTGCCGCCAGCAGGAATAATACGGTCCCCGCCCTGCGGTTGGCCAGCCATATCGCCCCGGCTGCCGCGAATGCCGCCGCCGCCGGATTGGCCGGGAACGACGAGTCCGTCGGTTCATAGAACAGGGTGGCCAACTCCATGTGTACAAATGGCCGCTCGCGGAAAAAGAAACCATTCAGTATCAAGACGACCAGATTGGCAAAGCCCAGGGAGATAGCCCCGGACAGGACGGCCCTCTGATTGCGGCCTCTGGATACTGGACCGGCTCCGGTGAACCACAGCCCCAGCATCCAGAAGCAGATGGTCAGTGGAATGAAGTAGTCACTGACCATCAGATATGCAGAATGGTCCAGGACACTCCACCGGCCGACACCCAGGTTAAGGAACTTGACGGCCATCGCGTCTACGGCCAGGATACCGTCCACGGTTATCCATCACCCTCGCCCGGCCTGGTCACTGTACCGGGCTTTCCGGTCGGGCTGTACCCGGGGTCTGTCCTTTCCATTCTGGCGCCATTGAAGCGTTGGCGAAGAGCGGCGAGGGTTGCCCTGCGGTCTTCCGGCAATGCCCGAAGAAGGGGCATCAGGCCCTGGAACAGTGCGCGAGCGTATCCAGCATCCCGCAGTGCGTCGAGTCCGGTTGGCAGGGTCTCCGTGTCCTTTCCCAGGCGCCAGTTGCGCAGGGATGTCGCGGCCAGCGTAACGGCCAGCCCGGTTCCACCTCCGGCGAAGAAATAGCCGAACTGCTCATTCCCGGTGAGGCCGGCGCCTGTGTCCGGCATATTGCGCGGCTCGGAGAGGAAGAACCACGCGAAGGCCCCAACCCACATGACAAGGCCGAAGATGAACGCAAGTCTCCTGGACTCGAACAGCATCAGCCCGCGCAGGCAATTGCAGGCCGCGGCCATTTGGTAAAGTCCGCAGGAAGCGGCGGATACCAGGAGATAGTAGTCCAGGATGAACGACTCGCTCAACCCAGGGCTACCTCGATGAGACCGCCGGACCGCCCTCCGGTCCCAACTGCCCCAGGCGCTTTACGCTGACGTAATGGCTCAGGCCCACCATGATCGGCACCGCGAGAGAATAGACCACAAGCGGGTAGGAGTATTCCCCCGGCCAGCGGTCTCCCATCCCGGGCAACAGGGTTGCCGCCGTCACAGCAGGGATGCCGATAAGAAATGTGGCAAGTGCAATGGTCGACCTCTTTGCAAATAACAACACGCCCACGCCGGCGATCCCCAAGGGGACGCCAATCGTGGGGAAGGTGGCCAGAAGCACTCCCACGGCTGTGGCAGCGCCCCGGCCGGCTGGAAACCGCAGGTACAGGGGCCGGATATGCCCGAAGATCACGGCCACCCCGGCGACCATTCCGGCTGACATGGAGTTGAACAGTTCGCGGACGATTAGAGCTGCTATTAGCCCTTTGGCTATATCAACTACGCCCACCAGGATGCCCGGCCAGACGCCTATGCTGCGGTATACGTTGGCTGCGCCGGCGTTTCGGTCCCCGATCTCACCAATATCCTGACCCTTGAGACGGCCCGCCGCATAGGCCGTGGGGAAGCTCCCCAGGACATACCCGGTCAGGACGGCGATAATCCAGGTTCCTGCGTCCCAGAACAATTCGTCGCGACTCCCCCCGGTTGGACTTTCAAGCCCGGGTCAGTGGAAACCTCCTGGCGGGACGTACCAGGGCCGTTCCAATTCCCCCGCCACACCACGCAAACGGCTGGGACAGTCTGGCCGGGTCCCCGGAATCACCCGGAGAATCAGGCCGTGACCAGCCTCGGCTGGGCAGCAGTACACCAGTGCAGGTACTTGGGGTTGCGGCCAACGACAATATCGAAGTACATCTTCTGGAGCTTGGTGGAAATGGGACCCGCGTTGCCGTCTGCGATGGGGCGGTTGTCCAACTGCACCACCGGGGTCAGGTGGGCTGCGGTGCCGGTAAGGAAAATCTCGTCGGCCAGGTAAAGCTCGCTGCGGTCGATGCTGCGCTCCACGACTTCCAAGCCCAGTTCCCGCTGGGCCAGTTGGATGATCGTGTCGCGGGTGATTCCCGGCAGCACGTTGTCTTCAAGGCTGGAGGTAATCAGCTTGCCTTTGCTGACCACGAACAGGTTTTCCCCCGAACCCTCGCATACATGGCCGTCATGGTTGAGAATGATCGCTTCGTCGAACCCGGCCAGGGTGGCCTCGGTCTTGGCCAGGATGCTGTTTACGTAGATGCCGCAAATCTTGAGCCGCGCCGGGATCATCGGATCGTCCACCCTGCGCCATGACGATGTGCAGCAGCGCAGAATGTCGGACCCCAGGTAATTTCCGAAGGGAACAGTAATCAGGGTGAAGTCGCTGGCCAATTCCTGCAGTTTCAGGTTGGCCACCAGTTCGGCGCTCTTGTATGCCAGGGGACGGATATAGATGTCCTGCCGGTGCGAATTCCGCTCTACAAGCTCAACAGTGATCTGGCACAGTTCTTCCAGAGAGTAGGGGATGTCCAGCATCAACAGCTTGCATCCCAGGAGCAGCCTTTCGTAGTGCTCCCGGAGGCGGTAGATATACACTACGCCCTTTTCCTCGTTCCAGTTGCCGCGGATGCCCTCAAAGACGCCGGTGCCGTAGTGCAGAGCGTGGGTCATTATGTTGACCCGTGCGTCGGCCAAGGGCACGTATTCACCCCGAAAGAAGGCCAATAGTTCGCTATTGTTGGCGGCAGACCCTTGCCCTGTGCTCACGTGATCTCCTCCCGGCGTAAATTCGCTGAAATTATAATCTGTCATCCCCATAACGTCCAATACGCTATCCGGACCGGGCCGCCGGTCCTGCCGGTGCGCCAACAGTTGCCGGTACTGCCGGCTTGAATGAGAGGAAGACCAATGTGGACGCCAATACTGCCAGCCCTGCCGTCACAATCAACAGAACATCGTAGTTCCCGGTAATATCATAGACCAGCGGGCCGATGAATTGGCCCAGCCCCAGGCCGCCGGCCTCCAGGGGGCGGAGCGCGCCGGCAATCGTTCCGTACACCGACCGCCCGTAGTAGTCTGCCAGCAGCATCGATGTCAGCGCCTCCTGGGAACTGGTGAGCAGGCCCCAGAACAGGCCGAAGATGTATGCCGTCAGCAGCGAACCGACCCAGGACAGCAGCACAATCAGCACCGCTGTGGACATGAGAGTGCCAACGAGACACCACCTGGGAGTCAGTTTCCCGGCAATGTATCCCCAGATGATGTTGGTCAGAGCCAGGAAGGTGCTGAGACTCAAGACTCCCGCGGCCTGGACCATCGACAGTCCCGCCTCTTCGTGGAGATAGGGAACCATGCTGAACCCAACCGCAGACCCGGAGGTGTAGGTGACGAAGATGGTTGAGGCGATGAGCCAGTAGGTGCGGGTTCGGAACACCTGCCGGGCGGTCCACTCCACCTCTCCCGTGCTTCCTGCCGCAACTGGCTGTGCCGTGCCGCTGCCTGTTGCCGCTGGGATCTCCGGCCGGCGTCCGTCTGGCAACAGGCCAATCTCCTCGGGGCGGCGGCGGATGAACAGCAGCATGGGAAGAGCCAGGGCGAAGCTGAAGATGCCGAACACCCGGAAAGCGGTCCTCCAGTCAGCTGCCAGGGCTATGAGCGAGGTCAACTGGATGATTATTGCCCCGCTGACCGGGCGGAACATGCCAATGAACGCCAGGGCGATGTACCGCCTGCGGTCGAAGAAGTTGACGGCAAGGGTGCGCGGTACCACCCCTATGAAGAGGGGCTGGCTGATGGCCCGGCCAATTATGGAGGCGGCGTAGAAGACTGCGACGGACCTGAAGGTGGCCAGGGATACCAGGCATCCGCCGAGGACCAGCGCGCCGGAGGCCATAAGCCAGCGTGCGTTGTACCGGTCGGCCATCCTGCCGGCGATTGGCCCCATTAGTCCCGACGCCCAGACGCCCATGGAAGCGGCAATCCCGATGGTGCTGCGGGTCCAGCCGGTATCGTCGAGGATGAACCCCTGGATTCCTCCGAGAACGATGCCCGCCACGGTGGTCGCAACGAAGGCCCCCGCCGCTCCCGTTCCCAAAACCAACCAGCCGTAGAAGAAGGGGAGACGCGGGCGCCAGTCCAATATGCTCCTGATTATCCCCACCTCCAAACCGTTCGAGAAACGGATTCCACCACTCTGTGCCGGCCCTCCGCCAGCGTTGGGGCGGCGTTCTTGGCGAAAAAGGCCCGCGCCATTGTAACCGTCGTAAATGGCAGTGGCCAGTGTTTGTCCTGCCTGAGAGGCTTGCAAAACTCTGCTGCCCCTTCCGTCACTCCCGAGACAGCAGAGTCCAGAGCCAACATGATGGATTCCCGCAAAAGCAGGAATGACGGTTGGAGGCAGGCGGGACACCCGAGCCCCGGCAGGGACAGGTTCTAAGTTGCAACGCTGCCCGCGACTCACAGCCCATTGACGGGCATTTTTGTGGCGTCTACACTCCCTTGGCCAAAGCTCGTGTGCCCGTGTTGAGGATGCTCCTTGGACCTGGTCCGCCTCTGTCCCGTCTGCGAACACATCAATACCCCTGCCGACGCCGCCCGGTGCAGGTCTTGCTGGGCGTTCCTGACCGATACGACTCCAATTGCCCGTTCCGAGGCCGAGCGGCACGTCAATCGCGTCCGCATACCGGTCTGGCGCAGAAGATACCTCATAATCACCCTGGCCCTGATTCTCGCCGTGGTTGCCTGGCGTGCCGTGGTGATGTTCGACGTTATTCCCCTGTTGTTCCCGCCGCCGGGGCCACAAACTGACGCGAGCGCCGATGTGCAGCCGGGCGCTTGGGCCCAGGTGCGCCGCACCGCCAACAGCACAGGTTACACGCCTGAAGAGGCTCCCGTGCCATTGAGAAGCGGGCCACAGGCGACCGCAGCGGCCCCACCCAGCGCGGATGACCTGCATTTTCAGTGGAAGGTGCTGTGGACATTCGACGCCAACGAACCCCTGACCAATACCGTATCCGTTGCCGGTCATCAGGTTTTCCTGTCTACGGAGGGCGGGCGCACCCTCTCCCTTGACCGGGAAACGGGAAAAGTCCTCTGGGAACATCGCAGCCCCTTCCCGTCCAGCACCACGCCCGCAGTCACCGGCGACCTGGCGGTGACCGCTCTCCGGCCTGGCAAAGTGGTCGCCCTGGACCGGGCCAGCGGCAATGTCCGCTGGGACACCGACCTGGGAGAGCCGCTGTTCTCTTCTCCCGTGATAGTCGATGGCCGGGTCTATATCGGCGCGACGGACAGGAACCTGCACGGTCTGGACGCCGCCACCGGGGAAAAGGCCTGGAAGTTTACGTCCGACGACTGGGTGAATGCCCCTCCTTCCTATGATGGCGACATCCTTGCCATGTCGTCCCGCAGCACAAGGGTAGAGCTTGTGGACACACGGACGGCCCGGCGCAAGCTCATTTATGACGTAGCAGGAGTCAGACGAGTGTCGGGAGGGCCGGCTATCCAGGGAGACCTGGTCTACTTCGGCACCCAGGACGGGACCGTCTGGGCCATAGACCGGAACGCCACCACATATCCACTGGAGCGGGCAATCCAGTTCATCCGGCTCAATCTCTACATATGGGGTCTCGGACCCTTGCCGGTGCAGAAAGGAACAGTATGGACCCACTCTATAGACGGGGAGATGACCCATGCCCCGGTCGTTGGCCCGACAGCCGTGTTTGCCGCCACCGATGATGGGACAATCGCTGCAATGGACGCCGCCACAGGCAGGGAATTATGGGCCAGCGCTCTGGGTGCGGAGATAATGTCCGGTCTCTCCGTTGCCGGAAATACCGTACTGGCTGGCATGAGTGATGGCCGGGTACTGGGGTTGGACGCGGCCACAGGGGTTCTCCTGTGGGAGTTTGCCACGGGTGGCGCCGTGAGCGCGACGCCCGTGGTGGCCGGCGGGGTGATGTACGCGGCGTCGCAGGACGGGAAATTGTATGCCGTGGTTGGCGAGTAGGGACATCTGTGGTTCCCAATCCGTTTCCCCGCAGCGTGGCGACCGTCCTCAAACACGGTCTCTCCATTTCGCTATAGAGCAACTGGGCAAAACAGGATAAACTAGCGGACGCATACACCGGAGCGGCGCAATACTTTTTTAGGAGTGGACAATGGGCAAGCTGGACGGCCGGGTGGCCATAGTTACCGGCGCGAGCAGGGGCATCGGAAGCGAGATCGCAAGGCTGTTTGCGGCCGAGGGCGCAAATGTTGCCTGCGCGGCCCGCACGCTGCGGGAAGGGGACCATCCCCTGGAAGGTTCGCTGGAGAAGACCGTTAACGACATACGGGAGGGCGGTGGTGAGGCTGTTCCCGTCGCCGTCAACATATCCCTGCCGGAAGACTGCCAAAGGCTGGTGCAGGAGACCAGGGACGCCTACGGCCCGGTGGACATTCTGGTCAACAACGCCGCCCTGACCTACTACATCCCCACCAAGGACTTCCCTCTGAACCGCTGGATGAGGTCATGGCTGGTGAATTTCCAAGCTCCCTTCATGCTCAGCCAGCTGGTCTTGGAAGACATGGTGGACAGGAAGACCGGCAGCATCATCAACATCTCCTCCGGCTCGGCCATCGGTCCCGGCCGCGGTCCATACCCCGACGCCGGTCCCAACCGGGGAGGAACGTGCTACGGCGCGGAGAAGGCAGCCCTGGAAAGGTTCACCCAGGGTCTGGCCCAGGAAGTATATCCCGACGGAGTTTCCGTGACTGCGCTCTCTCCGTCGCAAGTCGTGCCCACGCCGGGCACGGTCTACCACAACCTGGTCACGGGCATCGACGATCCCAGGGGAGAACATCCGGAACTGATGGCCAGGGCGGCCCTTTTGCTGGCCTCCGAACCCCTGGACAAGGTGACGGGCCGGGTCACTTACAGCCAGCAAATCCTCAAGGAGTTCGGGTGGATCACCGAGGCCAGAGGCACCGGGGTTGATCCTGACCGTCCCGGAAGCGGCTATAGTCAGATTTAATGGCCATTTAGGATTTGGTCTCAATTGCTGAGGGGGCGCAATTGTCCATCAGGTACGGTATCGAAATGGTCTTCAACCCGGCGTTTAATTCGGGGGTCTACCGGGTCCGTCAATTGGTCTGCGGTCAATACGGTTGCTGGGCGGCGGAAATGCACATGCTGCGGATGAGCCTGGTGCCTTACTTCGAGTGCCCGGAGGAGGGTTTGACGGAGCTGGGCAGGGAAATCTTCCAGGCAGCGGAGAGCAGCAGGTCCCACAGCCCCAGGATGCCTCTGCATCGAACCGGGATTTCTACGGACGATGCCAGCGGTTCCGTGTTTCTCGATTTCGGAGACCCTGACGGCGCGTTGGCCAGCCTGCGGCAGATGGCCGTTGATGGGGTGGGGAGAGTACGCGGGACGAAGATCCCGGGTTTCGCCGCGGAGTTCGCGCCGCGGGTGGCACTGCTCGAATACGGTGACCTTGAACCCTCCATACTGGCCGACGCCGCCGAGTACGCCGCTGGCGCAGCTACAAGCGTCGATCTGACCATGATGGGAAACGCATGGAGGCTGCTTATCGTCAGGTATTCGTCGGAGGCCGCAGGGGAGGACTGGAGCAATGGGCGTTGGGCCAACGACGTTAGCTGGAAACAGCTGTACAGCTATCCCCTCTAGCCATCCCAATTCACTCGCTGTAAGGAGCAGGATATGAAAGCCACGACCAGACTACGACAGATGCTCGCCTCCGGGGATATGATCGTCGCTCCGTTCGTTCTGAACGCCCTCCACGCCAAGATCGCCGAGTCGGTGGGCTTCCAGGCGGTCTACATGACCGGGGCCGGGACTGCGGCGGAAAGGGGCTTCCCGGACGTGGGCCTGCTGACCATGACCGAGATGGTTGCCAACGCCAAGTACATCGCAGGCGCGGTGGACCTACCGGTCATCTGTGACTCGGACACGGGCTACGGCAACCCCTTGAACGTGCAGCGGACGGTACGGGAATACGAGGCCGCGGGCGTGGCCGCCATTCACCTGGAAGACCAGGTCTTCCCCAAGAAGTGCGGTTTCTTCGAGGGCAAGCAGGTGATACCTGTGGAGGAGCATGTCCAGAAGATACGCGCCGCCCTGGACGCCCGCACCGACCCGGACTTTGTGATTATCGCCCGCTGCGACGCATACGCGGTCACCGGATGGGAGGACACCATAAGCCGCTGCAACGCATACATCGATGCCGGGGCCGACATGGTGTTCGTCGACGGCATCAAGAGCGAGAGCGACATCCAGAACTACGCCAGGGACATGGCGGACCTGCCGCGCATGTATAACGGCGACCTGATGAACACGAAGGACGTTGCCGCCCTGGGCTACAAGCTGATGATCTGCGGCAGCACTATCTGGCTCATCTACCAGCAGGTCAAGGAGTCCTTCGAGGAATTGAAGTCCAACGGCGCGGTCAACGCTGCCCGCTACGGCACCCGGTGGGACGTAGCCGACTTGCTGGGACTGGACCAGGTATACGAGCTGGAGCGGAAGTACGGGGTGACCGAGCCGTCAGCCGCACCGACGGCAGACTAACCGGAGCCCTCGCCCATTCAAAGGGCTTGTCCACGGCGTCAGGATGGAGCCGCCGCGGGCAAGCCCATATCTTTCACTGGCGTGGTGTCAGATGACCACCAGGTTGAAACTCGTCACTGCCGACGAACTACTGCGGATGCCACGTGAGGACGGCGTCCGGTACGAGCTTATCCGTGGAGTGTTGGTCCCGAAGATGCCTGCCGGAGACAGGCACGGTGAAGCCGTAACCATGACCAATTATGCCCTAACCGGCTATGTGATTGCCGCCGATTACGGCAGCGTTCGTTCAGGGGAACCGGGATACCGGCTGGAGCGTGACCCCGATACGGTGCGCGCTCCGGACGTTGCCTGGTTCGCGCCGGGACGCCTCCCGGGGGGAATTCAAGGCTATCCGGATCTCGCGCCCGACCTGGCAGTTGAGGTCAAGTCTCCCCGCAATTCTAGCCCGGAGATGGCAGCCAAGGCCGCCATGTGGCTGAGCTACGGCTCGCAGCAAGCCTGGGTCGAAGACCCGGAGAGGACCACCATCGCCATTTTCCGTCCAGGCGAGCCTCCGGTCGCCCTGGGAGAGGATGACATCCTGGACGGGGGAGACTTGCTCCCTGGGTTCAGCACCCCTGTCTGGCGCCTGTTCCGCCGGAGGAAATAAATGCAGCAGCGAGATGGCTGGCAGCGCTGACTATAGCAGTATCACGACGGCTGCAATAGCCGCAGCAGCTACAAAGAATGCGGCGCCCGCTATGGCGGTCTTGGTCCTGGACAGGGGGACGCCCGAGGCTACGTACTTCGAGGCGCTGCCGGAGGTTATGTGGTTCAGGCAGAAGGATGAGCCGTTGTAGGAATATTCGCGGGAAAGCACGTCATAGGAGTGGACACTCTTCTGCTCCAGGACAGTGTCCGGGTCTGCGGGGATCTGGAATTCCTGGTATATCAGGTCCCCTTCCAGCGGCTTGAAATGTTTCCCGTCAAGGCCGTTCTTGAACTCATTCTCGCCGAGTCCGCTCAACTGGTACGTTAGCTCCGTCGAGGAGGAGAACTTCCTGGTGATGACGTGGCCTTGCACCAGCCTGCCTGCGCCGTCACACTGGCGGCAGTCAACAAACCCGCTCCCATTGCATTTGTTGCAGACTACCTGCCCACTGGCTCCGCATTCGCTGCATCTCTCATTGACCCTGCCTCTGCCGGAGCAGTGACTACAAGAGCTATAGTACTCACTCTCGTAATCATCGTCCCTATCCCTGAAAATCCCGCCGCTCCGTCGGCTGACCCTACGGCCCGTCACGTATTCACCACGTCCGTTGCACACAGAGCATCTTGACGTGTCTATGCCCGACCCCCTGCATCGCCCGCAATTCATTGTGGCCGGGCAGGCGGCTTGTCCCCTGCCGGAGCAATCGCTGCACGCTACCTCCGAGGCATTGTTAATGATCCTGACGGTCTCGTTTTTGAATCCCTGCGGCCGGTAATCCAGGTCGGTTGAATATCCCCCTGTTTGGCCAATTTTGAGAGTCTTTTCCTCCACCTTGTCGCTCATAACCAGGTATTCGTTGGTGGTCTTGTGGCAGACCAGACTTTCCGCGCCAACTGCGCTGGCCTTTGCCAGGAAATCATTTGGCAGAAACAGGCGTTGCAACCACGCTTTCTTTTGCCATTCTTCCAGCATCTCATCGTGGGCTGTGGTCGTGTTCTGTACCGTCATAACATTTCCCTCCTGACCTTGCGCTTGGAAGGGATCAGAAAGATTGTGACGGGTGGCTTATTCAAGACTGATGATACCCCGGCTGGCCAGGCCTTCAATCGCATCCTGAACGGTTTCTCTGGGCACATCGAGTTGGGCGGCAATGGCGCTGACCGATAGAGTCCCGCCACCCCGTCCTACATGCTCCATGATCTGATGCTCCAGCCTGCTGAGTCCGTCCGGGATGCCGTCCGGGATGGATGAAGGGGGCGGCGTGGGCGTTTGTTGCGGCACACTGGGCGGGTCTCCGCTTTGCTCAATTTCCCCTCCGTGAACCGGCTGGCCAAATTGTCCCGGTCCCCCACGCGCTCCCTCTCCCCGAAATCTCACGTAGGCCACGAACCCAGCCCCCAACAGTCCCAAGCACAGCGGCGGCACGAGGAACAGATAACCGAACCATGTACCCAACAGGCCACCCAATAGAAAACCGCCTGCCAGCGCAACCGGCAATGCGGTAAGCAGACCCTTCGCATTGTAACCGCCAGCAGCCCCAGCCAGTCCGTCGGCAATCCTGTTCAGATTATCGATATTCATAAGCCTACTCGTCTACCTTCATCATTCGCGCAACGTCACCCTTGGCGGGGCTGATGGTTCCGGCGCTGGAGGAACCGGAGACGGCGGAGCCGGGGCTGACGGGACCGGCGCTAACGGACTGATGACCTCGCGGATGCAGTCCTGGCGG
Organism: Dehalococcoidia bacterium; assembly: GCA_034422355.1. Taxonomy (GTDB): domain Bacteria; phylum Chloroflexota; class Dehalococcoidia; order Lucifugimonadales; family UBA3495; genus CATOSP01. Next base: position 19,108 of record DAOUJS010000046.1, on the reverse strand, counting down.
GCTGATTCGACCAGCTCAAGGACTTCCTGGCCGCCGCCGTGTCCTCTCAGAACAAGGGATACCTGGGCGCTCGCGGTGGCAAATACCAGGGCCTGTTTCAAAGAGAGCCACCAGATGCCCGCGCAGATAAGGGCCGGGACCACCCCAAGCAGCGCAAGAGGGCCGGCGAAGTTCGTTCCCGCCAGGCTTGCAAGTGTCAGGATAACGGCGGCAACCAGCCAGCGAATCGAACTGACCCGCGCTTCCTGCATTGAGTCTACCCTGTCCAGGGGCAAGTACGTCGTGCTTCCGCTTCCCCACCGGGACTCCTCACTAACGAGCCGGCGGTTTGTGACATGGAAGCCATAATTTGTACCCTTGTGTTTACCGCTGACCTGATGAAGCACCGTTTCCCCGGGCATTAAATTGAACGCCATATAGACACCTCCGATGTCACCGGCTGCCGGGATGAGCTATGGGCGAGAATCCCGGCTGGGACCAGGCCACGGGCTTAAGAGAATGGCGTTAATGTCACGGCCGAACCAGCAGCCCGTATCATCCCTCACCACACTAAGGGGCCGGAAAGCGAAACGGAAGGGTAAAATAGCTAGGAAATGGCTAGGATAGCCGCTATTTCTCCATAGAAAAGAGATCGGTAGAAGAGAGACCGGTCATTGGCGTATGCGAGGCCGAGGAACCGTTGCCCGAGGATTCCGGCAGGTGGTCCAGAAAACAGACACTTACCGATTCCGGGATACACGAACCATCTCTGTCCCGCTCAACAGGGACAAGGGGCTTCCTCCGCAATTGGTTGAAAAGGTCGTTAACGTTCAAGTCGGCCCGGTCCGGCAACTCCATCCCCAACAGGGTTTCCAGTTCTCTGACGGTGAATTGCCTTCCCGGATGCCGGGCGTAAACACACAGCAGCAGGAACGGTCCCTGGCGCCCCCTGAAAGCGACTTTCTTCCAGGGTCTGCTGAAGGCCCTGGCGAATACGTTGCCGGAGACTTTGTCCACCAGCAGGCCGTTATCGGGTAAGAGGAAATCTTTTTCTGCCAGCAGGTATTGATACTGGCTCCGGCTGATTTGGGTCTCCTCTCCGTTCAGGGCAATCACAAACTCCGGCGGGTCTTGAGGGGTATCCTGTCCATTGTCCAGCCACTCAGAGAGGGTCCCGGCCCGGCTGGAAAGAGCGTCGCCCTCCGGCGATTCGGGGCCGGGACTCTTCTTGGCGCCGGTCCCCGTCCATCCCAGGATTCCTCCTAACAGGGAGCCGCCGAGGGCAACTGTCATGTAACAGCTTCCCATGAGCGTATAGGCGAGCAGACCGTTTCGACGCCGCTGGCTGAACTCTTCCGCCGGGTATCCCAAATCGCTCCAGGAGAACTCCCAGGACCAGAAGAAGTTGCCGACGGAAGGGGAGTGGTCGACGAAATACAATACCCACATTGCCGACATGGACAGTACCAGGAATACCAGGATGAAGGCGATGCAGGCAACGAACCAGACCCGGGCCATCGCGGCGTCAAGGTGAGCCTCCCGGTCGTTCAGGGCGGCAGTAACGCAGAGGGAAGTGGCCATGATTCCGGCCACTGCCACCACGATAGGTTTGTCGTTGTATCCGGCAAGAAAGAAGGAGGGAGCAAAAGCGATTGCGACGGGAACCCCGAAGAGCAGGGCGTTGCGATGATACGCTCCATATCTAACGCTGCCGCTGAACCAGGTCCGCCGCATCCGCAACAGCCGGTAGGCCAGATATCCGGCCCCGGCGGCTGATGTGCTCAGGGCTATCGAAAGCGCCAATGGCCAGGGATGGGCCGCCACAGGGCCAAGGGTGAAGAACCCATACTGGTCCATGCCGGTTGTGCCGGTGAAGACCGCCGGCAGGTTCAACATGACCAGGAGAGAGACCAGCAGCAGCTTTCCCAACCACGGCGCGGGAGCCGAAGCGCTGTCCGGCGCGTTGCCTATGTCCATAGTATCCCTCCCACCGCCCCGCGCAGCAGCCATACGCAAGGCCCTTTCCGGAAAGCGGTATTGGCGGTCGGGGGAAATCTAATGGCGTGGGCGGTCCTGGAACTCCCGCTCGGTGGTCTCAGCTTCCACCTGCTGGTACTCGGGAAGGCTGATCAGAGCTTCCACCGCATCGCGCATCTCGGACACCTGCTGGGCGTTAATGCCGATATGTCCCGTGTCCCGAAGGCTGGTATAGATCCGCCTGTATCCATCCACCGCCGCGATGATGGGCGGAGCGGCGTAGATCATCATCTGGTATCCGAGGTCAGTGTATTCCTGGACCGTGATGTCGTCGGAGCCTGCTATCACGACGAGAGGAACGTCAGGCACTCCTTTGCGGAATGTGTCCAGGTCCTCCCTGTTGCGCACCCCGCGGGGCATCACCACGTCCACGCCCAGATCGCGCAGGGCGTTGCCCCGGCGTATGGCCTCGTCCATGTCTCCCTCAACCGCGGTGAAGGCGTCGGTGCGCCCTATGATGATGAAGTCGGGGTCTCTCCGGGCCTGGAGTGCGTAGCGGATCTTCTCCAGGAACTCTTCCACCGGGATAACATGCTCCAACCCGGCGTGGTAGGAGGCGCGCTTGGGGAAAAACTGGTCCTCGATGTGTATGGCGGCGATGCCCGCGGCCTCGAAGGAGCGGACGGTGTGCATGGCGTGTACCGGCTCGCCGTAGCCCGCGTCAGCGTCGCATATCACGGGCAGGGGCACGGACCGGGCAACCTTCTCGGCCACGGCAATCTGCTCGGTCATGGTCATCAGCGGTTCCGTTACCGCCAGATGCGCGCCGCTCATGTAGCCGCCGGTATAGATTGTGTCGAACCCGAGAGACTGCACAAGCCGGGCTGAAATGGGGTCGTAGGCCCCCGGCGCGACTATGGGCTGTCCTGAGTCCAGCTTTGCTTTGAGGTCTGATCGTACCGACATTTTCCCACCTCACTCCTGGGGGATCAGGGGTATCACCTGCCTGGCGAACCTGTCCATGTTTTCCTGCAATTCCGAGGCGCTATCGCCCTGGAAGCTGAGGATGAAGTTCCTCACTCCAAGGTCCTGGTACTGGCGGAGGTCGGCGGCGACCTGCTCCGGGACGCCGCTCATCATGCGCCTGGAAGCCCCGTCTCCGTCATCGAAAGCGATGTTGGTGCTGAAGCACAGGGCGACTGCGTCCTCATCTCTGCCCGCTCGCCGGGTCTGCCGGCGCAGCCGGGCGACGAGGCCGCCGTATTCCTCCGGCTCCAGGATTGCAGGGGGACGCAACCCGATGGGCATCCAGCCGTCGCCCAGGGCGGCGGCGCGGCGGATGGCAGGGCCGGTGTGTCCGCCAATCCAGATGGGAGGGTGGGGCTTCTGGACCGGCTTGGGCTGGAATCCGGCCCCGGAGAGCTGGTAGTGCTTGCCCTCAAATTCCGGGTGGTCCTTGGTCCAGAGTTCCTTGTAGAGCTGGATGTACTCGTCGGTGACCGCTCCCCGCTCCCGGTACGTGTCCAGGCCCAGCGCCTGGAATTCCTCTTCCATCCAGCCCACGCCCGCGCCCAGGATGACCCGTCCGCCGGAGAGGACGTCCAGAGTCGACAGTATCTTGGCAGTGAGCACGGGGTTGCGGTAGGGGAGAATCAGAACGTGGGTGCCAAGACGGACCCGCTCTGTGCAGCCGGCCAGGAAGTTCAGCGCCGCCAGCGGTTCGTAATAGGGTTCGTCAGGACGGAAAGTTGCCACCCCGTCGGGAGCATAGGGATAGAAAGACTCGACCTGCCGGGGCAGAATGATGTGGTCGCTGACCCACACCGAGTCGAACCCGGCGTTCTCAGCGGCCTGGGCCAGGCTGCGGAGGCCCTCCGGACTGGACATCGGTCCCCGGCTGGGCAGGGAGCATCCGAAAGTAGTCGGCATTGGGTCCCTCCTGTGTCACTTCTATATTTCTACAGCTAGTCTAACGCTTAATTGCTGCCGGGGCTACCTCACAATACATTGTAGATATGGGGCCTTTTCCTGTCATGGCCGCATGTTAACCTTATGCAATGGTGTTGGTCTGGCGCTAATGGCGAAGATAAGGAGAGTGGTTAATGGCAGCGGCTGAGCAACGTATTCTTGGACACGTGCTCCTTACAGGTGTTGTAGAAAAGGAAGGGTCCCAGTTTGTGTCGTATTGCCGCGAGCTAGGTTCGGCGAGCTGTGGCGACACGATTGACGAAGCCCTGGAAAACTTGGGGGACGCCATTGAGGTCCATTTGAATGATCTCGAAGACACCGGCGAACTGCAAAGGTTCCTGCGAGAGCGCAATATCAGAATTGACGAAGGCCCCCCAACATTTGACGGGGTATACGTCAATGTGCCGCCTGGCAAGATTTTCACGACTTATCCGCGCTCCGTATTCATCAAAATTGCAGTATGGCCGCCTCCCGCTTTGCTCCGGTTCTCAGATCATCCGCGCCCTTGATCGCCTCGGTTGCTATCCAGGGACGGCAGGGAGCGGCAGCCATCAAGTTTATCGTCGGGCCACACAGGACCGTGTCTTCAGTGCGCCGGTGACGCTTGGCAAACGCGAGGTCCCGCCGGCACGCTGAAGAGTATCCTGACGCTCCTCGACATCCCTTTGGAAGAATTCCTGGAGTCCCTGCGTTGAGAGACAGGACCAGCGATCCGCTCCCGCAGCCCGGTCCCGTCACGGCCGCCGCTCCAACGATTCCTTGATGTCCGTGAGGGTCCCGTTGATTCTGAACACGACCATGACAATCTCGGCCCACAGCCGCACGATCACAGGCCCGATTATGATTGCGGCCAGACCGCCGAGTCTCTCAACTGCACCGTCGCCAAATATCAGGTAGTTCAAGCCGCCCAGAATCGCCACGGCCGTGGCTATCCAATATACGACCTGTATCAATACAGGGATAATCATCCGCCGGAATGTGAGGTAGTCTCTAAGACTGGCGTTCAATTGCGATCCCTCCATCGTAGAGCGTGATGCTGGAACCGGACTGGCGCTAGGGCGCCAGGATGGTGAATGGATAGACCGGGATATTCCGAAAAATCCAGAAAAGTATTATTGCCGCAAGCAATGCCCATATCCAGCCTGCCGGAAGCCGGACTCCAGGCAACCTCCTGCCCACCGTCGCAAGAAAAGTCTCCGACGCCAGGGCGTAGCTGAGAAAAGGCAATGACATGACCGTCAAAAGATTGAGGCCCAAGGCTTGCAGGGGACGTCCGTGCAGCAACTGGTGAAGAGCGCGCAGAGTGCCGCAACCAGGACAGTACAGGCCAGTCAGTGCGTGGAAGGGACAAGGAGGGAACACCACGGAACCGGCGGGGTTGAATGCAAGCAAGACGCCAAGGGCTGAGGCTGCGGCCAACGCGACCGCCGGAAGCCGCCACCATCCCCGGTTGAGGAAGCTGCTGGACGACACCGTCCTTGCATATGTTTCCCCAGCCCGGCTGTCCGTTGCCATCCTTGACGTGAGTTGGCGCATTTATTCGGATTAGGCCCCGGATATTACCGCCAGGAGTCCCATCACGACCAGCATATATGCAACATAGGCAAAGGCAAAGGCCAACCCAACTCCGAAGGATGCCCAACACCATGTTCGGGCTTTTCTCGATGACTCCAGGGCCCCTTCGTAGTCTCCGGCTGCCAACTTCCCGTTTACCTGCGCCGCGTACACGATAGCCACAATCCCGAATGGAAGGCAGCATAACACGGTGACCACAATTGCATGTACGAGATAGTTCGGGACGTACCCAACGGTACGCACGGGCCCGGCCGAAGGCTGGCCTCCGCTCAATGATGCCCCGCATTGAGCGCAATACCGGGCTTCAGGCTGGTTCGGAGCGCCACATGCCTGGCAGAATGGGCCAGTAGACCGGGGCGGGCCGGTCTCGTATGCCATTTATCTGCTCCAAGGGACCGACGATGAGGAACAGGTTTTCCACATAAACTGCACCGGATTGTAGTCAGGGCAGAAATTGGCGTCAAACAAATCAGACGCTCTCCCGGTCAGCTATCCATCATTGCGGTTGTGTCCAAACTCGGCCCTATGCTACGCTGATTGCAGGAAAGGTGCTGAAGTATGTCTGAAAAGGTTGTGGTTGCTATGAGCGGCGGGGTGGACTCGTCGGTGGCGGCGTTGCTGCTCCAGCAGCAGGGCTATGACGTCGTGGGCGTGACGATGAAGCTCTACAGCCTCGACCACGCCGACCTCCCCGCCAACTACCAGGGCTGCTGCACCCTGGATGACGTGGAGGATGCCCGAGCCGTATGCCGGAGGCTGGGCATACCTCACTACGTGCTGAACGTACAGAAGGAGTTTCAGACTCACGTCATTGACTACTTCTGCGCCGAGTACCAAAGGGGCCGCACACCCCATCCCTGCATCGCCTGCAACGACAAGATCAAGTTCAACTTCCTGGTGAACCGGGCCAGTGCACTGAACGCTGCCTGGGTTGCCACCGGCCACTACGCCCGGATCGGCCGTCAGGGAGACGGCTGGTTGCTCAAGCGGGGCGTGGACGCAGACAAGGACCAGTCATACGTTCTGTTCGGCATGGGCCAGGAGGAAATGGGCCGCACCCTGATGCCGGTGGGAGCATACTCCAAGGATGCCATCCGGCGAATGGCCCTGGATGCCGGGTTTCCCAACGCCTCCAAGCCAGACAGCCAGGACATTTGCTTCATACCGCTGGGCGACTACCGGGCCTTTCTCGCCCAGCACGCAGCGCCCACTCCCGGCGACATCGTGGACCTGGAAGGCAACGTTGTGGGCCAACACAAGGGGATTGAGTTCTTCACCGTGGGCCAGCGGCGAGGGCTGGGGATAAACGTGGGCGAACCCCAGTATGTTATCGGGATACACGCCGAGGAACGCCGCGTGGTCGTCGGTCCCGAGTCTGCCCTGAACCGCGACAGTTTCCTGGCCTCCAGGGTCAACTATACCTCGGATGTGCCTCCCCCTGGGCCGATGGACGTTACCGTCAAGGTGCGCTACAAGTCTAGGGAAGCCCCCGCAGTACTCTACCCGCGAGGTGACGAAGCCCAGGTGTGCTTCCGGGAACCCCAGCGGGCGTTGACGCCCGGACAGGCAGCGGTCTTCTATCAGGGGGATGTTCTCATCGGGGGCGGCATCATCGAGGCCGACCGAGGCCGGAGGGCAATCACCGCCGTAGAGTCAGGGCAGCCAGCTGCCAACCACTGACCGGTGATGCCGGACTTTTCGCTGGAACGGGAGCTTCACCGGCAAGGGTTCACTCTTGTTGCGGGCGTTGACGAAGCGGGGCGCGGCCCACTGGCCGGGCCTGTCGTCGCGGCCGCGGTCGTATTTCCCGAGGACATGGACACCTCCGAACCCTGGCTATCGCGCCTGGACGACAGCAAGCGTTTGTCCCCACACCAGCGGGAGCAAGCCGTTGAACTTGTCGAGACATACGCTCTGGCCATCGGAGTAGCCCAAGTGGACCCGACTGAGATCGACCGGATGGGAATCGGCCATGCCTGCATTCAGGCGATGATGGAAGCAGTTGCGCGACTCCCCCTGGACCCGTCCTATCTACTGCTGGACTATGTTCCCATTCGGGAATGTCATACTCCGTTCCGGTCCCTGGTGGGCGGCGACGGGTTGAGCATTTCCATAGCTGCGGCCTCGAATGTGGCCAAGGTGACGAGAGACCGGCTGATGCGAGAAGCCAATCTGACCTATCCGGGCTATGCCTTTGACCGGAACAAGGGGTATGGAACGCCGCAGCACCTGGCGGGGTTGCGCGAGAAGGGTCCCTGTCCCATTCACCGCCGTTCCTTCAGCCCTGTCCGCGCTTTGTGCGGTCCCGCCCTATGGGACCGGAATGGCTAACCCGCGACTGCGGTTGGGCAACTGGGGGGAGCGGGTTGCCCGAAATTTCCTTGTCGACAAGGGTTACAAGGTGCTGGAAACCGGGTTCCGCAGCGCCTGGGGCGAAGTTGACATCGTAGCCAGAGATGGGGATGAACTGGTGTTCGTCGAGGTGCGAACACGTCGGGGCACGGCCCTCGGCACTCCCCAGGAATCGGTGACCCGGGCCAAGGCCGGGAGGCTGATAGCGACGGCCCAAAGCTACATGGAGGAAAAGGGCGTTACCGGCGCGGACTGGCGTATCGACCTCGTCTCCATTGTGCTGGACAACCGCGGGCGGGTACAGGAGCTTTCGCACCTGGCCCATGCCGTTGAATCGGAAGAATGATCGCCAGTCCCGGGTGTTCGAGGCTGCGAAGTCATGGCTGAGTCTGGCTGCTGGAAGAGTGTATCAGACCCGGAAACCGGCAAACCGACGATCCGGCAGGTGACCAGCATAACCATGAACAGCAAGACCCCCAGGATAGCGACGATGAGACAGGATGTTCTCAACCTTTGTCCGCCGTCAGCGCCTTCAATGACTTCGACGATACTATCCCTTGAGAAACTCAGCGATCGTCCCCGCGAGCGTGTCCGATTGTTCCAACATGACCAGGTGGCCAGCGTTGGGGAACACTTCGACCCTGGAGCCGGGGATCAACCGGGCGAAGTCATCGGCATATACGGGAGAGACCAGCCGGTCCTCCTGCCCCCAGAGGACCAGGGATGGGGCCTTGATGCGGTAGGCGCGGCGTTTCAATCCCCGGTCCGGGATGGGCCAGAGGAACTTTCCGGCCGCTGTCAGGTCTTGGACGCGCTCCGGGGACAGCAGTTCCATAGCGCGCTCCGCAGCGGCAATGTCCTCCGACGTAGCGCCGCCGCCTGAGCCGCCGGCCCACAGGCATTCCTGCAACTCCGCGGAATTCATGGCCAGGAAGTCGGCCACGGGAGCGTCGTCCCGCCACAGGCCCGCCGGAGCTATCAGCGCCAGCCTGTCCACGTAGCCTGGGGACAGGGCTGCCATCTCGGCGGCTATCATGCCGCCGAGAAAATGCCCCACCAGGTGTGCAGACTTCAACCCCAATGCGTCCATCAACTCCAGGTGGAACAGGGTCAGATCCAGAACGTCTTCCAGGTATTCCAGGCCCGTGGAGTTGGAGTAGCCGGGGATGTAGGGAGCATAGACGGTGAACTGCTCTGAGAGACGGTCAAGGAACGGCGCCCACCCCTTGTGGCCTGCTGCGCCGTGCAGGTACACCAATGGCGAACCCTCGCCGGCGCGGAGCACCTCGGCCCGGAACAGGCCGTTTTGCATGTCAATGTTCAGTGTTTCCGGCGGCATTGTTATCCCCTAAGCATCCATCATTGTCTTGGGCCACCAGCGGGTCTCATACTCCGACCAGATGTCCCGCACGTAGGGCATCACTTCTTTGGCGAACAATTCGGTGTTCTTGAGGGTGATGTCCTTGGGCATGTCGCCGAAATGAAGGAGCAGCATGAGGTTGCCGACGCGAAGCTCGCGGATGGCCTGGGCCAACTCTTCCCGCACCGACTCCGGGCTGCCTACAATGACGTTGCCTGCCTTCACGTAGTCCATCCAGGTGAAGTCGGTTGCCTGTTCCCGCCGTGACTCGACTATCTGGGTGCTGACCCCCGAGTTGATGCTGCGTAGGGTGCGATAGCCGGGGGCATTGGCGAATCCGCCGGGCACGTGGAGGCACTTCTTGAAGAAGTACTCGATGTAGTCCTTGTATTCGTCAACCTGGCTGTCGGTCTCGGAAACCGCCACCAGTTGCAGGAAACCGGCGTGGTAGGGGTTGAACTCCTTGCCCCGGCGGTCCACTTCCTCCCAGAAGCCGTCCAGCACTGTCTTGCCGACCTTGTAGCCGCTGTAACTCAGGTAGCAGTAAACGTAGTCGTGCTCGATGGTCCAATCCCAGGTCTCCAGGCTGCCGCTGCCGGGAACCCAGACCGGGGGATGGGGTTCCTGGTAGGGCCGGGGCCAGATGTTAACGTAGCGCAACTGGGTGTACTTGCCATTGAAGGCGAAAGGCTCCCGCTCGGTCCATGCCTTGATCACAAGGTCGTGGGCCTCGTTGTACTTCTCCCGCAGCGTCACGGGGACTTCGCCATACCCGAACACCGTATCCTGGGAGGTGCCGAGGGGGAACCCGGCCACGAACCGTCCGCCGCTGAGCACGTCAAGCATGGCGAACTCCTCGGCCACCCTGACCGGCGGGTTGTAGAGGGACAAGCTGTTCCCCAGCACGATGATGGCGGCCTTGGACGTGCGGCGCGTCATCGCGGAAGCCATCAGGTTGGGCGAGGGCATCAGCCCGTATGCGTTGTAGTGGTGCTCGTTGACGCACAGGCCGTCGAAACCCATTTCCTCGGCGAACTCCAGCTCGTCCAGGTAATCGTTGTAGAGTTGGGTTCCCTTCTTGGGGTCGAACAGGTGGTTGGGAGCGTCCACCCAAACACTGTGATATTGATTGTTGAAGTCCTCGGGCAGGTAGCCGTAGGGCATCAGGTGGAAGAAGCACATCTTCATCGGCAGGCATCTCCGGCGCGGCAGGGTCGGTTGGTGGGGATTGTACACTGTATTGAGCCGGAGGAAAACGGCGGAAGCCCAGGGGCTCAGGGAGCCCAGGGTTCATATAGCCAAGGCAACCTGATTTGGTAATATATTGGTATCATGCTATCGAGGGGCTAAATGAAGATTGGAACGGGACCGGTAAAGTTAGGCAACGCGGCGCGATAGCCATACCGGAGAAGTTTATCGAAGCTCTGGGCGTAAAGGCCGGCGGCGGGTTAATCGTGGCTTTAAGGACGGGGAACTGCGGATATATACGCATAGCCATGCTATCAAGCGGATACAGGAAATCGCCCGGGGACTTCAACTGGGTTACGGTGTCCTGACATCCGACCGGGAATGGGCAGCATTGGATCTGGGAGTATAGGTCAGGTTATTCCGTTAACCGGCCAAGATACCGACCAAGATACAGTTAGCAGGACAATGTTAGAAGGAGGGCCCATCGTGACAAGCGCAGCGCGGGACGTGGTTGTTGTCGGCGGAGGCATCGTCGGCTGCATGACCGCCTATCTGCTGGCCAAGAGCGGAGCAACGGTTACCATTCTGGAGGCCGACTCTGTGGGCAGCCACGCCTCGGGGTTTGCCTTCGGCGAAATGGGCGCCCTTGACGGTGCAGGGATTCCAGACCCGTTATTGGGCTTCAGCGTCTGGTCACACCAGCGCCATGTTTCCCTCTCTGCGGAGTTGAAGGAGACCTCCGGAGTCGATCCCATTTTCGAGCTGGGAGCAAGGATCAAACTCGCCCTCGAACCAGAACAAGCGACCGACTTCAAGAAAAGTCTGGAATGGCAGAAAGACATCCCGGCCTTCAATGCCAGATGGCTCGACCCGGAGGATATAGTCAAGGCAGAACCCCAGGCAAACCCCGACTGCCTGGGTGGCGTGTACGCCGAAAACTCGGGTTCGGTTGAACCCTACCGCTACACCCTCGCCGCAGCGCAGGCGGCGGAGAAGCTGGGAGTGGAGATGGCGCTGCGGAGGGCCCGGGGTCTGGTCAAGGACGCCGGACGCTGCCTAGCGGTGCAGATAGATGGTGGCCAGATCAATGCCGGGGCAGTGGTGCTGGCAATGGGACCGTGGACCGGACAGGCTTCCGAGTGGTGCGGCGTGACCCTCCCGGTGACGCCGCTAAAGGGCCAGATCCTCCGTTTGCAACACCCCAGCCACCAGGTCAAGTCTTCCATCTACTACAAGGGAAGCTACGTGTCTTCCAAGCCGGACGGCCTCATCTGGGCCGGCACCACAGAGGAAGAAGCAGGGTTCGACGAGGAGACTACCGGTGAAGCCAGAGACAAGATCATGGCCGATCTGTTAGACATGGCGCCCGCGCTGGCCGACGCCCAACTTGTCCGGCAGACGGCTTGCCTGCGCCCCTTGTCTCCCGACGGAATGCCTATCGTGGGCAGAGTGCCAGGGTGGGAGAACCTGTACGTGGGCACTGGGGCCGGACGTAAGGGCATCCTCTGGAGCTCCGGGATGACACAGGGTCTGGCTGACATCGTCCTGGGGAAAAACCCGGAAGTGCCGGGAGTGGAGGCACTGGACCCGCAGCGGTTTCAGTAAGTGGAGAGCGTGACCGCCAGGCAGGAAATGACTGCGGAAGGCCACGCGCGGACTGCGTTGCAGTTCCTGTAACTCTCTGATCAGGAGTTCACAAGAGGGGACTCGATCCAGGGGTCGGAGAAGTTGTGGGGCGCAGCGTCACAAGCGGCCACGGCCATTGCCAGGCATCGGGGCTGGCGTTTCGGCAATTACGATCATCGAACGGCGGCAGTGGACTGGCTCGCTGAAGAGTACAATGACTCCTCTCTGTCCTTGGGATATGCCGTAGCCCGGAAGTTTCATGCCAACTTCTACTACGACTTCATGGAGGATGACGAGTTGGTCCACGACCGGCCGATGGTCCAAGGTTTCGTCCGTCGGATTGTGGGAATGGTGGAGGAGTCCGCAACCTGACTATCTTGACGGTCGCACTCAATAGCCCCTCTAGTCGATTGCCGTCTTGCGCGCCACCAGCAGCCCGTTCTCCCTTGAGACCTTCATGGCGAAGGGATACCTGTTCACCTCCAGGGCTAGGTCCACGTCTTCCGGGTGGAACTGGGGCTGGGAATCGTCGAAGAACTTCTGTGTGGCCCCGCCTGCCATGATGAGGCTGCGGACCGCCGCCGGGTCGGGGTTGCGTCCCTCCAGCAAGTTGCGCAAGTACAGGGCGCAATGCTCGTCCTCGTCTGAACGCACCCGGCCCTGGTCTCCCATTGCGATGATGGACACCAGCGCCGGGTCCTCCCGGCGAATGGCCTCCACGGTGGCCTGGGCAACGACGAAGGAACCGAGGTAGATGGTGTCGGCCCTTGCGGCCGCGGCGACGCCAACCGTACCGGCCCGGGTTGACTGGACGATGGATTTGCCCGCCAGTTCCACGGGCGTAATCTCGTAGGGCGAGTTGCCCATGTCGAAACCCTCGGGGCGCTTCCCGTCCACCTCGCCCATGACCAGGTCTCCCGCTCCCTTGCGGTGCAATTCCAGGGCTTCCTCCACCTCGGCCACCAGGGTGATGCGGGTTGCCCCGTGGTCAAAGGCGATTGCGGCGGTGGTAAAAGCCCGGAACACGTCGATAATTATGACGGTGCCCCCGGCTTCTTCAGCGTCTCGAACCAGGCTGCCAAGGCGGACTTCCATTCAGACCTTCCTACTCCTGCGAAGTGTCGGGGGTAGCCTCCGTGCTTACAGAAAGGTTGGCATTACTGTTTCCACTCCTAACCACTTGCCCGGGTGAGCGGCTCTAGTATGTCCAGCAGTTCCGCAATGCTGCCCAAATCCCTCCTGACAATCTCGGTATCCAAGAACTGCTTCCGCGTGTAAAAGTTCCCGTGCAATTCGTTGGCAATGCTGCGCAGTCCGCGGAGACGGTCGTCGCCGGTTAAGATGCTCGCGTTGTTCAGCACAACGCTAAACTGTCCGTGACGTTCATACTCCCATCCCTGAGTCTCTGCGACGGCCTTGGCCATCCATGCCGCCGCGCCCCATCCCTTCTCTGACGCCTGGTGCAAGTCGTCACCATCCAGATACTCCCAACTCTTGGCCAGGAAATCGCGGGCCTGTTGCCGGTAGTCCTCCACACTCTTGGGGTCAGGTCCGGCAACATTTGGTTGCACCATACTGCGTTATCCCTCCTTCACCAGCTTTTGCAGGGAGCGGACCTCACGTGGAGGGCTGAGGTGACTGCCGGTGTGCGTCCAGGAGACCTCTCCGACGTAGATGTCGCCGCGGGAGTCGATGCAGACGCCGTGGGGCGCGATGAACTGCCCCGGGGCCTCACCTTCAGGCCCATCGCCCAGCCGGACCAGTTCGTTGCCCTGGATGTCCATAATGGTGATTCTGGGGCCGAGACCGTAGGCTTGGTCGTTGGCTCCGATGGCTGCGCCCAGCTCCCCAACATATACCCGCTGGTCGCCGGACTTGTCGATGTATAGTCCGCAGGGCCGGGCCATGTTAATCCATTGAGTCTCGAACTTGCCGTTCTTGTCGAACACCTGGATGCGATGGTTCTCCCGGTCGGCCACGTAGACCCAGCCGTCCTTGTCAGTGCAGACGTTGTGGGCGATGTTGAACTGGCCTGGCCCGGTGCCCGGCTCGCCCCAGGAGAATAGCAGGTTTCCATCGGGCGAATACTTGTGTACGCGGGCATTGCCGTAGCCGTCGGAGACGTAGAACTCTCCGGTGGCCGGGTCCATTGCCACGTGGGTACACCTGTTGAAGGGGTCGCCGCTCATAAAGGGAGCGGGCTTGCCGCTCACGCCGAGGGTGAACAAGACTTCGCCGTCCAGGGTACACTTCCGCACGGTGTGATCGCCGTCGTCGGAGCAGAATATGGTGTCATCGGGCATCATGGTGATGCCGTGGGCCCTGGGAAACACGCCTTCGCCCCAGGAACGGAGGAAGTTGCCATCCCGGTCGAACACGATCATCGGGTGCTCCCCCCGGTTGAACACGTACACGTTGTCGTTGGAGTCCACACCCACAGCAGCCGCTTCCTTGAAGGACCACCCATCGGGCAGCGTTCCCCAACCCTCGGCCACCTCGTATGTGTACTCTCCGCTTCCCAGTTCGACCATGGTCTCACCTCTTCGGTTCTTCCGTCTGGTAGCCCTGTGAATTTTAGCACCTGGCGTCACCGCCGCAACCGCATTGTGATAAGCCGCCTTCCCCAGCCTATGCGGGGGCGCTATCTCACACCTATGCGTTGTCGCACAGGAACTGGGTTGATATTATTGATTAACAGATACGCTTGCATGGGAGGGTTGCCAATGTCCACAGCCCAGGAAGGCAGACGGGACTTCGTAAAGTATTCTTTCTTCAAGGTTGCCCCGGAGTGGCGACGACTGTCCCCAGGAGACCGAAACGACAGCAAGCGGGAATTTTGCGAGGTGGCAGCTGAGTACGCCGACCGGGTGACTATGGCCAGCTACAGTTTGGTCGGCACACGGGGAGATGTGGACTTTGCTCTCTGGAAGATTGCCCGCGACCTGGAACCCATCAATGAACTGATGGCCCGCGTCAACCATACGGAACTAGGCAAATACCTGGAAATTCCCCATTCCTACCTAGCCATGACCCGTCGTTCACCTTACGTGGACACCCACCGGCACGAGGGTCAAGAGGGAACTTCCAGCACCATGCGCATCATCGGCCGCAAGTACCTCTTCCTCTATCCATTCGTCAAGACCCATGATTGGTACCAACTGCCGCTGGCGGAGCGCCAGCGTCTCATGGGCGAGCACTTCGCCATCGGTCACCGCTACCCGGATGTGAAGATCAGCACTGCTTATTCATTCGGTATCGACGACCAGGAATTCGTGCTGGGGTTCGAGAGCGACGACCCGGCGAACTTCCTGGACCTTGTCAGCGACCTGCGGGAGTCTGAGGCCCGCCCATACACGGAACGCGATACCCCAATCTTCACCTGCATCAACAAGCCCCTGGCGGACTGCCTGGACGACCTGGGATAAGGGCTGGTCTACGCTCAACGAAAAGACCTTTGAGGGCTGCGCCCTCAAAGGTCTTTTCGTGCTCTGTGCCGCGGTCCTGGGTCCGGGACTACTTGCGCATGAGTTCGTTGGGGTCCTTGTCCTTGAAATAGTCGTAGTTCATTTGGATGTAGTGCGCCCATTCCGGCGGCACCGCATCCTCAGCGAAGATGGCCGTTACAGGGCATACAGGCTCGCAGGCGGCGCAGTCGATGCACTCATCCGGGCTGATGTAGTACATCTCGTCTTCCTCTCGGGTGTAGATGCAGTCAACGGGACATACATCTACACAGGCCGAGTCTTTCAGACCAACACACGGTTCGGTGATTATGTAAGTCATTCTGGATCGCTCCTTCTGGAATTGGCGGTTCGGGAACGCCAGCGCCGGTTTGAGTCGTTATCCCCGGCGCTTATCGCAGGAAATTATAGCATAGCGTTTGGTTTTGCGGTACTTGGATATAGTCCTAGAGGACCAGGCCGTATGTACGCTTCTTGATAGCCAGGTTGACGAATGTCTCCGTCCGTTGGACCCCGTCTATGGTGCCCACCTTGGTGCGCAGAAACGTTCCCAGACTCTCAGCCGACTCCAGACCGGCCCAGATGAAAACGTCGTATGCGCCGGTGGTGATGGCCACGTAGTGGGCCTCATCCAAGTTTGCGATGGATTCCGCCACTGCGTCGGACTTGCCGGGACCGGTTTGCAGGCCGATGAGGGCTGTGGTGGCGTAACCAAGCTTCTCCAGATTGGGCACCGCTATCACTTTCACCACGTCCTCTTGAATCAATCGCCGCAACCGCCTGCGCACTGTTCCTTCGCTTACGCCCACTTCCCGCGCGATCTTGGCGTTGGATGCCCTTCCATCCATCTGCAACAGACTGATGATTCTGCGGTCCAGTTCGTCCATTTGCCCTGACTCCTCAACAATTATGCCCAAGAGTGACAAAATCAATCATATTGGAGTCTTTTTCGGTTGTCAATCTCGCAATATGGTAGCGAATAGCGTAATATGTAATATCATGGCCTGCGACGGTCCTTAAGCATCGCAATTTCCTGGGGATTACTGCTTGCGATTCAACTCCTTCCTGCCAGACCCCGGGGCATGGCCAGAGAGTCTAAGGTCGACATCCGGGGCGTATTGACTCAGGGCTGGAAATCCCGGCATGACCCAGGGCTTTGGGCAGGTTTCCCCATAAAATAGCACCCGTAACCCCCAGTCATGTGACTAAAGACACCCTTCCACAACACGGCATACCAAGCCTATCTACAGGAGACAATATGGTAGAAATCTATGTCCTCGGCGGAGGCACTCCGACCCCCACTCCAGCCCGGTTCGGCAGTTCCCATGTCCTGAAAGTAGGGGACGACCTGCTCATGTTCGACTGCGGCCCGGCGGCCACTCACAAGCTGGTCAAGGCTGGGCTGTTCCCCACCCAGGTCGATTACCTCTTCTTCACCCACCATCACTTCGACCACGACATCGACTATCCGTGCTTCCTCCTCTGCCGTTGGGACCAGAGCATCGGCAGGGAGAACCAGCTTCATGTGTTCGGCCCCACGCTGACGGAAAAGATCACCGACGGTATCATCGGGGAGAACGGCGTCTTCACCCACGACTGGATGGCCCGCGTGAACCACCCCCTCAGCCAGCGGGTCCACGTCAACCGGGGCGGGACGCTCCCCCGGAAGCCTCCCTCGGTCAGCGCCAGGGACGTTGCCCCCGGCCCGGTGCATAGGGGAGCCGCGTGGAGCGTGACATCGGCCCATGCCGAGCATGTCCAGCCCTGGCTGGACTCACTAGCGTACAGGGTTGACACCGCGGAGGGGAGCATCGTGTTCACGGGTGACACCCAGCCCTGCGACACCGTGACGGAACTGGCCCGGGGAGCGGACATGATGCTGTGCATGTGCTGGGACGACCAGGAGGTCATGGATGAGAACGGTGAGGCGGGCGGACAGTGCGGCACCCTCGGAGCGGCCCGCATGGCCCAGGAGGCGGGGGTTGCCAAGCTGGTGCTGGTGCATATCGGCCCGCACCTGTCCGGGCACGGTCCGATGAAGAAGGGGATCGGAGACATCCGCCGCATCTATGATGGGCAACTGATCTTCTCCGAGGAGCTAATGCGCATCCCTCTGTAACGCGGAAGCCCCATCCTTTAACAGAATGGGGCTTCGTAAAGTCACGAACCCGTTTTCCCCTTAGACGGTTCCCCCGCCAGGAAGGGAAACGGACTGGGGAGACGGAAGGTTTATCGCCGGTGCTGGCGGCGGCGACGGCGGGCGGCCCGCTGGGCGGCCAGCCGTTCCTTCTGCGCCTTGGAGCGGAAGAACCGCCGATCCTTCAACTCCCGCAGGATGCCCGAGTGCTGCACCGAGGCCCTGAAGCGATTGACCAGGCTCTCGGGGTTCTCTCCCTCACGTGGGGTCACATACGCCATTCAACTCACCTCAATTCAGGATGTGTTGACCTAAATTTAACACAGCCCGTACCTGCGGGCAACCTTGAGGCAATTGTCGTAACTGTTCAGAGTTGATGAGGTGAAATGACTGAAAGTTGGCTTGTCTCTGAAAAAGGCTGGCGTTGGGGGCACGGTTGTGGCATAAGAGAGCTATGGAAAGGGAAGTGGACCTGAACCAAGCGAGCCGGGAAACCCTGCTGGAGATTATCGCGGAACTGAGACAGCGAGTCGAGAGCCTGGAAGCCCGGCTGTCCGGTGGCGGGCCGGGGGCCCGGATGCCGGGGCATAAGCCGGCCGCCAGGCGCAAGAAGCCGGCGGCGGACGAAAAGAAGCCGCGCAAGAAGCGGCCCCACGGCTTCGCCCGGTTGCGGATGGAACCCACCGGGCGGATGGTCCACGCCCCGGAGTCTTGCCCCGAATGCCATACCGCTCTCGCCGGGGGCTGGGTGCAGCGGACCCGGGAAGTCATAGACATTCCGGCAGCCCCGGCGGAAGTCACAGAGCACGTATTCATAGCCCGGACATGTCCCTTGTGCCGGAAGCGGCGGCTGCCCCAGGACCCTCTGCAAGGTCTGGCCGCGGGCCGCCAACGTCTTGGAATCAACCTGGTGAGCCTGATGGCGACCCTGCGGGAAGAGGGACGGCTGCCCCTGAGGACCATCCAATGGTATCTGCGAGTGTTTCATCAGTTGAAACTGAGCGTTGGAGCCATCGTCCGGGCTATGCACCAGGTTGCCCGGCAGGGAGGACGGGAAGCGGGCCAGATCCTGGAGCGCATCCGTTCCAGCCCGGTGGTCCACGCTGATGAGACGGGTTGGCGGGAGGACGGGAGAAACGGCTACGTCTGGACTTTCAGCACGCCTGGGGAGCGGTTCTTCCTGCGCCGGGGCCGGAGCGGGGAGGTGGTGGACGAGGTCCTGGGAGGGGAGTTTGGCGGGGTTCTGGTGAGTGACTTCTACGCAGCTTACCACCACTACCCCGGACTCAAGCAGAGGTGTTGGGTCCACCTGCTGCGGGACATTCACGCGCTGCAGGAGTTGCACCCGGAAGACGCCGGGCTGGCCCGGTGGGCATCGGGAGTGCAACGGCTTTACGCCAAAGGCCGGGAATGGGCGGCGGCCGGGGGACGCCCTCCATCCCAGGGACAGTTGGCGCTGGAGGAGCGGTTGCTGGCGCTGTGCCG
>DAOUJS010000045.1:0-33027 GCA_034422355.1 Dehalococcoidia bacterium | reverse complement strand
GTCCAACCAGGGTGTTGAACGAGAATTCCAGACCCCCCGGCAAGCTCAGGGTGACATTTCTTCTCCCTGAAGCGCTTGCGATGAACGTCCCTAATTAGAATGCGGTAGCCCTGCATGACCGGTCAGGCGGGGATTTCCGGCATGGGAGCACGCAGGGTTTCGGGTATCCAGCCGGAAAGGAGCGTCTCCAACTCCTCGCGGCATTCTTCCAGCCGGTGTTCGGCCCCGTCGTAGAACACGAGCTGCTTCGGCTCCTGCGCCCGGTCGTATATCTGCTGGGAGCAATAGAATGGCAGGCGGGTGTCGGCCTTGCCGTGGACCAGCAGGATGGGACGCGGCGAAACCTGCCAGACCCGGTCAGCCCCGAAGGTCTGAGAGGAGAGGCAGACCACCCCCTTAATGTGGGGATTGACGGCTCCGGCGGTGATAACCACCGCGCCGCCGAAGGAGTGGCCCACAACCACCACCGGACCGTAGCCGGTGTCCTTGAGGAACTCCACGGCCACCATCAGGTCAAGGAAGCACTCGAACAGGTCGTTGGGATAGCGGTAGTCGAGACGCAGCGAGGAGATTCCCTGCTCCCGGAAGCTTTCGGCGAGACGGGAGTAGGTCCCGGGCCCAGGGCCGCCGAACCCGCCGCGCGCGCCGCAGACCCAGACCACTGCCAGGTCGGAGTCCGGCGCGCCGTGCCGGATAGCGCGCAGGTCTCCCCTGGTGGTGCGGAACATGATACCGTCGCCGGTCTGGTCTTCTGGGGGCGTCCAGGTCTCCACGCCGTGGATTCCGATTGCCACGTCTCCGGCGCTGCCAGGTCTAGAGTTCCGGTCCTGGACCATTTTCTCGCCTCCGGGCTAGAGAAAGTGCTTGACCGCCTCGATGAAGTCTTCCGGGTTGTCTTCAAAGACCATGTGGCCAGCCCTGGGAATCTCTACAAGCTGGGCGTCGGGGAAAGTGTCCACCATGCGCTGGGCCACTTCGCGGGTCAGAAGGTCGGTCTCCGTTCCCCGCACTATCAGGGTGGGACAGGTGATCTTGGACAGAGCTGGCCAGAGGTCTTCCTGGGGAGTAGAGATGCCCTGGCGCCGGGCCTCGCGGATGGCCAAATCGTAGCGCCAGCCAATCTTGCCGCCGGGCAGCTCCTTCGTGGCGTAGGTGAGGCGGCGACGCATCACGGCATCAGAGGCGAAGCGGTTCTGTTTGCCCATGTACTCAACGACGGCCTCAAAGGAATCGAACTCCTCGGGGACGTTGATAATCTCCCTGGCGATGCGAGCGCCGCCCCTCGGGTCCGACTCCGGCCCCACGTCCACGACGACCAGCTTTTCCAGTCTCTCCGGATACCTGCCGCCGAATGTCATGCTGTTGCGACCCCCCATCGAGTGGCCGACCAGCACGAATTTGTCCAGACCAAGGACGTCGCTGAAAGCAACCAGGTCGGCCACATAGGCGTCGGTGCTGTAGTCGCCGTCGGGCGTCCAATCGCTGTCGCCGCGGCCACGCTGGTCAAGGGCCAGAACGTGGAAGTCCCGGCAGACGGAGGCGGAGAAGTCGTCCCATGAGTGGCGGTGACCCCGCAGGCCGTGGAGGAGCACCATCGGAGTTGCGCTCTCGTTGCCCCAGTCGAGGTAATTGAGCTTCAGGCCATTGGCGGTGACGGTCTTGTCTTTGGGTTGGACTTGAGTTGTCATGGCAGACCTCCGTAGAAGTTTGGGCTGTGGAGCAATCGTTTCGCTCCGGCATGACGCCAGGGAAGTCCCCGGCCGCCTGGACTCCTACTTGACGACGATATTGACCAGGCGGCCGGGGACGTAGAAGGTGTTGTCGATAGACTTTCCTTTAGTGTAGGTCTGGATTCGGGGGCTGGACAGGGCAAGTTGCCTGGCGTCTTCTTCCTCAATGTCCGCAGGGGCCTCTATACGGTCCCGAACCCTGCCGTTGACCTGGACCACCAGGGTAATCATCTCCTCGGCGGCAAGGTCGTCGTCCCACGCAGGGAATGGCTTCTGGTGGATACTGTACTGGTGTCCGGCACGCTCCCACATTTCTTCTGATACATGGGGTGCGATGGGGGCCAACATCAGGAGGAACTTCTCGACGCACTCGGCCCAGGTATCGCCATCGACACTGGCTTCGGACCAGACGCGGTTCATGTGGTTGGACAATTCCATCAGTCCTGCTATGGCGGTATTGAACTTGAACCTGTCCAGGTCGTTGTGGCAGCGGCGGATGGTCTGGTGGAGCAGGCGGATGGTGTCGCGGGAAGCATCTCCGGGGACGCGGGCCGCGGCTTTGTCGGCCGTGTCCAGTTCCGCCGGGTCGCGGCCGAGAATGTCCCAGACTCTGTTGAGCCAGCGGGCGACGCCGTTGATCCCGACCTCGCTCCACGGTCCGCCTTGGTCCCACGGGCCGATGAACATCAGGAAGCACCGCACCGCATCGGCGCCCATTACGTCCACCACCTCGTCGGGGTTGACCACATTGCCCCTGCTCTTGCTCATCTTCTCGTGGTCTTCACCGAGGATGACGCCCTGGTTGAAGAGCCGCAGGAAGGGCTCCTCAAAGTTGAGGATTCCCATGTCGTGAAGGCCCTTGATGAAGAACCGGGAGTAGAGGAGGTGCATAACGGCGTGCTCCGCGCCGCCGGTGTACTGGTCCACGGCCATCCAATTCCTGATCACTTCAGGGTCGAAGGGGCCGCGGCCGTAGTTCGGCGAAAGGTAGCGGAGCATGTACCATGAAGAATCGAAGAAGGTGTCCATAGTGTCGGTCTCGCGCCGCGCGGGACCGCCACATTGGCAGCAGGTGGTGTTCAGAAACTCGGAGTTGGATGCCAGTGGCGACTGGCCTCCGGTGGGGATAAAGTCGGCATCGGTCGGCAACAGCACCGGCAACTCTGATTCGGGCACGGGAACGATGCCGCAATCGTCGCAATAGACGACGGGGATGGGCGTGCCCCAGTAGCGTTGGCGGGAGATGAGCCAGTCCCGGACCCGATACGAGACGGCCCGATGGCCCCAGCCGCGTTTCTCCACGTCGTCGGCAATGGCCTCGGTGCCCTCCTCGTTGGTCATGCCTTCGTAGCGTCCGGAGTTGGTCATAAAGCCGTTGCCGAGGTAAGCCTGGGTCGGCTCGCTGCCGTCCCATTCGATGGGCGCGATTACGATGCGCACCGGTAGGTTGTATTTCCTGGCGAACTCGAAGTCCCGGGAGTCGTGGGCCGGGACGCCCATGACCGCGCCGGTGCCGTAGGTCATTAGGACATAGTCACTGGTGAAGATGGGAACCCTTTCCCCGTTGAGGCGGTTGACGGCGTAGGAGCCGAGAAAGACGCCGGTCTTTTCCCGCTCGGTGGAGAGGCGGTCTATTTCGGACGTGCGCCGGGCTTCATCGACGTAAGCCTCGACGGCTTCCCGCTGTGCGTCGGTGGTCAACTGAGGGACCAGGGGATGCTCAGGGGCAAGCACTACAAACGTAACGCCGAATATGGTGTCGACCCGAGTAGTGAAGGTGGAAAACTCCTTTTCCTCCAGGCCATAGTCCGAGATGTCAAAGGAGATCTGGACACCCTCACTGCGCCCGATCCAGTTGTGCTGCATGGTGAGAATCTTCTCGGGCCAGTCCACGAGGCCGTCGAAGTCGAGGAGGCGGTCGGCGTAGTCGGTGATGCGGAAGAACCACTGCTCCAGGTCGCGGCGGGTAATTGCCGTCCCGCAGCGCTCACAGTTGCCGTTGACCACCTGCTCGTTGGCGAGGACGGTCCGGCAGGAGGTGCACCAGACCACCGGGGCTTCGGCGCGGTATGCCAGGCCATGCTCGTAGAACTTGAGGAAGAACCACTGGTTCCAGTGATAGTATTCAGGGAGGCAGCAGATGATTTCCCGCTCCCAGTCGTAGATTGCGCCGATAGACCGCAATTGGCGGCGCATATTCTCAATGTTGCTGATGGTCCATTCGTGGGGGTGGATCCCCCTGCTGATGGCAGCGTTCTCCGCGGGCAGGCCGAAGGCGTCGAAGCCAATGGGATGGAGCACATTGTACCCCTGCATACGACGGAAGCGGGCATGGCAGTCGGCGGGGGCGTAGTTGTACCAATGGCCGATGTGGAGATCGCCGGAGGGGTAGGGATACATGACCATCTCGTACCACTTGGGGCGGCTGTCTTCCGTGCTCACCCGGTGCAGGCCGTCCCGCTCCCAACGGTCCTGCCACTTACGGTCGATGGCCACCGCGTCGAATCTTAGCTCCACGTGCCGGGAGGTAGTCGCCATGTGCAATCACCTCGGATCAATCACGAATCGACTCTATCTTAGCACACAAGGAGAGCCGGCTACCGTGTCTGAGGTGGGAGCCTGGCATGGGCAGATGACCAGGGTCTTTGCAATGTCACGTCCATTATGTCCAGGTAGGTATGGATTCCCGCTTTCGCGGGAATGACAGGTGGGGGTGGCGAGACAGGTGGGGTTGGGGTCGGGACCACTCCCGGTCGAGCCGGGAGCAGACCCTGAATTGCAGCGCTACTGGATGACATGGACTCGTTGACTAACCAGAGGCGAGCAACTAGAATCCTAGCCGTCATCCGGTTTGTCCGGGTCCCCTCTCGTCGGGTGGTTGTCCCATCATAGGTATTGGGGGAGAGTCAGGTGGCGACAGGCCCTATGAGCAGGGCTGGAACGACTGTGATTCAGCAACCCCGTTTGCGGGAATCCCGGCCATCCGCACCTCGCATTGCCCCTGAGCGGCGACCGCACAGATTTCTGTCATCGATCTATGTTCCGATCCTCGGTTTCCTTGTTCTCATAGCAGTGGGAGGGGCGCTGTTAGCGCTTCCAGTGTCGCGTAACGGAGTGGACTTCACTTCTTTAGACACTGCTTTCTTCACCTCAGTTTCCGCCGTCACCGTGACCGGCCACATCGTGGAGAACACCCCCACCTACTGGAGTCCGTTCGGGCAGGTAGTGATCTTTGCTTTGATGCTGGTAGGGGGGCTGGGATTCATGGTAGTATCCGCATTCCTGCTGGCGCTCATGGGGCACAACGCTTCCTTTTCGGAACGGCTCGCGGTACGGGAGAGCATCGGCGCGGAGAGGATAGCGGGTCTCCGGCAGATGACACGCAACATCGTCCTGGTGGTGTTCGGCTTCTACCTGGTAGGAGCGGGCCTGATGTTCCTCCACATTCGCGGGTTGGACGGGATGGGCCTGGTGGAAAGCGCATGGCAGTCCCTGTTTCTCTCAGTATCGGCCTTCAACAACGCGGGTTTTTCCATACTGCCCGAGGACCCCTTCGGAAGCGGACTGGCGCGGTTATCGTCCGCGTGGTTCATAATGGGACTGCTGACCATCATGATAATCCTGGGGGGGATAGGGTGGACTGTGTTGGTGGACGTAGGAAGACGTCGGAGGTTCGTCACCCTCAGCCTAGACAGCAAGATGGTCATCGTCACAAGCCTGTTCCTGTGGGCTTTCGGCGCGGGAATATTCTTCCTGGCAGAGTATGCGGGGACGATCGAGCATCTGAGCATCAGGGACAAGATGGTCTCGGCCATCTTTCACTCAGTAAGCGGACGTACAGCAGGGTTCGCGGCGGTGGACTTCGGTCATGTGGACGACTTCACCAAGCTGACCTTCCCAGTGCTGATGTTCATCGGAGGCTCTGCGGGGTCGGTGGCCGGGGGCATAAAGGTGGTGACGGTCGCGGTCATCATAGCTGTTGTAATGTCATCACTCCGGGGCCGGCCGGATGCAGAAGCCTTCGGGCGGCAAATCCACCACTTCCAGGTGCTCCGCGCCATCACGGTCACGGCCCTGGGATTCGGGTTGCTGGCCGTCATGGTGCCGACTTTGACCATAACGGACCGGGAAATTCCGTTCATAGACCTGCTGTTCGACGTGGTATCCGCACTGGGGACCAACGGCTCTTCGACAGGAATAGTTCCCGACCTGAGTCTGGCCGGCAAATGCATATTCATGGCCGCGATGTTCATTGGCAGAGTGGGCCCGATGACGCTGGCCCTTGCGCTGGTGGCGAAGGAAGAGACCACCATCTACAGATTCGCCAAAGAGAGGGTCAGGATCGGGTAGAGGAGGGCAAGAAGTGAGGAAACAGGTCTGCGTCGTCGGTCTGGGGAGGTTCGGCTCCACCATTGCCAGGGAACTCTATCAGACGGGACATGACGTGCTTGCTATCGACATCGACGAGGAAAAAATCCAAGAGATGCTGGGCCAGGTGACCTATGCAGTCTGGGCGGATGCCACCAACGAGTCTGTCCTCAAGGAATTCGAGGTGTCCGACTACGACGTTGCCGTCGTGGCGATGGGGGGGAACAATATCCAGACGAGCATCCTGGTTACGGCGCTCATGAAAGGCATAGGAGTGCCCTACGTGATAGCGCGGGCCGCCAGCGACATTCATGGCTCAACGCTGGAACGCATTGGGGCTGACAAAATAATTCACCCGGAAATGGAGAGCGGGATCCGGGCCGCCCATGTGGGGTTCGACTTGGGCGCCCTTGACTACATGCCCATAGTGCCCAATTTCGGAATATGCAAGATGCGCCCCCCTGAGTCCATGCACCACAAGACACTAGAGGAAACGGGCCTGCGCGACTCATCAGACAGGTACAACCTGTCGGTGTTGGCCATACGCCGCGGCCGGACCTACATCATGAACCCTGCCGATGATGAAGAGGTGCAGCCTGGAGATGTTTTGATTGTCGCCGGCACCAACGAGCACCTGGGGGAATTGTACGAACTGGCGGTCGAGTAATGGAGTGTACATCCACTGGCCGTCGGTCCACATTTATGGGGATCCATCATGTACATGACGGCGTATTCTACCAGGAATGGCTATCTCACATACCCTGTCGCAACCGGTAGAGACGTAGAGTTGCGGGTAGCGTCTCATTTTGCCTCAGGGCGCCAACAAGGGCGCCCTTGCAACCACCGATTAACCGCAATGTAGGGGCAACCCTCGTGGTTGCCCTGCTTTCCTCAACCAAGCTTAGACACTGACGAGTTGTGGATTATGTTGATTTGGAGACTCGCGCCCAAGTATAATTTTGGGGGTGAGATAGATGGGATGGGAGAAGGAACCAGATGCGCTTGAAAGCACGGTCCAAGTCGGAATCCGACCGGATATTGGTGCCTGTGTGCGGGGGTGAAATCAGTGAGCAGACTTTCCGTTGGGCTTGCCAATTGGCCCGGAAGTCGAAGTCGCAGCTTTATGCACTTCACGTAATCGAAGTCCCAATGAGCCTTCCTTTGGAGGAGGCGTCTCCAGAATCGGTTGACAACGGCGAAAGGATCCTGGCCCGGATGGAGGCCATAGGCCACGAAGAGAAGTGCAAGGAAGTCCACGCCAGGTCCGTGCGGGCACGCCAAGCTGGACCGGCTATCGTAGTGGAGGCCGAGGGAAGGGGGATTGACGCCGTTGTCCTTGGTATTCCCTACCGGCGCAGGTTTGGGGCCTGCAGGGTGGGCAATACGGCCAACTATGTGCTTGATAATGCACCCTGCCAGGTAATATTCTCCCGCCAGGGCGCTCCAGAACACACAACTGTCTGAGGCCACCCTCAATTGAAGGAGAACGTGCGGGTACTGATCCTGGGCTGTGGGAGACTTACAGAGTCGCTGATACCCGGCCTAATCCAGACCGGGAACCGTGTCACCATAATCTCGGAAAACCGGGAGTGGCTGGATGCCGTCTCCAATTTTCCAGGCCTGGAAACAGTATTCGTCGCCGCACCGGACCTGCAAGATTTCCTGCGCCAAGGGGATGTAGGTCACGCAGACGTCTTTCTTGCCCTGTCCGGAGACGACCACCTGAACGCTCTGACCGCCCAGATAGCAATCCACACCCACGAAGTCCCCAGAGTTGTCTGCCGCCTGGAGAATCCTTATCTTCAGCAACTCTACACGGGCTTGGGGATGAAGGTTGTGGGGGGCCTTACCAGAATGACCCAAGACATACAACAGGCTATCGAACTCTAGCCCGGATGCCATGTTCACGATAGTCGTAGGCGGCAGCGAGGTGGGCTTCAGCCTAACGAAGGCCCTCGTATCAGCCGGCCACGAAGTCCTGATCATCGAAAAGGACCAGCCTCGTTTCCGGCTGATCGTTGAGGAAATCGGGCCCATAGCCCGGTGCGGTGACGGCGCAGACCAGTCGGTCCTTGATGACGCGGGCGCCTCACGGGCCGATGTGCTCATCGCTGCCACCGGAAGCGACGCAACCAACCTGGTCGCCTGTCAAGTGGCGAAGAACGTCTTCAAGACTCCCAGAGTGCTGGCCCTGATCCGAGACTCAAACAACCGGTCCATATTCGAACGGCTCGGCGTCGATGTGGTGGTCGACGCGGTTCACCCGGCCGTTGTAGCCCTTGAAGAAGGAATCCCGGGGCAGCCAATGGTCCATATCAGCGACCTGGCCCCTGAAGGCACGGAGTTAGTCAGTGTGTCGGTCCCGGCAGACTCATCGATAGTGGGCATGTCCCCAGTGGAAGTTGACCTGCCTCCACACAACTACATCTGCATGATCACAAAGCGGGACCAAACCCACTTGCCTTCGGACACGATGGTGGTGGAGGCAGGGGACGAATTGTTCCTGGTGGTGACGGCCGACGACCAACAGGAAGTGTACGACATTCTTACAGGGGGCTAACAATGCCGAGAAGCGTTGCCTACCTGGGGCCTGCCGGGACCTATACCGAAGAGGCGGCCACCCTTTACGACCCCGAGGCCGACCTCCAGTCTTTTCCTACCATCGCTGCCGTGGGCCTTGCCGTTTCCTCGGGAATCACTGATCAAGGGGTTGTACCCATTGAGAACAGCCTGGAAGGCGCAGTGAACTTTACCCTGGATTTGTTGATCAGCCAGTCCGGGCTTTACATCCGCCAGGAGATTGTCCTGCCCATACAGCATTTCCTGATGGCCAAGGCCGGAGCGCGCCCATCGGACCTGGAAGTGATCTATTCCCATCCACAGTCTCTCGGGCAATGCCGGGAGTTTCTGCAGCGTTGCTTCCCCGGCGTACAGCAGATGGCGTCACTGAGCAATGCGGCAGCGGTGGTTGACATGAAGGAGAGCGCGCTAATCGCTGCCGCCATCGCGCCCAGAAGGGCAGCCACTCTCTATGAGGTGGAGATCATCGGGAGCAACATTCAGGACAATCCCAACAACGCAACCCGCTTCGTAGTCCTGGACAAGGAGGACCATCCCCCGACCGGCTGGGACAAGACCTCAATGTGTCTTTCATTCCAGGAAGATGCGCCTGGGATACTCTACCAAGCGCTGGGCGAGTTCGCGCGACGCGGCATAAACCTCGCAAAAATCGAGTCCCGCCCCACCAAACAGTCACTGGGCGAGTATATATTTCTAATCGACTGCGACGGTCATCAGACGGACTCCAGAATCCAAGAGTCAATAGAGGCGATCCGTGGGAAAAATGGGTCAATAAAAGTCCTCGGATCGTATCCGAAGTGGAAGGGTCTGTCGTAAAATTAGTCCGGCCCTTCCCTGACCGCCGCTAAGTCCACACAACACTGGCACTACACTACTTAGCCGCTCG
Organism: Dehalococcoidia bacterium; assembly: GCA_034422355.1. Taxonomy (GTDB): domain Bacteria; phylum Chloroflexota; class Dehalococcoidia; order Lucifugimonadales; family UBA3495; genus CATOSP01. Next base: position 23,463 of record DAOUJS010000045.1, on the reverse strand, counting down.
CCTGGTCAGAGAAGGGCCAGTCGATTGAGGCACCGGCCCATGTTCCAGGCTTTCGCCGTATGGGCAGAGCCAGCCACCTACCACCACATTGGGGACCGCAGAGACGCGCCAAACGTCCCTGGTCCGAAAACTAACTGACGACTCCGTTGACGGGGCCACCGGTTTCTTCCTCGGGCACAACCCTGGAAGCGACCATCCGGCGGGACTTGCTGACCGTTTTGGGCGCGATCAGCAACCCTGCCACCGCGCCTATAAGCGCCCCGGCAGCCAAACCTATGACTAACTTATTCCCCGCCATCTTTCTCATCTCTTTCGTCTCGGGATGTGAATCGTTGAAATAGTCCCATAACGGCTTTGCCTATGTCTGCAATCGAAGGGAGGGCTGACAATGGCTCAACCACCCGAGTCAAAACGATAGAGGACATGTCCTCGACATTGCCGACGATCCTCCGGACCGAGCGGTACAGACGAAACAGCCAAATGCTCCACACGATAAGGAAAATCGTTAGAGACGCAGTGACCACGATTATAGACAGGTCTCTGATAATGGCTATGGTCTCGATCTAGCTCGCTCCTGTTTTATACTTCTTTCAAATTCCGGCTATACATTAGCAATTATGTTAATGGTCTGTCAATGGTTTAGACTTGGTATTCAGCGTTAATTTCGTTATGACAACCGGCCCTGGCAGGCCCCAATTGACCTTCTGATATAGGCAACGTTCCGTTCCAGTGGTCCAGTCGCCCAACAACGGCAGGTGGATTCCCGATTTCGCGGCAATGACGGCGGGGGACGGGAATGAAACCATCCAATTTGCGACACTATCTCTGATATATCACCACTCCTTCGTTCTGGAACACGGGTTGGAGAATTCCTGATCGAGCCATGATTTGAAACTTATGCAGTCCTGCCGGGCTGTAATAGGCCCGCTCCAACTCACCAACGACGATGTATGTGATCTCATACTCGTCGAGGAGGCCCTGGGCCCGAGTCACATCCCAGGTCTCATAAAGCTCTGTCACCGCGGTCGCCCGTTCCCGCACTGAGAAGTCATAGGCCATCCTCTGCTGTATCTGGTGCCAGGGCCATCCGAGAACCGTGGGCAACCCGGTATAGTTGGAAATACGGCTGTTCCAGTGGTACTGGTCTCCGTGGGCCTCCAGGACCACCGGGGAACCTCGGACATTGTCTTGCAGCCACCGGATGGCCTCCAGGTCATTTTTCAAGATCAGCGGACGGTCCTTTTCCCAGTGGACGGCTCGCGTCATATAGTCGGCGCCATTCAGAGTGATTGGACCATCGGAGAATCGGTCAGCGATGCGGGACTTGGCGCCCATCACTGTATAGATGAGGCTTGACCCCACGAATAGCAACAACACTGCCGTCCATATAGCTTTGGCCCACCCGAAGTTTTTACGATGGAGGCCCACTAGCTGCCACAGGAAGAACGCAGAGGCCAGGCTGAGCAATATCCACATCTCAAGGTAATACTTGAACTGGGTATTCATGCGTCCGATGTCTCCCTCTATGCGCACGACGTCCACGCCTGCGCCGATTGCCAGAGCCATCGCCGCCAGGACCAGGGGCGTGATGGACCAGGGGCGTCCGACTCCGCCCGACATCATTTCCTGAACCGCAGTCAGGGCTACCAAGGCCGCCAGCGCCACCAAAATGGCCGCGGTCCAGTAGCCTGCCGCCGCCAAGTACATTGCCGCGGCAGTTCCTGACAGAACTACCGCCGCGGGGATTCTGATACAGGAGTTACGGACGCCGGCATCCTCAGAAAAATCTCTTCTCCGTAGCGCCCAGAGACCAATCTGGACAAGGGTGCGGCGGGTCCGCACTAACAGAAACGTGCCGGATATAAGGAGGAACAGGCCGTGGACACCGATGAAGCTGTGAATCGGGGTGCGCCACTTCGACGGTTCGATTCCCGTCTGGAAGGTCTCGTAGGACTGATGGAACGGCAGGAAAGCCAGTACGCTCATCGCCAGAACCGCTCCAATCAGTGCGCCGCCAACAGCCCACTTTCGCTTAGCCGTCCAGGGAAGGAAGCACGACGCCAGTCCGACCAGAACGACGGCCAGAAGCAAGTATGATGGGTAGTCCCAGCTATTGACGGCCCACAGGGACCCTAGCGTTACTCCCAGAGCAAGAACGGACGCGGCGACCCATGCGATTCCGCTGGCCTTCAAACCCACGACCAGACTTAGTCCCAGTCCAATCAGGAGCAGGGTAAACGGGATGACCATCATGTGGGGATGCAGGTCGGCGAATAGGAAGGTGAAGAAGGGAAACTCGGTTATGTGCCATGAAACGTCGGCGTGGCCGGGAATGCGGTCCGGGAGCCAGAATGCCAGGGGATGCGGTTCGAGGTCTTCCAGTGGGGGAATCATTCGGCTGCTGCGCCAGAAGTCGAATGGGGGAAACGGTATGCCTTCGGTAAGAGCGCGCCAGCTTCCCTGGGCGACCTGCACTATGCCGTCCAAATTGCCGATAACCGAGGCGAACAGGCCCGCAGTCAGCCCGGCCAGGACGGCGAGGTTGCGATTTAGCCAGGATGTCGTGGGGGGAGTACCTCCAGCACCTTCCGGTATGGAGCCGCCATCGGGGGATTGAGACTGGCGCAGACCCTCGGTGAGGTTGTATACGACGGAGTAGGCGCCAGTGAGCGTTAGGGCGAACAAGAGGGGGACAGCGAGGTTGAAGGCCACGGCGGGAAGGATTCCGGTAACCCGTACCAGGCTGGCGAGAATGAAATAGCCCCAATAGTAGTAGTTCAGATAACCCCCGGAGTGCCAGGGATCATAAGGGGGCATGGACGTAGAGCGAATTACCGCGTTCAGGTAGGCAAACTCCATCGGCTTCTCGCCTCCACGCCAGGGGTGCCACAGGTCGGGGTTGGCGGCGCGGACAGCAACGAAGGCGAGGAAGGCCACAAGGAATAGGACTTCGGCGAACAGCAGGACCCGCCAGTGCTGGCGCACCCATACCCATATTTCCCTGGCGCGGAAAGTCAGGATTGCACCAGACAGAGTGGCCAGGACCAAGAGACCCAAGTAGAAGGCCGTCCGGGAAAACTCCGCCCACCCCAAGCTGACGATCAACCAGGCGAAATAGCTGACCAGCAGCAGCCCGAGTATCCGGGCCAGAACGATTCCACGGTCGGGCAGGGGACGGAACAGGAACATGGCCAGGGGCAGGGAGAGCAGGTAAACGAACTCAACCAAACCAAGCCAAGCCAGTATTGGGACACGGTTGGGCCATCCGCCCCTGTCAATGATCTCAGACCAGGTCCCGCCGGCGCGTTGGCGGGCCTTTTCTTCAGGGGACATTAGGAGACCCACTTCACGGTGGGGCTGGGCTGTCAGTTTGCCGGTCAGAAAACGCTGGGAAAGGCGGCCTTCGTTCTTGAATACGAGGACTTGCGGATGATCGTAACCGGCAACGTTGTCGTCGGCATACCCGAGGTCCAGGGTGAGCCACCCCGGCTCCTCTTCAGGTTGGCCCACGGCAGGCGGGAGGCCGGCCTGCGGCAGGGGGTTGTGCTGGAAGGTTACGCCCCACAGGCGGGGGTATGAGGTGAAACGCTGGTGAAGCCTGTACCCCAGTTCTCCGTTGAAGAGTCGCTGGTAATAGGTCTGGCTGTAGGGAAAACGGTCCGAATCCCTGGCAACGCTGCTGTAGGGGCGGTTGCTGTAGAAGACCAGGTAGTCCGATTCGGACAGGCGGGCCGCGAGACGGCGCATTTTGACCGGGTTGTCGTGTTCGTAGACCGGGTACTGCCACATCCGGTAGCGGTACATGTTCGGGATGTGCTCATCCCAGTGGTTATCGCTGATGATGGGCGTGCCCGCCGGGACATTTTCGTGGAACCACCCGGATGCAGCTACCGCCGGGTGGTCGCCGGCGTATACCCGCTGGAAAGCGAAAGAGTAGAATGCTGTAGCTGCAACCACCAGAAGGACCAACGCAACGGAAACCCACGCCAGCGCCGGGGAGAACCTTGCCAGACACCGGAGTAACGACCCGCGCCGGTTGCTGTCTCCAACCGTAGCGAACTCGCGTCTGCGTTGGACCAGAGCCACGCTTGCGGAGACCGACCAGAGCGCCATGCGAGACCCTATCAAGACCAGGAAAGGGACGAGGGGAGCCATGTATCGCAGGAAGCGGACCTCGAAACTTTCCAGGATCAGCAGGGACGGGATAACCCAGGCCAACATCAGCAGGTCGGCGCGCCGCTGCCGTCCACTCATCACGGCCATGACGACGGTGAACGGGACGGCCAACCATACGAGGATACCGAGGGGCAGGCCGAACCCCCAGACCGACGTCTGTTGGAGTTGGTACAGGAAGGGTGGCGTGCCGATGTACTGGATAGTAAAGGGCAGAGAACCAGCGGTGCTGGCCATCGCAACCTGGCTGCCCACACCTTCAACGAAGGCTCGGATGTCCAGCAGGGAATAGGGCGAGGTGAGCAGATAGGCAGCGAGGGCCAACATTCCGGCCAATGCGGCGTGACCTGCGATGGCGCCGCCAGTACGGGGCGTGACCGCGGAGAGACGGCCCTCGTGGGCATCCCACAGCCGGGACCCGTAGACGAGGGTCAGTGGAGCAAGCAGAGGTAAAACGCTCACCTTGGGGGCCATAGCCAGGCCGATCAGGACGCCAAGCAGCGCCGAGTCGCGCAAGCGCCGTCCCTCCATCACCCGGAGCATGGCCCAGAAGCTGGCCAGGATGAACAGAACGCTGAAGGTCTCGGGGCGATAGAAGTGGCTGTTCTGGACGTTGATTACAGCCAGCGAGGTCAACAGCGCGGCGAGAAGACCCACGCCCACGCCGTACATGCGCCTGCCCAACACGAACACCAGGAACACCGAACCAACGTCGGCTAAAGCGGACAGCGGACGCCCGACGTAGCGCATGTCCAGAGCCGAAACATCGGTGAACATCTCGATGACGGCGCGCAGGGGAAGCAGCAGGTACAAGAGGATGCTGCCCAGGGGGAACCAATGCGGGTTGAGCGGACTGCGTTCAGAGTCGAGGAACTCAAGGAGGTTGGGGATTCCGGCAGTAGTGTCCGGATAATCGATCAGGTAGCCGCATTCCTGGTAGCCGGGTTCATCGGCCAGGGCTTCATACATGCACCCGGCGCGCATGTAGAAGTCCCGCTCGTCCGGGTGGAAACCGTACCCATCGTCCCAATTGACGCCATGCAGTCTGAGCGCGAGGGCGAGGAGCAGGACCAATGCAAGGGCGAGGAACGACCAGGGGAAGTCTCTGCCTATGGGCAGTCGTTGCAACCAAGACCCCAGCATCGGCTAGCGCTCAAGCTGGCTGGCCAGACGAGTCTGATCAACTGTCAATGCCATATTGGAGGGACCAAGTCCAGCGTGAAGGAAAATGGGGTTGCTCATCAACGCGAATCGACAATTGAACGAAGCGTGATTGAGAGAACAGGGCAAAATCGGATTGGATTCAGTCACCGGTCCCGCCTTCGCCGCGAGCCGAACTTCGACCAGCCTATTACAATCAGCGGAGCCGCCAATAGGAACATACTGATATCCCCCGGGGCATCTCCGTCCGGGTAACTGCACGCGCCGGCTGATTCATGAGCAGGGGTAGGTTCCAGCACCGGAGTTGCTGTTGCCGTTGGCACAGGAGTGTTGGTGGGATCCGGTGGCATGGGAGTCGAAGTCGGCATGAAGGCAGGCGTATGTGGTGGGGGCAGAGTCGCCGTCGGGATAGACGCAGGCGTAACAGGCGTATACGTTGGAGGTGGTGGAGGGGTTGCGAACCTGTTGACGGTTAACGTGAAACTGCCGGTCTGACCGCTATCGTAGGTGGTTGCCTCGACGGTGTAGACCCCGGCGCCCAACATATGCTCTATCCTGGAGCTTCTACTGCTGGAACCTTGGCTGGCAAGGACCCGTCCTGTCCTTCCCCTGTCTTGCAAGAGGTAGAGGTAAGTATCGGAATCGCCGGATTCCATGTCGATTATCACTCCCGACGGTTCGGTCAAGGTGAAGGTGTAGAAGCGGGCGTAGCTGCCGGGCCGGCTGCCGGACGCGCAGTTGCTGCTCCAAACGCCGGTGATAGCGGAGGTGGCCATGAATTCCACGCAGTTATCCACCACCGGCACAGGCACCGGACCAAGCGCGTGTCCACGCTGGTTGCCGAACTCCTGCCAAGTCGCCGTCCCGTCACCGTCGAAGTCAACTTTCAGAGCCGGATAATCGCTGCCCGTGCCGAAGTCCCAATAGTCACTGAGATTGTAATGCGGGGTATTTCCCCACCCCTCGATTCCCAGGGTGACGTCCCACTCCTGGTATGGGCCGGTGTATCCTTCAGGCGATTGAAGCTCGGCAGTGGTATTGCCAAGCACGTTTGAAGAACGCCCATCTCCAATTTCAATCCCGATTCCAACCCGCTGTCCGGAGGTTTCCATATCCCAGGAGCTGGTGTCGATGATGCCGGGATTGTACCCAACCAGGCCCCCGACATACCTCTTCGCCGCAGCGATGCTGCCGTCGCTGGACACTCTGCCAACGGCATAGGTGTAGATAACTATGCCCCCATTGCCCCCGATCAGCCCGCCGATATAGTGGCTTCCGGTGACTTCGCCAGTAGAGTAGCTGGCGCTGATTTGGCCATCCTTATGATTCCCAACCAAGCCGCCCACGTACTTCTGCCCCCTTACACTGCCGGAGGCGTAGCTGGTGATCACCCAGCCGTCGTTATCCCCGACCAGTCCGCCAACCCTGGTATCGCCGGACACGCTTCCGGTGGCGTAGCTGGCGATGATCTTGCCGCGGTTGTTGCACCCCGCCAGCCCGCCAAGGTATTTGAAGCCTCCCGAGACACTTCCGGTAGCATAGCTGGACCTGATTAACCCAAAGTCATTGCTTCCCACCAGTCCGCCCACGCACCCGTATCCGGAGACGCTGCCGGTGGCGTAGCTGTGGCTGACTATGCCCTGATTGGACCCGGCCAGCGGGCCAACGAAATCTCCGCCCGCCACACTGGCGTTCAGCAGTCCAGTCTCGCGGACCACGCCGGATTCGCCGACACTACCGAAAAGGCCGAATCCATCGAATGAGGGACTGTCGGCCTGGGCTGCGTGGCCGATGTGCAGGTTGCTGACAGCGTGTCCGTTACCGTTGAATGTAGCAGAAAATGGATGCCAACCATCACCGATGGGCTGCCATCCTTCGCCTGTCGTCCACTCCCCGCTGACTGCGCCGGAGGCATAACTGCCGGCCGCGGCAAAATCCAGAGGACGGGCCAGTTCGTACCCGTTGCATCTGTTGCAGACCACTTCCTCGCCGGAAACTGGATAGGCGGCGGAGTAGGTGTCAATTCCGGAACCATCGTCTGCGTTGCCGTCTCCGTCCAGGTCGTAGCGAATGGCGTCCAACTGCTCCAGATACGTGACTTCTATCAGCCCGTCGCCGTCGCTGTCATATCTGGCGGTGGGGGTTGGAGGAACGAATGCAGGCGTCGCCGTGGGCGGAAGCACTGTGGCCGGGGTAGCTTGGCCTTGCTGCGGGGGCAGGAACCCTGCTGTGACGCTCTTCTCAAACTCCAGGGCCTCAGCAGGCCACTGCGCTCGATCAAGCGGAAGACCCTGCCCCGCATGAGTGGACACCGAGAGGTAGGTGGCCGGGAATGCCCCTGCGAGGGTCGTGAGTCTGCTCACGGGCACCAGAGCGGCCAGGAAATCGTCCGAGAAGGCCGCGAAATCGCTCGCCGGCGGGACATGCACGCTCCTCCGGTTGAGCCATCTGCGGATGCGTTCCACTGTAGCCGCGTCGGGAGCCCTCATCTCCAACACTACGCTCCCTTCCCAGACGAACATTGCGTACCGGACTGCATGTTCCTCTGCGATTCCGCCCGCGTAAGCGGCCACGATATCGATCAGGGTATCGTCCATCGTGGGGTAGGGGTCGGCTTCGCCTTCCGTCGCCTCCGCCGGTTGGGCCATGGACAGCAGGTCCGGCCGCTGGATGACTGATAGTGCGTTCTTGGTTGGGATGCGCCATGTGTATTCGGCGACTTCCTCCCCGCCAACAGAATTGATGAACTCTTCCAACGGTGGATCAACCCCCGGATCGGTGCGATAGCCAATCTCGACGATCACAAAGTCCGGAACGGTCTCGCCGTCGGAGTGCCGCTGCAAAATCGTCCACAGGTGTGGGCCGACATATTCGGTATTGTCCCCCAGGTGGATTGGAGCACCCTGGGCGAAAGTCTGCGGCACGGCGACGGAGGATAAGCACAGAACCACGACGACGAGCAGGGCGGCGTGGATAGCCGGGGTTAGGCGCGCGGGCATATGGTTCCTCAGTTACACTCTACCTCCACGATCCATGTTCATGCTCAACTTCTCCCGTCGGTCTTTGCTCAATTGCCGATTCGTCTTGGGGTGAAGTAAAAAGGTTCTCCCCCTCCCCGGCACTGCCGGAAGTGGAGGGGGAGAGTCGAACGCTCAATCTCCGCGAAACCCGTAGGGGATACGCCGTGGCCCGGGTTAGATTCCTTTGTCGCTCATTAGGGCGCAGAGGTCGGCGGTGCGGCAGGAGTAACCCCACTCGTTGTCGTACCAGCCCATCACCTTCACCATGCGGTCCTGCATCACTATAGTTGAGAGGGCGTCGTAGATGCAGCTATGGCTGTTGCCCTGGAAGTCGGAGCTTACCAGAGGCTCATCGCAGTATTCCAGGATGCCATTCAAAGCACCCCCGGCAGCTTCCCGGAAAGCCTGGTTGACCTCGTCGACGGTCACATCGCGGGAGACCGTGGCCGTGAAGTCGGTGATGGAACCGGTGACGGTGGGGACGCGGAAGGCCATGCCGTCGAGCCTGCCATTCAGTTCAGGGAGCACCAGACCCACGGCCCTGGCCGCGCCGGTGGTGGTGGGGATGATGTTCACGGCTGCCGCCCGGGCGCGTCGGAGGTCCGAATGGCGCTGGTCGAGGATGGACTGGTCGTTGGTGTAGGAGTGGATGGTGGACATCACGCCATGCTCGACGCCGAAGGCATCATTGACAACCTTGACCATCGGGGCGAAGCAGTTGGTGGTACAGGAGGCGTTGGACACTATCTTGTGCTTCTCGGCATCGTACAGGTGACCGTTGACTCCAAGCACCACGGTCAGGTCCTCGCCTGTAGCAGGGGCGGAAATGACGACCTTCTTGGCGCCGCCTTCGAAATGCCCGGCAGCCTGAGCGGCGTTGGTGAAGATTCCGGTGGACTCCACAACGAGATCAACGCCCATTTCGGACCAGGGGATCTGCGCCGGGTCGCGCTCGGAGAAGACCCGGATGCTGTGGCCGTCGACGATGAGGTCACCGTTGCTTGACTCCACGTGACCGGGATAACCGCCATAGGTAGTGTCATACTTGAGCAAGTGGGCGTTGGTCTTGGCGTCGGTGAGATCATTGACCGCCGCCACCTCCAGCTTGTCCGGATGTAACTTGTTGGTAGCGCGGAGCACCAAGCGGCCGATTCTGCCAAAGCCGTTGATCCCGATTTTCGTTACCATCCTATACCTCCGTAAGTTAGGGAGACGTTGATAATACCGGCTGTTGACTATATGTACCTGAGTTCGCGCAGAACCCGCCAGAATCAGGGGTCGGTTTTCAGAAGCGCGGGGCGTATACGAGTATTCCAGTAGTCGTTTTCACCCGCTACGCGCAGCTCATCCACCAGGTGCGCCGTATCCGCTCCCACTGCCTCCGTCAACTCAGCGACCGTGCGGTCCCCGGCCAACTCGGTCACCGCTGTCCGCAGCTTCATGACGTATTCCGCGACTTCGTATGCGGCCTGGTCGGAGGCGGAGCGGGACTGGAGAGCCTCCAGCTTTTCCAGCCATTCGAGACCTCTTTCGGCATCGTCGAACATGTCGTCCAGAGCATTGGTTGTAGTCATCCGGCATCCTCCACTCTCATCACCGGCTGTTCTGGGCGGGAGAGATGAATGGCCCCCGTCCAGCGGCGGACCATACCCGGTGGATGGCTTATATCATACCTTGCGCTGCAAGGGTTGAAAAGCGGAGCCTACTGCTCAGCCACCTCGGAAGCGGGAGTAGACTTCCCGCCCGGCATACCTGGCCCGGTCGCCTAACTCATGCTCAATACGCAAAAGGCGGTTGTACTTGGCGACACGGTCGGAGCGGGCCGGTGCGCCTGCCTTGATCTGACCTACGTTCCATGCGACGGAAAGGTCGGCTATGGTTGTGTCCTCCGTCTCGCCGGAGCGGTGGCTCATTACCGTGCCCCATCCGGCCTGACGGGCCATGTCCAGGGCGTCCCGCGTCTCGGAGAGGGTGCCGATCTGGTTGGGTTTGAGCAGCACTGAGTTGGCTGCGCCTTCATCGATTCCGCGCCGGATACGAGCCGGGTTGGTCACTAAGAGATCATCGCCCACTAGCTGGACGGTGCTGCCGATGCTGCGGCGCATTTCTGCCCAGCCCTCCCAGTCGTCTTCATTCAGGCCGTCCTCGATGCTGATAATTGGGAATTCCCGGCGCCAACGGTCGTACAGAGCGATCAGCTCGGAAGAGGTAAGGGTCACACCCTCCCGTTCAAGGACGTACCGGCCTGTGTCTGCATCGAAAAGCTCGGACCCAGCCACGTCAAGGGCCAGGAATACCTGATCACCAAGAGTATATCCTGCCACTTCGACGGCGCGGGTCGTGACTTCAAGAGCGTCCCGGTTGGACGGCAGAGTCGGGGCGAACCCGCCTTCGTCGCCCACGTTCAGATTGTGGCCGCCCTGCCGAAGCAGGTCTCGCAGGGAGTGGTAAATTTCCGCCCCGGCCCGGAGCGCGTCGGAAAAGGTGGCCACTCCGGCCGGGACCACCATGAACTCCTGTACGTCGGTGGAGTTGGAGGCATGTCTGCCGCCGTTGAGGATGTTGAACATCGGGACAGGCAAGCTGACGTCTCCATTCCCGGACAGGTAACTCCAGAGGGAGATGCTGCGGCTGCGCGCGGCTGCGTGGGCCACCGCTAACGAGACGGCCAGGATGGCATTGGCTCCCAGCCCACCCTTGTTGGGAGTCTGGTCCAGGCCGACAAGCATCCGGTCCACGGCAGTCTGGTCGAAGGGTGAAATCCCGGATTCTCCAAGAAGAGACCGGGATATAACATTGTCGATGTTGCTGACGGCCTGTTGGACACCCCGGCCCAGGTAACGGACAGGCTCGTTGTCACGCAACTCGACCGCTTCGTAAGCGCCGGTGCTGGCGCCGGATGGAACGGTGGCATGGGCAGTCGCGCCGTCGGAAAGCCGAACCTCGGCCTCGACGGTGGGGTTGCCCCTGGAGTCCAGCACCTCCCGCCCGGCTATGGATGCGATGGTTACGCCTTGCCCGGAGCTAGTCATCACCCCGCCTCTCCGCAGCCTCGATGGCCTTGTTCACGGCATCCACCGGGTCTGACGCCAGGACCAATCCGTCCAAGGGCCGACCCTCCCCGGTCTGGGTCAGGGGCCAGGTCTTTAGTCCAATGACAGGGATGTCGTAGCCTAAGGCAAAGCCGATTTCCGACAAGGTGCCGTAAGCGCCGCCGATGGCGATGACTGCCCTGCCTGTAGAAACGACGATGACGTTCCGAGTGTAGCCCATGCCAGTGATGATGGGTATGTCCACGTAGGGGTTGGCCTCCCGTGGGGAACGTCCGGGAAGCACGCCGATTGTGGTGCCACCAGCCGATTTCGCCCCGCGGCAGGCTGCCTCCATCAAGCCGGTCATACCCCCGCAGACTAAGGTTATTCCGCGGCTTGCAAGCTCCCTGCCAACCTCCTCGGCCAAGCGGATGTGCTCCTCGGACCTGGGTTGACTGCTACCGATTACAGAGATGATCATTTTCCCGCCTGTGAGCTAGAGTCCCGGCATTATGGCCTTGCTTGCGGCTTCTATGGCGTCCAGCAACGGGGCGGGATAGACTCCCAACCATAAGACGCCGACCAGCATCACCAACGCCACGCCTATCATCAGGACCGAAGGCTTCAGGGCCAGTTCCGGCGTCATCGGTGGGGGTGGGGCGTGGTGATTATCCTCGTGGTATTCTTCCCCTTCAGGTTCATCGCCGTGGGAATCGCCGGTGGAGGATTCGGGGGCCGGTTCCTTCTCACCATCATCGATGTCCTGTCCGCCAGCCACAGGCAATGGGGCTGCCGGGGCTACGGCCGGGCTGATGTACATCTGGCGGATGACCTGGAGGTAGTAGTAGAGGGAGATGAGGCTGCTGAATATCGCCAGGCCAGCCAACCACAGCAGACCGCCGTTGGCGACCGCGGTGAAGAGGTAGAACTTGGCGGTGAACCCGGCGAATATGGGCAAGCCACCCAGGGAGAACAGGCCGATGGCAATCGCCGCCGCCAGGAAGGGCTGCCGGTCGGCCAGCCCGGCGAAATCGGCTATCTCCTCTTGTCCTGTCATGTTGAAGAAGGAGATCAGGCAAGCGAATACGAGCATACTGGTTACGGAATAAGCGACAACGTAGAAGATGATGCCGTTGGCGGCCAGCACCGAATCGGTGGACAGGGCGGCAACTCCGGCGAGGATGAATCCAACGTGACCGACGCTGGAGTAAGCCATGAGCCGCTTGATGTTGCGCTGGGCAAGCGCCACCAGGTTTCCGACGAGCATGGTCGCGGCGGCGAGTACGGCCAGCACGATGCGCCACTGGTCAACGGCGGGCATGAGACCCTCGGCGAAGAGGCGCAGCACCAGGGCGAAGGCGGCAGCCTTGGAGCCGATGGCCAGATATGCGGTCACGGGCAATGGCGCGCCTTCGTAGACGTCGGGAGCCCACATGTGGAACGGGACCGCCGCCAGCTTGAAGCCCAACCCAACCAACAGCAGCGCCAACCCTACCCAGAGGGTCGGGCCTGCGCCGCTCCCTGCCGACATCTGCTCGGCGATGGCGGCGAACTGGGTAACTCCCAGGCTGCTGTAGACCATGCTGACGCCGTATAGCAGTATGGCAGAGGAGAACGCGCCGATGATGATGTACTTCAGTCCGGCCTCGTTGGAACGGGCGTTGTTCCGGGCGTAGGCCGCCATCACGTAGAGGCTGAAACTCAACAACTCCAGGGAGATGTAAGCGGTTAGCAGTTCCCTGGACATGGCCATAACGTTCATGCCCAGGACTGAGAACAGCACGAGGCCATAGAACTCGCCGGGATGGGTCAGGTGCTTCTCAACGTACTCAATGGAGCTGAGAATGATGACGATGCCAAGCCCCATAAAGAAGACTTTGAAGAATAGAGAGAAGGCATCGACCCCCAGCAGGCCACCGTAGAGAGTCTCCTGCTGCTGCCATAGCATGAGCAGGGAAATGACAATCAGGGCCACGAGGCCGGCGACGGAGAGCCATCCCAGCAGGGCCTTACGGTTGTCCGGCGTCACCAGGTCAACGGCGAGCACCAGTATAGCCAGCCCTGCCAGGGCGAACTCCGGAGTCAGCAGGTATAGATTTGCGGTTAGTTCCATCGTCGTTGGAGCTCTGTGCGGCCCAGTCCGGTCTACAGTCCGGGCAGGGAGGCTATGCCTACGTTGATCACCCGCATCAGCGGTGCGGGCCACACTCCCACGAATATCAGGATAATGACGAATGCTCCGCCGACCGTCTTCTCCATCGGGCTGGCGTCGGTGAGGTGTTCCCACTTCGGGTCTAGTTCACCAAAGAAAGTGCGGGCCAGCAGGCGCAGGATATACACTGCTGTGAGTGCAGCGCCAATAACCGCCAGCACCGCCAGCGGCAGGTAGGTACGGAATGCTCCAGTGAAGACCATGAACTCGGCGATGAACCCGCTCAGTCCCGGCAGGCCCAACGAGGCGAGACCGGCAATGGCGAAGAAGTAGCTGGTGACGCCCATGCGATTGAACAGGCCACTGAGGACGTGAGTGTCCCTGGTGTGGGCACGGTCATAGACCGCGCCGACGAGAAGAAACATCAGTGCAGTCATAATGCCGTGGGAGAACATCTGGAGCACCCCCCCGGCTACGCCGATGCGGTCAAGGGTGGCGATGCCCATCAGGACATACCCCATGTGGCTGACGCTGGAATACCCTATCACGTACTTGAGGTCTGTCTGGGACATGGCCGATACCGCACCGTAGAGCACGTTGATAGTGCCGAGGGTGATCAACACCGGCATCCAGTCTGCCGCGCCGTCAGGCAGCAGAACCATCCCGACGCGGATGATGCCATAGGCTCCCAGCTTCATCAGCACCCCGGCGTGGAGCATACTGACGGCTGTGGGGGCGGCGACGTGGCCGTCGGGCGACCAAGTGTGGAAGGGCCACAGACCAGCCAGGACGCCGAACCCGACCATGAACATCGGGAACACCCATGCCTGGAATCCCTCACCGTATTGCCCGGTTTCGGCCAGGGTCCCCATCGCCTGGAGGGAGAATGTAGGGAAACCCAGCTCCGCCCCCTTGACATACATCGCCAGGATCGCAATCCACACCAGCACGCTGCCCGCGACCAGGTAGAGGAAGAGCTTCATGGCCCCGTATTCCTTGGTGCGCAGGAAGGTGCCGAAATCTGTGGAACTGCCCCACACGCCTATCAGCAGGTACATGGGCAAGACGGCCAACTCATAGAAGAAGAACAGGAAGAACAGGTCACGCACTACGAAGGTGCCGTACACGCCTGCACCCAAGGCCAGCAGCAGCACGAAGAAGTCGCGAGTGCGGTACTGGATGTTCTCGGAAATGAGCACACCGCCCAGAAGAATGATACCGTTCAGCAGAATCAGGGGAGCGGTTATGCCATCCACACCGAGGGACAGGCTGATGTGAACGGGGACTTCCAGCCAGTCGTATGTCTTCTGGAACTGGAACCCGCCTGCTTCATAGTCGTAGCGAATGAACAGGGCCACGGACAGCAGGAAAGAGAGGGCCGAGACCACCACCGCGAAGTACCAGACGTCCCGGGGCCGGTTGCTGGGCATCATCATGGTGAGCAACGCGCCAGCCAACGGCACGACAATGAGCAGGAGCAGTACGACCTGATCGAATACTTGCATGGCTGTCAGGTCAGCGCCCCTGTACTTCGGTGCAGGCCGTAGCAGTCTCCGCGGAGACTGCTGTGCAGCACACCAATGTCATTTGACTGAATTGCATTCCGTTGCGATACCTATGCAGCGACGATCCACCAGATTATGGCAACCACCAGGGTCCCACCGACCATACCGAGCGCGTAGCTGTAGACGTGTCCGGTGACATGCACCCGCAGCGCGATTCCCAAATGACGAACGGTGTCGGCAGGCCCATTGACTGCCACATCGTTGATCACTGCACGGTCGAACAGGCCGATGAAGTTGGCGATTATCAGGACCACTCGGTCAATCGTCCACTGGTAGACCTCGTCAATGTAGTACTTGCGCTCGACAATCCGCGCCAAGCCTGATGCAGAGGCACGGTCGCGTTGTTCCGAATACGCGCCCCGCACGTACAACGCATAGCCGATGACAAAGGCCACGACCGCCAGCACAATGGAAACAGCGCCCAACCATATCAGGAACTCGAACCCGTGGGGCTTGTCATTGAATACGAAGCCGCCAAATCCGACGTATTCGCCGGGCCAGTTGAAGGCGAGAAACCCAAACCCCACGGCCAACACCGCCAACAGGACCATTGGGACGGCCATCGACGGAGGGGCGTCGTGGACGTGTTCAAGCTCCGCGGGCAACTGACCGAAGAAGGGCACGATCATGGCCCGCGCCATGTACAGGGCGCTCAGGAAGGCCGCAAGCAGCGTCAGCAACAGGAACGCGATGTTCCGATGCTGGCTGACGGCCAGCAGGATTTCGTCCTTGCTCCAGAACCCGGAGAGGACCGGTATCCCGCCAAGGGACAGGGCGCCGACGGAGAATACTACGGCGGTCAGCGGCATTACCCGGCGCAGCCCGCCCATGCTGCGGACGTCCTGTTCTTCGGTGCTGTGCAACACGCTGCCCGCTCCCAGGAACAGAAGCGCCTTGGCGAACCCGTGGGCCAGCAGGTGGAACACGGCGGCGGTATATCCGAACGCTCCCAGCGACAGCATCATCAGGCCGAGGTGGCTGATGGTGGAGTAAGCGAGTATCCGCTTCAGGTCAGTGGACACCAGGGCGATGGTTGAGGACATCAGGGCCGTCACCAGTCCGATGATGGCAACCACCAGCAGCGCGGACCCGGACGCCTCGAATATAGGGAACGCGCGGGCGACCAGGTAGACTCCTGCTACGACCATCGTCGCGGCGTGAATCAGGGCGCTGACCGGGGTTGGGCCCTCCATAGCATCAGGCAGCCAGACGTGGAAGGGGAACTGGGCCGACTTGCCCATCGCTCCCAGGAAGAGGAGCAGAGCGGCGGCGGTCGCCGTGCCTTCTCCCATCGCGCCGCTGCGAACGGCCTCGAAGGCGGCGGACATCTCGAAGCTGCCCACTTCCCGCCAGAGAAGCAGGATGCCGACCAGCATCCCCACATCGCCGATGCGGGTAACGACAAAAGCTTTTTTGGCTGCCTCCCTGGCCGCCGGGCGTTCATGCCAGAACCCGATCAGCAGGTAGGAGCAGGCCCCGACCAGTTCCCAAGACACGTAGAGAAGCAGGAAGTTGTCCGCCAGCACCAAGGCCAGCATCGACGCGGCGAACAGGGCATGTACGGCGTAGTACCAACCGAACCTGGGGTCGCCGTGCATGTAACCCAGCGAATATATCTGCACCATGAGGGCTACGAAAGTAACCAGACCCAGCATAACCACCGTTACCGGGTCGATCAGGACGCCCCACGTCAGTTCAACACTGTCTTCCAGGCCGGGCAAACCGGCGTAGAACCAGGTCTTTTCGTATTGGCATGTCAGGGGGCCGGACTCCTTGCCGGTCTCGGCGGAGACGACACGGGCACACCCATCGGTGGCGGTGGTCGCATCGAGGAAACCGAACAGGGTGAGCCAGAAGAGGCCGAACCCTGCCGCTATGGCGAGGATGGCTAAGAATGCGCCTTTGCCAGGCAGGAACCTGCCAGCCACCACGATGAGCGGCGCGGCCGCGAAGCTGAGTACGGGAATGAGCCATGCCCAGGTCATAGGGCGGTCATCTCCCTGACCTGTGGCTACAGAGTGTTTGAGTCGAAGTAGTCATCCGGGAGCGCATCACCATCGCATCAAGTCTATTTCGTCCACGTTAACCGTGGCGCGATTCCGGTACATCCTGAGAATAATGGCCAGAGCCAGGCCGACCTCCGCGGCTGCAACGGTGATGATGAATATGGCGATTATCTGGCCGTCGAAATGGACGAACACCTCTCCCACGGACCTGTAGCCGAGGTGAGCCGCGGCGGCGATGAGGTTGATGTTCACCGCGTTGAGCATCAACTCGATAGACATCACGATGAGGACTGCGCTGCGCCGGGCCAGCACACCGTAGAGTCCAATGACGAACAGCGCGGCACTGAGAAGTTGAAAGTAGACCAGAGGGACCACGGCCTAGCCTTCGTCCTCGCTGGTGCGGGCGATGATAATGGCGCCGATCAGGGCCACCAACAGGACCAGGGAAGCCACCTCGAATGGGATGGCCCAGCGGGTGAACAAGGAGTTGGCCAGGTCGCCCAAGGCCGGGCTTTCCGGCCCGGTTGACTGTGGTTGCCCGGTCCAGAACGCGGCTGCCAGCACTGCCAGCAACCCCAGCGCGGCCACCAATCCGAGGGGCCACTGCTTGTTATCGGAGATTCGCGGGTACTCAGAGGAACGTGTGAGCATAATGGCAAACAAAAGGACGATGATGATTGCTCCTCCGTAGATCAGGACCTGCACCAGGGCCAGGAACTCGGCGAAAAGGACCAGGTAGATTCCGGCCACGGCCAGCAATGATACCAGCAATGCCAGGGCCGCGTGGACTACGTTGCGGGTGGCGACGACCCCCACGCCGCCGGCGAGGGTCACCATTGCGAGAAGGATGAACAGGAACCAGGACACCGCTAACCGGCCACCCGTCCAATCGGTCCTATGTGATTACCGGATGTCGACAAATGTTGCCACCAAAATATGAGCCACCAGGACGGCGGCTCCGGAAGTTTTAGTCCGGTTTCAGGGAAAGGTCTGTTTTAAGTGCTATCAGCAGGTGCATCCATACCGGCAGCGGCGGCTTCTGCCTCCCGCTTTTGCTTGGCCAGCACGGTTGGAGGTATCCAGTTGGTCTCGCGCTGGAATTTCCGTCCGATGTCCAACAGGACCGGCAGGTTGACGCGGTCGCCGTTGCGCTGGTAGGTGCTCATCTCGTGTTCGTGGGACATAACGATGGCGTCGAAGTTGCACACCTCAACGCAAATCCCGCACAGTATACACCGATTGAGATTGATTTCGAAGGTATCGACGATTTTGCGCCGGTGGCTCTTGCCTTCCTGTTGCAGGGGATTATCCATCATGTTGGCGGACATGCACTGGGTAGGGCAGTTGCGGATGCAGACCATGCAGCTCGTGCAAAACGGTTCCCCCACCTCGCTGTCCCAGGTAAGTGCAGGAAATCCCATAAACCTGGGTTGCACCGGCGTCGGCTCTTCCCGACGCTTGAGAATGTTGCCCGTGGCAGGGTACTGGCGTGTCACGGGTTCGCGGAACCCGTTGACCGTCGATACCAGTGTCAGCCACAGGCCCTTGAGGCTGTAAAGCATGTTGCGAGCCTCCGTTCAGTTATAGCGCCGTCCCGGAATGCTAAGGAGCGACGGCTTCCCGTCTCCGTTGCCTGGAGTCCCGTTGCGCCTCCTGCCTGGCACGAATATCGGCGACGCGGTTGGCGGGTCCCGTAACCCGACGGTAGATGATATATGCTACCACCACCAGCCCGGCCAGCGACATCAGGGTCAGGGTCCAGGGGGGCCATTTGTAGAACATATAAATCCCGGTGATGACTATGGTGTAGAAGGACAGGGGCACCATTACCTTCCAGGCGAAAGCCATTAGCTGGTCGATCCGGAGGCGGGGGAAGGTGCCCCGTATCCAGAATATCACCAGGATCACGGCATAGACTTTGACGAAGAACCAGATGATGTCCCAGTTGCCACTGAGGAAAGGGCCAGACCAGCCCCCGAAGAACAGCAATACGGTCAGGGCGGCGATGGCGAAGGTGTTCACGTATTCGGCCAGGAAGAAGACCGACCAGTGGGCGCCGCTGTATTCGACGAAGGGGCCTCCAACGATTTCCGACTCCGCGAAGTATATGTCGAAGGGGGTGCGGCCCACTTCGGCCAACCCGGCAATGAAGAATATGACCAGTCCCAGGGGTTGGAGCAGAACGTAGGGGTAGGGCGACTGCTGGGCAACGATTTCCTTCATGTTCATGGACTGGGCGAGCATGGCCACCGCGATTACCACCATGATGACCGGGATTTCGTAGCTGATTAGCTGTGCCGCCGCCCGCAGGCCGCCCAAAGTGCCGTACTTGTTGGCCGACCCCCATCCGGCCAGCACGAGACCCAGGATTCCCACGACGGCGAAG
This sequence comes from Dehalococcoidia bacterium, assembly GCA_034422355.1. Lineage (GTDB taxonomy): Bacteria > Chloroflexota > Dehalococcoidia > Lucifugimonadales > UBA3495 > CATOSP01. The sequence continues at coordinate 3,968 of DAOUJS010000045.1, read as the reverse complement.
GCGATGATGTAGAACAGGCCGAGGGATTCCAGGTTCCGGATGACGGCATCGGGTGAGCCGGGGATGGTGACCCAGATCATAAACGCCGAGACGACAACGATGACCGGCGCGATCCAGAATATGGCTTTCTCGGACTCCGCGGGAAGGATGTCCTCTTTGAGTATCAGCTTGACAGCGTCTGCCACCGGCTGCATCAGCCCCATTGGGCCGGTGCGGGTGGGCCCCAGCCGCCGCTGCAACCGCCCGAGGACTTTGCGCTCCAGCCATATCTGTACCAGGACCATCACCGACAGGAACGTAAACATCACCAGCAGCCCGACGATTATCCATACGACGTCCCGCACGCTGATGGTCAGAAGCTGGGGGGCCAGCGAGTCCAGATTAAAGCTCACCGGTCAACCTCGCCAAGCACAATGTCCAGGGAGCCGAGGATTACCACCACGTCGGCGATCCAGGAGTCCTTGAGCATGTGTTCTATGGCGGACAGATTGCAGAAGGATGGTGGACGGACCTTCACCCGGTAGGGCTTGTCAGTCCCGTCGCTGATGATGTACACGCCTATCTCGCCCCTCGGGTTCTCGGCGCGGACGTAGACCTCTCCCGCTGGAGGACGGATCAACCGCCGTCCCAGGGAGGACGCTACGTCGCCGGAGGGTATTTGCTCCAGGGCCTGCTCGATTATCCTAAGAGACTCGTACATCTCCTGGACTCTGACGTAGTGGCGGTCCCAGCAATCGCCATCGAGGCCGATGGGAATGTCGAAGTCGAAGCGGTCGTATACAGAGTAGGGTTCGGCCTTGCGCACGTCGTACTCGACCCCGCAGGCCCGCAGGCATGGGCCGGTGAGTCCGAAGTCCAGCGCGTCCTCGGTGGAGATTACGCCAACGTCCTTGAGCCGCGCCAGGAAAATCTCGTTGAATGTCAGCAGTCTGTCCGATTCTTCCACATCCTGGCGCAGCAATGGGAGCAGGTCTGCAATCATCCGCTCGAAGTTGTCCGGCAGGTCTTCCTTGATGCCGCCGATGCGGAAGTAGTTGTGCATCATGCGCGCGCCGGAGACCGCCTCGAACAGTGACTGGACTCGTTCCCGGCCCCGGAAGCAGAACATGGACGGGGTCATCGCCCCGGCATCAAGGCCCATTGTGGCAACGAACAGCAGGTGGCTGGCGATACGGTTAAGCTCACAGAGAATCACCCGGACGTACTCGGCGCGCTCGGGCACGGCAAGGCCCATGAGCTTCTCCACAGCCTGACAGTAGACCAGTTCGTTGTTGAAGTTGGCGACGTAGTCCAAGCGGTCGAAAAGGGTGATTATCTGGTGGTACTGCTCTCCCTCGCACAGTTTCTCCGAGCCGCGGTGCAGGTAGCCGATGTGAGGTTCGGCGCGGACGACCTTCTCTCCATCTACCCAGAGCACCAACCGGAATACGCCGTGGGTCGAGGGATGCTGCGGCCCCATATTGAGGAGCATCTCAATGGGTTCACCGCGCTCGGGGACACCGGCGGCAGGCCCGAGTGTTTCTTGCCGGGCAAGTTCGGCCATCAGTCAGCCTCGCCGGTGAATCGGGGTACAGCGCGCCATCCGGTCATAGTCCGGCTCCAATGCCGGAGTCCAAGTCCGCGCCCCATTGCCGGTCAGAGCCTGCGGGACGCCCGAAGAAACGTATTTCCGGTTCTGGAACGGGGGCCACCAAGCTGCTCATCCAGACCTCTCCGTTATCGTAGAACCCGGCATCGATCAATACTTCCTCCAGAGCGCCCAGTTCCTCGCAGTCCTCCAGGTAACCGGCTACCTGCGCTCTCAGGGCAGACCGCGCCTGCTCCGAAGTGTCGCCAAAGCCTATCATGTCCAGTTCAACGCATGACGCCTGACAGGTATCCCCCGACCATGACTCCTCGATGCGGTAGACGATCCGCTCGAAGGGTGTCCGTTCTGCCTGGTCATCCGGGGCTTCAAACACAGGTCTTCGTCTCTGCTATTCCACGAATTCCAATTGCAATTCCGTGTCTTCGTCGAGGCCCGGAAACCCAGCGTCGGCCAGCGCCGGGGCAAGGGTGTCCGGGACATCGTTGGCCTCGATCCAGGCGCGCATAACCTGTATCAGCTCGTCCTGTGCCTCCCTGACCGACTCGCCCGCTCCTTCCAGGGGAAGGGAGTCCATCCTGGCAACGAACCTGCCGTCGTCCCATGATACTCGGGCCGTCAACACAAGCTGTTCCATCTGTGTCGTGAATCCTCAACCATCATTCCGGCCCTCCACCGCGTAGAGGATCCGTGTTTTCAGACGGCGCTAGAACTCCTGGTAATCGTTGAACGGAAATTCCTTGCGTCCTGGAAAGCCCTCGAAACCGTCATAGAGCAAAAGAGGCGCAAGAGCCGGGTGGCCGTCGAATTCGACCCCGAACAGATCGTGGGCCTCCCTTTCGTACCAATCGGCGGCCCGCCACACTGACGCTACCGATGGAACATTGGGACTGTCGTATGGGACGTCGGTCTTTATGGCCAGGGTCCTTTCCGGCTCCAGGGAATGCAGGATGTAAAGGACCTGGAGATGATCGCTGTAGTCCACACAAGCCAGGCATAGTAACTGAGACATCAGTACACCGGGCGTCTCTTTCATCTGCCGGCAGACCTTCAGGGCATCTGCCGGTTGAATGGACAACTGCGGCACATCCCCGAGGACACCAAGCTGCGGCCCATAGTCTCCAAGGATCTCAGCCACCTGGGAGAGAAAGTCCCGGTTGGAGCCGGAGAGACCGGCGAGGATATCCTCGGCGGCTTCATCCGCCTGTGTGCTATCGGCTTCGGCCACTGGCCTTGGCGTCCTGCATTATTTTTTCCTGCAATTTGAGAATGCCGTAGAGCAGTGCTTCGGGGCGCGGCGGGCATCCGGGCACGTAAACGTCGACCGGGACGATGTGGTCCACGCCCATCACCACCGAGTAGGAACGGTAGTATGGGCCGCCGTTGGTGGCGCAGCTTCCCATTGCAATGACCCACCGGGGTTCAGGCATCTGGTCATACAGGAGGCGGAGCGGTTCGGCCATCTTCTTGACCACCGTGCCCGCAACAATCATAACGTCAGACTGGCGCGGCGAGGGCCATGTGACCACGCCAAACCTGTCGAAATCGTGGTGCGCCATGTAGGTGGAGATCATCTCAATGGCGCAGCAGGCCAGCCCGAAGGACATGGTCCACAGGGAAGACTTCCGGGCCATTGCGAAGAGCTGCTCGGTGGTGGTGGTGATGACGCCCGGCATCATCCTGGAGGTCTGATTGAGCAAGCTGGGGCCGGGCTGGTTCCCGCCTCCCAGGACTATCTCTGCCACTCCAAAGCTCCCTTTTTCCAAGCGTATACGATGGCGAAGAACAACACTCCGAGGAACAAGAGCATGGCGTAGAAGGGGATGGGGTTGCCCAGGGCCTGCTGCTTGATGAAGATCACGGCCCATGGGAACAGGAACACCGCTTCCACGTCGAAAATCAGGAACAAGATGGCAAAGATGTAGAACCGGACGCTGATGTTGGACCACGCATAAGGCGTCGGAGGGATGCCACACTCATAGGGAGTGAGCTTGATATCCGACTTCCGGCGGGAGGAAAGAATCCGGGATGCTGCGAACATGCCGCCGATGGCTACAATTGCCACAACGGCGGAGATTGCAACCGCCGTCCAGTTCCCGGCGAAAATTGTGGGATCAAAGGCTTGAAGATAAAGGCCAGAGATAGACATCATGCTATATGGATGAATCAGGCGGGGCTATAACCTGTCGCGGGCAGGCTTGAAGGGGCAAAAGCAATATAGCATCGGCCAATCAGAGTGTCAATTCGTACCAAGCAACCGTAACTGTTCAGAGTTGATGTGACGAGCGCCTGTGAAACGCTGGGACAGGTCCACGCTCAAAGCTAAGTTGGCCTGTCGATGACACTGCTTATGGATAAGATCCCCTTAAGTCTGAACAGTTAC
>DAOUJS010000044.1:0-20247 GCA_034422355.1 Dehalococcoidia bacterium | reverse complement strand
ACCGAGGAACCCCGGCCCCGGCCCGGCGGTCTTTCCTCCAGGGGAGTTTCCGGGTGGGCCAGCCCTCGCTCCTCCATGATCTCCTGGGCCAGCAGCACGATCTCCCGGTAGAGCAGCAGGAAGCCGGCCAGGCCGTGGCGCTCTATCAGCCGGAATTCTTCCTCCAGGCGTTCCCGCACCTGGCGGGATACCGCCCCTTAGCGCCGCCGGGCAGCCTCGTAGCATAGTTGCCGCAGGTAGCTGTCCGGGGTGTAGCCTTCCGGCACTGCAGCATCGGGCAGGGTATAGCCCAGGTCTGTGCTGAGGTTGAACTCGCACTGCTCCGCGATTCTCACCGTGTTGTCCACGGCCCCGGGGTACCGGCGTGAGATTTCCATCATACGGTCCGGGCGCTTCAGGCACAGGTGATGGTTGGGCCGGATGAAGGGCAGTGCCTGCTCGATGGTGACGTTGCGCCGTGCTGCCGCCAGGGCGTGCTGGAGCCGGTAACGGTCCGGGGAGTGGTAGTGGACGTCATTCGTGGCGGCCAGCGGGACTCCTGTGCTCCGGGCCAGTCTCTCCAGTTCCCGGTTGCGGGCTGTGTCGCCCCGGAGAAAGTTCTGCTGGAGTTCCACGTACACATGGTCTCTGCCAAACCACTCCGCGTACTCGTGCATCAGTATTTTCGCCTCGGCGGTCCGGCCCTCCGCCGTCAGCCTGGACAGGGGCCCGTCCCTGCCCCCGGTGAGCAGCAGGGTTCCCCCTGCGTGCTCCGCGAGGTGCCCCGGGTCCAGCCGGGGTTCCTGCCGGTCTGTGATGGCCGCCAGGGTGAAGAGGCGGGAGATGTTGGCGTAGCCCTCCCGGTCCCGGGCCAGCAGGACCAGGCGGGAGCCGTCCGTCAGTGTCAGGTCGCCGCCGGTGATGGGCCGGATGCCCAGGCTGCCGGCCAGCCGGGCGAACTCCAGGGCGCCGCACAGGTTGGTGTCGGTCAGTGCCAGTGCGCCGTACCCGTATCCCACGCCTGGGCCAGCAGCTCGTGGGCGTGGGAAGCCCCCGTGCCGAAGGAATAGAAACTCTTGGTGTGGAGTTCCACGTAGCGGGCTGGCATGGGGGTCGCCGGGAGTCTATGGGTCTTGCCGGAACCAGCTGCCGGACCGCTGGTCCAGGAACAGGGTCACCTCCCCGCCGTCTTCTCTTCCGGCCCGGTAGTAGGTCCGGGTCAGGGGTTCGGGCATCCACCACAGGTCTTCAATGCTGGATACCCGTTGCCACCGCTCCCCCAGCAGCACCGCCGCCGGTCTGCCCTCCGGCCCTTCGCGGACCGCTGCCGGGGCCGGCAGGGACATGGGTTTCGTGCCACCCGGGCCGGAGGCGTCCCGGTCGCTGACTCCCTGTAGGGACACGGGTATCCGGACGAACACCCGCCGGCAGGCGGATTCGTCCGCTTCCAGCACGGCCCCGTCCTTCTGGCGAGACAGGGTCTGTTCCGGGGTCATTCCGGCGGCTGCCCGCCGGGCGGCCGGAAACGGTCGACGGCCAGGAATCTGCCCTGGGATCCGTCGACAATGAGGACGGCCTGGTCCGCCAGTTGGGGTTGCCTCTGCATCTCGACCCTGGCCCGGAGGTGGGTGAGCAGCACACAGGCGACCCTCACCGCCCGTCCTCCGGGGCGGGGGACCAGGACCGGCCCTGCGGGGTCAGGACTATGCCGCGGGCGGCTCCCGGGAGCGGGGTGAGGCATTTCCTCCGCTCCAGGACCCGGGGGTTGCAGGACGCCACCGGGCTGCTGCTGAGCTTGCAGCTCTCCGCGATCTCCCGCAGGGTGGGCGGGTACGGCTGACGTGAGGTGTAGTCCTGGATGAAGGCCAGCATGCAGGCTTGGCGCCGGCTGAGCCGCCTGGTTCCCGGCCCGGACCCCGGCAAATTGTTCCGGTTGCCTGTGTCCATTCTCCACCCGGTCTGCTTTGGTGTCGCCGCCCGCCGGCGGGCACAGGCGGCGCCGGGGAATGGTAGAGAACTGATGTTCGCATGCCAACGGCCTTCTGACATGTTCGAGAAAATTGCAAGAGTCGTTGGAGGAAGATACGTCTACCGCAAAACGTCACTTGGACTATGACACAAGAAGTCCACGCCGCGGGCTGTCCTGGTCTTCTGCTCCAGCGTTGCCGCGGCGGACTCCGCCATTGGCTCGAGGGCGGCCAACTGCTTCCGTCCGGCGCAAAAGCCTCAGGCCCGGAGGGCACCCCGGCACGAAGCCAAAGACCTCCAGGCGGAACTGAGGTTGCGGGTCTCTCCGGTCATCCTGCCGGCTTGAAGCACAGGGTTGGCAGCCGTGGCAAGCGCCTATCGCGACCGGAGGGTGACATACCTTCCTGATGATACAGGCGGGCCGGCGGGAGTACTGGTCTGTGGTCCTCGTGAGGTCTTGCCCTCCGCCGCCAACCATGCCTGAGGCCAGGCGGCGGCGGGCAGAGGTCAGGCCGGTGGACTAGCTTTCCAGTTTCCACTCGGGCTCGACCCATTCCGACTCCCAGTCCAGCTGCTCGCTTATCGCTGCCAGGTCGACCCACTCCCGGAAATAGGCGGAGGCGACCTTGGAGTCCCGGATGATGAGGCAGTTCTCCCGGGACCTGGGCGTGAGCCTGGTAAGGTTTGCCGAGCCGGTCCACACGATCCTGGGGTCCCAGTGGGGGACGAGCGGTGGGTCCTCCTCTCCTTCGTGACCGGGTTCCGTCAGAAAGGTGAGCTTCGCGAAAACGAGGAACTTATGGTGCATGAGGGGTGCGCGCCGCCCCCGCCGGTTCCTCACCCCGACGCAGCGCACTCCGGCGATGGCCTGGTCCCCGGTCAGGGACATGTCCCCCAGGGGGCTGGGGAAGTTCTGCCGGCAGAACCCGAGGTGGGAACTGTCCGACCCTGCGACCGCTTCGTAGTGCTCCCTGAGGATCTCCCGCAAGCGGTCGCATCGGCCGCCGGGCTCGTCGGAGTCTCCGTCCAACCGAAGGAAATCCTCCTTTTGCACGATCAAACTGGTGGCCACCTTGGTCAGCGCGTCCAGGATGTCAAAATCAGTGAACCAGGCCACTGCTCCCAAGCATACCAGCCGCTGCGGCTGCACCTCTTCTTCGATGAGCCGCAGCAGGCGGGCCTGGTGGTTGCGGAACACCGCCTCCACGTCGCCGGAGTCGCTCGCGCACCCGTGGTCCCGGTGGATAGGAGGCCTATTGCCGGGCGTGCTGTTGAGGTTGATGCGGTGCAACGGGTTCATATGGTCCACCTCCAGGCAAAATTTGGGATGCGCCTTGCGCCGTACCTGGAGGGACCACCGGGGGCGGGGGCCTCTGTGCAAACAAAAGCAGGGCGTGTGCAAAGTCCGGATTACGCTGAAGTGATGAGTTTAAGGGCCTCGTCCCATCGGGCGGCATACCGGCGGCGTTGCCGGGGCACATTGCTGACTCCGCGCCGCAGCAACAGCCCCAGGACCAGGTTGTTGACCGCCGCCATCGTCCGTTGCGCGTGTCCCAGGCGCAACTGGCGCCAGTCTTCCCGCATGGTCTCGTCGCGCCGGTAGTGCAGGCCATTCCCGATATTCCAATGGCTCCGAACGATTTCCAGCAGTCCTTGGGGACCAACCTGGTCCGGCCCCAGGCTGGTTATACCGTACGCTGTCTCATGGGTTGTCTTGCCCGGTCTGACGTATTCAAAACGCCGCTCAACCTGGAAGACCTGTTGCACATAGGGCCAGTCCAGATAGTCATTCAGTCCCGTGCTCACCCTCAAACTGCGTTTCCCGATGCGTCCATGCCCTTTGTCCACGCTCTCCGCCACTCCATTTTCCGCTGCTCCTTCGCTGGCAAAGAATGTGGCAATATCTTCACGCAGTTGAGGCTGGTTCTTCTTGACGGTCCAAACGTACTCTCCCCCGCCCTTCACCACCTGTGACGAAAGTTCACGTTGCGCCAGCATAGCGTCCCCACTGACCACCTTGCTGCGCAAATCCATCGCCCCAAGCAGCCGCGGCGCCGCTTTGATTTCGTTTTCCTTGCCCGCCACCTCCACTTGGGCCAGCACCACCCCTTCGCCGGGAAGACAGGCCGCCATCAGATGCACTCCCTGGGTCTGTCCGGCAGGTATGCTGCCCCGCAAAGCCTTGCCGTCTATGGCTACCTGCACCAGTTGTCCATCCGCTTGTTCATCTTGTTCATCCGCCGGAATATTGGCAAAGAAGCTGCCCATCATCTCCTCGAACTCCGCCACGTCCAGCTTTTCTCCAAAAATCCGGCTGTAAGTGGTCCGGTGCGGCGCTTGGGAATGCCTCAACCCCAAAGCCTTGGCCAATGCTTCCTTCCGGTGCCGCACCCATTCCGCAATGCCGCTCAGCCGGTCTTCCCCCGCCAGTTTGGCCAGCACCACAAAGACCAGGATGTGCGCCAGCTTGTAGCGTATGCCCCGGGCGTCCCGCCGGTCTTCCAGCCGGCTCAGAAAATCGTACAGGCTCCCCACATCCACCATGAATCCCTGGGCGCCGTCATTGACTTCAAACCCCGCCGGTCTATACTCCATACTGGCCTTCCTCCATCAGATGGGTGGTTGCTGTCCCTATCTATGGATGAAGGCCTTGCTTATGTCAATCGGACTTTGCACATGCCCTGCCCATACCGTCAAGCATTTCCTGCAATGCTCTACAAAGGGAGGGTCTTCCCCGATTCCCTGAGCTGTCGCCTCCGTTGTTCCACGTCCGGCAACACAGATGACAGCAGCCGCCAGAAATCATCGGAGTGGTTATTGACGCTTAGGTGAACCAACTCGTGCACGATGACGTATTCGACCAAGGACGGCTTAAGCATCATTACTCGCCAGTTGAAGCGCAATGTGCCGTCGGGGGCACAGCTTCCCCACCGTTGGCGCTGGTCCCGAATCAGTACCTGGGGTTCATCTCCGTTGCCCAGGCGAGGCCACCAGTGTTTAACGCCGGACCGCAGGCGGTCGGCGGCTCGGCCTTTGTACCACTCCACCACTGTCCGCCGGATGCGATGATTACGGTCTTCTCCGTCCAAGCCTTCGGGTACCAATATGTGGAAACGCCAATGGTCGAAACGGACTTCCGGTGCGGGCACATCCGCGACTTCGACAACCAGCCGTACATTGCGTCCCAGGTAGGGAAGCGCTTCTCCGCTGACGAAACTCTTGGGGATAGGCTTCAACGCTGCTTCCTGGGCGTTTCGGAGAATCCAGCCCGCTCGCTTGCGAACAATGGCCTGCAATTCGCTTTCCGGGGTGGTCTTCGGCGCTGACACCTGCACTCCGGTTCCATCCACGGTAATCTGAACAGTCTTCTTCCGGCGCGCGCTCCGGCGCACTTCGTACTCGATGTCGGTGCCGCCAATACGGACCAGCCCCCGGCTAACCACTGTTCCCTCCCCGGCGCGCCAGTTCCACGATGCGGTTGGCCAGTTCGTCCAGCTGTTCCTCGGTGTAATCCCCAGTCGGGCGCAGTTCCCGCTTGATGTCCCGGCGCATCTCCCGCTGCACGTCCAGATTAGTCTGCCAGTCGATCACGTCCTTGTGATGGGCGATAACGCTTTCAACCTTCTCAGAAATCTTCTTCGTCCCTTCGTCGATCTCGGTCCGGTATCCGCTTTGCCCCTCCTCCACAGTGGACTCCAGCGATTGCCCTGCGGGAAAGTCCTCCAGCAACTGGTAGATGGCGTAAGAGACCGTGGTCATGCCGTGCTGGGCAGCAACGTCTGCCATCCTTTGAACGTCGTGCCGCAGTGCTGCCATGCGGCGGCAGGCTTCGGCGGTTTCGATAAGCCGGTTGCGCAGGTCCTCGATTATCCGGGCCAGCCGCTCCGACAACCGTTCGTAGAAGACCGGATTTTCGGATAGGCGCTCGTGGATTTGAGCGCGAATGGCGTGTTCCATCACCGAGGCCCGGGCCTCATCGTGGGGCAGGGAAGCTATCTTCTGCTCGAAGTCCTGGTCCAGGATGGACAAGGGCTTCATCATCTCCCGTACTTGCGCGCTGATGCGTTCGTCAACCAGCCTTTTGACCTTGGCCCCGATCTCGGTCCAGTCCACGCCGGCGTCCTCCCGGAGGAACTGGGCCCGGGTGTAGGCCCGAATCTCGGTGAGGCGGGCCAGCCGGCCGGTGTAGGCCAGGGCGCGGGGATCGGGAAGGAAGCGGTCCATGAGACGTGAGAACCGGCGGTAATCGGTGTTGAATGGCTCGAACAGGTCGGCCTTGTAGTTCCCTTCGGTGGTGGCATCGGGGGCGAAGACAGCGACGCAGGCCCAGGTATCATTCAAGTCGCGTCCCTTGAAGTGGGACTCCGCCTGCACGGCGGCGGATTCCATCAAAGGCCCGGGGTCCTCCTCCAGTTCCCGCATACTGTCCTGGACATCGGGCCAGTCGAAGTCGGAGAGGGCCTCCTCCAGGTTCCTGGACACGCCGTGGTAGTCCACCACCAGGCCGTAGGTCTTCTCGGTCTCCACGCCGTCCCTCCGGTGGGAGAACCTGCGGTTGACCCTGGCGATGGCCTGGAGGAGGCCGTGGTCCCGGAGCGCCCGGTCAAGGTAGAGCACCTGCTCCACCGGAGCGTCGAAGCCGGTCAGGAGCATGTCCACCACCACTAGGATCTCCGGGTCCCCTTCAGGATCAACGAAGGCGTTGGTGACCGTTTCCTGGTCCAGCTCTCGGGCCGGCTGGAACTCTGCCCCGTCGTTGGGACTGGTGGTGATGATGGGGTAGGCGTTCAACCCGAAATCATTCAACTTGCCGGCGTAGCGCATCGCGGCGGCCCGGCTGGGCGCTACGACCTGGGCCTTGAACCCGTTGGGACGCACCCTTTCCCTGAAGTGCTCGGCGATGTCCAAGGCGATCATTTCGATGCGCCGCTCCGCCTCGGCTACGGTTTCCTTGTTGGCATATCTCCGGCGTATCCGGTCCCTAACGTCGTCCGGTTGATCCCCGAACATGGCGTCGAACAGGCGGTCCAGGGTCTCCGGCCCTTCAATTGCCAGTTCGGGCAAGCGGGCTTCGTAAAGAATACGAACCGTCGCGCCGTCATCCACTGACTGGGGGATGGTGTAGGCGTCGATCAGATGCCCAAACCGCCGGGTGGTGCTGCGGCCGTACCCTTTCTCTATTGGGGTCCCGGTGAAGCCGATGAGGGTGGCGTTGGGCAGCGCCTTGGACATGAGGGCGCCCAGGTCGCCGTACTGGGAGCGGTGGGCTTCGTCCACCATTACCAGCACATCGTCCGAGGGATTCAGCAGGTCCAGAGGCCCGTCGGGGGTGGACAGGGCCTCCTCGAACTTCTGGATGGTGGTCATCACCGTGCGGCTGCCGCCCTGCTTCAGGACGGTCTGGAGGTCCAGGGGGTCGCGCTGGCCGGGCCTCTCCCTGCGGCGCCGGGCCCGGCGCTCCTCCGGCTCGGGCCGCGAGCGGTCCATCCGTTCCGGCCCGGGAAAGCCGCAGCGCTGGAAGGTCTCGGAAATCTGCCGGTCCAGTTGGGTGCGGTCGGTTACAACCACGATGGTCGTATTGGACAGCCGCGGCTCCCGGCGCACCTTGGTGGCCAGCCACAGCATGGTCAGCGATTTTCCCGACCCCTGGGTATGCCAGACCACGCCGCCCCGCTCGGTGGGTTTGGTCCCGGCGAGGATGCGGGCCAGGGCTGCTCTGACCGCCCGGTACTGCTGGTAGCGGGGCAGCTTCTTGACCAGCCGCCCCCGTTCCGGCTCGTACACCACGTAGTCCCGCAGGATGTCCAGCAGCGTGGCCGGGGACAGTAGGCCAACTATGAGCTGGGCCTGTCCCTGGGGTTCCACGCCGAACTGCTGCCGCGCGTCATCCTCGGAATGTCCTCCCAACCATTTCCACTCGAAGTAGGCGTTCTCCGGCGCGTTCAGGGTGGAGTAAACTGCCGCCGCGCCGCAGTGGGCCACGCACAGCAGGTTGTAGTGGAACAACTCCGGCGCGCCCCGCCCCTGCCACTCCGGGCCGGCCTCCTGGTAGCGGCGTAGTTGGCGCACGGCCTGGGACTTCCACACGTCCAGCAGGGACGGAGACTTGGCCTCCATCACCACCAGGGGGATTCCGTTGACGAAGAGGACCAGGTCGGGGATGACCAGCCGCTCGTCGTCCTCCAGGCCGTCCCGCTCGTTGCCCCGGCGCACCCGGAACTGGGTGGTGACCAGAAAATCGTTGAGGCCACTCTCGGGATGGTCAAAGTCGAAGAAGCGGACGGTGCGGGTGTCCCGGCCCCTGGGACCATCCACGGTCAGGGGCATCCCGTAGGTCAGGTACTCGTGGACCGACCGGTTGCGGGCCATGCCGGTGGCGTTGACGTTTTCCAACTCGAAGATGACCCGGTCGGCCTGGGCTTCGGTGAGCCACTCGTTGAGACGCAAGAGGGCGGCCTGCAGCCGCCCCTTCAGCAACACCTCCCGCTCGCTGACCCGTTCCACGGCCAGCGCGTCGCGGGGCACGTAGGTCCAGCCCAACCGCTCCAACAGCCGCCGGGCCGGGTCCTCGGCGTGGTTGAACTCGTTGAGCTTGGCGGGGGTGGTCAAGGCGAGGGATTCCTTATCAGTTCCAGGTCGGGAATGCCGTCGAAATCCCTGTCGTGGGACGCCAACGGACAGTCCAAGTACAGCGCTGTCGCCGCAACCCAGGCATCGGCGACCTCTAACCTCCGCCCCGCAGCTTGCCGCAGTTGGCGCAGGCGGGCGCAGAGTTCCACGAGCGCTGGGTTGGGCCAAATTACTTCGTACTGTTCTATCTGCCGACTCAGATCGTCCATTCGACGTTCACCCCAGTCGGCGAGGTATGCCCCAAATAACGCTTCCTCCCAGGTTTGGAAGGATATTACAATCCGGCGGCCCGTCAGGTGCGGCATATAATAGTCCGCTAGCGGCGATTTTCGCGCAATGTAGGACACTATGTTCTTGTCGACAACTACCCTGGAGGCGGGCGACGTCATGATTCACGCCTCCCCCGGCCTTCGCGGATAGCACGGTCAAAAGCCTCCCATTCCTCATCGGTCAGGTCCATCTGGGGCACTTTATTCGGGTCGAAGAGCTTGGGAGGCGGTGGAGGCAGTACCCAGGGTCCGCCGGGGTAATGGATGGAGTTGGCATAGAACGGGTCGGGATGTCCCGCCGCCTTCCAATCCCGTTGGTCGCCGCGGTCCTTCAATTCTTGCAGTACACGGGCCCCGGCCTTCATAGAGGCTTCCTTGCTGGGATGCCAGAACTCTACCCGTGGAAAGTCGGCTTCGTCTTTCCAACTTCCTTCAGAATGATAAAAGGTCAACATCCATCGGACATTTTCCAGGTTGCTCATCTGCGGACACTCCTGATCATGGGATTCTCTCAATTCGGCTGTTCCCGCAGAGGGCGGGCCGGGTCCTCGGCGTGGTTGAACTCGTTGAGCTTGGCGGGAGTGGTCATTCAACCCTCTCCACAACCGCTGTCCAGTCATCAAGTCGTCTTGTGCGGAAGCGTCCCACGCCTGGAACATCAACCCCGTCCGCGTATCCATATCGACGCATATAGTGTGCGGCGCTGGATTCAAGGTCACGGGCGCGGGATGTCTCCAAGTAAAGTTGCCGCTTGGCATCCGCTATTTCGGCATCGGTCTGGGCTGCTCGCAGGGCCGCGATTGCTTCGTCAACTCTTCCCATGGCCAGAATCCATTTCTGAATGTCTTCGATACACATCCCTTCACCAAGGCCATCGTCGTCATCGTCGTCCGTCCGGTCACATTCGGTAATTTCGTTCAAATTCGTTCCTCCGCTGCGCCGCAATTCTGGCATTCCAGCCGCCACCGCGCCGGTTCCCCGGCGTGGTTGAACTCGCTGAACTTGGTGGGGGTGGTCATGGCGAGGGATTCCTTACCAGTTCCAGGTTGGAGATGCCGCTAAAGTCCCCATCGTGGGAAGCCAACGGGCAGTCCAACATAATGGCAGTAGCGGCAATCCACATCGAGTACTACAGGCCCGGAATCAGTTGCCGCTAGACCCATCGGCCTTCACGGATGGCGCGGTCGAAAGCCTCGCTCTCTTCGTCGGTCATCTTTATAGGAGGCGGCATGTTCTCAACGCGGAATATCTTCGGGTTGGGGTCGTTGAGAATCTCATCGGCGGTGCGCATCCTGGGAATGTCTATTTGCTCCACTTCGACGACTTTCCAAGCATCATCCTCAGTAAACCAGCCGCGGCCTTTGACCTGGACGTACTTTGCCCCGCACCGGCGCACATCGTCTGTCAGATTGGGAGCGAAGCGCAACGGCACTATCCTATCCATGAAACGGTGCAGTTCCGCAGTGCCGTTGGCCCAATTGACCTCCATCAACCGCCCGGACACCAACGCCGGCTCACCCGAATTCCCCAGTTGTTCCGGCGAGTCACAGTGCAAGTGGTTTTCCATCAGCTTGCCTCCTATCTTTCGTTCCGTCCGCTCCAGCAACCGCCGGGCCGGTTCCCCGGCGTGGTTGAACTCGTTGAGCTTGGATGGGGTGAGCATCCCGCGCTAACTCACTATTGGGTAAATCGTGCCGTCCAATCCGATATTATATCGGCGCCCCTCAAAAAGGCTTTCCATGATCATGTAAATGTGATCTTCTGCCCGTATTTCGATCTGTTCATTAGCTGTGTGATACTCAAGTTTGAACCTGATCCCCTCTATCAGGACATTAACCTGTTGATCAGGTACCGTTAGTCTTGCGCCTGTCACAAATTGGATATCATGCTCGCCTTCGTTTGCATGGTCCTTTATTTCGGCTTGGATAATTTCCTGCAGCGACTTGACCTGTGCCTCTGGCGACTCAACAAACGCACGGTTCCAGGTAAACTCTAGCCGGACCTTCGTCTTCTCCGTCTCGCTGTTGCCGGGGGGCTGAGTAATCTGGAAGTCGTATATATGGGGCATACTAATATGCAAGTCGATATTGATTGCCCTAATCTTTCCCTCCCAGTCTTTATCTACTGGCTTCCTCAATTCGACAAGACCGATATTATTGAATTCTGCAAGGGATTTGGCATCATCTGTAAAGCCCATTTTCGAAACAACCACGCCCTTGTCTATTGAAGCATCTTGGATAATCGACACAAGTTTGGCGATAACGTCCTTCGGCACTTTTTTGTTCCAGTACTTGCATTCAATAGCTGTCCTGTACTTGTGAACTCCGTCACTGAAGGTGGAAAGAACGTCGACCTGATGATCAACTCCGGACTTGCCCCTAATCTTGCAAGTAGGGCCCCAACCTTCGATTTCCACGCCCCTCGACTTCCCTAGCGTTGCGTAGATGTCCTTAACCGTTTCTTCGTATGATTGCCAATTCATGCCACACCTCTTTGGCTTTGGAGAAATTCAAGTAGCTTTGTAGCCCCGCTTTGAAGTTTATCGCTGAAGCTGTATCTATCACACCCGCACCCGCCCCATCAGCAGCGCGTCGGCGGTGGATTCTTTAAGCAATTGTAGCCCATCCCGCTCCTCACGCGCCCGATCCAGTGTCTCATCCACCTTGCCCAATATCCCAACTATGGAATCCTGCTCAGCTCGGGAAGGGCGAGCAATCGTCAGTTGCCGAACCTGCTGATAGTTCAGCCCTTGGCGACTCTGGCCCGTCTGAATATCGTCAATCTCGCGTTGAGAACGCGGGGTGCTCAGCCACTTCCACACAAAATGAGAATTGAACTTGTCCGTGGTTCGAATAATGCAGACGTGTTGATTGACGTTCGCTGGTCCGAGGCTATGGGGGGCAACAGTACAGCGGCCGATCGATGCCCCAGTGATGTTTAGGAGTACATCGTCTGGCTGCACTCTCGACCTGCTCATTGAATTATCTATTTCTGGTGGAATATAAGCTACGTCGTCCAATCTTAACCCATCGAAGTGGACGTTTTGTGATCTCAAGAACGTTATACCTGACGCGGTGTAGGCTGATTTGCCGCCTCTAGGGGTAACACCACTCCCAACATGACTAACATCTTCCCCCAACCTCACCACCTCCCATCCCGCTGGTATCGTCCCCAACCCCGGCACGTCCTTCCATTCCGTGTGCCAGCCGGGGACGCCGCGGGTCAGCAGGTCGTGGAGCAGGGAGTCGCGCAGTTGCCTGGTGGCAGCGATGGCCGACTCGGCGCCCTCAATGGCGTCGTCGATGGAGTCCAGGACAGCGGCGATGGCCCGCTGCTCTGGTAGGGGTGGGAGGAGGATGGGGATGTCTTTCAGTGTTTCGGGTTGTATCCGTTGCTGTCCCGCCGTTCCTGTAAAGCTCTTGGCGCAACGATCAATGACGTGAGCTTGCGTAAGCGCCCTAAACATGAAAGGAGCCGCTAGATTGGGACTTGCACGTACCACATGAAACTCGGTAGTGCCAAAGCCAAATCCTCCCCTCAGTCCAGTTGCCAGAGTGTGCTTGCCATTTTGCAGGCAAGGCGTGATCTTCGAGAATAGAAAGTCATCCTCCTCAAAGTATGTGTACCCGGTCGAAACCTCATAATAGGGGCGCGATTCTCTGGTTAAGATTCCTTGCGAACTTTCCGCGATAGCCGCCATCGGCAAGAAGGTTACTGGCGTATCATCGGCCACACTTAACCGTGGCCGTCTCGGATTGACCTCAGCCACATCCCCCAGACGCACTTGCCGCCAGCCCTTGGGTATCTGAGCTTTACTGGTCATCAGATGCCCGTTGCTCTCGTTTCTTCTCGTAGGCGTCCAGATCATAAATCGTCAGGCCGCGCCCTTCCCTTTTCGCTGCCAACCACTGATTGAACGACCATTCATTCTCCCGGGATGGCCAGCCGGCCAGCAGTCCCTCAACTGTCAGGTCTTCGTCCAGGTCGGGCCAGTGAATATACCTCCCCTCGCCAAAGAGCTCCCAGTTGTCGCGCTCTTCCTGCGTTGCATGGACCAGCCGGGGATACCAAGCCAAGGGGGCCGAAATGGTGCGTCCGTCGGTCAACTGGGCGGTGAGAGATTCTTCGGTAACTTTAAGAGTCGTCGCCCCTGGGACTTCAATCTCAACGGTTAAAGCGCTCATTATCTCCCAAGCGAACCAAGCACCAATCTTCGGGTAAGGCAGCTTGTTCGGCAGGGCGCTGCATTACACCTCTTCCGTGCCGGCCGGGCGTATTTCATAGATGTTCACCGGAAGGCCGGCCTTCTTGGCCTCCAGCCAGCGCTTGAAGGAGCGCGGGCTTTCCCCCGACGGTACTCCGGCCAGCAACATTTCCACGCTGATGTCCTCGTCCAAGTCGGGCCAGTGAATACCCTCGCCGGTCCCGATTAGCTCCCAGTTGTCCCTTTCTTCAGGTGTGGCATAAGTCAGCCGCGGATACCAGGCCAAGGGCACCGATATGGTGCGGCCGTCATGCAGTTCGGCGGTCAAGGCGTCTTCGGTAACCTTTACGTCATCCGCGTATGAAACATTTACCTTAAGGGTTGAAACGTGCATTCCAAGCCTCCCGGAATTTGCCGGTATGTCTGTCTAGCCTTACGTCCACATGGGGCGGCTCATCCCGGCCACCCAATACAGAAGAAAAAGCGATAAGGTCCCTCTCTCAACAGTACCGGCATTGCCCATCCACCATCCTACCGGGCATATCCCATCTCGGCCAGCAGTTGGTCCATGCGGGCCACCGCCTCGTCCCGCCGCCTTTCCGCCTCCCGCAACTGGGCCAGGGCTTCCTCCACCGGCATCACTACTACCGGCTCGGTGGTGTCCACGTAGCGGCTGATGTTCAGGTTGAAGTCGTTGCTTTCAATCTCCTCCAGGTCGGCGACATGGGCCAAGCGGTCCACGTCCTCGAAGGCCCGGTTTGCTTCCACTATCCTTTGGATGTGTTCCGGGTCGATGTAGTTCTGCGCCTTGCCGGGCCGGAAATAGCCTTCCTGGGCGGCATCCACGAACAGCACCTTGCCTCTGCGCTCTGGGAGCTTGTCCCGGTTCAGGACGCAGATGGCCACCGGAATGCTGGCCCCGAAGAAGAGGTTGGGAGCCAGGCCGATGACCGCCTCGAACAGGTCGGCCTCCACGATGCCCCGGCGTATCTTCCCCTCTGCGCCGCCCCGGAACAGGATGCCGTGGGGCATAACCACGCCCACCATGCCCTGGGCGTTGGTCACTCCAAGCATGTGCAGCAGGAAGGCGAAGTCGCCCCGGGTCTTGGGCGGGACCGCACCGTAACGGTCGAATCGGTGGTGGGGGTCGTTGGGTGCGAAGTCGTGGCCCCAGTTCTTCAGGCTGAAGGGCGGATTGGCAATAACCCGGTCGTAGGCCAGCAAACGACCTGACGGGTCCATCAGCCCTGGCTCGGCTATCACGTCGCCGGCTTCCATCCGGGCGGAGCGCAGGTCGTGGAGCAGCAGGTTCAGCTTGCCAATGGCCAGCGTTCCCAGGTTGCGCTCCTGGCCGTGCAGCACCAGGTTGCGGGCGTCGCCGCCCTGCTCACGCACATACTGGGCCGTGTAAATCAACATTCCGGCGGAACCGGCGGCGGGGTCGCAGATGCGCATCCCTTCCTTTGGTTGCAGCAGCTCAACGATAAGTCTGACGACCTCCCGGGGAGTGTAGAACTCGCCGCCCTTTTTGCCAGCGTCGTCGGCGAACTGGTAGATAAGGTACTCGTAGGCGTCCCCCAGGACGTTTCCCGTGCCGCCATCGTCTCGGAGATTCTCGTCCCGCAGGTCCAAGTCGCTGAAGTGGTTGACCAGGCTGCGAATGATGCGCTCCCGGTTGGCCGGACTGCCCAGCTTGGTTTCGTCGTTCCAGTTGGTGCCCACCAGCACCCCGTCTAACCGGGGCGTGTTGGCATCTTCGATAGCGTGGCTGGCAATGTTCAGGGTTTCGCCCAGGTTCATGGAGGCAGCGGAAATAACCTCCCAGCGGGCTGACTCTGGGACGAAGAACTCATGCTCATCCCGGTCCGCAAGCGCCGTCTCCCTGGGCACTCCCGAGGCCACCGAGTTTTGGATTTCTTCCTCAAACCGGTCAGAAAGACGTTTCAGGAAAAGAATAGAGAAGATGTAATTCTTGTAGTCCGCCGAGTCTATCTGCCCCCGCAGAATGTCTGCGGCCTGCCACAACTTGGATTCCAGTTCTTGTTTGGTTAGCGGCACTTCTCGCTCCTAAGCCCATTGGCTCTAACAATTAGCAATAATCCCCTGAATAACGGAGTCTCGAACCGCCTCTCTCCGAAACCGGGCTGCCCGGACCGCGGAAGCATAAGCCTCCTCCGAAGCCTCCACCAACCGAACTACTTGGTCAAGTTTCCGTTGAGCCGGCATGGGAACATCAATTTCAGCGACAGCGCTGGCCGAAAGGGTCGTGATGGTGGCGTTCACTGTCAGTCGTCTGGTCAACTGGCTTCGGCCATAGGCCGAGGTCAAGAAGTACCACAGATAGTGCCCCATACCCGACTCTGGTGCTTGTGCTCGAATCACCAACAGGGTCACTCCCGCAACTGTTCGAGAAACCTGTGGAGGCACCAAGGCCAATTGAACGGACCCCGTGCGTGCTGTGATTAGCACGTCGAAAGGCCGTAGTAAGTGGTGTTCTGTCCTCCGGCTGCGAACTAAGCCGATTTCCCGAAGTCCACAGAGGTTTAACCAGCCGTCCTCTTGGATGTCACTGCTTTCGGCTCTCCGCAACATCCACTTCTCACGATAGGGCGAACAAATTACTACAGACACGTTACCAGAATCTTGCCAGTGGCCTCCGTATCACTGTCCAGGCGCTCGCTTCGTCCGAGAGATTTCAGGGCACCGTGGAAACACTCCGCGCAAACGGCTGGCTTGACTGGCATATCTTGACTGCTGTCTTCAACATCGTGATGAACCACCGCTTTCCGATAAACAGGTTCGACGTGCCTTCAGAAGAGGCTCTTAGAGAGATGAGAGAAGCAGCGTTCTGCCCTGAAAGCCCAACTGATGCCCCTGTTCCCATCGGCTTATTCAGTCTAGATTCCATGGAAGACAATAGGCGACTCTCCATGTTGTCACTTGTTAAGCACTGGGGGTTAGAGTGCCACCAGCGGACTCCAGACATACCTGCGATTGAACAACTGCTGGCAAGTCGGTACGGGTACTGGGATGAAGACGTTCCTCACGACGACCCGTTCCCGGGATCAAATACAACGGAAAATAAGAGCGGCCTTGTCGTAGTAAGAGATATACCACCGTCGCACCAAGCTTAGACTTGAAGGCGCAGGTAGCGTTCTTGATAACGTCGCAGTCCGCGTTCACCATAAATGCAGTATGCCCGTTAACTCCAATTCCAATTGCCTAGAGAGCTCGCTCGACTTTATTTCTGACGGTACAGGAACCAGACGATTTAGGAGAGGACATTGCCAAGCTCACAGTCCCATCCACATCTCGAAGATGGTACTGTTTACCGTCCAGTCAGGCCCACCAAACTGGATAAAATCAAGAACCTTCATTCTGCGGAATCAATAGCAACGGAAAACTCAGGTACGCGTGGGCAGTGAATCTGGATGCCAGCGTGTAAGACCACATGAACACATCCATCCTCTCCGGATGGAGCGGACTCTCCCCGGGCGGGCCGTAGCTGAGAGACTTTCCGCTTTCCTGCAATGGCCCGCCGGTGTAGAATACCAGTCGCAAGAAGATGTCCTTCAGTGGAGCCGAAGCAGCGGCTTTGCCGCCAATTGCCAGGTGCGCCATGACCACGCCCAAGACCGGCGCCAAGACGCCGCCACACCCAGGCCGATTCCGCTTGCCGGACCCGCCCCGGCGTGAGCCCGACGAGATGACCCAGTACGACCGCCTGTTCAAGACCGGCAACTCCCGCTACCTGGCCATCCACCTGGGCCACCCGGACACCACCCTGGTAGAGGCGGATCGCTGGATTGTGCCAGATGTCAGCTTCAACAAGTCCCGAGCCCGGCGTCCCGATTTGCTGGTGGCCTTCGGGGTGGACCCGGATGCCTACGAACTCAGCAACGGTTACGTTGTTTCGGAGCAGGGGAAGCCGCCGGACTTCGTGCTGGAAGTGGCGTCGGAGAGCACGGCGGACGTTGACGTGGGAGCCAAGCGGCGGGACTACGCCGACCTGGGAATTCCGGAATACTGGCGGTTTGACCAGACAGAGACAGGCCGGTATCACGGGGCGCGGCTGGCCGGCGACCGGTTGGCGAACGGCGAATACGTCGCCATTGAAATTGAAGAGTTGCCGGATGGCAGCCTGCGAGGATACAGTCCGGCGCTGAACCTGTACCTGCACTGGGAGCGGAGCGAGTTGGTGTTCTACGACCCGGCCACGGGGCGGCGCATCGCCACCCTGGAGGATGAACGGGCCCGCGCCGATACCGCCGAGGCCGAACTCACCGCCGAGCGCGCCCGGGTTCGGGAACTGGAGGAACGGCTGCGCCGCCAGGACTCCTGACAGCCGCCGCTTGACGATGGGGAGTCGCCGGACGCCCGTGTAAGTCGGCTGGGCCGGAAGGCCGTCTTCAAGGACACCTACCGGTCAAACTTATCCGTTATCCAATCAACACCAAGAAATCCGGTACTCGTGGGAAGTGGCGTTGGACAACCCGGTGAATAGCCGGTTGTAGCCTCTTTTTGACGCGCCATAACGCGCGGTAGGACCGGGGCATAATTGGTCATCGAACGGCGTTCACTTCGAGTTGGACGCCCTCGTGCTGCTGGATGCGGCTGATGACCTCGAACAGGTTGCGGGCGTTGGGATTGCCGTCCGGTCCGAACATTCGCATGAGGCTCTTGGGCGGCTTGTCGGTAAGGGAGCCAAGTTCCTCGAATCCGATGGTGCCGTTGATGTAGTCACGTAGAAGAATCTTGCCCGTTTCAACGTCTCCAGCGAGCAGGCATTCGACGCCTTCCTTCAACAGTGCCTCTCGAAATGCCGGGTCGCGCTTGGCGCGGGCCTGCACGGTCTCCTTGAAGTCACGTGTGAGCGGCATATCTCATACCTCCTCTTGCTTGCGACGCCTGTATTCTTGCCAGAGTTCACGGGCATCCTCAATGTCTCTCTGCTGGCGCGCCTTGGTGCCGCCGCCCAGCAGGATTATCAGGGTGTCTCCGTCTCTGCCGAAATAGACCCGGTAGCCTGGGCCGACATTGATGCGGCACTCCAGCACACCGCTGCCAACGCCTCTCACGTTAGACAGGTTGCCAACCTCCATGCGGGCGAGGGTTGTCCTCACCCTGACCGCTGCCCCGGCGTCGAGACCGTCAAACCAGCGGCCAAAGGGGCTGCGGCCTCCTCGGTCGTCGACGTATTCCCGGACCTCGATCATGGAGGTATGGTAACGTATTAGTTACCAATTGGCAATGCTTCCAATAAGCACCGGGTGGCAGGTGCCTTCCGGTGGAAGCAGGACAACCCTCCGGCATTGCGGCAACCGGGGACAGGATTGAATAATACGGCGCTGTCATCCCATCGGCTACGCTCCTTAATCTTCCGCCAATGCCTCAGTGGCCCAGCTGCCGACGAACAACACAGCATGTGCATATGGCGGCAACAAGCCCGATCAGGCCACCTACCACCAAGACCACTAATACTGAACTCGAAGGGACTTGGGATAGAACTACGCCGCATGTGCCAATAATCAGAATCAAAATCCCAACCGCCATCAGAGAGGTGATGGCCCAGACAAAAAAGGAGACGAGGAACAAGCCCGCATTGCGAATCGCGCTGCTCGCTGTATCGAAAGCCGGAGGCAGTATCAACACCATCCACATCAGCGCAGCCACCAAAAGGACCTGCCAGGTCTGGAACGGAGCGGCGCTCTTGTGAAACGCTCGGTCCATTTCGATGGCTGCCCCCGCTATTGAGATCGTGACTCCCAACAGAGCGATGATATTCCGCGAATTCCACCTCACAGACAGCGTGGCTGCGGCAGTGATGCCTAATCCGCAGAAAATCAGGATTGCGCCCAATAGGTCGACGTTGATAACACCGTTGAACGTCGCCAAAACCGCAAACACAGCCACAATCACCATGTAAGCTGTAGTGCTGCCCCGGACAAAGAGGATCACCGGAATGTTCCGGGAATTGGCGCCTGTGCTGCTGGTGTTGCTTGCCAGCCAGACCTTTGCCCATCCGACGCCAGCGAACATGGCGGCAATCATCAACCCCGAGGCTATGCTTCCCACCGGGTTACAATTCGGCGCGGAGGCTGCCAATGTCACCATAATCGTGCCGCCGGCGAGTGCGGTCCAGTTGACTATTGCAGAGTGGTTGCGGGCGGCGAAATACGAAAGCGACCCAACCAGCGCCATGGCAACGAACTCGATGACTACAACACCGGCCCAAGTCGGGATGGGGCCTATCCAAGAGGGCAACGTGAAACTTGCCGGTGACGTTTCCGTCGGATGCCATACAACCAGCAAACCCGCTATGGCGGCCACCAGTGTACATAGCACCACCGCAAGGGCTCGGTAGGGATCAGTGAGCATCAGGCTCCGACCTTTGTCACGATTGATACCTCTCCGGCACAGCGCCAAGAGTGTCCTTAATAAGGTAACTGACCTTTGGGCGAACAATGTGCATCGGTGAAGAGCCACGGCTATCGGTTGGATTAGGTTAGTTACTGACTCTTGAAGGATTTAGGGGTATCCACTATCAGCCGGTCCAATCCCCAACCTTACAATGAGCCAGAATCTCCAGTCTGGAATGGCCCGGCACGCAGTCACACAACATCATCCGCGCCGTGCGCCATGTTCTCCGAAGAGGACGGCGATGAACCCTCCCCCTCCCCCGCCGCCATCCGGTACCCCACCCGTGGCTCGGTGATGATGTACCTGGGGTCGGCGGCATCGTCCCCCAGCTTGCGGCGCAGCTTCTTCACCACGTTCCGCAGCAGCCAGCCCTCGCCCACGTGCTCCGGTCCCCACACCCGCCGGAGCAGCAGGCCGTGGGTCAGCACGTCGGGGGCTTGGGCCGCCATCTGGTACAGCACCGCGTACTCCGTGGGCGTCAGGTCCACCGGCTCCCCGGCCAGCGCCACCCGGCGCCGGGCGTAGTCTATGCTCAACTGTCCCACAGCGTAGGAACCCCCAGAGCCAGACGGTTCGCCCTGGACCGGTTCCAGCCCCCGCCTGAGCGCCGCCCGGATGCGGGCCGCCAGCTCCGACTGGGAGAAGGGCTTGACCACGTAGTCCATGGCCCCCAGGTCGAAGGCCCGGGCCACGGTGTCGCCCTGGCCGTACTCCGAGAGGAAGACCACCGGCACCTGGGCGATGCGGTGGACCTGGTGCATAAGTTCAATGCCGTCG
>DAOUJS010000043.1:0-4380 GCA_034422355.1 Dehalococcoidia bacterium | reverse complement strand
GTGCAGCTTGCTGTTCAGCCCCCTTTTGTGCGGGCAATGGACTGGTTTCCCCCTCGGGCGCCGGTGCTGTGCGGATGGGCCTTGATGTAGCTGGCGTCGATCATCAGCCACTCGAAATCAGGGTCATCCATCACGATTTCCAACAGTTGGGCCCAAACCCCCCGGTCCCGCCATCGGCAAAAGCGGCGGTGGGTGTTCTTCCTGTCTCCGTAATCCGGGAGCAAATCCCGCCAGGGAGAGCCGGTGCGCAGAATCCAGCACACGGCGTCGATAAAACGCCGGTTGTCATGGGCCTGTCGGCCTCTCTTACCTTCTCCACCCGGCAGATGCGGCCTCAGACGCTCCCAAACGGCATCGGTCATATCGTGGCGCCGGTGCGCTGCCGCCAGGCTCCCCCTCCTGCACTCCCACGTTTCCAACATTCTGCCACCCTTCTATTATTTTGACGACACCCCCTAGAGAATTATATCGAATTTTACCCAACCACAGAAAAATCCCCGTCATTCCCGCTTTCGTGGGAATCCACATTGCCAGGCACCGGCATATTTGCCAGTATCATGGACCTCTGGATTCCCGCTTTCGCGGTAATGACGGGTTACAGGACGTCCAGAATTTGAGAAGCGATTACCCAGTACAAGCACGTCTGCATTAGCAGTATACGGGTAAAATTCGATATAAGTCCCAAAGCGAAACTCCCCGTAACGTATTGCGGGGGGCTGTTGGTGCGAGCCAGAATAAAAGGTCTTACCGAACCGTCCTAGTCCTCTACAGGCGGGGCTGGCCTTAACCACTACGGCTGGCCGCGTGGTACTCTATAACTGGCCTCTGACTCAAACCCGTGCCGCGTCTCAGAAATCGGCTGAGGCTCCAAAAGTGGAAGGCCGGGCTCTAAAGTGCGGGGCAGTTGGCACTTGTTCAACAAAGCCGCAGTGCGTTCGGATGGAGGTCGCCACCTTAAGCGCAGTAGCAATCTGGAGTAGGTTGGAAGCTACCAAAGACTACATTCGGGGAGCCAGGCCATGGCTGACTACAGGATTATTTCGTCTGACAACCACGTGATGGAACCTCCGAACCTATGGGTGAGCCGGATAGATGAGAAGTTCCGGGACCGCGCCCCCCACACCAGGATGGAGGACGACGGCGAATGGTGGTACTGCGACGGCATGAAAATCTCCACCGGCTTCGGATTCGGCGGAGCCCAGACTGGAAGAAGGTTTGAATCGCCGGAGGAGTTGACCAGCGGCGATGTGTTTGCAAACGTCCGGCCCGGGGGTTACATACCTGAAGAGCAAATCAAGGACATGGACCTGGACGGCATTGATGTCAGCATTCTCTACCCCACCCTTGGCCTCCAGTTGTTCAAGGTGCCGGATAGCGAGCTCCTGACTGCTGTTTTCAAGACTTACAACGACTGGTTGGGGGAGTTCTGCCAGGCAGCGCCAAAGCGTCTCGCCGGAATCGCCATGATCAACGTGGATGACGTGGAGGTTGCGGTGGCCGAGCTCGAGCGGTGCCACAAACTGGGATTCACAGGCGGTATGATCACGGTTTACCCGCCTGAGGACCGCAGGTACGACTCGCCGGTCTATGAACCCCTCTGGGCGGCGGCCCAGGACCTGGGAATGCCCTTGGGGCTTCATGCCGCGACCAACCGGTTCGGCTCGGGGGAAGGCGACCGCGCCAGCACCAACCGGTTCTCAGTAACGGTGAACTTCGATCACTATGTGCGGATGTCGCTTACCGACATGATTTTCTGCGGGGTGTTCGAGCGTTACCCGCGGCTGCAAATCGGGGCGGTTGAGCACGAAGTGTCGTGGGCTGCCCATTTTCTGGACCGCATGGACTACAACTACACCCAACGGGCCAGAGGGGTGAGCGGCTATCGGTTCAAGAACGAAATGCTTCCCAGCGACTTCTTCCGCCGCAACGTTTTCCTGGGGTTCCAGGAAGACGGTCTGGGGATTCAGCTTCGGGAGATTATCGGCGTCGATACCCTGCAATGGGGCTCCGACTACCCTCATCAGGAATCCACCTTTCCAAGAAGCCGGGAAATCCTCGAGGAGATCCTGGCCGAATGCACACTGGAAGAGCGGGCCAAGATAGCCGGTGGAAACGCGGCCAGGGTCTACAACTTGAACTAGGCTTGGCGGGCGCTGGCGTCCGCCGGACATTGGACTCCGTTCTCTCACGCATCAGTAGTAGCCCTGCAAGACAGGGGTTGAGGCGTGTCTGCTGTCCTGGAGTCCGCGACCCTAACCTGCCTGGCCGGGCCGCTGGTCAGTCCTGAGGCCCGCCGTAGCGGCATCAACGCTGGCCGTGTTGTAGTACGACTCAACCTGCCGCCACACCAATGGCGTCAGGAAGACCACCGGCAGCATCAGGAGCAGGCCCACCCCTGCGTTGATGCCTATGGCCAGTGAGATGCCGAATGCCTGGGCTATGACCCCGATCTCCGCCCCGCCGACCAGGTGGCCCAGGCCGTTGACCAACCCCTGGGAGCCCATTATCCGCCCGCGCATTTCGGCCGGCGACGCAAGCAGCAGGATGGTGCTCTGCATCGTGCTGAATCCTGACTGACCAACACCGGCGCTGAACAGTAGCAGGAAGGAAATCAGGAACCAGGGCGACCAGGCCACCGCGGCCACGCACACCGCCAAGATCAGGGCGCCTATCACGTAGTACCGCCCGTGAAAGGTGTAGTTGCGGCGCGTGGCAATGAATATCGCCCCCGTGAGCGTGCCAACACCTTCCGCCGAGCCTATCACTCCCCCCAGCGCGGGCCCCACCTTCAATAAATCGGTGGCGATGACCGGTATGAAGTATTGCAGCGGCAGCACCATGCCGTTCATCACCAACGATATGGCGAGCACTCCCAGCACAAACTTGTTTGAGAAAGAATGGCCGATGCCTGACTTGATTCCCTGTAGGAACACCCTGTCCCTGCCCACCACCGAGGCCGCTTTCGGCAGCCGCATCCTGAATATCAGGCAGGCCGCTACCAGGTCCATGGTCACCAGGACTATGAAAGCGCCGGTGTACCCGTAAAAGGCAATCAACAGGCCGCCGGCCAATGGGCCCAGTATCTTGCCCACATTGTTGGTGATGGTTTCCAGGGACATGGCGTGGGCGATTCGGTCTTCCCCGGCCAGGTCGAAAAGGGCTGCCCGCCGGGCTGGGTCGTCCAGAACCTTGGCCGTGCCCTGCAAAAGTATGGCAAGGAATACATACCAGGGATGAATGAGGCCTAGAATCAAGAGCGTCAGCAGCCCCGATGCGACAACCAAATAGAAGGTGTGGATGCCGGTCAGGATCCGCCACCGGTCCAGCCGGTCGGCCAGCATCCCGCCCACCAGCGAAAGAGGCGGGCGCGGACCGTTCAGGAAAACGGAAATCAACCCGACTTGAAAAGCCGAGTCGGTCAGTTCGTAAATGAGGTATCCCAGCACCAGCAGTTCCATGCGGCGAGAGATTTCGTGAACCCATCGAGCCGCCCACATCAGGCGGAAGTCGGGGTTTTGCAGGACCGCCAGAACAGGAATGTTGGAAAGTGGAGCCAAAGGGTTTCCTCTGGTTGAATTACGTCCAATAATACCGGATATTTGTGCTATTCTCGCCGTATCTGCCGTGCGACGGCTTCCACTTCAGCAGAATGGCGCAGATTGCCAACATATGCCGTGATACTGCGGGAAGTCAACAGAGAAGGGGCAGACTTGGAGACCAGCAAGGAAAGAACCAGCCGGACCGCTGCTGCCGTTTCATTGTGATAGGCTTGCCACAGGCTATGCAGGGCGGCGCCTCATGAGCAGTAGGGAGTTTGAACGCCCTCGCCGGAGTGAATTGACGGCTATGGCAAATGCAGATAGCCCGGGATCACGAATAGCGTGAGGAGGATATGATGGACTTGGTAATTCGCAACGTCAGATTGATCGATGGAACAGGATCCGGTCCACAGTCGTCCGTAAGCCTGGAAGTAGCCAACGGAGCAATCACTTGGGTGGGAGAGGAATCGGCCCAGCCGAAACGGCGACGGCACCGGGAGGACATCAACGGACAGGGTTTGACCCTTGTCCCCGGGCTCATTGACTGCCATGAGCACTTCACGGGGGACGGTGGCATGGACTCCATGGACCGCCTGTTGAACGACACAGCCGAGGAATTCACCCTCAAGGCCGTGGGTAACTGCCGCCGGGCCCTGATGTCCGGTGTCACCTCGGCCAGGGATGTTGGTGCCCGCCATGCCATCAACATCAACATCGCGCGGCAGGCCGCCGCCGGGGCCATCCTGGGGCCGCGGATCATCGCTTCGGGAGAATGGTTTCAGTTCCCGGGCACCTGGCCCGCTGGGCTCACCAGGACCACCGAAACTCCCGAGGAACTGCT
>DAOUJS010000042.1:0-49714 GCA_034422355.1 Dehalococcoidia bacterium | reverse complement strand
CCCCTGCCCCCCCCCCCCCCCGACTTTTCCTGGCTCTGGCCTGCTGATCTAGCCTTCTACCGCCTT
Source organism: Dehalococcoidia bacterium (assembly GCA_034422355.1). Classification (GTDB taxonomy): domain Bacteria; phylum Chloroflexota; class Dehalococcoidia; order Lucifugimonadales; family UBA3495; genus CATOSP01. The sequence continues at coordinate 49,648 of DAOUJS010000042.1, read as the reverse complement.
TCCCAGCTTCTTCATCGTGGCCGCCGGCTCGTTACGCTGGCGGTCTTTCTCGTTCACGACCTGCCCCTTCCGTTCGGTCCGCAATCACCGTCTGGGCCGCCACGCTGCCGGGGTGGGCTGCAGACGGTTTCAACAATCAAGCTGGTGGCTTGGCGTGCAATTCTCTCCTCGATGACAGTTTCAGATGTCCGATTCACGGAAAAGACCATTCATCCTGCCTCACCGCGCGACCCTTGCGTGAGGTAGCCGGGTGGCGCAAGTGGGCGGCAATAAGCAGAACGGCAATTTTGTGGCGAATGGCCGAAAACGCTAGCCGTCACCGTAATGGAAAACACTGCCACGACCGAATACAGGGCATTACGCCCAGAGAGAAAGGAACCCAATGCACAATCATCAACGCGAGGGACAAGGATTGAAAGCCAGGTGGGATGCAGTTGCGAGATCGAGCGCAACCCTACATCCAAGGCGGCTTGGAGTTCGACGAGAGTGGGCACCGATGCTGCTCGTTGGTGCGGTTCTGGCGCTGGTGCTCACGGCGTGGCAGTTGTGGACCCCCCTACCGGCCCAAGCCCAGGATGGAGGGCCGCAGCAGCAGGAAATCGATGCGACCCCGCCATCGGTGTTGTCCATAGCCAGCAAGAAGAGCACAGCCCCCAACGCCACCACCAGGCTCAACCCGCCCTACATCATAGGGCAAGACATTCTCCTGGTGGTGACCTTCGACGAACCAGTCACGGTTACCGGCGCTCCCCAACTGAGCTTGACAATAGGCGATTCCGTGAGGGCCGCCACTTTCAAGAGTGTTGAACAGGGCGCGGTGACCTTCGAGTACTTGGTAGCCGAGGGAGATGAAGATAAGGACGGCATATCAGTGGCCGCCGACGCTCTATCCCTGAACGGCGGAACCATTCGAGATGCTGCCGGCAACCACGCCCTGCTGAACCATCCAGCACCCGAGGACATTTACGATTATCAGGTCGATGGAGTGAGGCCATTCGTGGAAAACATCGCCATCACTTCCGACCCTGGGAGCGATGACACGTACGGCGTCGGCGACATGATCGAGGTAACCGTGACCTTCAATGAGGAGGTTACCATTTTCTCGACTGTTGATCGTTCAGTGTCTCCGCCCCGCTTCGTCGATCCCGGGTTGGAGGTAGACATAGGGGATGAGGCGAAGTGGGCAGAGTACAAATATCGTGGCATTTCCGTATCTCAGGCTGTCTTTCAATACACGGTGCAAGCGGGCGACGTCGACGCCAATGGCATCTCCATCGGGGCCAACAAACTGGCTTTGAACGGCGCTACGATCATGGACGGGAGTGGCAATATTCCTATATCGGGAGTGCTTTGGGACTTTCCCCAGACCCAACACGCGGTTTTGCCCCATGCCGCCATCCCCGAAGATGCTGGCCACAAAGTGGGGTTGACACTGAGTGGAGCCGCAAATATCGCAATAGCAGAAGATGGTAGTTTCCCGGAATGGGTGTTGGAACTTGGTCCTTGGGATAGCTTACCAGCCACCTACAGCGTGGTCGGCACCGAGGCTGATGTCACTTGGTCCCTGACGGGCCACGACGGGCATCTCTTTCGCCTTACGGGATCGGGAGACAAGGTCAAAAGTCTGGAATTCAACTCTTCTCAACCAGAATCCGACGGCCTCTTGGACTACGACAACCCGAAGGACAGCGATGGGAACGGCATTTACGAAGTAACCATGCAGGCTTCCGATGGAGTCAGTTCGGCCACGGAGCACTTACTGATATTTCTCTTTGACATTCCACTTCACACTGACGAAGTGCCGGTCATCCTCGGAAGTGCCCAGGTTGGAAAAACTTTGAAGGCGGACCCGTCTGGAGTATCGCCTTGGGCCCTTGGTGCAGCCCCAACTTACCAGTGGATCAGGAGCGACGGGGCTACGGACACGGAGATTTCGGGAGCCACTGACCTCAGCTACACCCTCACAAACGAAGACCTTGGCAAGACTGTCAAGGTGCGGATGGACATGGTTCTTCACTCGAGAATGCTTGAGATTCCTGGAACCGACGCTCGTGTAGGAAAGCACCCAAGTCGAACCAGCGCCGACACCGCGGCGGTAGTTGCGGCAACTGCCGACTCAATGGTCAACTCCCCAGCTACGGGATCCCCGACCATAATCGGGACACCAGAACCCGGACGAACCCTGAGGGTGGACGTTTCCGGCATAGCGGACGCCGACGGTCTCACCAATGTCTCCTATAGATACCAGTGGTTTTCAAACGATGGCACCGGCGATGCGGATTACCTCGTTTACTTCCCGGACAGTGATGACGTCGTGCGCGGATGGGATGGCCTTCGCGGAATGGAAGACCACTTTTTTCTGAACCAAACGGCCAGGGACAAGACATTCGGAGTGCGGGTCACCTTTCTCGACGATGCCGGCAACTGGGAAATTCTCACCAGCGGCCCGACGCCCCCAGTGAGGACTTTGCCAAACAGTCCGGCCACGGGCAAGCCGACCATCAACGGCACCGCGCGGCTAGGCGAGACGCTGGCGGCAGACGTCTCCGGTATTCGGGACGCCAATGGGTTACCTGCCCCCGCCCGTGGTCCCAGGTGGTACTCCAGTCCAAGGTTCCGCTATCAGTGGATTCGGGGAGACGGTGCCACTGATTCGGCCATTGACGGTGCAGACAGCTCCAATTACACGCTGGTGGGCGCCGACGTTGGACATACCGTCAAAGTACGGGTGAGTTTCACCGACGGTTCCGGGTACGCAGAAACACTGATCAGCGCAGCAACTCCGGTGGTCTCGGACACGACTGCGCTACAGCAGCAGGGAGCGCCCAACCGGGCGCCCACAGTGTCAGACGCCATCTCCGACGCCACCATCGTCAACGAGAGCGGGACCCACGAGGTCTCCCTGTCCGGCGTGTTCGACGACCCCGACAACGACGCCTTGATTATCACTGCCACATCTTCGGACGAGGCCAGGGCCACGGTGTCGGTGGCGTCGGACCAGACCAGCCTGACAGTGACGGCCAGGAGCCGGGGAACGACGACCATCAAGGTTGCGGCGAACGATGGCAACGGTGCCACCGTTCAAGATACCTTCATCGTGACGGTGAAGGCCGCGCCTGTAGTGGCCCAGCCTCTGGGCGATGTAACGGGACTGGAGATAGATACAACGCGGGAAGTACCCTTGTTCGGGGCGTTCAGCGACGGCGACGTCCTGACCATCACCGCCGCGTCCTCAGCTGACGCCGTCGCCACCGTGTCGGCGGCTGCGGACAGGTCAAAATTGACCTTGACCGGAGTGTCCGAGGGTACGGCGACCATCTCGGTAACCGCCCAAGACAGCGACGGCAACCGGGTCAGCGACGACTTTGAAGTGGAGGTGGTGAAACGGTTCGCCTCTCTGATCCCGCAGATGTACCAGTGGCGCAACGACCCGCAGTGGGTGAACCAAAAGCAGCACACCGACCGCTGGGACCGGGCGCTCCTGGCCTTCGGGGAGACTGTGGCAGACACGTCGCTCACTCCCATGCCTGCATCGGAGGCCCAGAGCTACGCCGACACGGACTGGGGTGAGCGCTGGGTGCCGGTGGCAGCCGCTCTGTGGGAAATTGAAGCAGCAGAGCAACGGCAGCAACAAGCTCCATCCAACCAGGCTCCCACGGTGTCCAGCGTCGTGGCGGACGGCACCATCATCAACGAGAGCGAGACAAAGCAAGTTTCACTCTCTGGAGTATTCAGTGACGGCGACAACGACGCCCTGACGGTCACCGCCGCGTCCTCGGACGAGGCCGTGGCCACAGTATCCGTCGCCGCCGACTACTCCAGCCTGACGGTGAGCGCGCAGGCGCGAGGTACGGCGACCATCACGGTCACCGCTAGCGACGGCAACGGCGGCGCGGTTCAAGATACCTTCACCATTGCGGTGAAGGCGGCACCCACAGTGGTCTCGGCCCTGGCAGACCTGACCAGCCTGGAGGAGGGAGCGACCCAGGACGTGCCCTTGGCCGGGGTGTTCAGCGACGCTGACGGCGACAGCGTGACCATTACCGCCGCATCCTCGAACGACGCAATAGCCACCGTAACCGTGGATGCGGGCGGGTCCACGCTGACGCTTACCGGAATGGCCGAGGGTACGGCGACCATCACGGTCACGGCCCAGGACTCTGACGGCAACCGGGTCAGCGACGAGTTCACGGCACCGGTGGCCAGGAAGTACGCGGCACTCATCGCCCAGATGTACCAGTGGCGCAACGGACCCGAGGCGCAGCAGTACGGAAAGCCGCACACCGACCGTTGGGACCGGGCGTTGCTGGCCTTTGGGGAGACGGTGGCCGACGCCTCGATCACGCCTATGACGGCAGCGGAAGCCCAAGCCCTGGCCGACCAGGACTGGGGCACTCGCTGGGTGCCGGTGGCCAAGGCCCTGAAGGAAATCGAGGCCGGCGGACAGCAGGACCAACAACAGCAGCAGCAGTCCCCACTCAACCGGGCGCCCACGGTGGCCTCGGCCCTGGCCGACGCCACCATTGTCAACGAGAGCGGGACCCACCAGGTCTCTCTATCAGGCGTGTTCACGGACGCTGACAACGACAGCCTGAGCGTCACCTCCGCATCCTCGGATGATGCCAAGGCCACCGTTTCGGTTGCCGCCGATTACTCCAGCCTGACGGTAACGGCCAAGGCACGGGGCACAGCGGCCATCACAGTAACGGCCAAGGACGGCAACGGCGGCACCGTTCAAGATACGTTCACCGTTACGGTGAAGGCCGCGCCCACAGTGGCATTGGCCCCGTCCGACCTGAGCGGCCTGGAAGCTGGAGCCACGCGGGACGTATCCCTGTCCGGGGTGTTCAGCGACGCCGACGGCGACGCCCTGACCGTCACCGCCGCTTCCGGCAACACGGGCGTTGCCAAGGTGACCGTGGCCGCCGGTTACTCCAGCCTGACGGTTACAGGGGTGGCCGAAGGGTCGGCCACCATCACGGTGACGGCCCAGGACGCCGACGGCAACCGGGTCAGCCACGAATTCGACGTGGCGGTAACTCCGCCCCCGCAGCAACAGGGGCAGGGCCCGGCCAACCAGTCGCCCACGGTGTCCAGCGCCATCGCCGACGCCACCATCACCAGCGAGAGCAGCACCCACCAGGTCTCCCTGTCCGGGGTGTTCACGGACCCCGACAACGACAGCCTGACCATCACCGCCGCGGCCTCGGACGAGGCCGCGGCTACGGTGTCGGTGGCCGCCGACTACTCCAGCCTGACGGTGATCGCCCAGGCCCGGGGGACGGCGACCATCACGGTTACCGCCGACGACGGCAACGGCGGCACGGTGTCGGACGCCTTCACCGTCAGGGTGAAAGCCGCGCCAGTGGTGGCAACAGCCATCGCCGACTTGAGCGGCCTGGAGGAAGGTTCCACGCGGGACGTGTCCCTGTCGGGGGTGTTCAGCGACGCCGACGGCGACGCCCTGACCATTACCGCCGCGTCGTCGAACGACGCCATTGCCACCGTAACCGTGGCTGCGGACGGGTCCATGCTGACGCTCAGCGGAGTGGCCGAGGGCACGGCGACCATCACGGTCACCGCCCGGGACACCGACGGCAACACGGTCAGCGATGACTTCTCCGTGTCGGTGGAGCCGGAACAGGACCCGCCGCCGGAGGACGACCCGTCTACCGGTGCGCCCACCGTGGCCACGCCGCTGCCCGACATCAGCCTGGAGGGGCCGGAGCATAAGGAGATAGACCTGTCCGCCGTGTTCCACGACCCGGACGGCGACGAGCTGACTTTCAGGGCGGTATCGTCCAAATACAGCGTTGCGACCATGTGGGTGGACGGCTCCACCCTGACGGTAGTGGGAACCGGCACGGGCACGGCCACCATCACCGTGACAGCGGAGGACCCCGACGGCAACACCGTCAGTGACTCCTTCGACGTGACGGTTTCGCCGGCCTCGTAGAGGGAGGGTCAGTTCGGGTAGAAATCCCGAAGCACGGGCTTATTCTCGCGGGGCGTCCGGCTGCGGCTGGACGCCCCGCGTTTTGTTGCGCCAGACCTGGCGGGCACGCCGGAAGGTCTCTTACAGCGCAACCTCCGGCCGGAATGTCCGCTGTACAGCACCTTCAGGCCCAGTGGCGCGAACGGACAGCCGGGCTGAATCAGGGGCCTTCCAGTTACTCGCAGAAGCCGGCAACTTCGGCCAGCGGCGTTGCGGCGGCGATTTCCCGCTGTCAGGCCCAACCCGAATCTACCCCCTGCTACCTGACGGCCTGCCAACACAACGCGCCCCGGCTACGGTCGGGGCGCGTTGTGTTCGATTGTTGCTGCCAGCCTACTCGCCCAGCGTCGTCGTAAGCACCCACATGGGGCGCTGGCCTACATCGTAGGTGGCGAGGGGTGTCATCTTTCCGCTGTCGCTGTCGATACTGTACGAGGCGAGGCGTCCGGTGGCCGAGCCGGCTCCGAAGACGAACCTTCCCTGTGGGTCGAGGCTGAATGCACTGGGCACCGCCTCGGTGGAGACGCGGTCCGCCGTTGCCAGTGCGCCGGTCTGGGCGTCTACGGAAAAGCCGGCAATGCTGTTGTGGCCCCGGTTGGGGACGAACAGGAACCGGCCGTCGGGCGTCATCTGGATCTGCGAGCAGGTGTTTCGCCCGGTGTGGCCCTCGGGCAGGGTGGAGGTTGTCTGGAAGGCGGTCAGCCTGCCCTCGGAGTCCATGTTATAGGCGGTAACGCTGCTGCCCTGCTCGTCTGAAAAATAGACCACGTCCAGGGAAGGGTGGAAACAGTAGTGGCGGGGGCCGAGCAGACCGTTCATCTCCACTCGCAGCGGGTCGTTGGGCGTCAGCCGTCCGGTGTCAGCATCGAAGCGGAACTGGAAAATCACGTTGGGGCCGGGAATGTTCTTGGGCGGCTCCAGCACGTTGTCCTGTATGCGGGCGATGTGGGGCACGTAGGCGAACCGGTTGGAGCGGTCGGTAAGGATGGAGTGAGCGCCGTCAGCCGTGGCCAGCCACTCGGTGGGCGGACCGCCCAACTCCCCGTCTGCGCCGATGGGATGCACCGCCGCGCGCCCTCCGGCGTAGTAGGAGGCCAACAGGTGCCTTCCGGTGCGGTCGGTGGCCAGAAAGGCGGGGGCATCCTCCGGCGTCACCGAGCCGGTGCGGGTCAGGCCGCCGGAGGCCGGATCGATGCGGTGGCTGGAGATTTCCGGCGCCTCCCGGTGTCCGGCATAGAGAGTACGCCGGTCCGGGCTGATGGCCAGCAGCGACGGTCCTCCCGGGAACTCCACATCGGCCTGGTGGGTCAGCGCCCCGGTGTCAGCATTCATGGTGTAGCAGCCGATCTTGTTGTCATCCTGGGCAGCGACATAGACATAGTGCGGCATGTTCATACCTCCTGATCAGAATTCCAGGGCAATCGAATACGGTTGACTATGACGATTTTACCGGGCCTTCTCTCACTCCTGCGAACGCGAAAATCCCCGGCTGCTCTCCTGCCATCCATTCCGGGCGAAGAGCCTCTGGATTCCGTCGCCCTGCCTCTGCGGATTACTCCCTTTGCAGCAACCGGGCTATGGGCTCGTACTCCTCTTTTTGCTCTATTCGCTTGACCGAAAGGTCCCCTCTCCGATTGAGAAGCTTGTATGCGCCCGCGCCCGGCTGTGACGTGATCACTCTATAGGCATCGCCGACGACTTCGATGGCACAGTTGTTGTCGATGGCAACTGCCACATCCGAGTGCTTTCGCACCATCTGTCGAAAGTCCCCCTCCCGCTTGACGCCAGCCGTATCGCTGTCGAAGTGGGGACAGCAAAGAGCGTCCACCAGACCCATGCCCTTGACTCTGATGTAGCTCCAGTTTTCAGGATGATAGAAGGCCATGGAGTCGCTATGGCCCCAACTGAACCAGCAGATACACCCCGCGCTCAATCCGGACAGGACGATCCCCCTTCCGTATGCATCTCTCAGAATGCTGTCCACGCCTAGCCTCCGCCAGCGTCTCATCATCTTCAGAGTGTTTCCGCCGCCGACGTATATCAGATCGGCGGAAAGGATTTTCTGTTCAAGGTCTCCCCTGGCCGGGTTGACGCCGAGCAGATAGAGCACGTCGGCCTCACAACCAAGCTCTTGTGTGTACACGCCTTGAAACGCATGCCAGCGCTCCCGCGAATCGCTGCTCGCGGTTGGGATGAATAAGGCCCTGGGGCGGTCTTTTCCCGTCAGGGAGACGATTTCCCTGTCGATGGCAAGGGTCTCCCCTCCAGCCATATCGCCGCCGCCTATAGCAACCAGTTTGCCCATGCCTGTATCAACCCCCTGTAGGTGGCCTTCTTCAGACTCCACTCATTATCCGCATCTGTCGGGCAGCGTTAAGCGGGCGCCAACCCAATTCCCGTCCAGTATAGCTTGGACCAACCGGGACCTGGCCCTGAAAACTCCGGATCCGGGGCTTGGGCCGCACCTCATCACCGGATAGCGGCTTATTCTATACCGTTACTCCCGGTCCTCAGCATTGTAAACGGCCCCGCTTTCCCCACCCTAGTAGGGGAGCATCCACGACTCGGAGAAGGCCAATGCGCAAGTGCTGTGGGTCCGAGCGTCCCGTTGCCGGGGGAATGGCCGTCCCCTGGCGAAATTCCCGTTGATGGTGACTCGGGCGCCGTTGGCCGGTATCAGCACCGTAGCCACCCCGTGGGGCCGTTCCGGGTTGTTGCCGGGAAAAGTGTGGCTCAAGAAGGGTTCCCCGAGGTCGTACCACGTCAGGGAAATCTCTTCACCGCCGGCGTTCACCGACTCTGTCCAATAGGACCTCAGGTCGCCGGAGCTCCCAAATGAAGCATCCCGGGCCGGAATTTCCAGGTCCCCGAATGTGGGATTGATTCTGCCCTGTATTTCGCCCTGCAGCCAGCGCGTCATCTGGATGTTGTCGGTGTAAATCCTCGGTTCGCTGCCGGTCAGTTCGCTCCGGAGGAACAGCACGTGGCCCGGGCCGCCGGGAGAGAACAGTATCCGCCAGAAGCTGGCGTCGGTGGTGACCGGCCCGTCGTCGGTCTCGCTGAGCCTGATGTACGGGTTCTCCCCGGTGAGCAGTACGCGGTTGGGATCGATGGGGCTGGTGGTCATTTCTCGACTCCTCTGGACTGGTTTGCCGGATCAGGTTCTGGTATCCACCTGGCAGGTCGCGCACCGGCGGTATGCCCGGTCCCATTGGCGTTACAGTCTCACATGACGGCCAGTGGGGTCAACCGGCGTTTCATCGAGGCAACACCGGCTATGGCCTGATGCCGCCGCCCTTCCCGTCATGAGGTTGGAATTGCGCCTGCCCTTCCTTCTCGCCGCGATGCCGTTGATATAATGCATTCATGGCCTTGAATACAACCGGAACCCCCCGCCCGGCACGGTCCAACCATAGGATCCTGGCCCGCATCGCCTCGTCCTTCCGGCCATACCTGCCCCAGGTCATCCTGGTTGGAGTGCTGATCCTCTTCTCCGCAGGGTTGGGAGTTATCAACCCCCTGTTGGTGCAAGTGGTCTTCGACCAGGCCCTGTTCCCTGCATCCGGGGAACCAGACCTGGACTTGCTGTGGACTCTTGCCGCCCTCATGGCTGGCGTCATCGTTGTCACCAGTGGTATCGGCATCCTCCAGACCTACCTCACCAACAGCGTTGGCCAGCGGGTCATGCGAGACCTGCGGGACCGGCTGTTCCGACACCTCCAGAGCCTATCCCTCAACTTCTTCACCGGCACCCGCACCGGGGAGGTCCAGTCACGGGTGGCCAACGACGTGGGTGGAGTTCGCAACGTGGTCACCACCACCGTCACCGACGTGGTCTCCAACGTGGTGATTCTGGTCAGCACGGTGGTGGCCATGGCCGTCCTCTCCTGGGAATTGACCCTGGTAGCCGTGGGTGTGGTCCCCTTCTTCGCTTTCGTCAGCAAGAAGGTGGGGGAGAAGCGGCGGGCAGTCTCCCGTCTGGTGCAGGAATCCAACGCCGAGATGACTGCCATTACCCAGGAGACTCTGTCCGTCTCCGGCATCATGTTGACCAAGCTCTTCGGGCGGCAGGACCAGGAGGTTGAGCGGTTCCACCAGGAAAACCAGCGGCTCTCCGAACTGGAAATCCGGCGTCAGATGACCGGCCAGACCGTCTGGTCCATCATGCAGGCATTCTTCTCCCTGTCCCCGGTAATGGTGTACATCGTCGCCGGTTACCTGCTCCTCGGTCTGGGGAATGGAGGAATCTCGCCAGGCACTATCGTGGCCTTCACCACCCTCCAGGCCCGTCTGTACTTTCCCATCGGCACCCTGCTGAGGGTGTCCGTTGAACTCCAGGCATCGCTTGCCCTCTTCGAGCGCATCTTCGGCTACCTGGACACCCAGCCCGAGATAGTGGACGCCCCGGACGCGGTGGACATTGACCCCCGGACCATCACAGGCTCCATCAGCTTCGACCGGGTGCGCGTGAACTTCAACCGGACACAGCCCGGAGAAGACGATGGCCGGGTTACCGGCCCCGGACGCTACGCCCTGAACGGGGTCAGTTTCCAGGTGCATCCCGGCCAGTTGGCGGCCTTCGTGGGTCCCAGCGGCGCCGGCAAGACCACCATTTCGTACCTCATCCCCCGTCTGTACGATGCCAGCGAGGGTTCCGTGATGATTGACGGTTGGGATGTCCGCCGCCTGAAGCAGCGGGCGCTGGCGAACATCATCGGCTACGTTTCCCAGGAAAGCTATCTGTTCCACGCCAGCATCAGGGAAAACCTCCTCTACGGCAGGCCCGAGGCCACCGACGATGAGGTTTACGAGGCCGCGCGCGCAGCCAACATCCACGACAAGATCATGGAATTCGCCGACGGCTACGATACAGTGGTTGGAGAACGCGGCTACCGGCTCTCGGGAGGGGAACGCCAGCGGCTGTCCATCGCCCGGGTGATTCTTCACCAGCCCCGGATAATGATCCTGGACGAGGCTACGTCGGCCCTGGACACCGCCAATGAACGGCTGGTCCAGGCCGCCCTTCGCCCCCTGATGGAGGGGCGGACCACCATTGCCATCGCCCACCGCCTGTCCACCATCATGGCCGCCGACGTCATCTTCGCCGTCGACCGGGGGAGAATCGTCGAGCAGGGCACCCACGAAGAACTGGTGGCCCGTGGCGGAATGTACCATAACCTGTACCACCAGCAGTTCCAGGGAGGACTGCTGGAATGCGAATGCGAGGACGGCGTGGTCATGGCCGACGGGCAGGTTGTTTACTCCGGGGAATCCAGGCTGGCCAAGGCAATCTAGCGCGACCGCACCTGGGCAACCACTTTGTCTCACGAAGGCTTGATCTTCCGGGAATTTGAGCGGTCCTATCGCCAGCGGCAATTCGCAGCCCTCGATGATTGACGGTTCACGTCCCATTGCATACCATCCCAACAGGGCTCTATCGAGATTTCCAGGGGCAGGGCTACTGGCGGGTCCAGCGCCATCAACGGACAGGTCTTCCCTACGGCATCTCCCAGGGGCTATGGCTACTGGGTGGAATGGGGAAATACATCTGGAGAAATCTGGACCGGACCAGTGACAGACCATGTAACCAAAATCCTTAATTCGGAGGCCTGAAAATGCCGGTCAAAGGGACCACGCTAACCAGTCTTCGTCCATTGATGCAGGGCGTCAACGGAATGGTTGCAGCCAGCCACCCCAGCGCCGCGATGGCCGGGTTGGAAGTCCTGAAAAGGGGCGGCAACGCGATTGACGCCGGAGTGGCCGTTGGCCTGGCGTTGAACGTAGTGCATGTCGATGATTGCAGCTTCCTGGGCGTTGCGCCTACGGTCATATACCTGGCTGACCGGAAGGAAGTTACCACTGTCGATGGGCTGGGAGTCTGGCCCAGGGCCGCGTCGGTCGAGTACTTTCAGAAGAACCACGGCGGAAAAATCCCGCCGGGCGTTCTCTCGTCCCTGACACCGGCCGCCGCCGATTCGTGGCTGACTTCCCTGTCCAGGTTCGGCACGATGACCTTCGGACAGGTGGCGACCGCGGCCATCGGCCTGGCCGGAAACGGTTTCCCCATGTACCGTTACCTGGCCGGCCGGTTCAAGACAGCCTTCGACCAGTACAACACTTACCCATCAACCGCCGAAATTTACCTGCCCGGTGGCCGCGCTCCCAAACAGGGGGAGATGTTCTATCAAAAGGACCTGGCCGCCACATTGTCCAAGATCGCTGATGTGGAGGCTTCCAACGCCGGAAAGGGCCGGGAGGCCGCACTCAAGGCGGCTAGAGACTACATCTACGTTGGTGAACTGGGCCGCAAGGTCGCCGCATTCAACCAGGCAATGGGGGGTCTGCTCACCGAGGAAGACCTGGCCCGGTATCATGTCCAGGTGGCTCCTCCCGTGACCGTAAACTACAAGGGTTACGACGTTTACAGCACCGGGCCGTGGGGCCAGGGGCCAACATTCCCCCAAGCCCTCAAGATTCTGGAGGGGTATGATCTGGCGTCCATGGGCCACAATTCCGCCGAGTACATCCACACCGTGAGCCAGGCCTTGAACCTGGCCTTCGCCGACCGGGAGCAGTACGTGGGAGACCCGGACTTCGTGGACGTGCCTATCAATGAAATGTTCGCTGAGGAATACCTGGCCAAGCGCCGCGCTTTGATAGACCCGGACCTGGCCTGGCCGGGCACGCCTCCGGCGGGAGACCCGCGAAACGGGAGGGCAACCATGGACGGCGCACCGCAATCTCCCGGGGAGGCGGCGGCACCGGTCGGGACAGCCGGGGTCAGCGGCGGGGGAACTTCCTATTTCGCCGTAATCGACCGGGATGGAAACATCTTCTCCAGCACCCCCAGCGAGGGCACCAAGAACGGCGGGCCAATAATTCCCGGCACCGGCCTGGCGTTCTCATTGCGCGGTACCCAGTCCAAGCTTATGGAAGGCCACCCGGCATCGGTCGCCGGAGGCAAGCGGCCCAGGCTCACTCCCGCGCCCGCTCTCGTGTTGCGCGACGGCGAGCCTGTGATGGCCCTTGGCGCTCATGGTGGTGACCATATCCCGCAAGGCACTTTGCAACTGCTGTTGAACGTCCTGGAATTTGGCCGCGACCCTCAAGAGGCAGTGGAGGAACCCCGCTTCTACAGCTACAACTTCCCCAGCTCCAACTGGGCATCAAGATACGATCCCGGGATGCTGCGGCTGGAAGGCCGCATTTCGGATGAAGTGGCCGAGACGTTGCGGCGGAAGGGCCACACGATAGAGGAGTATCCGGACTGGTGGGAGGGTTCAGCCCTGTACTGCGTCATAACACGCAACCCGGAGACCGGGGTGCTACAGGGCGGCGCAGACCCACGGTGCGAAGCCTACGCAGTCGGTTTCTAGTCAAGGGGAAAACGCTGACAGTCTTCCAGTGGGGCAATAGGCGCCTGAGTAGACGGGTTGTTGGCCTGAGCAGATTGTTCCGGGAACTTTTCGGTGGGCTACTCTGCTAAAAGGATGCCGTCGCCTGCCTGACCAAAACTCCAGCGGCCCAGTGCGGAGTTACAGGGGCGGCTCACGTTAGAGGGAAAGGAGATTGCCACCACTTCCCGGTGTCGTTAACACGAATGGAGTCCACCCACTTCACCCATTCGAAACCGCGTTTGCCAGGGGCCACCAACCGGACCGGAAAGCCGTGGCCGTGGGAAATTGGCTCTCCTCCGACGTGGGTGGCCAACAGGTATTCGCCGGCTTCTTTCAGTGAGAACCTTCGCTGATAACCCGTCACGGAGCGCACTGTGATGCTGCCCGCGCCGGACATCACTCCTGCGGATTGCAAGACGTCCTTCAAGGGCATTCCTTCCCACTCCTGTGTGGAATGCCAGCCGCCGGTGCAGTCCAGAACGGCGGTAAGCTTTTCGCGGCTGCGGGTCAGGTCGGCCAACTCAAGGGCTAATTCATCGTGCACCAGCCCCGAAACATTCAAGCGCCAGGCATCCCTGTTGACCGGTTCCGGGTTGTCGTTCAACCAGGACGTGGTTGGGAAGGCGTTGCCGCCAAAGCTTCTCCGCTCGTATGACCCGGTGAATCGCCTGCCCTCCCCGGGAAGTTCCAGGACACCGGCTGCGGCCTCCCCGGTGCGCCACAGGGCAAGGCCGGCAACGGTTAGCCCGGCGAACCTCAGAAAGGACCGGCGTTCGATCCAGAAACGGGGGCGCAGTGTCCAGGAGTGGGTGACGGTATGCCACACCACGAAGGGGGCGAGCAATAGAGACAGGTATATGTGCCAACTGACTCCGCTGATTCTCATGTATGAGAAGTAACCGCCGTGGCTCCATGCTATTCCCAAGGCGAGAGCGGCAAGCAGCAGCAGAAATATTCCTATGGAGCCAAGGAGCAGGGCAGGTCTTCGTTTCCAACGGCTCTTGTTGGTCAGCGGTCTCAGTACGTTACGGCCCTTCCAAAGGAGCAGGACCACGAGGGCAAACCCGGAAATGCGGTGTACGTGGAAGGCAATCGTCCAGTCGGGAGTGCCTCCCATGAGCCCCAAGAGGCCGGTCAACAGGGAAAGGCTGCCCACGATCAGGATGAAAACATTGGCCCAAGGATACGCCATCCCGCTGTCCTGGGAGAAGTTTTGCAAATTGATTTACGCACGCCAGGCCAGGGATGGTTTCATGGCGGAAACCACGTGAAGGAGTCACGAGCTACCCAGATACAAGACCAACCTCTGTTGCGGCACAAATTTCTTGGTCTTGTGCGGTCCGGCGGGTCCGAACAAGGCAACGGGGGACGGGTCAGCCCTCCGAAGGGTTACTGGTACGGTTGCAGCTCGATTTCCTTGAGGGCCGGCAACACTTCCCTGCCCAACAGTTCGACCGACCGCATCACGTCCTCGTGTTTTATATTGCCGTCGCTCCCTATAAGGATCAGGTAACCCGGATTGAGGCTCCTGATGGTCTGGGTCAACTTCTTCGTCACGGTCTCGGGACTGCCCACTACGATCGCGCCCACTTCCTGGAGTTGCTCGTAGGTCATTCGCGCACCGGGGCCACCGGCGCGCCTCCTGCTGAGCTGGGCGGCCACCGCTGACTGGTAACCCGGAGGATCGTTATGCTCCCTGGGCCCGCGCATCCGGTGATCGCCATTCCACAAGAAGCCCCTTCCAATCTCCTGGGCCTTCTCGTCGGTGTCGGCGACAACCGCCCGCAACTGATAACCGAAGTGCTCCGGCCCCGGCTTGAACCCGACCTCATTGGCGGTGTCGATGTATACCTGTTTCAATTCTAGGGTCAGGTCCATCAACGCTCCCAGGTTTACGTAGGTATAGCCGCGGCTTGCCGCCCACATAACGCTCTCGGGGCTGCTCCCGCCGGGGAACCATATAGGGGGATGGGGCTGCTGGACTGGCAGCACCCAGGGGTTGACCACCCGATGATGGTAGTACTTCCCCTCCCAGCGAAATGGTCCCGGCTCAGTCCAGCACCTGATGATCAGGTCGTGGGCTTCCTCGAACCGTTCGCGGTTCTCGGTTGGGTCGAGGCCGGCCATCAGGGTCTCCACCGCCCCTCCCCTTACGAACCCGGAGACGAGCCTTCCTCCCGAATAGCAGTCCAACATAGCCAGTTCCTCGGCCATTCGCACCGGGTCATTCACCGGGATTATGTTGCCCAGAATGGCTATCTTGGCGTTCTTTGTCACCTTGCTGATAACCGCCGCATCCAGGTTGGCCGAGGGTTTCATGTTCCAGTAAGAAGCGTGATGCTCGTTGGTCATGATCCCGTCGATGCCCTCTTCGTCGGCCAGGGCGTACTGCTCATGGTACTGGTTGTACAGCACGTGCGCCTTTTCCGGATCGAAGTACGTGTTCGGAAAGTCGATTCTGCCCGACTTGTACTGTGAGATGTCCTCCTCTTTGATGTAGGTATAAGGTTGTTGTGAGTGAAAGTACAGTTCTATAGTTTCTTTCGTTCCAATCATGGATTCCTCCTGAGGATTCAGCCTTAGCCCGATTCCCGAAGCGCCATATCAACCTGCAAAGCTGGGTCTAACTCTCGTCCATCAGTCTACGCGGAGGGGACAGCATCATCAAGCCGCCACCCCAATAGGCAGCCAAGGACAAATGCGAAGCTGGCTTCGCCGGATGATATGTGTACCCATCTGGCGACGCACCGAGGGAGAAGTGGCGGGAAACCTTGGGCCGGGGCTTCGGTGTTGGCCGATGACTGTGGTCCGTGGTTGATACATCCCGCCTCTTCACCATCCTCTTCCTCACATAACCCGGCCCTCAAACCTCAGTCGCCTTTGCCAAGTCTACCATTAAGACTCCATTGCCCTGGCACCCAGCGGGTGAGCCGTGCCGACCAGGGACATAAAATGTTAATATGAAGAACGATCTTTGGGAGCAAGAGCCATGACCGATGATTTGGTGATTCTCCGCGAGAAACCCGAAGCGAAGTACATGATCGCCGGGTGGAGGAGACAGTGGTCCGACGGCGGCGAGATTTCCAGCGGCCTTCCCAGATACCTGATCGACAAACTGGGGGCGCGTGAAATTGGGGAGTTCGGCCCGGAGGTGGGCAAGATGTGCTTCCCCTTTCAGGTCCCCGGGACCCACGGCGCTTACCGGCCCAGGGTTGCGTATGCGGACGGGCTGCCCTCCAGGGCGATGCACCGCCGCAATTACTTCTTCTCCACCGACGACGGCCTGATCATTTTCCTGGGAGAAGAACCCTGGATGCGTCTGGACATCTACGGACAAGCCTTTTTTTCGGCGGTCAAGCAGCTTGGCATCCAGAAGACGGTGGCGGTGGAGGGCTATAACGGCGCGGCCCCGCCGGATGTGGAACGGAACGTCAGTTGCGTCTATAGCCAGCCGCACATGAAAGAAGAACTGGACCGGTACGCTCTGCGGTATTCAAACTACGGCAGCCGGGGCAGAAGTGGCCCGACCATCGGCATGGCGCTGATTTCCATAGCCCACGACCAGTATCCCGACGTGGAGATGTTCCGGCTGGGCGCGATGGCGCCGATGTTTCCCTTCCTGACTTCCAACAACGAGCCGGTGGGGATTACCAGGGACCACCGGGCCTTTTACGACATTATGCGCAGGCTCAAGTTCATGTTCAGCCTGGACATAGACCTGTCGGAGCTTCTGACCCTGGCCGATAATGAGGGGCGGCAGTTGCAGGAGAGCCTGGAGCGGATCGCCGAAGGCAACCCCAGGGCCAAGGAGCTAATCGACCGCGCCCGCGCCGACTACAACCTCAGTCCCTTCGTGGAGCCCGTGGAACTTGACCCGGCCCTGGACAGGACCCTGGAAGACATCCTCAGCAACATGCCGGACCATTCTCCGGAAGAAGACGGACCGGACGAGGCTGTATAACAGAGCCTGCTCCCGGCCCGAACTGGGGCGGGACGCCTGCGCTCCGTTGAACCACTCAGGTTTAACCGGGGGAAGGCCGTTGAGTCAGACCAGCCCCTCGGCTATCGCGGCCTCTTCGAGCATCTCCCAGCCCTCGGTGATCCCGGAGGCGAAGCTGCGGCATCCCTCGGCGTCCAGGACTTCCTTGCCCAGAGGGTCGCCGTAGTCTACGGACAGGAACGCATCGGTCAGTTCCCGCGTCTGGTCCGGACCGAGTCCGCGCCGGGCGGTGAAGCAGCAATGGCTGTATCCGGGACTCGACCACAAGACCCGGACCGCTTGCCCGGACGGGTCCCCACTTTCCCTCAAGGCTTCCAGAGTCCGCCGGGTGACTGCCCCAGCGGCATATTCACCCTTGCTCACGCGGGTGATAACGTCTCGCTCCGCGTTCACGGAGCCGACGCGGTCCTCGTAAAATGACACATCTGCCAGACCCTTCCGGGGGTCTATTCCCAGTTCACGCAGGAAGTAGAACGCCAAAACAGGCTGCTCCGACGAACGGCTGCCAACCGCGAAGCTCTTGTCTCTCAGGTCTTCCACCGTGAGGATGCCGGAGTCCTGGCCGGCGATGAAACAGGTGACGCAGTCGAAGTCCACGTCGCGCATGGCGATGACCCGGCATGGCATGGTCTGACGGGCTTGCAGCAGGCGCTTGATCTTGACGTATCCCAGAGGCCCGTTCCAGGCCAGGTCTATCCGCCCTTCCACGAAGTCGTTGATCATGGCGTCGTAGTCGGAGTAGAGGACCCAGTCCATCTCAATGCCCCTGCGCCGGAACAACGCCTCCAGCCCCTGAAACGCCTTCATGTGCGGGATGGTGGCAGACCCGCCTAATCTAACCATGCTGTCCTCCTGCTGGCGGAGCGCGTTATGCGCCCCATTTAGCGGGCGGGACGCCTGCGCTCCATATCCGATTGCGAACAGTATGCTTCCCGAGCTAACCCCCGCCGCCACTGAGAACGTTGCCCCATGCCGGCGGGCCCGCCGGCATGGACGCGGTGAATCCAACTCTCAGCGGTTGATGACTACCGACACGCCGGTCAACGTCAGGTCCAGTCCTGCAGGCGCATCTACCATGATCTTAACGGGGTATGTCAATACGCCCCGCTCTGTCCTGGGCCTCTCCGATACTGTGGTCACGGTGCCGTTCAGGGGAGTGTCCGGCATCCGGTTGAGGACCACGGTGGCCTTTGCGCCGGGTTGGACCATTGAGACTTCAGCGCCGTCCACCTGGGTCTCCACTTCCAGAACGGAGGCGTCAACCAGACGGACGATGAGAGAGTCCTGGCTCACGAAGTCGTCTGATTCTGCGTTTACCAGGAACACCACTCCGTCAAACGGGGCGGTGATGACGCTGCCTTCCAGGTCGCTGAGGGCGTCGATTGCCGCTTGTTCTGCAACGGCGAGGTCCGCCCGGCGTCGCTCCATGTCAGGCGCGACCCGGCCGCGGGCGGCCTCCAGCCTCGTTTCTGCATCGGACAGAGTGGCCTCCGCCAAGCTTACCTCTTTGGCAGCGGCCGCAACGAGGAGCGGGTCTATGTTGGTCGTTATATCCTCCAGGTTCTCGACGGCCTTGTCCACGTTGGCCCTGGCAAGGGCGGCCTGGCTCTCCAGCAATGCACGGTCCAGCGGGTCTACCTCGTCTCCCAGATCGGTCAGGGCGTCGCGGGCCTGGTCCAGGCTGACCAGGGCGTTGTCTATCTGCGAAACCCGCAGCGCCACTTCCCAGGGGTCTGCGCCTGCGTCCAGAGCATCTCCGGCCTCGTCACCAACGGCTTTGAGATTGCCGGCTTGTCCCAAGTCCGCGTCCACCAGCCCCCTGATCGCCTCATCGGCGGACGCCACATCCGCCACGCCGGCAAGCCTTCCCGAGTCTTCGGACTGGTCTAAAATCAACTCCAAGGACCTGTCCGCTGTTTCCAGGGCCGCCTGAGTAGCGGCCACGTCTGCTTCCAGCTTGGCCCGGAGCAGCGCGTCCGGTCCCCGCTCCAACTCATCCAGCCTTTGACCGGCGTCGGTTGCCATCGCTTGGGCCAGCGCCACCGCGGCCTCCAGTCTCGCCTTCTCCGACGGGTCCGGCCCATCTTCCAGCCGCTCTACGACCCTGGAAACTTTTGCCAATCCGGTTTCCGCCACAGAGACGGCGGTGCTTAGCTGGCGGGCCTCGAAAGTCCCCTGTCCCCCCTGGAGTGTGTCCACGTCCTTTATGGCGATTTCCAGACTGGCGCGGGCCAACTCTACCGCTGACTCCAATTCGGACTTGAGCAGAGAGTCCGGGCCTTTCTCAACATCTTCAAGGCGCTCTTTGGCGGTGTTGAAATTGGCCAGCTTCTGGGCCGCCGCGGCCCTCAACACGCGCAGGTCTTCAAGGTATTCCTCATCGAAGGGCAGTTCCCGTCCGCCGGAGTACAGAAACCGGCTGACCGCGTCATTCGCGTCGTCCAGTTCGTTCTTGGCCACGCTGTGGGCCAATTGGGCCGAGGCCAGGACCTCATCGTAATTCAGGTCGAAATCGGCCAGGCGGTCCTCGGCCCTATCCAGGTCGGCGTCCGCTTTCGCTTTGGCCGCCAGCGCCGCGGCCAGTCTTTGAGCGTGCCGGGGGTCGAAGTCCGCCAATGCCGTCTTTGCACGGTCAAGGGCCAACTCCGCATTGCTACGGTTATCCCTGGCTTGGGCAAGCCTCTGGGAATGGTCAATCAGGAAGTCAGCCAGGGCATCCTCCGCCGCTTCCAGCGCCAGGTCAGCCGTCGCCGCAGCCTGGCTAACGTCGGCCAGGTCCCTATCGTAGTGCAGGTCAAAATCACCGAGTATGTCTCGTGCATTGTCCAACGCCAGATCCGCCTGAGTCCGGGTTTGCATTGCCCTTGCCAGGCGGTCGGCGTGGCGCAGGTCCAGGTCGGCCAGGACGTCCCATGCCTGTTCCAGCGTAACCCTGGCGGATGCGAGGGCTTGGACCGCCTGGGAGACCCGTCCGGCATGGTCCCGCTCCAGGTCGGCAAGGTCATCATCGGCAGCCTTCAGGGCAAGCCTGGCGCGGGCTACGGCCGCTTCGGCAGCAGCAACGGTCGCGCCTTCCGGGTTTACCAGGTTGTCCAAACTCTCACGTGCGTTATCCAGGGCCACTCTGGCCCTGGCCGCGTCGGCCTCTGCACGGACCACTTCCACGGGATTCCCGTCATCCAGGATATCCAGGGCCTCTTTGGCCCGTGTGACGTTCACGTCTGCAACAGCCGCTTCTGCTTTCAGCCTGGCCAGGGTTGCGGCGTCCAGCGTGGCCAGCACTTCCCCCTTCCGGACCCTATGCCCGCTCTGTACCAGCACTTCGCCAACCGTTCCGCCCATCTCGAACTTCAGGTCTGCGGTCACGGGAAACACGATTCTTCCGATTACCTCAACTTCGGCAGACTGAACACTGAATGAGGGCGTGATTGTTGGGGGCTTTTCGGGCGCGTGGTCCGGGCCGCGCACTGCTCCCAGTGTGGCCCAGACCGCCGCCGCAACGGCCAGAGCCGCAGCGGGATATAGCAACAAGGTCAGAGGTCTACGAGACTTGATTTTTCCCCAAAACGCCGTCATGCAGGTCCACTCCCAGGGTAATGGTTTCGCTGCCGGAGGCTGGGCTGGTCAAGTCCAGCCTCCGGGGTTGACGATACGGGCTTGCCGCTCCGGTTACCCCCATGCCCGGATACATCCATGTCCGGTTACGCACATGGAGGAAGACCGGGAACACACCCGAAATCCTCGCCGGATGCGCCGTTATTCACCGTTTCCCGTTGCCGCGGCTGTTCCGCCGGAACGGCCCCAAGGCAGCATTCGCCGGATGGCCTCCAACAAGGACGGTATGCTCTGATGTACTATCGTGTAGACGACGGGGACCACGATCAGCGTAAGGAACGTGGAGCTTACCAGCCCGCCGATGACCACCGTTGCCAGTTCTGCCCCGATGATCCCGCCGTCCTGCCCGCCGAAGGTCGCCAGGGGCAGCAGGGCGAAGGTGGTGGTGAAGGCGGTCATGAGGATGGGCCTGAGCCGCACCCGGCTGCCCTCGATGAGGGCTTCGTAGACCGTCGCCGTTCCCCGTTCCCTGAGCTGCTCCACGAATACGATCAGGACGATGGCGTTGGTGACCACCACGCCGATGAGGAGGAGAAGGCCCATCATGGCGGAGAGGCTGAGGGTCCGCCCGGTGAGGAACAGGGCCGTCAGTGCGCCCACCAGGGCCAGGGGGAGGCTCATTACTATGACGAAGGGGCTTCTCAGGGATCCCAGGCCGGCGACCATTACCAGGTAGACCAGGGCTATTCCTATGGCGATGGCCTGGAAGACGTCGGCGAACCCCTCGGCGATCTGGTCGAAGATGCCGCCTGTGTTGACCTCGACGCCTGTGGGCCTTTCCAGGGCGTCGATGCGGCGCTGGAGCTCCCGGCCCACCGCCCCGGCGTCGTCGGTGGTGATGGTTCCCGTTATGGTGGCCGAGCGGTCTCCGTTGTAGTGGGAGATGGTCACGGGGGTCTCCTCGACCGCGATGTCGCTGACGGCTCCCAGCTTGACCGCTCCGGCCGGGCCGGGTGCTGATGAAAACAAGGTCAACTCTTTCAGCTTCTCTATGTCGTCCACATCGGCGGTGTCTCCCCGCACCACCACGTCCATGGTCACCCCGTCCAGTTCGACCTCGGTGACGGTCTGGCCCACCAGGTAGCGGTTGACCTGGGAGCCTCCGGAGGCTGCGGATATGCCGTATTGCCCGGCCCGCCGGGGGTCGATGCGGACCACCACCTCGTCCCTGGCCTCGGAGGCGTTGTTGGAGACGTTGACCACGTGGTCCATGCTCCTGATCTCGGCTTCCAACCGCCTGGCGTAGGCCGCGATGTCCGAGTAGTTCGGACCGGTGACCGTGACCTGCAACTCGCCTTCCGGCGGACCGGCCTCAATCCCGGACACGGTGAGGGTCAGCCCCTCGGCCTCGGGCATGGCGGCGCGGACCTGCTCCTCCACGTCGGGCGGGGTATCCGCGGGCAGGGTTACGAGGAAATCGGCGACGTTGGTCCTGCTGGCGTCGAGTTCGAGTTGCGAGCCGAATATGGAGGACTGGTAGTTGTCCACGATCCCCCGGCTGCGGAAGTCCTCCAGGACGCCTTCGATTTCCAGGGCCAGATCGAACATCCTCCCAGGCGGCGTCCCAGGGGGCATCTCCGCGCCGATGGTCAGGAACTCCGGGGACTCGCTGGGGAACAGGGTGACGGGGATGACCCTGGTGAGACCGAGGCTGGCCCCGGTAACGGCGGCGGCTATCAGTATGGCGAGGAGCTTATGAGCCAGGGCCCAGCGCAGCATCGGCATGTATATCCGCACCATGAGGGTATCCCGGTCCGGGACCGGGACGTCCTGGGCGAAATCTCCGCGGCGCAGGAGCAGCAGCCCCAGGGCCGGGACGGCTGTCAGCGCCACCAGGGTCGAGGCCAGCAGGGCGAAGCTCACGGTCAGGGCGAAGGGGGTGAAGAATGTGCCGACCAGCCCCTGGATAAACGCCAGGGGTATGAACACGACCACGGTGGTCAGGGTGGAGGAGACGATGGCGGCCCCGACCTCCCTGGCGCCTTCCACCGCCGCGGTCATCCGGTCCTCCCCGGCCTGTATGTGCCGGTAGATGTTCTCCAGGACCACGATGCTGTCGTCGACCACGCGCCCCACGGCTATCGCCAGCCCGGCCAGGCTCATGAAGTTGAGGTTGATTCCCACGAGGTACATGATTATCACGGCGGTCAGGATGCTCAACGGTATGGAGAGGCCGATAATCAGGGTGGGCCGGATGGTGATGGACAGTCCCTTGAGCAGGGTGGGCCGGACGTTGAGCAGGAACAGGAATACGACGGAGACGGCGAACACCAGGCCCCACAGGCCCTCGTTCAGCAGGGAGCCGAGGGACTCCCGGACTTCGGGGCCGTCGTTGGTCAGGATGACGATCCGCACGTCTTCGGGCAGGTCGGGGATGCCGGTTATGCCGGCCAGCGCAGCCTCGGTGACGTCCACAGTGTTGGCGTCGGGTTCCTTGATCACGGTGATGGACAGGCTGGGCTTGCCGTTTATGCGGGAGATAGTCGCGGCTTTGGCGGTGCCAAGCTCCACCTGGGCAACCTGGGAAAGCAGCACAGGGCGCTGTTCGCGCCGGCCACCCTCGACCTGCTCGAAGCCTACCACCAGGTTTTCCAGGTCATCCAGGGCCCCGATCTCGTGGGAAGTCCGCACCGAAAAGGACTTTTCGGCCCCGTCGATGCTCCCTGCGGGGAAGCTGCTGTTATTGTCCCTGATGGCGCCGGCCACCTGGTTGATTGAGATTCCCAGTTCGTCCAGCCGTTGGGGGTCAACGGATACGTGGATACGTTCTTCGGACCGCCCGATGACCGTTGTCGAGAACACACCGTCCACCCGGTCGATGCGGGGGACGACCAGGTCATCCACCACCCGCTGCAAGGAGGTGATGTCCCGGTCGCCCAGGACGCCGAGCCGCATCACCGGGAAGGTGTCGGCGGTGATGCGGCTCACGTAGGGGTCCGAGACCGTCGGGGGGAAGTCCACGCCGTTCAGATTCCCCTCGATGGTCCGCTCTATCTCCTCCATATCCTGGCCGAACCGGAAGGTGGCGACCACCGTGGAACGGTTCTCGGAGGACTCGGACCTGATCTCCGTCAGCCCCGACATGCCGATGATGGCGTCTTCAATGGGGCCGGTGACGTCGCGGGCCACCGCCTCGGGACTGGCCGAAGGATAGGAGGCCACGACGAAGATGTTGGGGAACTCCAGCTCCGGGAATAGCTCCCGCTGCAATCGCTGGTAGCTGACCACGCCCCCGATGATCACGAGGACGATAACCATCATCGTCACCGCGGGACGGCGCAGGGCGAGGCCGGTCAGGAAGCTCACGGGTCAGTCTCCTATCTATTCGCTGCGGGGGCAACTGATGATGAGAGCCGCGAGGGCACCCGGAGGCGCAGGACCGTCACTTAGGAATACGTGCATGGGGCAGCGCCCGGATTCTGGGCGTCCGGGTCACGATATGCCAAGAGCCGCTTCTATTCGCTTCGGGGGCAACTCCAAGTCACTGACGATATGGCGTGATCCAGGATGTCCGCAGCCAGGTCCATCTGCTCCCTGGTAGTGGTGAAGGGAGGAACGAAGCGCAGGACGGAGCCGTTGCGGCGCACGCTGAGAATCAGCCCGTTCTCCAGGCAGAGACGGCCAATCTCCCGGCCCTGCTCGAAGGCCGGTTCCCGCGTCGCCCGGTCGGTCACGAACTCTATCCCCTGGAGCAGCCCCCGCCCGCGGACGTCCCCGATAAGCTCGTGCCGGTCGGCAAGGGAGCGGAGATGCCCGGCCCAATACTCGCCGATGCTGGCCGCCACGTCCACCAGACCTTCCTCCAGGATGATGTCCAAGCTGGCGATGGCGGCGTTGCACGTCACGGGGTCATTGGAGTGGGAATGGGCCACCACCATGCCCGTCCCGGCCACACGCTCCTCGATTTCCGGGGTTGTGACGGTCGCGCTGACGGCTATCCCCCCTCCGAAATGCTTGGAGATGGTCAGGATGTCCGGGACCACGCCTTCCTGCTCTCCGCCCCACATTGCGCCCAGCTTGGCCAGCCCGGTCTGAGCTTCGTCCAGAATCAGCAGCATCCCCCGCCGGTGGCAGCGTTCTTGCAGTTCCCGGAGCCAGCCGGGGGGCAGGTCTATGACGCCGCCGGCGCTGAACAGGGGTTCGGTGATGACCGCGGCCATCCTGCCGTCGGACTGGGCGTCCAGCAGGTCGAAGCTGGTGTCCAGGCAGGTGTAGTCGCAGGCGCACCTGTCCCGGCAGAAGGCGCAGCGGTAACGGTAGGGGGCCAGGATGGGGTAGTTGCCCGGAGCGTAGGGGCCGTAACCCTGCCGCCACCCGGAGAAGGTCAAAGCGCGGGCCGCCTCGCTCTGCCCGTGGAAGCTGACCACCGGGCTGGCGACCTCATAGCCCCCGGTGTAGCGTTTGGCGATGGTTATGGCCGCCTCATTGGAGTCGCTGCCGGAGGTCAGGAACATGCTCTTGGTCAGACCGGGAGGGGTTATCTCGGCCAGGCGGCTGGCCAGGATGATCTCCCGGTCGTTGAACAGGCTCATGTGGCTGTGGAGCAGCGTTTCGCAGCTTTCCTGGAGGGCCTGGACTATCCTGGGATGGTTGTGGCCCAGGGCGGCGCACATCTGCCCGGAGTTGAAATCCAGGTACTCCTTGCCGCTAACGTCCCGCACCACTGAGCCCCGTCCCCAGACCAGTATCGGCCCGGCGACGGAACTCCGGTCCATGCGGCTGCGAAAGCTGAATTGTTCGGCGAGGGAGAGGAGAGACTCCTCCGTGAATTGTTCGGCCAAGCGCTGGTTCCTCTCGCCCTAACCCTGGTTTACGAACTCCGGCATGACTTCCCTGCCGAAGATATCCAACTGCTCGACGATCACGTCCGTGGGCGTGCCAATAACCGATCCGACGTTGATGGACTCCAGCCCCGGGTAGCGTTCCTGCACGTCCCGGATCTGCTTCGCAATCAAATCGGGCGGTCCAACCAGCCACGACCCTGCCTCCACTGCCTGCTCCAGGGTGGGCAGTCCCGCGAATGGGGCCTTGGCCGGGTCTCCCAGGTCGGCAATCTGCTGGCTGGTGAGGCCGCGGACGAAGCCCAGGGGTGCGAACATCTTCATGTTCTCTTCAAAGTAGTCCCGTGCTTCCTCGATGGCCCGCTCCGGCGTCTCGGCGATGTGGATGGTGTATCCGATGGCCAGGTCTGTACCCAGTTCGGTCTCGCGTCCGGAGGCGGCCAGGGTATCGCGCCACTGTTCCATGACCCGGTCGGTGGTGCCTCCGGCGGCTGCGCCACCGCCGATGATGCCCTTCATGCCGTGCTTGACCATAAAATCCATCGCCCGCTGGCTGGCGCTGACGATGGGCTGCCAGCACTCCACCGGCAGGGTGCGGGGACGGGGCACCAGCGTAATCTCTTTCAGGTCATATCCCCGGTAGGGAACGTCGGGAGGGATGTTGTAGTGCTCGCCGTGGTGGGAGAAGGAGCGCTGGTTGAACGACTTCATCAGCAGCTCGGTCTGCTCCTCGAAAAGCTCCCGGTTCGCCTCGTTGTCGATGATGGTGCTGGGGTTGCCGAAGGTCTCTACCTCCCGGGAGTGGTAGCCGCGCCCGATGCCGAACACCACCCGGCCCTTGGTCATGTGGTCTGCCATTGCGAAGTCCTCGGCCAGCCGCAGCGGGTGCCACATGGGGCTGATGTTGAATCCGCAGCCGAACTTCAGGTTCTTGGTCAGGTGGGCCAGATGGACGAAGAGCAGCAGCAGGTTGGGAATGCACTCGTACCCCTCCCGCTGGAAGTGGTGCTCCGCCGCCCAGAAGGTATCGTAACCCAACTCCTCCATTTTGAGGACTATTGCTTCCGTCTTGTCGAAGACGCTGGCCAGGTGCTCGTCCGGCAGCCAGCGGTCGTTTACCGGCGTACCCGTCCAGCCGATATTGTCCAGGTCCACATGCCCGGCGAACAGGCTCCCGAATTTGGTTATCATAAGACCGACTCCTTACCCTGAGAACACTGCCCCAAACCGGCACGCCGGCCGGCCCGCGGTGATGGGGCCAGGTCCCCAGATATACTCCAAAGATGGACTTGCGCCTATCTCAGACCATTTTAGACCGGCAGGGAATACTGTCAACCCAAGCATCACAGCACTTGCAGGCCAGTCAGGGGCCCCTGTGTTCCCAGATTCGCTCGGCCCTCTGGTAGAATACATAATATGAGGACGCGAGAAATCAGGACAGAAATGGCTGGCGTTCATCTCAGGCGCGCGCCGGTAAACACAATATGATGCGGAAAGGGACCATACTGATAGTCGACGACGAATTCGATTCCGCTACCGTTATGGCCGTGCGCCGCGGCCTGGACGAGGAGGGATGGGACCCGATGATAGTGCGCCCCGAGGCCAACTCCGGGTATGCCAACTGGGACGGGGCCGACGAGTTTGAGGCTGCCGCAATTTACGCCATCGAAGAGCGTCAACCCGATGGCGTGCTTCTGGACGTGCGCTTCGGGGACCAGGCCGAGGAACGGTTCAAGGGTCTGGATATTCTTCAGCGTATCGTCGAGCGGTTTCCCGGATTACCGGTCCTGATGTTCACCCAGTACGCCCAGGGACCGGACCGGGACACTGCCGTCCGCGGCACATTGGTCCGGGAGGCCCCGGTGGACTTCATCGACAAGCTGGCCAGCCCTGGAGAAGTTGTTCTCAGATTGCGGAGGCTCATAGGCACGTCGCCCAGCGCCATCCCCATCGGCAGCCGCATTGTGGTTAACAAGGACTCCCGGCTGGTTTACGCTGGCAAGGAAGGCCAGCTGGCCCCGGTATATGAGATACAGGGCATGAAGTTTGAGATTTTCCGGGAACTGGCGGAGGCCTGGTACCATAGCCCCGGAGAGCTGGTCACTTTTGGAAGGCTGGAGCGATACTCAGACGGGGAGGACCCCAGGGCTTCCCTGCGCGTAAGGATCAGGGAAATCAAGGTCGCTCTGGGCAAGGCCCTGGGCGTCCGTTTCTCCGCCGGTGAGCTTATCATCAATGCCCGGGACCAGGGGTACAGGCTCCTGCCTCCCTCGCTATGAGCCCCATATTGGCGGGTCGCGGATGCAGACCTGGTCCATAATTTGCGGTGTGACCGTCTTTGCAGCGGGAGTGGCTTCGCTGTTGCTGGCGCCCATCGTTGGTTCCAGCCTGTTCAAATCCGTCTGGACCGTTGAGCCCCTGACCTATATCGGGGGCGGTCTGGTCGCCCTGGGACTGGGAGTGGTGTCCCTCTCCTACGCCTTGCCAGGAATGCGGAGGTCGCGGACCGGCGAAGCCCTCTCATCGGACGATGTGGCCGAGCAGTGGCGGCAGTTAACACAGCAATACTTCGCCCTGTTCAACCACGACCTGGGCCGCCCGCTGCGCCGCATATCCGGCCAGGAGCGGGAACTGCGGGCGGTGTTGCTTTCCTCCGGCAAGAACATCGATCCAAACGTCCTTTCCCTGCTCGAGGAAATCGAAATGCAGACCACCAATTTCCGCCTGATGCTGTCCAACATCCAGGTGTTGGTCGACCTGGAGGGACCCGACGGGCAGGTCCATCCCCAGCCTGTGGAACCGTCCGAGGTGGTCCGCAGGATTGTGGACCGGTACACGCCGGTGGCCGAACAGACGATGAAGGAAATCACCTGGTGGGCGGAGCCGTCGGAGTTCGGGCTGGTCTACTCCGACAGTTCCGCCATCGAGCACATTGTAACCAACCTGGTGGACAATGCGGTCCGTTTCGCCGACTCCCACATCGAAATCAAGCTGACCCGGAATCCCACCCACTTCTTTGTCCGGGTATGGGACGACGGCCCCGGTGTCTCCCCTCAATACGTGCAGCACGTTTTCGACCATGGTTGGACGCCCGAAGTGGCCCGAAGGGAGGAGAAATCAAGCTCCGGACTGGGCCTATTTATCGCCCGCACTCTGGCCAACCGATGGCACGGGGAGTTGACCGTGGAGAGTGTTTCCATCCCCGGCCCGGAACACCACTCCGAGTTCCTTCTAGGACTCCCTCATGGCGGCCACGAGTTGGTACCAGACGACCCGGTAAGTTAGTCTCAGAAGCCGCATTGGAATTTGCAAAGCGTGACCTGTTTTGCACTCTGTCGACCGTACAGTCGCGCTTGACATGAATTTGCGGAAATCGTAAACTCAAATGAGACAGTTGGACCAAGGTCCGGCTCCCCGCGGCCCGGTGGTGTAGCGGTTAACATACTGGCCTGTCAAGCCAGAGATCGGCGGTTCGAATCCGCTCCGGGTCGCCACTCCCCTCAACTTTATCCCCGTTCTTCTTCAGGAGTATTTGCTATGGACACTCAGACCCTTGATCAGAGTCCACAGAACCATCGCGGAGGGCAAGTTTCACACCTGCTTCTGGCCCCTGGACAGTTCGGGACGGAAAACCTGTCGGTAACGTGGGTGGAAGGAGAGCCGGGAAGCGAACAGAACGTTCACTCCCACGAGGGACGCGAGCAGGTCTACGTCATCGTGCAGGGACAGGGCGCAATGCGGGTAGGCGACGAGGTCCAGGAAGTGGGGCCTGGCACCCTGATATACGTGCCCCCCGGAACCGGACACTCCATCAAGAACATAGGCGACGAGCGGTTGATATACGTTTCCTCAACCTCTCCGCCCTTCGAGATTGCGCCTGGCAACTCGGCCTTCACCTTCACCCCCACGACGCAGCAGCGCTGAAGGTATCTGAGCGCGGAACCAAATGCCATGCAGCAGCGAGGGCCGATCGATCTGAGCGTAATGGAGGGCTATACCCGGTGGGCCAGGACATATGACACGGTCTGGAACACCCTCATAGCCACCGAGGAACTGTATTCACTGAACCTGCTCAGTGGCTTATATGGGGAAACAGCCCTTGACGTAGGAGCCGGAACCGGCAGATTGGCGCTGAAACTTGCCCGGAATGGCTGGGATGTTACAGCCATAGACGCCAATCCCGCTATGCTTGCCGTCGCAAGGACCGCGGTTGCCGATGAAAGACTGCCGATACGCTTCATCCAGGCCGCTATTGAAGATGGCCTTCCAGTCGAGTCCGGCGCCTTCGACCTGGTAGTTTGCGCCTTGACCCTTTGCCATATCCCCCACCTTCGAGGGGCGATTGCAGAGTTCCATCGAAGCCTGGCTCCGGATGGGCATCTGCTGCTAACCGATGTGCATCCGGATTTTATTGCCGCAGGTATGCCGACTCAGTTCGTTGATGACGGGGTAACCTACTATCTGCCCAACGAACCCCACCTCCGAAATGACTACGTCAAAGCCGTGGAGGACACCGGCTTGAACGTATCTACGGTTCTCGACATATCCACGAGGGAGATCCCAGGGGGATTTCAGACTGAACTCATGCGAGAGAGATTCGCCGACGTCAACTTTGCGTTGATAATCCTGGCCTGCAAGGGCCGGGTCTAAACTCAGCACGCCTCCCCGGACTCTTCAGGCTTCTCCGGCAACTTACCGCCGGGGGGCCATGCCTTGGGGGGAGCTACTTTCGGCTCACCCCTCCGTTTGATGATTTTCCGGGCAACTTCAGGTCTCGTATCAGAGTCAGTATCAGTAGTCATCCCTACCGCACCTCCCCGCTCTTCTCCCGCTGTACCAGGTCCCAGTCTATTTCGTACCCGAGGCCCGGTCCTTCCGGCGCATAGACGAGGCCGTTGTTGTCCACCTCAACGTCCTCCACCAGGCCGAACTTGTTCGCGCCGTTGGCCGGGAAGACCTCATAGTAGTCGCAGTTGTTCACCGCCAGTATCACATGCAGGTTGGCCACATTGTTCAGGGAATTGCCCCCGTGGTGTACCTCGCACTTCATCTTGAAAGCCTCGGCAGTGTGGGCGATCTTCAGCAGGGGCGTGATGCCCCCGGATACGGCCACGTCGCCCCTTAGCATGTCCGTTGCCTGAAGCTGTATCCATTGGGCCATACCGTAAAGGCGCCCGGGCGCGTACTCCGTTGACATTATGGGTATGTCCAGCTTGCTCTTGAGCTTGATGTAATTGTAGATATCCTCCTCGGCGAGCGGGTCCTCGTACCACAGATAATCGTACTCCTCGGCGGCTCTGCCCACCCGCAGGGCGTCCTCGTAGCAGTAGGCCCACATGGAGTCCAGCATCAGGTCGAACTGCCCGCCCACTGCCTCGCGGGTCACCCGGCATATCTCGATGTCCTCTTTGGGCACGGCGTGGGGATGAATCTTGTACGCCGGCCAACCCAGGTCTTTGAAGTGCAGGGCTTCCTCGGCGTAGTCCTCTGGAGTCGCCAGGTAACCGGAACTTGCGTAGGCGGGCACCCGGTCGCGGCAAGAACCCAGCAGCCTGTGAATGGGCAGCCCGGCAACCTTGCCCGCGATGTCCCACAGGGCAACGTCCACCGCGCCAATGGCGTTGGTGGAAACGTTGCGGTTGTTCTTCCACATGTCGGCCCATATCGCGCCGATGTCCAGCGGGTTGCGGCCCAGCAGGGACGGTTTGATGAACTCCATCAACGGCCCCACGTAGGCGTCGGCTCCCTGCCGCGACGAACCCAGGAAAGCATGGCCTTCCACCCCTTCATCGGTGAATACCGTCACGACCCCCAGTTGCCGAGTGCCGCCGAATGACGCCGTCGCGGTGCTCCACGGCCCGGAGCTCCAGTTGACCATGATCACGCTCAAGTCGGTTATTTTCACGATGGCTCCCTCCCCGGCATCTGCCGGTGTTGGTGATTTGGCATTACTATAACATTCGTGCCATCTGAAGGACGTTCCAGATATTCGGGATGGTGTTGTGCCGCCGGGGAATATGGTCTAATATAGACCATCATTGTCATTGATATTGCCACCGCCGGGAGGTAATCGCCGTCGTGAAACACTCCCATTCACGAGGGATTTGGACCGTTGCGGAAGCCAAGGCCCGCCTGTCGGAAGTCCTGCGGCTTGCCGAACAGGAGGGACCACAACTCATCGGCACGAGGCGTACTTTTGTAGTAGTGCCGGCTGAGACATGGTACGCCCGGACCTCGGCCAGAAAACCAATGGGCCAATGGCTGGTGGACAACATGCCGCGCGGAATCGAGCTTCAGATTCCGGATAGGAGCGGACCCGAGCGCGAGATTCCATTCATCAGTCCTGAAAGCGAATGAGCGGATTTCTCCTCGATACCAACGTCGTTTCCGAGCTTACTAAGGATACGCCGGACTCACACGTAATCGCCTTTCTCAGAGACCAGGATGACCTGTGGCTTTCCACAGTTGTACTGCACGAACTGGATTTCGGCTTGAATCTCCTCCCACTGGGACAACGTCGTGAACGCCTGCAACAGACCATCGCAGCATACGTTGCGGAGTACGATGACCGTATCCTTCCCCTGGGTCGGCTGGAGGCGAGATGGGCGGCCTTGACACGTGCTCAATCGCGTCAGTCCGGGCGCACCCTGCAACTGGGAGACGCCCTGATTGCCGGGACTGCATTGGCTCATGACCTTGCGGTTGCAACCAGGAACGTAAAAGATTTTGAAGGCTTGGGCCTGGATATAGTCAACCCATGGGAATCCCTTTGAACAACGCCATAGGGCGAATCCCCCGGCGTCTCCGGTGAAATAGTTGACCCAGGTCCTCGCAATCGGGCGCAGGCTTCAGACCTTCCGGGCACTGCGACACCGGGACTTCCGCTGGTTCTGGATTGGCGCAAACGCCCAGGCATGGGGCCGGGGGATGCAGTTCCTCATCCTGGGCTGGATGGTGTTGGAACTGACCGGATCTGCCGCCAGCATGGGCCTGATGATATTCCTCTACGGAATGCCCACCCTGGGGTTCGTGCTGTTCGGCGGAGCATTCGCGGACAGGTTCGACCGGCGCGGACTGCTGATGCTGACCCAGGCCCTGGTGGCCGTATTGGTCCTGGGGCTGGCCTTGCTGGAGACTGGAAGGCTGGTCGAACTCTGGCACCTGTACGTGGCGTCTTTTGTGCTGGGCACTCTTCAGGCCATAAACACCCCGGCCAGGCTGGCCATAGTGCGTGACCTGGTGGACCGGGAAGACCTTATGAACGCCGTTGTTTTGAACTCGGCGGTGATGAATTCCGGGCGCATTCTTGGTCCGGCGCTGGCGGGTGCGGTAATCGAATTTGCCGGGATCGCCTCTGCGCTGCACCTTGCCACAGCCTGCTTCTTCGTCGGCACGGTGACGCTGTTCATGGTGCGGCGGGTGCCCAGGGTAACTCGTGAGCAGCCCACTACCATCCTGGCCGACCTTTGGGGCGGGCTGCGCTACTGCTGGTCCAACCCGGTCACCTTCACCGTAATCGGCATCGGGTTCGCCTTCGGGTTCTTCGCCATGCCATACGCCCAGGTTCTGCCCGCCTTCGCCAAACAGGTGCTGGAAGCGGGCGCTGGGGAGGCCGGACTGCTGATGAGCGGGGCCGGAATCGGGTCCCTGTCGGGCACCTTCGTCATGGCGTCCCTGGGCAACTCGCAGCACAAGAACTGGCTGCTGCTGGGCTGCATCTTCCTCTTTGGCATATCCCTGTTTATGCTGGCCTGGTCTACATGGTTCTGGGTCTCATGGGTAATCCTTTACTTCATCGGCATGGGCAGCATCGTCCCGATGGGGACAACCGTATTGCAGCTCTCCGTGCCCACCGAATTCCAGGGACGGGTGATGAGCGTCTGGTACATCTCAGCCGCGTTCATGTTCATCGGTTCCTACCCTATGACTCTGGTAGCCGAGCACATAAGCTGGGCAGCTGCCTTCGCCGGCGGGTCCGCAATCTACCTGGCAATCGCCTTCGTGCTGGGCTTGTGGCGTCCCACCCTGCGCCGCCTGCGGGTGTAGGAGCGGCCTGTCCGGTGGAACTCCGGCGGCATAGATGGACAGTGTGATTCACAAAGCGCGCGGCCTGCAGACTGTAAATCGCATTTTCCGCGCCCTGCGCCACCGGGACTTCCGGTGGTACTGGGCCAGCGCTGCGGCCCAGCCTGTGGGCATGGGAATGCAGTTCCTCATCCACAGTTGGCTCGTGTTGGAACTCACCGGCTCGGCGTCCCGGATGGGATTCCTGGTGTTTCTTTTCGGCATAACCGGGATGATTGTCATTCTGTTCGCGGGGACTCTTGCAGACCGTTTCGACCGGCGTGACCTGAGTTCAGCCACCCAAGCCCTTACCGCCGTCGTACTGGCCAGTCTGGCTGTCCTACAGCTATTGGATCGCATCGAGCTCTGGCACCTGTACGTCAGTGTCGTCTTCATGGCGTTCTTCATGGCGATCAACACGCCGGCCCGGGCGGCCCTCGTACCAGACCTGGTGGACCGTGAGGACATTATGAACGCCGTGGTGTTGAACACCGCGGTGATGAACGCCGGTCGGGTCCTGGGTCCTGCGATAGCGGGAGCGGTTATCGAATTTGCCGGCATCGGGCTCTCGTTTTGCGTTGCCGCCGGATTCTTCGCCCTTGCGAGTCTGGCGTTGTTCATGGTCCGCCGTCCGGAGCGTGCTGTGCCAGTCGAGCGCGCATCTTTCGTTTCCGACCTGGGGATGGGATTCCGGTATTGCTGGACCAATCCGGTCACCTTCACCGTCATAACCATAGGGTTCGTCTTCGGGCTGTTCGGAATGTCCTATGTCCAGCTGATGCCCGCATTTGCCAAACAGGTCCTGGGAGCAAGCGCCGGGCAGGTGGGTCTGTTGATGTCCGGCGCAGGCGTGGGGGCGCTGGCCGGAACGATTTTTCTGGCGTCGTTGGGCAACTTCCGCTACAAGAACTGGCTCCTGATTGCCTCAATGTTCCTGTTCGGGGTGTCCCTGTTTTTACTGGCATGGTCTCCGTGGTTCTGGGTCTCATGGGGAATACTGTTGTTCCTCGGGCTGAGCGACATCTTCCCGATGGGCACCACTGTGTTGCAACTCTCCGTTTCGCCGGAACTGCGGGGCAGGGTGATGAGCCTGTGGTACGTCACAGCGGCATTCACATTGATAGGCGCGTTTCCGATGGCCCTGGTTGCGGACCATGTTAACTGGACGTCGGCGTTCGCAGGCGGGGCCGTCATCTGTCTCACTGTTGCCTTGGTTGCCGGGGTATGGAGGCCAACCCTGCGCCAATTGAACGTATAGCCAATAGATTGTGCTGGCCCAGACCGTATGTGGAGGTAGTTCAATGGACCTTCCCGCCCACAAGTTCCTGGATGAACGCAGCATCCCCTACATGAGGCTCAGCTTTTCCCCGGACACGGAAAAGGGCGCGGCCAGTGTCGCCGAGGCGCTCGGGTACGAGCCGGGCCAGATGGTCAAGACCCTGGTCTTTGAGACTGGCGAAGGCGAACAGGTGCTGGTGATGATGGCCGCGGACAAGAACGCCGTATCCGGCAACCTGAAGCGTGCCATCGGCAGCAGGAACATCCGGCTGGCCGACGGCGAGACCGTCTACCGGGTGACGGGATACCGGATAGGCTCCATTCCCCCGTTCCACTGGCAGCCGGATTCCTTCCGCAGCTTTATCGACGCCCCGTTGATGCGGGAGGAAGTTCTTGGCGTCGGAGCGGGCGCCTGGGGGAAGGAAATCATGATTACCCCGGAACGGCTGGTGGAGGCCAGCGGCGCAATTGTCGTGCAGCTCTCGCGGGAATCGGGTTGACACTCCGGGACGCACAGAGTCTAATTCCTTCAAAGACTGGGTATTGGAAACCGGCATCCGGAGCGCGCCCCGCAAAAGCGGTTAAGATGTTTTCAGGAGGCCAACAATGGCACAGGTAGTATTGGGGCTTGGCAGCTCCCACAGCCCCCAACTCAGCACTCCATCCGAGGGCTGGCTGGCCCGCGGTGAGAACGACCGCCGCCACAGGGAACTGGTCGGCACCGACGGCATCGTCTCCGACTTCGAGGGTCTGCTGGAGCGGGCCGACCTGGACCGCATCGCCAAGGAGATAACCCCGGAGAAGATGCGCGCGCGCCACGAGCGGAACCAGAAGGGAATCGCGCGGCTCGGCAAGGCCCTCTACGAGGCCGATCTGGACGTTCTGGTCATGCTGGGGGACGACCAGCAAGAGTACCTCCTTGACGACAACATGCCGGGCATTTGCATCTACTGGGGCAACGATTTCAGCGTTCCCGGACGGGAAGACGCCCCCGGGACTGGCGGCGCGGGCCTTATCGGCTACTCCGGAGAGGACCGGGTGGTGCCCGCTCATTCCGGCCTTGGCCGCCACCTCATCGAGTACCTGGTGGAGGCTGAATTCGACATCGGCAGTTCAAAGTTCCTCGATCCGGCCAAGGGCGGCAGGGCCAGGGGCGGCATCGGCCACGCCTTCGGGTACGTCTACCACCGGATTATGACCGGCAATACCATCCCGGCAGTGCCCATCATGGTCAACACCTACTACCCGCCCAACCAGCCGACTCCCAAGCGCTGCTACGACCTTGGCCGCACCCTTCGCAGCGCCATCGAGTCATGGCCCGGCAAGGCGCGGGTCGGCGTCCTGGCCTCCGGCGGCCTCAGCCACTTCGTGGTGGACGAGGAACTCGACGAGATGGCCCTGGATGGCATGAAGGACAAGAGCGTCGTCAAGCTGGGGAGGCTCCCCCGGGAGAAGATGCACTCCGGCAATTCGGAGATCAGGAACTGGATCGCAGTCACCGGGGCCACCGAACACCTGGATATGGACCTGGTAGACTACGTGCCTTGCTACCGCTCCCCCGCGGGGACCGGCTGCGCCATGGGCTTCGCCATCTGGTCCTAACCCGCCCTGCGCCGGACTCCCATTTAACGGCAGCAAAAGTCCCACGTTCCGGCTTTGTCCCGGAACGTGGGGCCCCGAGACGCGCCGGTTACATCCCTTCGGACGCCGACACCACCCAGTAGTTCCATATCCCGTCCCGCTGCGGCTCCCGGCCTTGCAGCACTTCGCTGAAGTGGGGAAGTTCGTGCAGCGGCGTCCGGTTGTTCATCTCGTCCACCAGGTCGTCGGGCAGCCGCGTATGGTCCGGCCCTTCGGCGCAGTAGGCCAGGTAATTCATCCGGGCCTGCTCTTCCAACTGCATCATGCTGGTAACCGACCCGGCCGCGGTCGCACCCGTGGTCACTGCCCCGTGGCCCTGGAGCAGGATAATCGCCTCGTTGCCCATTACCTCCACCATCTCCATCCCCTCGTCGTCGCTCTGGATGGTCTTGGTGTGGGGGTAGACCGGCAGTGGCCGGCGGACCAACTGCGCTCCCTCCTGGCACATTGGGACAAGGGTCTGGCCAAGGGTGCTCATCAGCACCGTGTACCTGGGGTGGACATGGACCACCGAATGAACGTCAGGCCGGGTCTTGTAGATACAGGAATGTATCTTGACCTCGGAGCACTGGGTCAGGCCGGGGCGGGCCTGCACCAGGAACCCTTCCAGGTCGCATACCACCATGTCCTCAGGGCGCATCACGGCCAGGGCGTCCACCTCGTACTGCCGGCCCTTGACCACGAACCGCTCCGGGTCGCCGGGGACCCGTATACTCACGTGGCCGAGGGCGGCCGTCACCCCGGCCGCCAGACCAACGTCCGAAAGAATCCGGTTGGCAATGGCAACCTGGCGCATGGTGTCGTCTAGCTGAGAGGCCATTCTGACCTACCCTCCCTATCAGGCTGTTCCGGGGGGGGGACTGACCGCCGCCCGGGATTTCCGGGGAGCTCATCTCCGCGCTCCAATATGGTGCGCCCGTATCCAACAGTCAAGCAGGACCGCTTCCGCGGGACATTGGCCCATGGTCCGGGCCACCCGGCGCGGTTCTTTGGTAGAATGGCCCCGGATGCCGCGCGGCCAACGCCTGCCCTCGGTCTTACCGGGGGCAGGGCCAGACCCGCATCCCAAAGCCGTAGCGGTATGGAGGGCCGGGGCAGCATGGACTACGATGAGACCCGCCGCCGGTTTGTGGCGGCAACCGACATGCCCGACCCGGATATCGACCTTGCCCAGGCCGCGCTGCTAATCGCCGCCGCGGAGTACCCCGACCTGGACATTGACGGTCAGTTGGCCTCCCTCGATTCCCTGGCCAACGCCGCAATGCGCCGCGTTGGGGAAGCGCCGGACATCTTCTCCGGTGTCAACCGGCTCAGCGAATACCTGTTTGACGAGGTTGGTTTCTCCGGCAACCAGGACGACTACTACGACCCGCGCAACAGCTACCTGAGCGACGTCCTGTCCCGCCGCCTGGGCATCCCCATCACCCTCTCGCTGGTGTGCATTCTGGTCGGGGAGCGGACCGGGATACCATTGCAGGGAGCGGGTATGCCCGGACACTTCCTGGTGTCCCACCGGACGGAGCCGGGTCTGGTCATCGATCCATTTCACCGGGGCATCATGCTCTCGGAAGCTGAATGCGCCGAGCGGCTTCGGCAGATCGTTGGCGAGAACACGGAGTGGGATCCCGGCTACCTTGACCCGGTTAATAGCCGGGAGTTCCTGGCGCGCATGTTGCGCAACCTCAAGGGCGTCTACCTCCACCGGCGCGACCATCCCCGTGCCCTGATGGCCATCGATTTCCTCGTGGCCCTGGCCCCGGAAGCGCCGGAGGAAAGAAGGGACCGGGGCCTGATCCATTACCAACTGGGGCATTTCCCGGAGGCCCTCACCGACCTCCGTTTCTACCTGGGGGCAAGACCGACGGGGCCGCAGCATGGCCCAGTGCAGCGGCTGGTTGATGCCCTGGAGCAAAGGTTGTCGTAAGACCCGCCGCTTGCCCAATCTGACGGACATACTCTACCAGCAATACCGCAACAGCAGGAGGCGTCATGCCGGACAACGTACTACAGGGAAAAGTCGCCATCGTCACCGGCGCGGCCAGTCCCATTGGCCTGGGGCGCAACATGACCGAGGCCCTCGTCAGGGCCGGGGCGCGGGTTGCCATGATGGACATCAACCAGGACTGGCTGGACGAGACTTCCAATGACATGCGGGAGATCGGGGGCGACGATTGCGTCATCACCATCCGCGCCGACGTGACCAACCCCGACGACGCCGAAGCAGCGGTCAACCAGGCCATCTCCGAGCTGGGCGGACTGCACATCCTGGTCAACAACGCCGGGACCAATCCCAGGGCCGCCGGACTCGGCTCCGGCTCAAGGACCAACTTCTGGGAGACCTCCCCGGAGGCATGGGACCGTGTCGTAGCGGTCAACTTCAGCGGACCATTCTTCATGGCCAGGGCCGCGGTCGGCCACCTCATGGCCCAGGGCTGGGGCCGCATCATAGGCGTGACCACCAGCATGGATACCATGTGGCGCAGGCAGGGTTCTCCCTACGGCCCGTCCAAAGCGGGGCACGAGGCCCTGATGGCGATTATGGCGCAGGAGTTGGAAGATACCGGCGTCACGGTCAACGTGCTGGTGCCCGGGGGCGGGACCAACACCAACCTGATTGCCCCGGAGCCGGACCTGGACCGCTCGGCCCTTATACAGCCCGACGTCATGCAGGCCCCGGTGGTCTGGCTGGCTTCCGACGAATCGGCAGGCGTAAATGGCCGGCGCTTCATAGGCTATTACTGGGACGAGTCCCTCCCTGTAGAGGAGAGACTGGAAAAGGCCGGCGCACCCATAGCCTGGCCGCAGCTAGGGCGTCAGGCCATCTCCCAAGGCCGCTAACGAGCGGGGGTCGCCACTCAGAAGGCCAATCGTGGGCTGAAGCCCTGATACCAACCGGGTGTGTTCTGGTCATCCTGTGGCGCGCCTTGGGAGTGTGATGCCGAGAGCGCTCCATTGTCTGCGTTTTTTGAGTCCGGTGGACTGCATCAGCATCGCTGGAGCCTCTTCTGCCGGTTTGACCTGTGCTCGACGGTCCGATAGAACAAACGTCACTGCCGGTTGGCCATCGGGTTCTATTCCGATTGGGCAACATTGAGTGGGATGATGGCAAGTACGGTGAAACGTTGCATATTCCCTGTCCCTGCGATTGACAAACCAGACGATATACTATGTAATATCGCCTCTGAGTTGCCTACTCTTAATTGCCTGCGACGCATACACTAATAGCTCATCTATCTCAAGCCGCATCCCGTCCCGAACCGTTAGCGCGCTGATGCAGTCAACCGCCGTAACCCAACCGGAACACATAGCTGTCGTTCGCCCACAGAGGCGAGGATATCCCGGTGCTGCATCCCGTCCGCCCCTGTTCGTCCTGCTGCCGGCGGCCGCCGTGGCCTTGGCTATGGCGCTCCCGTTGCTATACCTGATCATCAGGGCGGCGGATGCGGCGGGACTCGACCTTCTCATGCGGCCCACGGTGGTAGAGACCCTGGGGCGTACACTGCTGCTGGTGGCCGCCGTGACCGCTGCCTCAGTCGCAATCGCCGTACCCCTCGCGTGGTTAACGGTGAGGACCGACCTTCCATTCCGCAGGTTCTGGGGGGTTGTGACGGTGTTGCCCCTCGTTGTCCCGACCCACGTCGGCGGCTTCATCGTCGTGGTTGCCCTGGGGCCCCGGGGCATGTTGCAAGGGCTTCTGGAGACCCTGTTCGGCGTAGAACGGCTACCCGAAATCTATGGTTTTCCCGGCGCTATGTTGACCCTTACTCTGCTGAGCTACCCATACGTGGTCTTTCCGGTGCGGGCCGCGCTTTGGCGCATTGACCCGGCGCTGGAGGAGACTTCCCAGGGGTTGGGATTCAGTGCCCGCACCACCTTTCTGCGAGTAACCCTGCCGCTGCTGCGCCCCGCGGTCCTTGCCGGGGGACTTCTGGTTGCTCTGTATACGTTGAGCGATTTCGGGGCCGTGTCACTGCTCAACTATGAGACATTTACCTGGTCCATCTTCCTCCAGTATGAATCCGCTCTGGACAGGTCATTGGCGGCCTTTCTGTCGCTGGTTTTGGTAGTTGTGGCGTTGGGAATCGTATCCCTGGAAGCTCTGAGCCGGGGAAGGTCCAAGTACTATCGCAGCACCAGCGGAGCTGTGCGTCCCGTATTGCAAGTCAAGCTGGGAGCATGGCGATGGCCCGCTTTCGCATTGTGCGCGTCAGTGGGCCTCCTGGCCATCGCCGCACCCATGGGAATTCTGGGATACTGGGCTGTCCGCGGCGTTCTGGCTGGAGAACCGCTGCTTCTCCTATGGGAAGCTGCCAGAAACTCCATGTACGTCTCCGGGCTGGCTGCACTGGTCTGCATCGCCGCGGCATTGCCGGTAGCTATCCTGGCAGCACGCCATCCAGGATGGATCACCAGCGTGGTAGAGCGCATGACCTACATCGGGTTCGCCCTGCCCGGAGTAGTGATCGCATTGGCGTTGGTGTTTTTCGGCGCCAATTACGCTACTCCCCTGTACCAGACCCACGTGCTGTTGGTGCTGGCCTACCTGGTGCTGTTCCTGCCTGCGGGCCTTGGAGCGACCAGGGCGTCTCTGCTCCAGGTGAGTCCGGCTATGGAAGAAGCAGCGAGGGGACTCGGCAGTAGTCCGTTCAAGGTTTTCATGTCAGTCACCGCGCCTTTGGTGCGGCCGGGTATGCTGGCCGGGGCGGCGCTTGTCTTCCTGCTGACGATGAAGGAATTGCCGGCGACCCTGATCCTTGCGCCGATAGGGTTCGACACGCTGGCCACGTCCATCTGGTCCGCGGCCTCCGAGGCGTTCTTTGCCCAGGCAGCGATGCCAGCCCTGTTCCTGATCCTTTGCGCGTCTTTCCCAATGGCGTTTCTCATCCTCCGGGGGCACAGGTAAGAGTTGGTGGGCCCACTGGCGGTCGAATGCACCAGCATTGTCAAGGCGTTCGGAGAGGTACGTGCCGTCGATGGTCTGGACCTGCGGGTTGAGCAGGGCCAGGTGCTGGTGCTCCTCGGCCCCAGCGGCTGTGGCAAGACCACTGCCCTTCGCCTCATCGCGGGTTTCGAGAGTCCCGATTCAGGGAGTATCTCCATCGGGGGAAGCCAGGTAGCCGGGGAGGATGTCTGGGCCCCGCCGGAACGCCGCAAAGTCGGTATGGTATTCCAGGATGGCGCACTTTTCCCCCATCTGACCGTCCGGCAGAACGTGGCATATGGCCTGCGACAACGGGAGGGACGCAGGGAGCGGACATACGGCGCGCTCCGCATGGTCGGGCTGGATGGCCTGTCGGAACGGATGCCCCATGAGCTATCCGGAGGACAGCAGCAGCGGCTTGCATTGGCCCGCGCCCTTGCGCCCGGCCCGGACGTGCTGCTATTGGACGAGCCGTTCTCTAACCTCGATCCCCAGCTAAGAGACCAGGTACGGCGCGACGTTATTGACCTTCTGCGAGCCAACGGGACGACGGCAGTCTTCGTAACGCACGACCAAGAGGAGGCGTTGCTGCTGGGAGACCTGGTCGCGGTGATGCACAGCGGACAAATCGAGCAGTTGGGGCCGCCTGAAGATGTCTTCCACCGGCCCGCCAGCCGTTTCATAGCCGAGTTCATCGGGATGGCTGACTTTGTAACCGGCCAAATGAACGACGGGGAACTGGTGACTGAGATCGGAGTATTGTCGGTCGATGCCCGGCTGCCGTCCGGTGCGAAAGCTGAGGTTCTGCTACGTCCCAGTGACGTGGCAATCTCTACATCGGACGAGGGAATCGGAGAGGTAGTAGGCCTCGCGTTCAAGGGGACGCATTACCTGTACTCCGTGGTCCTGCCCTCTGGTGTGGTGCTCCACAGCCTGCAGGACCATTCTGCACATTTCCGAAAGGGGGAAAGGGTTAGAGTCGCCCTGGAACGCGGCCGTACCCTCACAGTATTCGCCGTATTCGCCCGGAATGGCGTGACGGGCGACGATAGACTGCCCGCGCCCATCCTGGCCCACACCCAACAGATTGGCAGTCCAGCAGTCTGAGCTGCCGTCATCCCGCCAGGCATTGGCATCCATCCCGCATCCCGGCGGAAACCGGTATCGTTCGATAGTATCCATTGGCGTAGGAAGCACCCGGTTTGCCTTCCGCTGATTACCCAACTTCGGGTCCTGACCACACCGGAATCAAATGCGGCCCTTGGTGTATACTCTACTTGTAACCGGGCTGAGAACGTCGCCCCACACCGGGCAGAGGGCCGGTACGGTCGCCGAGGACCCGGTTCTCAGCGGCACAATTCCCTCCAGATTACCGCGATGGAAGTAATGCAATGCCAAGACGCAAGAGGACCGATAATTCAGGGGAAGCGCAATCTGCTGCCACCTACGAGAGGCTGTCTCCCGCCACTGAAAACTACCTCCTATGCCTTTACAAACTCTGGGAAGAGTCGGGCGAGCCTACGGTGACCGAGCTAACCGAAACGCTGCGGGGTCTGCCGCCCACGGAAGGTCTCGGCACATCGGTCCCGTCGGTTGCCGGTATGATCAGGCGGATGGAGAAGCAGGGTCTGGTAGAAATCGGCAGCGACAAACGCATTCGTATGACCAGGAAGGGGTTGGAGGGCGGGGAAGACATCGCCCGCAGACACCGGCTGGTGGAGTGGATGGTGGTGAAGATACTGGGCATGGACCCGCACCAGGCCCACATCGAAGCCCACCGACTGGAACACGGCGTGTCCCCTCAACTGGAGGAGCGGTTGTTCGAGTTGCTGGAGCAGCCCACCAAGTCCCCATTCGGCAGGCCGATTCCCGGCACCGGCGAGCCCAAGATGCCCCCCGGTGCCATTACTCTGGACGAGGCAGCGACCAACGTTCCCTACGTGGTGGAACGGATTCCCGAGGAGGACCCCAACTTACTGCGGTTCCTGGTGGACTCCCATGTTGTCCCTGACAGCAAGATTGAAGTCTCGGAAGCCGCTCCCTATCTGGGTGTCCTGACCGTCGCTACCCACATAGGTCAAGCTTCGGTGGGCTATAACGTAGCCCGGCAAATCCTGGTGCGTAGGGCCGAAGACTGAACCCGTTATTCTGGTGGAAGCGCGACACCGTCGTTCACAATCGCTATTTCGTTCGGCGGCAAAACCAGATATCCGCCTTCTTCCGAAACAGTAGTGCGGGCCGCCGGATTTCAGGTAAGTGTCAGTGTTGGGACAGGAACTCCAGCACCAGGCCGTTCCAAGCATGGGGCCGCTCCCAGAATCCCGCGTGACCGACCTCCGGCAGTGATACGTAATGACCGGTCGGGATGTGGGCCGCCAGCATCCGCATCAACGCAGGCGGCGAAAGCAGGTCGGCTTCCCCTGCCAGGACCAGTGTCGGGACGCGCATTGTGGCCAGCCGGGCATAGGTGATTGGAACTCGGGGCGTTTGGGGCGGGAATATCCCATAGGGGCGGCTGCCTTGCTCAATTTCCAGCCACCTGGCCGCTCCCTCCGGGTCCAGACCCCGGTACGAAGGCCCCAGCTCCCGTAAGTCCACGGGCAACCGCTGTATTTCATTGGGCCGGAGCCTGGTCTGCACTTCAAGATATTCCGAGTCCTGAACGCCTCCGATGGAATTGGCCACTACCAGGCTGCGCACCTGGTCCGGGTGGTCCAGGGAAAAGTCCAGCGCGACGATCCCTCCGGCTGCGGTTGCTACAAGGTGGCAAGGCTCCAGTCCAAGCGACTCGATCAGGCCGTGAAGGTCA
The DNA here is from genome assembly GCA_034422355.1 of Dehalococcoidia bacterium. Lineage (GTDB taxonomy): Bacteria > Chloroflexota > Dehalococcoidia > Lucifugimonadales > UBA3495 > CATOSP01. The sequence continues at coordinate 5,147 of DAOUJS010000042.1, read as the reverse complement.
TCACCCGCGTATCCCGGTTGCTCATCCGGGTCAGTGGGCCGGGAGCGCCCCCAGGTACGGCGCTCGTAGGTGATGCAACGGTAGCCCGCCGTGGTGAAACTGGGCAGTTGGTACACCCAGCTCTCGCAGGTACCGGTGGCAGCGTGGAGGAAGACCACAGGAACCCCGTCGCCGCCGGTATCCTCGTACCACAGGTCAACTCCGGGCAAAGGTAAGTGGGGCATGGCGTGATCGCGCTCCTCAAACATGCGGTCGGACAATGCAGTCGCGCACCGGTGCGGGACTGTCAGGGGTTGATCAGGCCGGACTCCCGGCCGACGATGAAGGTCTCCCGCCGCTCCACGAAGTCGGCTACCAGGCTGGTCAGGGCTTCGGGCCGGTCAGCGACGATGGCGTGCCCGGCGTCGTAGACCAGGGATATGTTGCAGTTGGGTATCTTCTCCCGGTACACCCTGGCAGCTTCAGGGGCAATTATCCGGTCGTTCAATCCGAAGACGGCAAGGGTAGAGCAGGATATTTCTCCCAGCCGCTCCTCCAGCTCAGTGTCGCGGCTGCCCGCCTGCAGGAGTGGCCTCATTTCATCGGCCGCCGCGGGTTCTACGGGAAGCAGCCGGGACTCGTTCTCCGGATTGGCCAGAAGTTGGTCCGGCCCTGCCCCCAGCGGATCGTCAATCGGCAGCACCGTGGTAGGGGAAATCAGGACCAGGGCCTGGATATCATCAGGGGCCAAGAGGGTCTGCCAGAGAGCAACGCCCGCGCCTGCCGACTCTCCAATCAGGGTGTATTTTCCCGAGATCAGTTCCCTGGCTGCAAGGTTTAGCAGACTGGCAAAGTCCCTCAGCGACTCCGGGCGCTTTGCGAAAGACATTTCGGGAAAACTGAGAGATACAACGCGGTAGGCTTGCGCCAGCGCGTCGACCAATGGTCCGTTTCTCCATCTCCCGGCGTCAAGCACAAGGACCGGGTCGCCTGACCCGGTAGCGAAGTACTCCACCCGCGCTCCCGCAACTTCGACCTGTCCGTGTTCCACCGCGTTACTGCCCCCCCGGACTCGTTGAACCATCTGCGCCTCTTGGCCGGTCCTGCCGTTCACAGTTCCCGGAGGCGTGGCAGGACCTCCCTGCCGAACAGCTCGATTTCCCGCATGACTTCCCGGTGTTCAACGCCGGGTTGCTGGAAGAACAGGTCTACGACCCCAGCGCCGCACTTGTCCCGGAATTCCTTGATCTGCTCGACGACGGTGTCAGGGCCGCCAATGAAGTTCAGGCTGCGGGCCACTCCCACAACGTCCCCCTGAGGACTGCCCGCCAGTACGTTGCGAAGGTCAAACTCTTCACCGGCGCGGGCCGCGCTGATGGCCTGGGTCACCAGTGGCCTCATGGCTATGCCGCCGGGAACGGGACCAGACCCTGTCCGCCTTGCCAGCCAGTCTTCAGCCTGCTGGTCAGTGTCCGCCAGGTATATGCTGCCCCGATAGACTACCTGGTCGGGTTGCGGCTCCCAGCCTGCCTCGGCGCACCACTGAAAATACCTGGCGGTAACGGTTGCCATCTGGTCCGGCGGCACGAAGGAGACGCCCAACCCAAGCCGGTTGTCGGCGGCATACCGGACGGTGTCTTCGCTCCTGGTGGCGACTATCACCGGGGGCAAAGGCTGCTGGACCGGACGGGGCCACACGGCGACGGTCCTGAACTGGTGGTAACGCCCTTCCCATGAGAAGGGCTGCGGCTCGGTCAACGCCTTGAGGATCAGGTCCATACCTTCGAAGAGCCGTTCCCTGCCCTCGGATGGATTGACGCCGTATGTCTGGTCTTCGTTGGGAGTGCCCCGCAGGAACCCTATGATGAGCCGGCCGTTGGTCAGGTTGTCCAGCAAGCCCAACTCCTCGGCACACCTTACAGGGTTGTTCAGAGGCAAAAGCTGCCCCAGCATGGCGATTTTGACTCGCTTGCACCGCTCGGCCACCGCCGCCGCCATCACCGCGGGCGTACCCGTTGCGATGCGTCCGGAATAGTGATGCTCGGAGAAGCTTACCCAGTCAAACCCCATCTCCTCCGCAAACTCGCACTCCTCGATACCTTCCTGGTAACTGCGCACCGAGGTCTCAGGGTCGTGATACGCCGGGGGAATGGGCCAGGTGGTAGGGAAGGTATCCCTCCGGGAATACCCCATAGCCCCAAGATAAGAAGCCTTCATGGCGCTTCTCCCAAAGAATCGGCCTTAGCCGGTCACGGTTGCCAATGAGGGGGAAGACTCGGACCCGGCATTCCAAGCCTCCGGGCCAGCCACTCTTCGGTGAACACGCCATCCCTGAAGCCGGAGTGGGTTGACTTGTATACCTCGCACTCTCCACCCAGCGATTCCACCATTGGGCTGAGTGCGGAGGCGTCCAACGCCTCCCCGTCTGACCCGGAAACCAGCAGGGTCGTTGCGGTGACCCTCGGAGCGAACCAGCGCAGGTCGAAATAGGAAAGAGTGCGGCGCACCTGTTCCGCATGGGACGGGTTGAGCCGCAGGTAGTCGTTGATTTCTTCCAGAGGATAGGCTTCAGTACGGGCGGACAGGTCGGCAGCGGCGTAGGACAGGGACGGGCTGCATACCACGTGGGTAATCCCCCGGGCCAGCGCCGCGGTGGTCAAGGGGAGGTCTGATCCGATGGCTGCAATACGAGCGGGATCGACTTCTTCCCGACCTGCCAGGTATTCCAGTCCGCGGCAGCAGTCGGCCACTATACCCCGGTAGACGTAGGACGAAGGGTCGGCGATGCCGTCCGTAAGCAATCCTGGGAAGCTGGCCGCGTATGGCTGATCGGCAAGGCGCTGCCCCCTGACTGCCACGGAGAAAATGACGTGGTCCCGTCTCTGTACGTTGGACGTTCCCTGCGGCACCAGGTCAACGACGCTGCCGTAACGCGGCAGATAGTACCTCGCCGGAAAAGGCCCATCACCCTTGGGAATACTCAGGTAGCCGAAAATACGGTAGGGACCGATTGATGTCAGGCGGATGCCATAGGCTGTGGCAAAGTCCGTGGAGCGCAGAGGGAGTTCCACGACCTCCGGAGCGGCAGGCAACGCCGCCAACTCGGCCAGTGTGTCTTCCCAATAGGCATCGAATCCGTCAGGCTTTTCGCCGCCGGCGGGCGGGCTGGGTGGGTTCGGACTACCTGTCGTCATATCATCATATCCGCTATGGGTTTAGGTGCGATGCCAGGAATGCGTCGATGACTGCACCGTGCTGGGCATTGTTCGCGTCGTGGCCGTGACCGTCGTAGGCGTACATCTTCTTGTCGGCGCTGGCAATGGCATTGAACATCGCAAAGCCCGTCTCCGGGGGGCAGGTGCTGTCCTGGAGACCGACGCTCACTATGATGGGGCACTGGATCCGAGGGGCCAGGTTGATGCCGTCAAAGTAGGCCAGGGTATCCTCTACCCTCTGGCGGCTATGCGGGTACATCCGCAGGTAGTCGGCGATTTCCTGGTAGGGGTAGGCGTCGGTAAGCTCTATGGAGTCCATGTACCCGCAAAGGTAGGGAGCCCCTGCCGCGGCAGCCTTGATCTCCGGACGAAAGGCGGCTGTGGATACGGTCAGGCCGCCGCCCTGGCTGTGGCCGGTGACGCCGATGCGGTCTCCGTCAACCTCGTCACGCCCCAGCAGGAAGTCTACCCCCCGGCAGGCGTCCATGTAGAAGCCCCGGTAGGAGTAGGTGTTGCGGTCCACCATGCCGTAGGTCAGCAGGCCGGGGTAACCCGGGTTGAACTGCCGGTTGCTGCGCAACTTCCCCCTGGGGGCCACGCTAAAGGCGGCATAGCCCTTCCTGGCCCAACTCTTGGGGATGGGAGGCTCCATGTTGTAGCCGGGGACCTGCAACAACCCCGGCAGAGGGCCGCTGCGTTCCCGCGGTACGGCATACCACCCGGCGATGCGCACGTGGTCCAGGCTGGTGTAAAAGACCTCGTAAACATCAACCAGGGGCGTCGAGCGAAGCGGGTCGTGGACCGCCTCCGGGTCGAGGGGAATACCGGCGGTTTCGGCCAGCACGTCGTCCCAGAACTGGTCTATATCATCCGGTCTCCGCACTCTTGAGATGTACTTATCTGCTGCCAACCGTGGCATGTCATCCTCCCCGAATATCCGCTTACCTGCGGGGAAATGTCCTGGATTACAATTCAACGTCCTCCACCGGCATGGTAGCGATGCCGTAGGTGCCGTAGAAGAAGTTGGCGTAGTGAGTTGACCCGCCGGTGACGAACAGAAGGTATTGTTCCGGCGATTCCAGGGCCGGGATAGTCGCCTCCGGGTCGTTCTCCAGGTGCTGCAACTCCGGGTGGGTGAGCCACTTGCCGTCCGGGCCGGTGGGCATTCCCCGTGAACCCAGGACGGACTTCAGCGGGATACGGCAATTCTCGTGGAGCCACTCCTGGGCATCCCGCTTGTTCATGCCGGCCTCGGCCAGGATGACAGCGCGGGACGGGCTGAGTACGATGGGATGATACGGCCCCTGGTACGGGACCCGCTTGCTGGTGTGGCCGACCTGCGCCGACTGCCAGCCTCTCAACCATGCGCCTGCGCCGGAGTGACGGTACTCCATGTTGGACGCGATGTTGTCCAGTGTATCCATGTGGTTCCTTGAGCTGGAGTCCAGGATGTCAGCCGGCCCGGTCACGGTAACGACGGTGACCGCGCTCTCGTCAGGGCGGAAGCCCTTATCGACGTGGTAGGGCTGCCACGGGCTGAGTTCCTCGTTCTCGGCAATGCACATCCCGAACTTGGTGGGCAGCCCGATGAAGTTGGGGTCTCCCGCTCCGGGCTTGCAGTATCCGACGTTGATAAGGCAAAGGCGCAGCGCGCGCCCAACGGCCGTGTTGGGCCGGTTGACTACCCCCGGTCCCATGGCAGAGGTGCCGTAGGTTATCCCGGCCCTGTCGGCGATGGGCCCGTTGACCAGTATCAGGGGAGCCTCGGTGTGGCCCGACACCTGCATGTCCCGGTGGTTCATTTCGGGCTGAGCGAGGCAATCAATGGCGGCGAGAAGCACCGGGAACTGCTCCGGGGCGCAGCCGGCCATGACCGCGTTCACGGCAATTTTCTCCACGGTAGCCAGACCGAATCCCGGCTCCATGACCATCACCACGTCCTGGGGTGCGCGG
>DAOUJS010000041.1:0-17311 GCA_034422355.1 Dehalococcoidia bacterium | reverse complement strand
CCGGGTTGACCTGATGTACCCCCACTCCCTCACGGTGGCCCCGGGACAGGAAGTACGCCTTGATTTTGCCGTAGCTGAATGACGACAGCATCCGGCTGTACCGGCGGGACTCGTCTTCCAGAGCAGCCTTCTTATGCTGGAAGTCAAGCCTTTCGATCACGATGGGCTTGCCCGCCTCACGGGCGTAAGCTACCACCTTGGCAACGGCGTCGCCGATGACCGCCTCGGCCTGGTGAGTGCTCTTGCCATAGGTGACCAGGGGCACCCGCCAGGAGTTGATGCAGTTTCCCGAGCCATCCGTCTCACAGACCGCCAGGTGATCCGCGTTCAGGTCCACGCCGATGGCGCCCCGCCGCCGGTCGGTAACAACCGGCACATCCATCAGCTGCGTGGTGGCGAATACCCGCCAGCCCTTCTCATCCCGCTTGAACCGGTAGCTGATGGCCTGGCCCAGACCGGACCTCCTGGCCGCCTTCTCACCCTGCCGACGCCGGCAGGCCCCGTACTCGGCATTGGCTTCCAGCGCCGCCAGCATCTGCTCATGGCCATAGGCGAACTTGACGCCCTCGATGACCACGTATTTGCCATGCTGTTCGCCCAGGCAATCCGGCATCCGCAGCCTGAGGGTCAGCGAACCATCATCGGCAATTCCAGCCACGCACAGCTGGCAGCCACCGGTCTCGTCCCGGCTCCCCAGGACGAAGATCTCATCCCTGCGGGCTTCCCGCCAGTCCCTGAGCCACTCCTCGTGATTGGCATAGCAGTTGGCCTCCAGGTCATGCTGCTTCCGCCAGAGCTTCTTCGACCCGAAGCAAAGGCGTACCCGCCCCTCCGCAATGTCAGCTTCCAGCCTGGCCAGCCTGGACTTCAGATTGGCCAACCGCCGCTTCTTGTGGTGGACCTGCTCCCACCGGCTCTGCCGCTGAACCTTGCCGATCTGCCGTTCGGCCCGGGCAATCCGGCGCCTGAGAAGATCACCGCGCAGCTTCTGCTGCTCCCTGACGGATGCCACCTTGCCCTCCAGGGAAACCCGCACCCCGTTGAACATCCGGGCCGGTATCCCGTACCGGCGCAGGTACTCGCCTTTCAAAGAGGCTGCCGGTCTTCCCGCCGCCATATCGGCGAACAACTTCCGCTGCACCTGTCCGTACAGCCCGGCATATGCCGACAACGCGGCATCCCCGGCTGCCCGATTACGGCCCCCGTAACCGGAGATTCGAGTCTGGTAGGTGGCCTGCATCAGCCCTCCTGGGCCGCAGCCAGCGCCCGTTCAGCCCGCCGGCGGGCCGACCGCCGGCCGTAGAGACGGGCGCAGAGGGACGTCATAACCTCGGTGACATCCCGCACCAGGTCATCCTCCAACTCCCCATCATCCGTCACCAGGATGCGCCCGCCCCGGGCCATCATGGCAGCCTCCACGTATTCAAACCCGAACCGGCAAAGCCGCTCCCGGTGTTCCACCACTATCGTCCCCACCTTGGGGTCCGCCAGAACCCGAGCCAACCTGCGCCGCTGGCCGTTCAACCCGGAACCCACCTCCTTCACCACTGCGGTCGGCTGCAAACCACGCTCGGTGGCCCACTTGGCCAGCCGGCCCGCCTGGCGGTCCAGGTCGGCCCGCTGGTCCGCCGAGGAAACCCGGGCATAGAGCACACAACCAGCGGGAGGATCGTCAGGAACGACGACGTAATAGCGTCCGTTGGGAAGCTGCTCTATCTCAAGACCAGCCGGCAGCTTCCCATCGCGGTGCAACCGCGAGGTGGTAGCCTTGTTGAAACCGTAGAGACGGCCCCAGGCCGTCAGGCTGATGCGCTGACTTGTAACATCCATACATACCTATTATACACCATAACTCCCAACCGTTCGAACCTCCGGCCAAATTGGTTCTGCCCGCGAAGTACCTGTGAGGGAGAAGCTCATGCAATTGTTGCCTAGAGGAGTGGGCGTCGGGTCTGGCTGCATCATTGATAGCTACGGCAACACCGGCAGCCAGATGGATGTCGTTCTCTATGAAAGGGAGGTCTGTCCGGTCTTCGCCATCAACGAAGACCCGGCCGCAACGCACTATCCGTGTGAAGGGGTGATAGCCGTGGGTGAGGTCAAGACCGCTATTGATTCCAGTGAACTAGAGGATATCTTCAAGAAAATCAAGAGTGTCAAGGAGCTCCGGCGATTTGCCCGTCTCTCGCCGGGTGGTATGCCCAATGTAGAAGACTATGTTGCCTTCAGGAAGTATGGCTCTCCACTCGGCGCAGTAGCCCCGAAACCTGGCGACTTCAATCAGGATACGCATCCGAGCGACCAGATATACGGGTTTGCGTTGGGTGGTCGCCTCGACCTCTCCATCAAGACCCTGTGTGAGAAATTCGCCAATCTTAGCCTGGCCACTGGCTACGCCATAAGTCCTAATCTGATGGTCACATTGGACGGGAGCGTTCTGTGCCCGGTGTCCATTTCGCCCGGTCGCCAAGAAGCTTCCATAACCGTATCGCCACAGGAAGCCAATAGCATCTACTCGGTTAGACATCCAAACAAGAGCTTTCCGTTTCTCCTGTCGAGACTGCAGGCTGCTTATGCTACTGGCAGAGCCGTCGAGACTCTGGCCTTTTACAGGTACCTCGTCGAGGATGGCGTTGTGACACTGCCCTCTGGAGGCATAGAGACGCCGTTGCCGCAACCTGATTTGCCAAGCCGAGTTGTGCGTTGTCCTCCAGATGCCGAAGGGACATGACCGCCTCGTTCATCAGGAACGACGTGCCACACCCGTTTGGCGAACCGCTTTACCTATGCGACTGTACCCAAATCGACTGTCCACGAGCACCTAAGGATGGTCTGAACAAGTGCGGGTTATTGTGGCATAGTATGGTTGGGAGCCTCGATATGGGTCAAGGATGAGACGCGATGGACCAGCCGACCTTTTCCGACTTGGAGTACCAAGGCAAGAAGCGCAAGACCCGCCGGGAACAATTCCTGGAGCGGATTGACGCCCTGATTCCCTGGCAGAAGCTGGAGGGACGCATGGCTCCCCACTACCCCAAGGCAGGACGGGGACGCCATCCCTACCCGCTGCCGGTCATGCTGCGAATCCACTGTGTGCAGCTGTTCTACAACCTCAGTGACCCTGGCATGGAAGACCTGCTCTACGAGTCTGATCCGGTGCGGCGCTTCGTGGGGCTGAAGCTCACCGGCCCGTTGCCCGATGAGACCACCATCCTGCATTTCCGTCATATGTTGGAGAAGCACAACCTGGGCCAGGGCCTTTTGGAGGAAATCAACGGCCACCTGGAGTCCCAGGGGCTGAAGCTGCGGGAAGGAACCATCGTGGACGCCACGATCATCGCGGCGCCGTCGTCCACCAAGAACCGGTCAGGGGAGCGGGACCCGGAGATGCACCAGACCAGGAAGGGAAACCAGTGGCACTTCGGGATGAAAGCGCACATTGGAGTGGACTCGGAGACGGGCATAGTCCACAGCTTGACGACCACGGCGGCCAACGCGCACGACGTTACGGAGGCGCACAATCTGTTGCACGGTGGAGAGAAGGTGGTGTGGGGCGACGCCGGGTACCAGGGAGTGGGGAAGCGGGAAGAGAACCAGGGTCTGGAGGTGGAGTGGCTGGTGGCGATGCGTCCCGGCAAGCGGCGGGGGCTGGAGACTGGGAGTGATGCGGAGCAGGTGGAAAAGGCGAAGGCGTCGGTGAGGGCCAAGGTGGAGCATCCCTTCCTGAAGGTGAAGCGATGGTTCGGCTACGGTAAGGTGCGCTACCGGGGGTTGATGAAGAACACGCAGCGTCTGGCTTTGCTGTTCGGGCTGGGAAACCTGTTGACGGCGGAGAGCCAATTGCTGGAGGGACAACTGGGGGTGTAGTGTGCCTGTGGTAATTCCACTGGCCCCCAGGCCCGCGTTAAGCTGTCAATAAGCCCTTTAGATGGCGAAACCAAGGGTGTGGAACGGCAGCCAGTCAGCCCTGAGGCGAGAATTTCTCCCCCTATCACTGGCTGGTCGGGACATTCGGGCAATTAACATCCTTGTTCAGACTATCCTTAGTACTACAGTCGCAGATTAAGAGAGGGTAGAATTTGAGCAGTCAGCCGGTAATGGGGTGACGCGGTGGTTGTTGAGAGAGATGAGGTAGCGGAGGTCGCCCGGTAGGCCGATGGTATAGAACGAGTGCATGAGTGCATCGCCGGCCGCTGGAATATCTGCGAGGACTACTCAGCCCTGTAGAGCGCAAGAACGGCTGGCAACTGGCGGAACAGGCCGGCGACGCCACACCCGACGGGGTGCAGCGTTTGCTTTACAACTATCGGTGGGACGCGGACCAGGTTCGGGATGACCTCAGGGACTACGTGGTGGAGCATCTGGGCGATGCCAACGGAGTTCAGGTGGTGGACGAGACGGGGTTTCTCAAGAAGGGCGACAAGTCCGCTGGGGTGCAACGCCAGTACAGCGGGACGGCGGGGCGAATCGAGAACTGCCAGGCCGGCGTGTTCTTGGCCTATGCCGGAGCCAAGGGCAGGTCATTGCTGGACCGGGAGTTGTATCTGCCCCAGGTGTGGGCCCAAGACCAAGAACGGCGGCGGGAAGCCGGAGTGCCGGAGGATGAGTATTACGGACCAAGCCGCAACTGGCGCAACTGGTGCTGGGGAGGACGCTGGAATCGGGAGTTCCCTTCACCTGGTTTACCGGGGACGAGGTCTACGGCAGCAACCGGAAGTTGCGGTTGTGGCTGGAGCGTGAGGAGATTCCGCACGTGATGGCCATAAAGAGCAACGAGAAGCTGTGGGCTTTGACGGACAAGGAACCGTTACAGGTGAGGGCGGACCGGCTGGCATCTGGGGTTGCGGAATCCGCATGGGTGCGGTGCAGCGCCGGGAACGGCGCCAAGGGGTGCGGGTCTATGATTGGGCCGTGGTGGATATACGGCCCCTGAGGGGACCGGGCAAGGGCCACTGGCTGTTGGCCCGGCGCAGCATTGCCAAGCCCGGTGAGTTGGCCTATTACGTATGCTTCGGCCCGGCAAGCGCCAGCCTGGAGGAACTGGTGAGGGTGGCCGGGACCCGTTGGACCATAGAGGAATGCCTTGAGGAAGCCAAGGGAGAGGTGGGGTTGGACCAGTACGAGGTGCGACGGTGGGACGGTTGGTACCGGCATATCACCCTGGCCATGCTGGCCCATGCTTATCTGACGGCAATCAGGCATCAAGCAATGGAGGGGGGAGAAAAAGGGGCCAATGCGACCCCGACGAAGGATTGATTCCCGTGATTGTGCCGGAGGCGAGACGGCTGCTCACACGCTTGGTATGGACAGAGAACCAACCACCGGATTTCATCCTGTACCGGTCGTGGTGGCGACGGCGTCACCAAGCCAGAGCCAGGCAATGCCACTATAAACGGCGTCTATCTAATCTGCGACTGTAGTACTAAGGACGGGGATGGACTTTCTTCCCCGAAGAGTTAGACTTGACCCTTCGGAGAAGCCCAGAGACTGCGGGGGCGACCTTCGCCCGGCAGCAGCAATGCCGTCCGAGCAACGGAGACTCCCCCAATCGGGGGGTCAACCAGCACGATACCTGTGGCCCGCCCGGCCCGCCACAGCGGAGATTTGCCCAGGTGTGCATGCCGAGGGCGGGGCCGCTACGCCCGGGCTACCTCCGGTCTCCTATGACCGTGAACATGAAGGAAGGGTTGAAACATTGAGGACTCCGGAGGGGCTCAGGTAGAATCCACATACGTTGAGTTGAAGGAGCTCACCTCGAACGACATGACAATCCGCGCCGCCACAGAAAGGCTGTCACCTTCGGCTCCCCAACCATCCCGCCTAGGCTCTCCCCATCAGGCAGATGACGACAGATGGACATTGCGCCGGGTTCAGTACGGTCTTGGGATCTGGTTCTCCCCGCACCCCGACAGCCAGGCCCGAAGTACCCCGGCGGGCACCCACGCCCGCCGGGGCGGAGTCGCCGTCGACCCACGGATTAGCCTAAGGAGTCCCGTCAGGCGATACTCTGCCGAGCCCGGCCAACCCACATATACATCTGCCTCTGACGATGGGACATGAGACGGGACCACGGGTCAACCGGCGAGAACTGTCAATCGCCGCGTGCGGCGCCTGACCCACTCGGCTGAGGCTGCTTTCGCCGCATATCCCCAGGCTGTGGACGGCCAACAAGGGAATGCCCCCGAGATGCGCCTGTTTCGCGCCTGTTTCCCTGAGTAGGGAGGCCCCCGACACCCCGCGAAACTCCGGCCAACAACGCCATGCCCCCATCTCAGACACCCGCCTGGCCTTGGAGACCGTCACATCGAAAAGCGGCGTATATACCACATGGTTTTGCCCCCTATACGAGCCTGGATATGACCATTCCAGTCTTGGGGAGCAGACAACAACTGAATGCCCCCGGTCTGGCTTTGAGAATCCGATCCCTCGTCACCCCTCCCGCGGCCTTCGGAAACTCTCCACCATCCCCGCCTGCCAGCCTGTCCGAGAAATACCCCGCTGGTGTGAATTGAGTCTGGTCCATTCGGCCAGACTTATCCTTGCTCGTGCTCGTCGCCTATGTCCTGTCTCGTTCCAGCCTGGCGGATGCCGTTAGTGAATGCAAGCTTGAGCCGGCGGCAGTGGAAGCTGTAACCGGGTGGCCCGCTCTCGGACCGGAAGAGCATCATCAGGCTGTGGCAGATGCATATGAGCGACCATTCCCGTTCACCTTCTCCAGCCCCTGCCGCAGGAATTGCCGGAATGCCCACCTCTGCTTGATCTGGCCGAACGCCGGCTCCACCATTTCCATCAGCGGGGCGTGGGCGCTACCGGCCTCGCCCCGTTCGCGGCTTCTGCCGCATCCAGTCCCTGGCGCTGTGATGAACGGGCCGACGCCGCGGGCGTGAGGTCTGTCCACTTCTTTACCGGGTAGCAATCCACATCGGCGGAAGCCTCCCCGGTGACTGTGCCGAAGTTGCTGATGGTCTGCTCCAACATGGCCACGCCTTCTGCTTGTCCGAAGCCTGATTGACAACCCGTACGCTATGGTCACCTGGTGGGCGCTGCCCACCACCGCCTGGCAACTGCAGAACCGCCGGGAGTCCTGCCTCCCGGACCGGGCATGATCCGGGAGTGGCGCCGGTGGAGGTGCGCCGCGCTGGCCTCCAGGCACTCGCGGATCAACCGGATTCCGGTATCAGCTTCTGCACGGGCCACGGCCTCCAGAGTCGCCTTCGATTCTCCCATCTTCCGCAACCGCTTCTCCCGGAATGCAAGTCTTTCCCGCAACTCGTCGCCACGCCTGTCCCCGCCGTATCTGCTGGCATCCCCTTTAGGCACCTGATCCGCCCGTCGCAGCAACCCCGCCACCCCGGTCTCTAACTGCGCCTCCCTTCTGTTTCATCCGTCCGCAGCTAATGGCCTGGTGCTAGAAGCACGTGGCCCTGACTCTGGTGCCGTCCATAACCACGGGACCCAACGTCACCAGCCCTGCCCGCCGGAACGGCTCAAGCACCTGCCCGAACAGGCCGGCCGGCGCTTCCCTGGTGGCCGTTGCGAAAGTCCGAGATGGTACGGCTGCGCCACACCGGGGATGAAACAGGCCAGGTGTCAGTGGGAAACCACCCCCAGGTGGGCGGCGGGCAGCAGCAGATGCTGGTGGGGCCGCAGGGACGGAGGGTCTTGCTCTCCGCCGTCTGCTCCATCTATCAGCCTAACAGCCTCCAAAACCCGGCATGGTGTATTTCTCGAACACGGAGCTTGGCGCTCTGCGTGGAGTATTCCCTACCAGGACTTTTTCCCCAGTTTCGACCGCATTTTTCTTGCACAGGTCCAGACACGAAACAGCCCACAACTTGGGGTGTGGGTGAGACCCTTCGTGATAAACCTTTTCTTTCTTGCATTTATGATCATAGAACAGAAGTCACCTGACGCAGAAGAAAAAGGATTTGGATATGACGATGGATCATGCGGTGGCGCGGCTCGCTGTCTCTCCGGCGGCCCGGAGGGCCGCCCACACACTCATAAGCCTGCCCTTGGGCACCGTCGATGCTCTGGCGCAAGCGCAGGGGTTATCGCCCTACACAATGTATCCCGCAGTGCGGGAGCTGGCCGGCGCCGGCTTCGTGGCCTCAACGGTCCTGAAGACCCGTGGGGTCAATGCGCGCCGCTTTTGGTTCACCCAGGAGGCCCTGGAGACCATGGGCCTGCACCATGACAGCTGGCACCTGTCCGGAGAGCTCGGCCGACTCCTGGAGCGCTTCCCCCTCACTGACCTGTTCTATCAGGCAGCCACCTCGGTAGAGAGTCTGGGCCGGTTTGGGCGATTCGACTGGTTCTCCGGGCTGGCCCTTGACGCTGGCGCGACGTACGACAAGGGGTGGGTGGCGCTGCTCTGGTCCGGGCGGCTGGAGACCGAGCGGGGATTGGTCCGGCGTCTCATTCGCCTTGGACACGATATGGTCAACCAAAGCCTGACCGACGAGCCGGCCTGGCCAGCCATGCTGTACTGGGTAGTGGACGACCCGTGGCAGCGCCAGCTTGTGCTCCGGGCGGCCAGGAGGTTCCGGTTGCAGGACCAAATGGCTATATGGTGCGTGGCCGATGGCACCATATCCTGGCCCCGAAGCCCGCAGCTCAGCCGCGGGGGTCTGCATCAGACCCTGTATCCCCGCTCCCTGGGGACGTGGACCTGGGACAGACGCATCGCCGCGTCCCTGTGGCACCCCAGTACCGGTCCGCACTCGGAGGCCATGGTCCGGGTGGTGGCCGAGTGGTCCGGGTGCAAGACCGCTTTCGTGCAGGCTGCCACCGGAGAGGGAGACAGGAAACGGACCGAACGGGGTCTCAGGCTCCTGCGGGACCGGCAGTGGCTGAGGTGTGACGAGGTCAAGGGCGTCGGACGCCATTCCATCACCTCCCGGGCGCTGAATGCCATCTCCCGCCTGGACGGGACCTCCAACGGCACGTCGGCCATGAAGCGCTTCTTGCCACCCTGGGAGCGGAGGGGGGTATCCCAGTCCCACGAGGACCGGGTGATGGATCTCGCGGCCAGGTTTATGGCCCTGGGCTTGGCGGTGGCTGCCGGCTGGCGGTCCTGGGAGCACATGGGCGTCCATGGCGGGATAAAGCCGGACGGCATGATCAAACTGACCCACGGTCCCTACGGCCCCGGATGGGCTTACCTGGAAATGGAACAATCCGCTCGCCGCACACAAAAGCTGGCCACCAAGATCCGTGGCTACGCATCCAACAGGCGCCAGGACGACTGGCCGGTGCTGGTGGTGGTGTGGGACGACGAGGCCGAGCGCATCCTGCAGCGGCTTGGACGGGAAAGGCATATCCGCATGATCACCACCACGAGGCAGCGACTGGCTGCGCACGAGCACGTGGGCAGTGCGAGCATCTGGTCCATGTACGGCATGCCGGCGTCCTTGGGATAGCAGACCCGGCCATGCGTTGTCTCTCTCGCATCCCGACACGCCGCCAGCCCGGAAATGCTGGCAGACCGGATGTCTTTGTCCCAAATGAAGGTTATCGGATGGAGGAAGCCGGATTGGCTGCGGCCCACGAATCCATGGCCACCTGGCCGATCGTCGTCTTCCTCCCGGCCAACTTCGGCCTGCCCCGGTCGGGTGCGAGGCAATCCATACGATGATCGGATGGAGGCGTGGACGGTTCGAACCACACAGCATCGATACCACCGGTCAATATTCCGCCCAAACACTCGTGGAACATCCGGCTTTCGCTGCGAGGTCCCAAAACAGTGCATGCGCGGTGCGGGATTGGATTGGAGCGGAGGTGAATTGCAGGTGGGCAGGATGGACAGCAACCCGGCGCACCGAAGGAGTCAGGCCAGATGGCAATCTACCACCCGTTAGGGTTCTCAGTCCTTCTCAGGGACCTCAGAGAGCGGTCCGGGAAGAGCAAGTACCAACTGGCGCAATTCAGCGGTATCAACGAGGCCTACCTCTCCCGGCTGGAAACGGGCGAACGGTACCGGCCCACGCGAGACACGGTGGTCAAACTTGGTCTGGCCCTGGTCGCTAACTCGTCGTCGATAACGTTGCACGATGTGAACGAACTCCTGTTGTCCGCGGAGCATGCGCCGCTATTGGGCCGGGGAGAATCGTTTCCTTCCAACTGACGGGGAGCGAACACGGGTCATCCTCCTCTGACAGGATGCCTGACCCTGGACCCGCCCCGTTCGAACCGGACGGCGTCGGGGCGTCTCGGGCCACTCCAACCGCCGCTGTTGACGCTGTTCCGCAAGGGCCTGGCGCCCCGGATTTTGAACCGGTCCATCGGAGAGAACTCCTGACTCACCTGGGCGGCCATCCGGTTCGCGATGTGAACGTACCTTTCGACCATTGCAAGAGTCGTGTGGCCGAGGTTCAATTTCAGAAGAAATACATCACCGCCGTTCAGCAGGAAACGCGTGGCGTACGTATGCCTGATCAGGTGAGGATGAAGTCTGGGAACCCCCGCGGACTTTGCGAGCCGCGTGGTCAGAGAGCGCAGGGCGTCGGAAGTCATGGCATACCCGTCCAGGCACAGAAAGAAGACGTCGGCACCCGGTTCAGTAGTCTTGGCGCGGTAGAGCCGGTCGTAGTTGAGAAGGGCGCTCCGGCAGTTGGCGCCAAAGGCTACGATCCGTTCCTTGTCACCCTTTCCAAGCACCTTGACGTATTGTTCTTCCAGGTGAACGTCACCGTACTTCAGGGTCACGACCTCCGACAGCCGTAGCCCGGTGTCCAGCATCAGGGAGAATATGGCTGTATTTCGTGCCCCAAGCTCCGTGTCCGGGTCCATGCAGCCGAACATTCTCTCGATCTCATCGTCCGTGAGAATCTCGATCTCCTTCTGCCGGACCTTCGGCGGTCTCAGATCCCCCAACCGGTTGGTCTCGGTATACCCCCGGCGGTGCAGCCAGGAGAAAAAGGCCCTGAGTGCCCTGACGCGGCAGTTCACCGTGTGGCTGGACGCACGCTCTCCCCGTACTCCCCTTCTGCCCTGAAGATGAATAATGAAGCGCCTGACCTCATCCTCTCCAAGGCCGCGCAGGCGGGTGGACATGCCCTCGCTGCTCAACCAGTTCTGGAACAGGCCCAGGGCCTGGTCGTACCAGCGCAGGGTCTTCTCGGACTTGCCGTCGGACCTGTTGTGGAGGTCGAACCGCTTCACCAGTTCTGAGAGTTCCAGATTGCCCTTGTTCACATTCCGGCCCCGCGTGGTTCTTCTACCAGACATCTTACGTACTTGCCTCAGTCCTGAGAATTGTCTGTCGGGCAAGCAGGGAACCAGAACCGGATTCGTAGCGAGGGGCAGGCAACTGACCGGATGCTTCGTGAACCAAAGAAAAAGCCGCCTGGTCCGGCGACTTCTTGCCTATGGACTCTCCCGAGCAGGGGTGGATCCAAGCTGGATCGTAGCTGTTGTGGCGTCCCAGGCAGGATTCGAACCCGCGACCCGCTGCTTAGAAGGCAGCCGCTCTGTCCACCTGAGCTACTGGGACGCGCCGATGGCGCTTCAATTATAACAAATCGAAGACCAGCAGTGGGTTGCACATAAGCGCTGATTGGCCGGGAGCGCTGTAGAGTGCGCCGGGCGGCCCGGGTCTCATGGTTTAGAAACGGATGAAGCCGGTGGATGGGGCCTTTTGCAGGGTTGCGGTCTTCTTATCCCGGCCGAATGGATTCCCGTGAAAGCTGGAACGACGTTTGGGGGCGGGTGAGATGTCCGCGCTCCGGGGCTGACTTTGAAAGGGCCATGCCTCCGGGACGATCCGTATCGACAAATTAAGTCAGGGTTGGTTATAATTTAGTCACCACATGGGGACGCGCGGGTTCGACAGGAGCGTTTCGTAGTGGATTGCAGGCCGAGGCGCCATCGACCTCGTAAAAAGGTGGCACACAACAACCGACAACCGTGAATTTGCACTAGCCGCCTAAACGTGGCTACGTCTGCTCCCTGCTAGTCCCGGAAGGAGGGATGCGGGCGCCAAAAGTCCGGGATGCGGCCCTTCCGACGCCGATAGGTCAGGGTTTAAGTTTATCGGATGGCCTTCGAGAGATTTAGCCGGTTGAAGCTCTAAAAGGCGACGACAAAGAGCCGGATAAGCCTGTAGCACATCCTCCTGCGGTGCCTTCTGGACGGGGAGTTCGACTCTCCCCCGTCTCCACCAATCCGTCCACATTAAGCTGCCCAGCAGAACCCGAATAGATGAGCCTAGACGGGACCGCCCGGCAGTTTGGTTCGCCCCGGTGAAGCAGCAGGAATGACACACGAAGAAGTTCATTGGGGATACTTTGGTTCAATCGGGCCAGAGAACTGGGCCAGGCTCTGTCATGAGTACCGGCTCTGCGGCGAAGGAACAGAACAGTCTCCGGTCAACATCACCGGCAATACCCAGGTTCACGCCGACCCGATTGTCTTCTCCTACGGCGGCGCGGCGACCACTGCACGGAACAACGGGCATACCGTTTATTTGGACTATGGGCCCGGAGACAGTATTGAAGCCGGCGGCCAGAGTTATGAGTTGCAGGGGATACATTACCACTCGCCCGCAGAGCATCTGCTAGACGGGGAGAGCTTCGCCGCCGAGCTTCACCTCGTTCATCAGGATGCCAGCGGCAACCTGGCAGTGGTTGGACTGCTGTTCCGTACCGGCGAACCCTCCCCGATCATCCAGAGCCTGATAGACGCCGCGCCTGATGCCGGCGCCTCGGTCGAGCTGAATGACGGTCCGGCCTCTTCCGGCTACGTTCCAGACACTCTGGACTATTACGGTTATAGCGGTTCCCTGACCACCCCGCCCTGTACCGAGGGAGTCCGGTGGATTGTGATGCAGTCGGTCGGCACAGTGTCACGGGAGCAGGCAAGCAGGTTGCAGGAAATGGTGGGCGGACCCAACAACCGGCCAGTACAACCCATCGGCGGACGGCAGATATTTGTTGCTGCCCGGTAGACAGTGCCGTCAAATCAGCCGGTCATTGCGGACTTGAGCCGGTATCCGAGTGACTTTTGGCGATTGTCCGGCTATTTGACGGCGTTTCTGCATTCCCGCGAAAGCCGGAATGACGAGTGGGGCGCCGTTTCAACTTCGGACACACCTTCTCAGAATTCCACTACCATTTGCAGTTCGTTGGTCGGGCGGCACAACGCCTCGAACGCTCCCTGTATTCCTTCCAGCGGGACAAAGTTGGTGGCGTTCAGCATATGGTCCACGGATACGCGCCCGCTTCGCATCAGTTCCAGGGCGATACGCCAGTCCTCGGGCTGGGTGCCGAAGGAAGACTGCATCCTCACTTCCCGGGCCATCCAGTTGGGCGGCATTACCGGCGTGGGCTCCCAGGCAATGGCGATCATTACGACCTGCCCGCCGCGGGCCGAGAGGTCCAGCGCCTGCTCCAGAGTGGAAGGCGCGGCGGCGCACTCGAACACTACCTGCGGCCCTGACCCGCCGGTCAGCTCAACTACCCGTGCATCCATGTCATCCTCTAGCGGATTGAGCACAGCGTCAGCGCCCAACCGCCGGGCGGCCTCGGCTCGGCCCGGCGCAGGCTCGGATACAATCACGGAGGCAGCGCCCCCTGCTCGGGCCGTCTGCATACACAGCAGGCCGATGGGGCCTGCGCCCAGCACTACCGCGGCATCTCCGAGCTTGAGGTCCGACAACCGCACGGCATGGACGGTCACGGCGCATGGTTCGCAGAGCGCCGCCTGCTCATCGGTGACGTCATCGGGTACCGGGGTTGGTTCCCATTCTTCCAATAGCACGTATTCCGCATATCCCCGCGGCCGGGCATTCTGCTGGAATCCCATGGTCCGGTAGTTGAATCGCGGATTGGTCCTCGTGGCCGAACTCATGCCTGGCGGAGGGTGTCCCCCGCCTCCTACTACGCGGTCCCCGGCTTTCCAGCGGGTAACGTCTGCACCGACGTCCACGATGCTGCCCGTGTACTCGTGGCCCATCACCGCCCCCGGCTGCGCCAGATCATACATGAAGGCATGAACGTCGGTGCCGCATATAGCGGAATATTTCACCCGCATCACCACCTGGCCCGGCCCGGGTACCGGGTCGGGAATATCCTCGACCCGTAACACCTGCTCGCCTTTGTATACTGCCGCTCTCATGTTTCACCTCGATCTCTGCCTCGGCTATGTGTCATCGTATTGCATCACTGGGACGTGTTGGGAGAATACTGCCAATGCGCCATTCAAGGCAACGGGAATGGGTGCAATCGCCGGGAATTGGACTAATGCTACGCCGCCGGCCGAGATTCTCATACCCGCTCACGTTAGGAATTCCCGTTCAACTGGCTGCTAAATTGATTCCCCGACCACGTTCCGCTAACATTTGGCTACAAGTCTCTTGTCCTGGCCCACAGAATACGAATCGACTGATCAAACCCGCATGTCGTACTAAGGAGCAGTTTTCACAGTGATAAACGAAACTCTTTCCATGCTACTCTCGATCTCAGGTTGCGACGCTCAGCGCGCTTCGGAGGTCGAGATTGCCGGCGAAACGGACCCGGTTCTGCCGACTCCCTTCCGAATCACGGAAGCGGCCTCCGCCAGCCTGTCCGCCGTCGGGCTTGCGGTTGCCGATCTTTGGGAATTGAAAACCGGCCGCCGCCAGGAAATCAAGGTAAACACCCGCCGGGCCACCGCATCGCTCCGCAGCGGGCAATACATGAGAATTGAGGGGATGCCGGCCTCCGAGGGCCGCAACCGGGTCGGCGGCGTTTATCCGGCCAAAGGAGGGCGCTGGAGCTATCTGCATTGCAATTTTCCCAACCACCGCGATGCAGCCCTGAAGGTCCTGGGAGTCGATGAGGACCCTGAAGCAGTCCGGAAGGCAATTGCGGGTTGGGACGCACTGGAATTGGAGGAAGCCATCATCGCTGCCAACGGGGCCGGGGGGATGGCCCGGTCTATGGAAGAATGGGCACAGCACCCTCATGCTGCCGCCGTGGCATCTTTGCCGTTGCTGGAAATCGAGAAGATTGGCGATAGTCCGCCGGAACCGCTGCCCGAGGGACCCAGGCCGTTATCGGGGGTGAGGGTGCTGGACCTGACCCGGGTGTTGGCAGGGCCGACCTGCGCCCGCACCCTGGCCGAGCACGGAGCGGACGTACTGAGAGTCACCGCCCGCCACCTGCCCAGCATCTCTTCCCGGGAAGATGACACGGGCCACGGCAAGCTCTCGGCCTACATCGATCTGAGAGAGCAGAATGAATTGGATACCATGATCGGATTGGTCCGGGAGTCCGACGTTTTCTCCCAGGGATACCGTCCCGGAACGCTCGCCCGGCGCGGTCTCTCGCCCGAAGACCTGGCTGTGCTGCGGCCCGGCATCGTATATGTGTCTTTGTCTGCGTTCGGACGGGTCGGGCCGTGGGCTTCCCGCCGGGGCTTCGATACCGTGGTGCAAACGGTGAGCGGCATAACCATCCGGCAGGGAGAGCTGTTCCCAGGGGCTGGACCGGGACCTCAGTTCTACCCGGTGTCCGCCATCGATTATTTGACCGGGTATCTGATGGCGTACGGTACGCTGGTGGGCCTGGCCCGACGCGCACGGGAAGGCGGCAGCTGGTTGGTCCGCATCTCCCTGGCCCAGGTGGGTCGCTGGCTCGTTGGCCTGGGCGAGGCGCCTGAGGCAGACCTCCGGGATGTGGCCAAGGAGTTTACCGCTGAAGAATTGCAGCGTTGGTCAACCGTCAGCGACGCTCCGAGCGGGCGGCTGCACCATCTGGCCCCGGCGCTGCAACTCTCCGAAACTCAACCCTACTGGTCCAGGCCGTCGGTCCCCCTTGGTTATCACGACCCGGTGTGGCCCGAGCGCACGTCATAGGGTCTGCCGTGATCCGGCACGGCCTCAGATGCGGACAGAACAGCAGCGATGAAAATTAACATCCTCGAAGAACGTCCCGTTCACTGTCCCCCCAAACCTGCGCAAGGACATCTATCCTCCCGATTTCGCCGCCGCAGCGACGTACTGAACATAGGGACTTCCGAATTCCCACGCCGGCTTTAGTAGTCGTAGGCATTTCCGTCACCCATTCGCTGCTCCTCCCCGCAGGGCCTTTTCATTCTTGGGTGGGGTAGGGATAAATCCCTATCAAGGCGTAGGCTTCAGAGACGTGGGCGGCGTGGCGGCGCAGGGCAGCGGCAACGTTGGTGTGGCCAGCCCAGCGCACCAGGGTGCTGGTCAGGTTGCGCAAAGCTGCCATCACCTGGGGGGCGTTGCCGGTCCTTACCTGGGAGCGGTCTTCGTCAAAGGTGACGTCCCTTACCCAATGCACCCGATTCTCGATGTCCCAATGCTTCCTGAGAACCCGCAGCAGGCGCTCCGCCCCTCCAACAGCAGGCGCCACACTGGTTACCGCATAGCTGACTGTTGTCTGTGTACGTCCTTTCACCGTCCGTTGCCGCTCTATCCGGCATACCTGTCTCAGGTGAGGCCACCCTTCCCCCGCCGTCCCGGCGCTGCCCGCGTAGCAGTTCAATTCCGGGTCAGCCAAAGCCCACAGTTCCCGCCGCTCCCTCCGGCCATGGCGCTGCTTCGGCGACTCATCCACCCACACCGTCAGCGTGGCCCCTCTCTCCCGCCATTCCCGTGCTTGCCAGGCCGCCACTACCGGCCCCTGGCCCCTTTCGGTTTCCAGAGGGGGAAAAGGCATCCGCCAGGTCCTGCTGCAACGTGGGCTGATTCTCTTTCACCGGCAGCAGGTAGTCCCCGCCGCCATCCACAATCTGCCGGCACACCTCCCGTTGGGTTAGCAGAGCGTCCGCCACCACTGTCTTCCCTTCCAGGGGAATTTGCCCCAACACCGCCTTGGCCGTCGCCAATTCCTGACCCTTGCCCACCGTAGCTGCCTGGGTCAGCACCGTCCCGCTGCCAGCGGCGTAAGCCGACACCAGATGCACCCCGGGTATCTCCTCCCCGTGAATCCCCCGCAGGGTCTTCCCATCCACCGACACCACTGACCCAAGGTCCACCCCACTATCTTTCACCCATTCCCGCAGCACTTCCTCGAAGGCCGCCACATCCAGGTCTTTGAACACCCGGTGCAGGGTGGCTACGCATGGCGTTTTCCCCAGCGGGAAACCGAGTGTCTCCCCAGCGGCGGCTCCGTGATCCCGGCCCCACTGGGCGATGGCGTACAGGCTGCGGGCACCGCAAAGCATGGCGCAAACCGCCAGGCTCGGCACCGCTCCCAAAGGGTGACGCCGGCCCTGGCTGCTCCGGTGGTCCGGCACTCCATCCAAAGCCTCGCGTAACATCATCGTCCCCACCTCCACACTGCTTTCCCACTACTCTATGTCT
>DAOUJS010000040.1:0-10718 GCA_034422355.1 Dehalococcoidia bacterium | reverse complement strand
ACGCACTGGGGTGCTGTTCTGGGGCAGTTGAGACCGGCGCTTGCAGCGCAACACCGGCTGGGGAAGCGAAGACGCCGCCCCAATCCTCCTCGGGCTGTCGTCAGGGTGGCCTGCGCGGGGACCGGATCGGAGTTCCCGGGTGAGAGTCCCGGGCGGAGCCGTCTTGAACTGTTGGGGCGGCGGCGCGGCACGACCGCGTCTTCAGAAAAGGCTGACGATAGTCGTGTTACTAAAGTCAACCATTTTTACAACGGCTAAAAGGCAACACCGGCTGCAATTACTACTCAGGGGCATACAAAATCAACGGCACGTCACTGGACATCACGGACTTCGAGATCACCGAAAGAGGCTGTCCGTCCCAGGACCTCTTCCACCAAGAAAGCCATTATGCCGCGACCATGAGAGGCGCGCAGAGCGCAACACTAATTCCCGGTTGGCCATTACTGGTCATAAAGGCCAAAGGCAAACAAGTGCTTATTCTCGGCCCATAGACCCACCGCCGGGGGCATCAACGAGGAGCGTTGGGGGGTTCCCTCGAGGACCAGGGTGATGATGATGCCTATCTGGGCTGCCAGCGCCCCGACGCCGATGGCCAGCAACAGCCGGTCTATCCGAGCCGATAACTGGTCAACACCCTTGCTGAAAGTTGCTGAAAACTGTCGTGCAGCCGGCGATGGATTGGATCTGCTCCTCGACCCGTCTCCCCATGCGCCCTTCCGTGGTGTCCGCGTCAGCCGTCATCGGACCATGCTCCCTTTCGTCCGGCCCATCCTGTCACGGCCCGGTTGTACTCACCGCGCCCACCGCCGTTCCATGGACAGCCGGCGATGGATTGGCTCTGCTCCTCAACCCGTCCCTCCAGTCTCCCCAGGCGCCCTTCCGTGGTGTCCGCGTCAGCCGTCACCGGACCATGCTCCCTTTGGTCCGGCCCATCCTGTCACGGCCCGGTTGTACTCACCGCGCCCACCGCCGTCCCATGGGCCGCCTGCGGCGCCTGCGGCGCCTGCGCAGCCAGCGCGGCAACCTGCCCTTGATCAGGGCGTACACGAAAACATAGGCGGCGAATGTGCCGCCCATAAGCAGGGCAATCAGCCCAAGTATATTCATGGCATTATATCCACAAGCCCCTCACGGCCTGCTGATGCTCACCACGTCCACCGTGCCGTCCGCCTCTATACGGTACAGTATCCAGAAGTCCTCCACCCAAGCCCCCAGGAAATCCGTCGGCCACTCCGGGGCCAGGAACTCCCCAGCCGACGGGTCCCGCTCCAGTTCCTCCAGCCCCTGCATGATGAGCCGCTGCTGGCGCGGAGTCCGGGCGATGATGAACTGGTGGGCCGGGCGCGAGATGTTCATAGTGGTCAGTGGCCAGTGGCTAGTCGCCAGTGGGGGCGGGGCCTGATCACTGATCACTGGCTACCGGCCACTGTTCATACGCCAGCCCAAGCCCTTTCTTCAGGTCCTCCAGGTTCACGCACTCGCCCCTTTCGATGGCGTTCCGCCCCTCCTCCGCCATGTGGATGGACCGGCGGATGAAGGGGCCGGTGAAGCGCCTGGCGGTCCCCGCCCCTGCCGGATGCTTCTTCAGGACCCGGACCTCGTCCCGGGGCAGGTCCACCCCGAACACCCGCTCCAGGTCGGCGTCGGCTATCTGGTACTTGGTCCGCCCGCCGGGATAACGGTATACGGTGGCGTCCAGCTTCCCTTGCTTGATGTAGTTGTGGATGGTCTGCCTGCTTACGCCCACGGCATCCGCTGCGCTGAAGGTGCTGTAGAGCATCGCCTGCCTCCTGGTGGCTAGTGATTGGTGGCTAGTGGTTAGCGGGGCCGATGCCTGATCACTGATCACTGGCCACCGGCCACTGTTTAGTGGTTAGTGGGGCGGGGTCTCTCCACTCTCCACTAGCCACTACGTCGCCCCCCCGCATAGGAGAAAGGCCCCGGCGGACCGGGGCCTTCTCGCTGCGGGAGGTGGATGGCGTGGTTAGCTGTCGCCTCTGCCGAATAGGTAGAGGTTGATGAGCTTGATCACCTCGGCCTTGGTCAGGGTGTCATTGAAGAGGTAATCGTTGATGGCCTTTATAACCTCGCCCTTCTGGACCATCCTGTCGCCGTTGTCGTCGTACCGGACGACCAGCGGGTCCGGGACCGGCTTTTCCGCCGTCGCGGTCAGCCTCTTGCCCGTGCCGTGGCCGTCGTCGTACTCGACCGTGGCCCGCAGGTAGTAGCCCACATCCTCGGCCGTCGGCGTGTAGCTCCCCCTCGTCTCCTCGATGCGGTCGAAGGTGCCGCCCATGGCCATGCTCTTCGACCAATACCACACTTCACTTTCTGCCACGACCTCATCCGCGTCGGTCAGGGTGGCGGTGACCGCCGTGCCGACCATCGGCTCGTCCGTGGACAGGGTCAGCGTTCCCGGGTTGTCATCGACCGCGATCACCATGCCTGTGGTCGCCGCCATTGCGCTCTTGCCGCTGCCTTCGGCGTCGGTGTAGCTGGCGGTGGCCCGCAGGTGGTAGCCGGCATCCCCGGCCACCGGCATGTAGCTCATGGATGTTGCGCCGTCGATGTCCATGAATTTCCCGTCCATCGTCATGGACTTGCTCCACTGCCAGGTCTCCCCGGTTACGCCGCCGTCCGGATCGGTGAGGGTGGCGGTGACCGCAGTGCCCACCTCCGGGGACATGGACGACAGGCTTACCATGCCGGCCTCGTCCACGTTGGTGACCATGATGGTCACGTTGATGGTGTCCATCTTGCTGCCGGTGTCGGTGGCGGTAACCGTTACCATGTAGGACATCTTCATCTCGTAGTCCAGCATGGCGTCCGCGCCGACCGTTATCTGGCCCATGTTGTCGATGGCGAAGTACATGGCGTCGTCGCCGGACAGCATGTAGGTCAGTGTATCGCCCGCGTCGGTGGCCGTTACGGGGTCGCCCACGTTGGCGCCTGCCGCCGAGTTCTCCGGGACTTCCCTGGTGGCTGTTTCCCCATCGAACATTGGCGCCTGGTTCTCGTCCACGTCGGTGACGGTGACCGTGACTGCCATTTCTGCGGGGTCGGTCGTTCCGTCGGTGGCCGTGACCGTGATCATGTACATGTTGTCCATGTCGGCGTCGGCCGGGGCCTCAAAGTCCGGGGCGGTCTTGAAGGACAGCACGCCTTCGCTGAAGTTGAAGTCCTCCATGTCGGCCCCCGACAGACTCAACGTGACCGTCTCGCCTTCGGGGTCCGTCGCCATGTAGGTGGCCACGGGGTCCGTGCCGTTCTCGGCGTAGGTCACCGCGGCGTCGCCGCCGGTTATCATCGGGGCCTCGTCCACGTTGGTGACCGTGACCATGACCATCTGTTCATCCGTGTAGGGCTGGCCGTAGGCCATGTACATCGCCTTCACGGTGACCTCGTAGGTGTTGTCCGTGTCGGCGTCCATCGGGTCCTCGTAGTCCGGGGCACTCATGAACTTGAGCATCCGGCTGTATCCGGTGCCTTCCAGCATGAAGTCGGCAGCATCGTCGCCGGTCAGGGACAGTGTCGCCGAGGTCTCCGACGCCTTGTAGGTGCCGATTGCGGCGTCAGAGTTCTCCTCGTGCATGACGCTGGCCGGGCCGTCGAGGGACACGCCGACCTTAACGATTTCCGGCTTTTCGTTAACGTTGGTGACGGTGACGCTTATCGTATGCTCTGCGCGCAGCCTGCCGTCCGAGGCCTGTACCGTGACCTCGTAGATGTTGTCCCGGCCCCGGTCCTTCGGGTCCTCGTAGTCGGGCTTGGCCTTGAAGTAGAGGGCCTCGTCGTCGGTAAGCCGGAACAGTCCGCTGTCCGCGCCGGTCTTCAGCGTCAGGGTAACCCCGCGCCCTTCTGGGTCCGACGCCTGGAAGGCATCATCGTCCGTCACTTTCGTCTGGTTTTCCTCGACGCTCATCTTTGCGGGCGGGCTCCCGTCAAACGTCGGCTTCTCGTTTACGTCCGTAATCGTGATGGTCACGGTGGCTGCTGAGCTTACTTGCCCGGCGGCGTCCCTGGCGATGATGTCGACCTCGCACTCGTCGTCATTGTCGATGCAGTTGTCGGCCGCCGCCGTCGCCTCGAGGTCCAGCTCCGCCGAGGTCGTTATCTGGCCCGTCTTCGAGTTAATCTCGAACTTATCGTTGTCGGCGCCGGTCGTACCCTTCTCGTAGTACAGCTCACCGTGGCCGCCCGTGGCCGTGACCGGTGCGCCGGCCTTCTGGCCCTTTTCGCCCTCCTTCACCGTCCTTTCGATATCTGCGGCGAAGGCGGGTGGCTCGACGTGACCTTCTTCGGCAGTGGCAGGGTTTGCAGCCTTCACCGGGTAGTCGGAGGTCAGGGTTGCTGTCTCCAGGGGATTTGTTGCGGTGGCGGCTTCGGAGCCATCAGCGGTAACACGGTAGCTCGCCACCACCTTGAGGTATTGGTCCAGGTCGTCGGCGATCACTGCGTAGGCCGCTGCAGTCCCCTCAGGATCGGCGATAGCAGTCCCCCTCGCGTTCTTGCTCGGCAACCGGTACCACTGGTAGGTGGGCGCTATACCCCCAGGGACCTGACCTGCGGCAGTCTCGTCGCCGTCAGTTACGCTGGCGGTGACCGTTTGGCCGACCGAGAATTGAGCTTGCATATCAGTACCGACCACAAAGCTCACCTTACCTGTCTCGGCTTTGTTGGTAACGGTGACCACGACCTTCTTGTAACTGTTCAGGGCCGTACCTTCAGTAGTGTCGGTGGCGACCACGACCACCATGTAGACGTTGTCCGTGTCAGAATCTACTGGGGCCTCGAAGTCGGGCGGGCTACCGAAGGTGAGCACCCCGGTGTCTTCGTTGATGGTGAGGTCCTCATCGTCAGCAGCATCGGTGGCGATGGTTATGGTATTAGGTATGTCCGGAGGGGCGGTGCCGTCGGCATCCACCAGGCTCCAGGTTATCTTGCCGCCCTCCGGGTCCTTGGCCTTGAGGGTGGTTACCGCATCCTCCCGGCCCTCCTCGTATTTCTCGATGGTGATGATGTCATCGCCGCCGATTTCCGGCGGTTCTTCCTCGTTGGTGACATTGACTTTCACCGCCTTGTCGGCGTACAGGCTGCTGCCCACGGCCATTGCCCGCACGGTGATCTCGTAGGTGTTGTCCCGGCCCCGGTCCCTTGGCATCTCGTAGTCGGGCTTGGTATTGAAGGTGAGGAAACCATCAGCGTCGATATCGAACTCGCGCGCGTCAGACCCTCTCAGCGAATAGTTGACCCGGTCGCCTTCAGGGTCGGTTGCCTCGTAGGCGACGGCGTTTATTGCTACGTCCTTGGGATGATTTTCCTCAACTTCCACCGTGTTATCGCCGCCGGTGAACATTGGCTTTTCGTCCACGTCCCCGATGGAGATGGTCACGGTGGCTACCGGGTCGGAGTCGGTCCCGGCTGCGTCCCATGCCGTTACTTCGACCACGCACTTGTTCTGGGCAACGCAGTTGTCGCCCGCGGCCGCGGCCGCCTCGTGGTCCAGGTCAACCTCGGTGGTTATCTGGCCGGTCTTCTGGTCGATGTCAAAGCGGTCGCTGTCGTTGCCGGTCAGTTCGTAGTTCAGTACGCCGTGGCCGCCCGTAGCGGTGACCGGGTCGCCGACCATCCTGCCCTTCTTGCCCTCGTCGACCTTCCTGGTGATGTTGGCCTGGGCGAACCTGGGCGCGGCGGCGTCTGAAGCGGCCTCGGCCAGCACCGGGTAATCGGAGGTCAGATACGCCGTCTCGGCTGTCTGGCCGGAAAGTATGTAGGTGGCCTCGACGCGGATGTGCTGGCCCACGTCGGCGGCGGTTACGGTGTAGAATGGGTCGTCCGCGCCGTCAATGGCCGTTCCCATCGCGGTCTTGTCCGGGGACCGACGCCACTGCCAACTGATGTTTGTTGCCAATGATACGTCCTTGTCACTGGAAGGCACGTCGCCGTCGGTCACGCTGGCCTCCAGGAAAGCGCCGGCCTGGAACTGCATCAACGTCGGAGTGTCCGCTCTGCCGTCGCCGTCGTGGTCGACGGTCCAGGTCACTTCGCTTTTCTCGTCCAGGTTGATGACCTTGACTTCCACTTTGAATTCGGCGGTTTCCTTATCTCCGTCTTTCCCTGCGTCGGTGGCGGTCACCGTAACTTCGTAGGTGTTGTCCTCGTCACTGTCCCTGGCGGCCTCGAAATCGGGCGCTTCCTTGAAGGTGAGGACGCCGTCCTTGATGTCCAGTTCTCCCGCGTCCACGCCGGTCAAATCCCACGTGGCCTCGTCGTCCTTGTCCGGGTCCTGGGAAATGAAGGTGGCCACGGGGCCGGTGCCGTTCTCCTTGTATTCAATGGTTTCGGCGCTCTGCGCCCCGGCGGGCTGGGCGGTGCTGAAAACCAACACGCCCACGGCCAGGGCGGCCACCAAGGCGATGGCCAAGGCAGATCTTGCGCCAATGCGACGCACGATGGATGTAACCGAATACCAGGGGGTTGCTTGAGTCATATCTCCTCTTCCTCCATTCATAAATGGGTCTTTGGGTTATGGCATCCGGATCATGCGCCGGGGGCCGGAAGCAACAGTCCGGCGGACATCGACTTCGTTGTGACCGCTGCCATAACGGTCCGCTTGTTTACCGAGAATCCATATCTAGTCGCCACGTGTTCTACTCTCCTATTTTTTGATAAAGGTTTAAGGCCAGCGGT
This sequence comes from Dehalococcoidia bacterium, assembly GCA_034422355.1. Classification (GTDB taxonomy): domain Bacteria; phylum Chloroflexota; class Dehalococcoidia; order Lucifugimonadales; family UBA3495; genus CATOSP01. The sequence continues at coordinate 4,028 of DAOUJS010000040.1, read as the reverse complement.
CTAAAACGGACGGTATCATACTACTACGGACGCTCACGGTCAACAAAAATGGCCGCGGAAAACCATGACTTCCTCCCCGCGTATCCCGCTGTCCAGGCGGCGGCATTGCGCCCCAGCCCCCTCGCGGGGCCCCACTAACCACCAACCACTAATCACCGGCCACCGGCCACTAATCAAGGTGATATAGTGTTGGAAACCTCCCCGTCCGCTCCGGCGAAAATGACGGTTGCGGACCAGGACAAACAGCTATGATTACCAAGCTTTGGGCCAGGAACTTCCGCAGCATAGGGAGCGCGGAGTTGGAGTTGGACCCGCTGACCGTGTTGGTGGGCCCGAACGCTTCGGGCAAGAGCAACCTGCTGGACATGGCCGGGTTCCTGGGCGATATCGCGCGCCACGGCCTGGAAACGGCTGTAACGCGGCGCGGCGGCATGGGCTCCATGGCTCGCCGGAATCCCGCCGGTGCGGTTGCCACCCCGGAAATTGGTCTGGAGGTTGGTATAGAAGTTGGCCTGGAATTTGGTCTCCGGCAGGAAGCTCCCGGTGCGTGCCCTGGGCGAACTCTCGAATATGGCTTCGAGCTGGCAGGCCGGGGGGCGAGCGGCTACCGGGTAAAGCGAGAGTTTGCCAGGCTGGTATCGTCAGATGCACGCCGGAAACTTGCTGAAGTTGAGATCGCCGAGGGCCGTTTGACCCTGCCAAGGTTCGATGGTCTTGAACAACAGGCCACAGTCGCGGACACCGGCATCTCCCAGCCCGGGTCTTCGGGGATCCGCAATCTCCTTATGGAGGAATCTGGCGATCATGACCTCCAACTGGTCCCCGCAGGGCCTTCCAGGGTCGGCCCGTTCGTGGCCGTTATGATGGGCGGCGCGGGCGCGAGCGCCCAGGACTCCTATTTCCGGCTGCACGGGGCGCTGGAGCAATTGAAGGAGAAGCTATCCGAAATTCGTCTGTACCATATCTTCCCCAACTACTTGCGTGAGCCTCAGAAGGCGGCGGAAAGCCATCCCCTGGACGTGGGTGGCGAAAACCTGGCTTCAACACTGAAGGATATGGACCTGAAGGGCAATCGCTTTCTCCCGGAGTTGAAGAATGCCCTTGGCTACGCAGTTCCGGGCATTTGCGACATCCGCGTCAGCAGCGCCGGCAGCTACAACGTCATCGAACTCAAGCACGCCGGGGATGGTCCAACTGGCAGGGATATGTGGTTCGACCTGTCCTATGAGTCCGATGGCACCGTTCGTCTATTGGCCATGCTCACCGCTCTTTTCCAGGAACCTGCTCTGGCCCTGGTTGGCCTTGAGGAACCCGAACTGGCCATTCATCCGGGAGCGATGGCAGTCCTCGCCGATACTATGCAGGAGGCCGCGTTGCGGGGACAGGTGCTGGTCGCCACCCACAGCCCGGACCTGATCGACCGGATTCCGGTTGAGAACATCCGGGCGGTCAGCGCGGAAAAGGGGTCCACCAAAGTGGGCCGGGTATCCGCCGGCCAGATGAATTCAATCATGGACGGGCTTTTCCTGCCGGGAGAATTGCATAGCATGGAAGGGCTCGAGCCGGCAGGTGAGCGAGAGTAGCTGGCGTGCCGACAATAGTGCCGGTGGTTGAAGGCCCGGGGGATGTTGCCGCATTGCCTGAATTGTTGAGCCGGATTCTCCTGCAAATGTATGGCAGGCCGGATATCATCGTGGGTTGGGGAAAGAGCAGAGTCGTGATGGCCAAGGACAGGTCAAGATTGGAAAAGGAACTGGAGAGATTCCTGCGGCACGCACAGAACAAACCGGACTGCGGGGGAATACTCGTTCTGATGGATGCCGACAACGATTGCCCGGTGACCCTGTTTAGAGAAATGTCCGGGCGGTGTCAACAAAGCGGAGTGACCGTTCCGGTGCAGGTGGTCTATGCGCGCAGAGAGTACGAGTCCTGGTTTCTGGCCAGCTTGGCCACCATGAGAGGCCGGAATGGAATACCGGATTCCGCGGCTTTGACGGTGGAGGCTGAGGAGGTCGCCGACCCCAAGAGATGGCTATCCAGCCAAATGCCCGACGGCATGGCCTACAAGGAAACCTCCCACCAGGCATCATTCAGCAGTGCGATTGATTTGGACCTGGCCCGCCATAACTCGCGCTCGTTCCGCCGGTTATGCCACGCATTGGAGCAACTGGCAGACGCCATGGACCAAACGTCCCTCACTATCTGATCACCCCCACCCTGGTCCTCCCCTTCAACAAAGCGCCGCCCCGGGAGGGACCGTCCTGGAGGCATCGCGCCCGGTCCGCTCCGGCGGCGCGTCGTTGTCCAGGACCCTGGTATCCGCCGCCGTGTCCTCGGGAGCGGTCCGGCTGCGCGGCGAAAGCCATGGTCGCCGCGCAGCCGCGCACTGACCACTGACCACGGTCATCCGGGCGTGAAAAGGCCCCGGCAATGCCGGGGCCTTCGCTTTCTGTAGTTGCCGTTAGGATTTTCGGGGACTGCGTGGTTCAGGAGGTGGTGGTTCCAGGAACTCGCGTCCGGCGGCCCCCGCTTCTTCTTTGCGGAGTTGCCAGCCGTTTAACTCCTGGCGCCAGGACTGCCATTCCTGGTGCATTCTGTCCCGGCCTTCTTCAAGACCTTCCTCCCTCCCTTTTTCGACTTCGGCTCTTCTGAGCCAATGAGCCAACATGGGTCCTCCCTCCCGGGTCACCAATGTCGCCCCCTCGGCCCTGGTCTGCACATCCTCAACGGTCACCGTAAGGCCCGTTGGGTTGGCACAGGCAGTACTGCCGCCCACCCCCTCAGAAGTCCGAGGTCACTCCTTGCTCCGGTCCGTCATCTTCCACACGGTCAGGGCAGTCCGCATCCGTGATGGGGCAGAACCTGCACTCACCGGCGCTGGGCACCCGCCGGGCCGGTATGTCCGACACCAGTTGGGAGACCAGTCCGGACAGCCGCTCCACGAACAGGCCGTCCACCGCATCTGCGGGTACGTCAACCAAATGATCCCCGTATGCCACCTGCCCGTCGAACACCACCCCCCGGTGCCGGGCAACCGACCTGGGCACAGCGTACATGTAGAGCATCACCTGGACGATGTGGGCCGGGCTGGCTTTCCCGGTCTTCACGTCCACGATCGTGCCGCCGCCTTCCTTCCTGGCCACCAGGTCCGGCCTGCCTCCCAGGGTCCCGGCGTTCCCCCGGAGGCTGAAGCCGTTCTGCCTCTCGGTGAACACCTCGTAGCCACGTCCCTCCCAGTGCTCCCGGACATCATTGACCATCGCCGTGTGTGCCATCTGCCACCCGGCCTGGTCGAAGTCGCTGGGGACCCGGTCCCAGCTGCCGCTGTCGTGGCGGGCCCGGAACCAGGCCGACCACTGGCAGGCGTCCTCCCCGGCCAGGAGCCGGGTCAGCCAGGTCACCCAGAAGTATGGTCCGTCCCTTCGCAACCGCGCCATTTCCTGCCTCCCCGGTGTTGATTCTGGCGTTTCCGTGGGTCCCGCAACCGATACTTTTTCGCTAACTAACGCTGACAATGCCGGTAGCGCAGCCGCCGATGTGCTCCTGCGCAACTTCGCGCAGGGCAGGGGTATCTCCCAAAGCCCGCAGGAATGTCCCGCGAGCGCCGTTGGTGTCCCGGTCCATTCTGAGTCCGTCTGAACCTGCTATCACCTTGCGTCCGCCTAGATTGGCGATAATTTCACCGCTCCAGCTGCAGGTCTTGCTGGTGTATGCCTCGTTGACCAGCAGCAGCTGCTTGCCTGTCTGCCAGCACTTCCACTTGAGAAATTGCTGGAACCGGTAGTGCGCGTAGGTCAGCAAGGAGCGGACTGATTTCGCGCGGAGCTTTCTTGCTCCACGCAGCACCATCTCCGAGGTCTCGAAGGCCGGCAGCAGGATGATGTCGAAGTGGTCCGCCAGCCACCGGGCGGTTTGGTGGTGCAGCTCGTCAATCAGGTTCCCGATGCGGATTCGCATCCGCGCAGCGGCCCGGTACTTGTTTCGCTTGGCGAACCTCTTCTGTTCCAGCTTGGCCCGGGATAGCAGGC
>DAOUJS010000039.1:0-59505 GCA_034422355.1 Dehalococcoidia bacterium | reverse complement strand
GGTTGAGTCCTGCTCCTCCGGCAGCCACGTCGATGCGGGACGTAACACCATGCTGGCGCAGGTCGTCGGCATCGCCAATATCGTCCAGGAGGTGAAAACCCGAAACCACACGGTAGCCCAGGACCAGGACCCATCGGTCTGACCCTCTCTCCGAGCGCACAGGACACAGCGCTCACCCCTCACCCAGCGGCTGGAACGGGCATCGCCGTCCCCGGCCGCTTCCTCACGCCTGCGGCATGGCTGCTGTACCAGCGGTAATCAGTCCGTGGACCTCACACATTCCGGCGACCTGACGTTGATGCGCCGGAATTCTCTCCGCTGCGGCGTCGGCATTGACATCGCACTCCCCGACCGCGCAGCCCTCCCTCTCCCTTTTCCCAACACTGTTCACGACGATTGCCGGGTTAGAGTTGGCGCTGATTTACGCCGCTCGCTGGCGTAGCCGCGTTCCCTCTCCCCGCCGCCGTTGCTCTCCCCCGATGGCACGGCGGCCCTTCTCATTGCGCGTTGCCATCGCCGGTTCACGGCGTTGCCCCACGGCGCAACTCCTCTCTCTTCCCCCTTTTCCAGCACGTTTCCCTGCCCCGCCGCGCCATCCCTGGCCGGCCTGTGTCCCAGGGCGACGTGCGTCTCTACCAGTTGCGACGCGACGAAACCGATGGCGGCTGACCCGGCGCCGCCACCTCATTGTTGGCAGGGACGGCCTCGCGTGAACCGCCGCTGCCGCCACGGCGACCACGACTGCCATCACGACCACATCCACCACCAAAACGACAACGGAGGAATGCCCATGACCAAACCGTAATCCCACGGCCATCGCCAGCGCTCCGGCGCCGGGAGGTGGACGCACATCTCGACCGGCCGCCGGTGCGGCCACCCAAGCCAACTACAAACGAATACTCACTGCTTACAGCAAAGCGGGGGGCGATCCCTTTCGACAGGGGACCGGCCCCCGCTTTCTGCGTTTCGGAGGAAGCGACATGAAGGCGACTACCAACATCGACATCACCGCACTGGTCAACCTCAACGACAACCCCGCGAGCGCTGCGGGACAGGAAAAGGGCCAGGGCAAGCCGGAGAGCGAACTCAGGGCCGCAGCCCGGCGCAAGGGCCTCACCCTCAAGGAACTGGCCGACCTGATGAGCGTCAGCTACGGCTACTTGTCCTCGGTGGCCAGCGGGCGCCGGCCCTGGTCCCCCATGCTGCGGGAAAGGGCGATGGCGGTCCTGGGCGAGGTCCCCGGCCAAGGCGTGGTCTACCGCCAGGGCGGCCTGGTAGAGAGCGAAAGCACCTGCCTGCGGGAACGGGCTCGGGAGCGGGGCCTGAGCATGAAGGCCCTGGCCGGACTGGTGGGCGTGTCCGCCGGATACATGTCCGAGGTGTCCCGGGGCCGGAGGAACATGAGCCCGGCGGTGCAGGCGCGGGTCGAGAAGGCGCTGGGCGCTCCGGTGGAGATCGCGCCCGCCGAATGCGCCAACCGACGGGGCGGCGTGGTCCACGGCGGCGAGAGCACCTACCTGCGGGAGCGCGCCAGGGAGCGGGGCATGACCCTGCGGCAGGTGGCAGACCGGACCGGCCTGAGCTACGGCCACGTGGTCATGGTGTCCCGGGGCCAGCGCAACCTTAGTCCCTCCGCCCAGGCCCGCATGGAGGCGGTGTTGGAGGCTCCCGTGAAGGTCGAGACCGCCCAGAGCGCCGACGTGGACCCCAGCGTGCTGTGGGAGCGCATGGACGCTCACGACATCAGCCAAAACGAGACGGCCCGGCGGGCGGGCATCAGCTCCGCCATGCTCTCCCTGATCATGAACGGCCAGCGCAAGCCGTCGGGGGAGGTGCTGCGGCGGCTGCACCAGGTCCTGTTCGCTCCGTCTCCGGCGGAACTGGTGGCTCCGGTGGAACTCAAGGTCATGGGCTGGAAGAAGGGCGGACGCAACGGCGTGGTGATTCGCGGTGCCGGCGGGCCGGGTGGAGACAGCATCCGTGTCGGCGGGCGAGTGCCCTGGGGTGCGGAGGCCGAATATGCCTATACCACCGGCTACGATAGCCACGGCCGGTTGTCGGTGAACCATATCGTGGACGAACGGGGCTGCTCCGTAATGCTGAAGCGGATGGAGCTGGAGGGCGTTTAGCGCACCAGCGGCCATGTCGACAGTCTGCCTTCTGCCGGAGATGCCCAGGATGCCGTCAGTGGCAGAGAGGCAAGCCCGATCCCTCCGCTCTTTCCCTCTTCCAGCGGGCGCAGGGTGTTAGTCCCAGCGTGCGGGGGAGGATGCCGATCTACGGCATCCTTCCCCGTTCCGCCCATGTGTGCGACCTTTTTCGTTGTCGAGAATCGCCAGATCGTGTAAGGTATTTGTGGCTGCGGAAGGCTCCCCAAGCGCCGTTGTGGATTTCACGTTGCCTGAAGTCATCGAAGACTGTAAAGCGCCATCCGTGTCAGAATGCCTTCTGGAGGAAGCGGTAGGATGACCATGCCAACAGGCAGGACCGCCGAGGAGACCGGCCGCCTCGGTGACGAGATATACGAACGGGACATCCGCCGTCTCGTCGAGGCTGACCATCATGGTGAGTTCGTCGCCATCGACGTGGACAGCGGGGAGTACGTGGTTGCGGATGGCATCCTTACTGCCTCGGAAAGCCTCTTGGCGCAACGTCCTAGCGCTGATGTCTGGCTGGTTCGCGTCGGGTACCGGGCGCTACATCACTTTGGGGGCAACTCCCTACGGAGAGTCGAGTGATCGAGGGCGTGGTGAACGCTGACTACGAACCCGTCATCACCCTTCATCTGCTGGGCCCGGCGGGGCAGACGCGGGAAGTGGAAATGGTGGTGGACACTGGCTTCAACGGCTTCCTGACTCTGCCTTCAAACGTCGTCGCGGAGTTGGGATTACCCTACCGGGGTAGGAGCCGAGCGATCTTGGCCAACGGCAGCCAGGATTTCTTCAATGTTTGGGGCGCCACAGTGGTCTGGGACGGCCGGACGAGATACGTGCCAGCAGACGAAGCGGACGCCACGCCCCTGGTGGGCATGGCTCTCATGGATGACTACAGCCTGTACGTGGAGGTGAGAGACGGCGGGCGTGTGGCCATACAGCCTACGGAAGGACCATAGCTTTCAGGTTCAAGGAATCTCCCTTGAATCTGATTGGCGGCAACGCTTCCCGGCTTGCGGGCAACCGCCGCGTACTCTTCACTCCCCGCAGGCCGTTGCTCGCGCCCTGGGAAGGGACATTCAGGAGTTGCTGGTCTAACCGGAGTCACTCCGCTGAAGAACGGGCCAGTTTCGTCAGCAATTACTGACACTTGGGCAGGGACGCGCCTGGCGCCGGCTCTGTATAATCCCTGAACGTAACGAACTATCCAGAGGCTCAAGGGCGTACGTCCCCCGCTTTCACCAGGGAACCGACGCGCTACCAACTGGAGGTTGCGCCATGACCATCTTGTCAACTTCCACGCAATCGAACCTAGCCAAGTTCCAGGACCTGCTTCGCGAGTTGTTCCAGTTTGACTGCGCCGACTTGGATTTCGGCATCTACCGGATAATGAACCATAAGCGGAATGCGGTGGAACGGTTCATCAGCGAACAACTCCCGGCCTCTGTCGCTGCCGCATTGTATGGTGGCCCGCTGGCCCAACAGGCCCAAGCCGACGATGCACTGGCGAAAGCGCGTCAGGCCGTGGTGGAGTCGCTGGGCGATACAGCTATCGACGCGGACGGCGAGCTAGCAGTTGCTTTTCGCAATGTCCCGGTGGGACAGACGTACTTGGAAGCTCAAGTCCGGGCCGCCGATGGCAGCCGCAGCCGCGACACGGTGGAAGCCGCCATATACAACAATCTTCACACCTTCTTCAGCCGCTACTACGACGAAGGCGACTTCATTTCCAAGCGGCGCTACTCCGGCAACCAGCGGTACGCCATTCCATACAATGGCGAGGAGGTCTATCTCCACTGGGCCAACAGCGACCAGTACTACGTCAAGACCGACGAGCATTTCCGCAATTACGACTGGAAAGCGCCCAACGGTGTAGCCGTCCATTTCCGACTGAAGAACGCCGACGTGGAGCAGAACAACCTCAAGGGCGACCGGCGCTTCTTCCTGCCCCACGTTTCCGAAGCAGCTTGGGATTCCGGCAGTGCCGCGATCACGATTCCCTTTGAGTACCGGCCCCTGACCGTCGTTGAAATTACCAAATATGGCAAAACCGGTCAGCAAGATAAAATCATAGAAGAAGCCCTCTCTACCTTTCCGGAGCAACTGCGCGAGAACACCCGGGCAGTTGCCGCCCTGACCGGCGAGCGGCGGCACAACGGGAACAGGCCGGTCAGCTATCTGGAACACCACCTGCGCCAGTACGTCCGGCGCAACAACTCGGACTTCTTCATCCACAAGGACTTGGCCGGGTTCCTCAACCGGGAACTGGACTTCTACCTGAAGAACGAGGTGCTGAACCTGGACAACCTGGCCGCCGCCGGTCAGAACCTGGCCGAAGGCTGGTTCCAGCAGATGCGCCTGACCAAGGCGGTGGGCGGCAAAATCATAGATTTCCTGGCCCAAATCGAAGGCTTCCAGAGGCTGCTCTGGGAGAAACGGAAATTCGTCACCGAGACTCATTACTGCATCACCCTGGGCAATGTTGACGCCGAGTTCTACCCGGAAATCTCGGCCAATGACGCTCAGTGGTCAGAATGGCGGGAGATTCTGGACGTTGACGGGAGCGATCAGAGTGAGGCGTTTCTGTCGGCGCATCCGACCTTGGTCTTGGATACCAAACACTTTGATGCCGAGTTTGTTGACCGCCTGCTCGCTTCATTCCACCATTTGGACGAGGTAACGGACGGTTTACTTGTTTACAGTGAGAACTGGCAGGCCCTCAACATTTTGTCAGAACGCTATCACAATGGAGTGGGATGTATCTACATCGACCCTCCATACAACACAGATGCATCTGCGATCCTTTACAAGAATGGCTACAAAGATTCCTCCTGGCTGGCCTTGATGCAGGACCGTTTGAGCGTCTCTACTCATCTATTGTTACAGGATGGAATCTTGTGCGCAGCCATAGATGATATTGAACAGCCGCAGTTTCAGAAGCTACTTAGCAATGTTTTTGCGCAGGGATCAAACTTAGGGACAGCAGTAATTCGCAGCAATCCAGCGGGACGCTCTACCCCTACCGGATTTTCTTCTTCCCACGAGTACGCGCTCTTCTTTGGCAATAGGCCATCTGCCAAAGTCGGACGCCTCCCGCGAACTGAGGCTCAGAACAAGCGCTACAAAGCTGAGGATGAAGTTGGAAGCTTCGAATGGGTTAATTTCCGTAAGCACGGGGGACTAAATGCCTACAGGACGGCTCGGCCCAGACTGTACTATCCCATTTATGTGGCAAACTCAGGATGTATTCGTGTGCCAGAATTAAGCTGGAACGAGTTAACGGGAGCATACCAGATCGAAGACCCACCGAGAGTTGATGAAACGGTAGTCTGGCCAATCAGTGACAATGGGGAAGAGAAAACATGGAAATGGGGAAAAGAGACACTGGAGGCTAACCTGCCTGACTTTTGTGCTAGACCGAATAGGGTCGGTGAAACAAACATCTACATGAAATCTCGGAAAAAAGGGGAGGGTGTTCTCCCATCAACCTGGTGGGATAAGAGAGGATATTCTGCCTCTGAGCATGGCACAAGAAGCCTAATCAACATGTTTGGCAATGCCCTTGGATTCTCCTTTCCCAAGGCTCCAGGGTTGGTTGAAGACTGCCTCCGGGCATCCGGTTGCGATGCGGATTCTCTGGCCCTCGATTATTTCGCCGGTTCCGGCACCACCGGCCACGCCGTTATCAATCTGAACCGGGAGGACGGCGGGGAGCGCAAGTTCATTCTGGTGGAAATGGGCCAGTATTTCGACACAGTGCTGTTGCCCCGCATTAAGAAAGTCACCTTTTCCCCGGAGTGGAAAGACGGCAAGCCCCAGCGCGATACGACTGCGGAGGAAGCCGAAAGGTCCCCCCGTATCGTCAAATGCATACGTCTGGAGTCCTATGAGGACGCGCTGGACAGCATCCGGTTCGACCGGGTCGGCGGGCAGTTATCTCTGCCAGACATCGGGGACGAATATCTGCTCAAATATATGCTGGGCTGGGAGGCGAAGGAGAGCGAGACCTTGCTAAACGCCGCTCTGCTGACCAGTCCCTTTTCCTACCGGCTACGGGTCCACGTCAACGGGGAGCAGCAGGAACGCAAGGTGGACCTGCCGGAGACCTTCAACTACTTGCTGGGCCTGAATGTGCGGAAACGGGAAGTGTTCGACGACGAGGGGCGGCGCTACCTGGTGTTCCGGGGTGAGACCCAGGCCAACTCCGGCCGCCCGGTCGCGGTCATCTGGCGGGGGACCGAGGGCTGGACAGAGGCCGACTTCGCCCGAGACCGGGATTTCGTCGCCCGGCAGAACCTTGCCGGGGACGCCGAGACTGTGTACGTCAACGGCGATTCGGCCATCCCAGGCGCCAAGGCCATCGAGCCGATGTTCAAGGCCCGGATGTTCGCCGGCGTGAATGCCTAACACAACCATCCCAGCTTGAGGATCGGACTATGCCGCCGCGACGCCGCGCGAATAGAGCCCAAGCCGCAGCCAGCCGGGGATACGCTCGGTTGGAGGGAAAGCTGGCCCTGCTCGGCTGGCTGCACCGTCTGCTGGGGTACGACAGCACCCGAGACCTGCTGGTGGACATCAAGCCCATCAACGAAGGCTTCCGCGAGGACGGGCGCAGCCAAATCAGCGTCCACCTGAAAGCGCGGTCAGATCGGATGCAGGGCCTGACCGTCCCCGACCTGCAGCGCTACGACGAGAACATTCGCAAACACCTAGCTGCGATGAACCACGGCCGCACCGAGCCTATTACCCTGCGCTATTTCCAGTACCTCGCCGCCCTCTACACCGAAATCTATTTGGACTGGTACTTCAACCGGGCTGGGGGTCTGTTGCCTTCCCTGAACGAGTTCGTCTCCCAGCACAATGCCAACTGCGCCCCGGGTCAGCGATGGGACCAGTTCACGTCCAACGACCTGTCAAAACTGGCCTTCTGGATGGCCACCGGCGGCGGCAAGACTCTGCTGTTGCACCTGCACTACCGACAATTCCTCCATTACAACCGGGGGCCGCTGGACAACATCCTGCTGATTACCCCCAACGAAGGACTGACCCAGCAACACCTGGACGAACTCCAGGCGTCCAACATCCCCGCCGCGCGTTTCGACCTCAATGAACCGGGCAGTTTGCGGAGTCCACCGGGGACCGTCAGAGTCACCGAGATAACCAAAATTGTGATGGAAAAGAAGGGCGAAGGCGAGAGTGTTCCGGTAGAGGTATTTGAGGGTCGCAGCCTGATTTTCGTAGACGAGGGGCACAAAGGCTCCGGCTCAGAAGCTCAGGCATGGAGAACTGTTCGTAATGCATTGGGAGAGAACGGGTTTACGTTCGAATATAGCGCTACCTTCGGGCAGGCCCTGGCTGCGGCGAACAACGATACGCTGCTCACGGAGTATGGCAAGGCCATAGCTTTCGACTACTCTTATCGCCATTTCTACAGCGACGGCTACGGCAAGGACTTTCACATCCTCAACTTGCAACAGGACAACGCTCCCGACCAGACCGATACTCTCCTGATGGCCAACCTGCTCTCCTTCTACGAACAGCAGCTCGTCTTCGCCGAACAGTGTATGGCACTGCGGCCCTACAACCTGTCTCGTCCTCTATGGACTTTCATCGGTGGGAGCGTCAACGCTGTTTACACGGAAGGCGGCAATCGGCGGAGCGACATCCTTACCGTCGTCCGGTTCCTGCATCGTGTTTTGAGCGAACCCGGCTGGGTTGTTGACACCATCGACCGGCTACTGAATGGCAAGTCTGGCCTGCTCAACGCAACTGACGGGCGGGACATATTCGAGGGTAGGTTCGACTACCTGCGCCGTCGTCCAACCGACGCCTCCACCGTGTACCAGGACGCCCTGTCCAAGGTAATGCACACCACTGGCAGCGGTGGACTACAACTATGCGACCTGCGCGGCAGCGAAGGAGAGTTGGGCCTGAAAGCGGACGGTAGCGACAGCTACTTTGGCGTCATCTACATTGGCGACACCCCCGCGTTCAAGCGGCTGGTAGAAGCCGACGACGCCGGCATCGTCATCGCCGAGGACGCCCTGCAATCATCCCTGTTTGACCGCATAAACGAACCTGATTCAACCGTGGAGGTTCTGGCCGGCGCCCGCAAGTTCATTGAAGGCTGGAATTCCTGGCGGGTGTCCAACATGGGCCTGCTGAACATCGGGCGCACCGAGGGCTCGCAGATAATCCAACTGTTCGGCCGCGGCGTCCGCCTGCGAGGCCGGGATATGTCGCTGAAACGCAGTTCGGCCCTGAACGATGGTCCGCATCCAGACTATATCCGGGTGCTGGAAACTTTGAACATCTTTGCTCTGCGGGCCAACTACATGGCCCAGTTCCGGGATTACCTGGAAAGCGAGGGCATCAGCACCCAGGAATTGGTAGAGCTGCCGCTGTTCATCCGCCCCAACCGGGACTTCTTGGACAAGGGACTGGTCATACCCCGTCTTGACGAGGACAAGGATTTCTCCAGCCAGGAAACCGTGTTGTTGAAACACGATAGTAATGTTGGACCGGTTGCTGTGGTCATGTCAGCCACAGTACAACAGATACAGAGTGGCCGAGACGGACTTGCAACCACGGGCGCCAGCTCAGGCAGTGAACTGGAGATACCATCGGAGAGCCTGGACCTCGTGGACTGGAACCGAGCCTACCTGGAGTTGCTGGAATACAAGGAAACTAAGCGGTTCAGCAACCTGCTGGTCCGGCAGGAACTGCTGCGTCCCATCCTGGAAGCGGGGAGGAAGGCGTACCTGCTGGATTCCGAGGAATCCGTAGTCATGCCCAAGAATCACGATGACCAGCGCAGGTTGCAGGAAGCTGTCACTCACATCCTCCGCAGGTACGCCGATATGCTCTATCGGCACCGACAATCCCGCTGGGAATCAAACCATCTGACCTACCGTCAACTGGACCACACTGATGGCAACTTCCGGTTCAACATCGGCGAACGCGAAGATGATGGAATGTACACGGTGAGGGTGCCAAGAGAGAAAATAGACCTCGCTCGTGAAATTGAAAAGCTGATTGCGGACTGCAATTGCCTATACCAAGAAGATCAAGGAGCCTTGCCAAGAATCCATTTCGACAGGCATCTCTACCAGCCGTTACTGGTGGAAGCTAACGGCATTACTTCAACGCCAACCGGCTTGCAGAAAAGCGAGAAGAGGTTCGTCGCTGACCTGAGAGACTACTGCGAGAGTACACCCGACGCCCTACCGGAGGGTGCTGAACTGTTTTTGCTACGAAACCTGGCCCGTAGCAAAGGCGTGGGTTTCTTTGAGAGTAGCGGCTTTTACCCCGATTTCATCCTGTGGGTCAAGAGCGAAGACGCACAGCGTATAGTGTTCATAGAACCGCACGGAATGCTAACCGCTCCGGCCTACATCAACGATAACAAGGCACGGCTTCACGAGAGGCTACCCGGATTGGCGCGAGAAATCGCCAGCCGTTCCGGCAATCCCGAAGTGCAACTCGATTCCTTCATCGTCTCGGCAACCAAGTACGAAGACTTGAGGAAACGTTACGACAGCGGAACTTGGACAAGGGATGATTTCGCGGACAAGCACATCTTTTTCCAAGAACGTGGCGTCGAGTACGATTACGTAAAGCAAATCCTCCGTCGTTGAGATTGGCCGCTCGTAGGTGAAATGCGCGTTAATCAAGCCGAGACATGCCGGGGCACGTTCAGGTCTAATAGGAACAGCACCGTTACGCAGTGAGATGCTCAACGACACCCTCGGTGACACCCGTCCGCGCCTCCTTGGGGGCGAAGCGAACCCTGTAAATGAATTTCGGAGACTTATCCGATGCCAGAGTTTGTGAACCGCAGTGAATCGAACTTGCTTGTTTTCATAAGCAGTCGGCAAACTCCCAATATGGACTACCCCCGATCGGAAGCCAAGAAAGCTGTCGATGCCTTTCCCAATTGTAGTGTGTGGGCATTCGAGGATATGCCTGCAAGTTCTCAGCAAGCTAGGGACTATTACGTAAGCAATGCTGCTGATGCGGATTTCGTCATCTGGCTAGTCGGTGAGGAAACCACCAAGCCCGTAGTAGAGGAAGTCCACGCCTGCATGAGTGTGCGAGGCAAACTACTCGCGTTCTTGTTACCTGTGGACTCCAGGGACGAAGTTACTAATCAACTGGTTAAGGAAGCGGGCGATTATGCTAAATGGTGCGAGGTTGGTAGCCTAAACACGTTGGGAAAGCTAATCCGGGCGTCTCTTGCCGACGAAATAAATCGCCTGTTTCGCACTTCGTCTCCCGGGGGACGGGACCCTTTACTCAGACAATTTCAGCGAGAAAGTATCGCTAGATGTAAGAAATCACTAACCACACTAGGAGTAACCGACGTTGCAGCTGACGAGTTGGCAGAAGACTCAACGGTGGGCTACGGTTTGGCCCCTCCTGCCAGCGGAGTAAACAGGGTGGTTGGTGACCAAGGTGTGGGAAAAACCCTAGCCGTAGAGCGTCTTTTTCAGAAGGCCATTTCCACGGCCCTTGCTGATCGTTCTCAACCGTTCCCCGTATTTGTTAGGGCCAGGGACTTGAATCAACCTGTTAGACAATACGTTGAAACTGTCGCCTCGGGCTACGCGTTCCCCGCTGTTCAGGGTGCTTTCGTTGTAGTTGACGGCCTCGACGAGGTCGGGACGGAAACGGCCAACCGCGTCCTTGATGATTTGGAGGTTTATGCGCTGGCTAACCCTAAAGTAACTGTGATGGTCACGAATAGACCATTGCCTTCCCTTCAGGATGTGGGGCACGAGATCGAAGTTCCCCGACTGGAAGAGCCTGAACTTCTAGCTTTGATGTCCAAGATAGCGCGCCGCAAAGTAGAAAGGAATGAGCTGCTGCATCTCCCACAATCCGTACAATCAGTTGCGAACCTTCCGTTGTTCGCGATTATGATTGGTAGCGAATTAGGCCGAGTCCCCGCAGTTTCTTGGGCAATGCCCACTCAGCTCATGAGCCGGATCGCAGATAGAGCATTGAGGGAAATGGCCTCCCAACAGGATGATGTGGCCGATCTATTACAGAAACTAGCAGTTGCGTCCGTGACCAACGGAAGCAGTGTGAACAAGGTGGAGATACATCCACGGCAATCCATGCGTAACTTGCTAGCGAACTCCCGTTTGGTCCACGAACAAGGAGACAAGGTTGACTTTGCTCTCCCGGTATTCAGGGAGTGGTTCGCTGCCCGCGCGATTGTCGAAGGCCAAGTCTCCCTAGATGATCTTAAGCCGGTCTCCGACAGATGGTTGATTCCTATAGGCATCGCTATTCATTCTGAGAACGAAACAGTTGGACTGTCATTGGCAGCCAATCTAGCGTCCTCTGATCCCGGGCTAGCCGGTCAAGTGTTCGAAGAGGCGGAACGGAGTTGGTTCACGCCTGATGCCAACAACCAGGAAATACAAGGAACATACCTGGAAATTGGCGGGAAAATAAGAAGCGCGATGGAGAACTGGAGCAATGGCTTGGGGAAATTGATGCCAGCGATTGGTCCCGTGAAATCCAATGGCGAGGTGCGTACGCTCGGGATAGCAGTAAATTCCCGAATGATTTACACAAGTTGGTACTACGGTTCAGAAGCTCTGGAACCGGTAATTGATCTCCCAAGAAACGCTGGTTTTGGTTCCGGCAATTTCAATCCGGACTGGCCATCAGTTGCGTCGGTTGTAAAGCCACCTGCCAGGGTAGGGCCGTGGCTCATGACCAAAATGATGCTTTCGGATTCTCTGTCCGAGATTCTCAAGTCTAGACGTCTTGCGTTAGCGTCGACAGACGCAGTCCAAGAACTCGCATTCGAATTCGCCTGCAACCTTTCAGCACGGGGATTCTCGATCCCCGATTCAGCGGACATCCCAGAAGTTGTCGAAAACATGGATAGACATCTGTTGGACGTGTTCTCTTTGCGTGTCAATGGTTCCATATACCGGCACGACGAACTACACGCAATCAGGAATCAACTCGCCGAAATGTTGCAGGAGGGCGAAGTATCCATTGTGAATCCTTGGCCTGGTCCAGACCAAGCCTTCCCCACAGGTAGATCATCGTGGATGTGGGACGAAGAATTCACCGACCAACGACTATTGGAACGCACAACGGCGATATTCGAAGCTGCACTACGCATATACACCGGCATGGTGGATACCTGGTTCCATTGCTTTGGGGAAAGGCTTAAGTTGAATTCTATTCTCCCGGTCAAGTTGGAGGGCAGACTGGTGATCCCTTCATCTCCTAGAGCTTCATTTGATGGACCTGTGTTGACTTGGTGGCCACGCCCCGTCAGCAACAATGAACAGTCTCAAGTTGACTTCGAGCTTGGGGCAAGAGATGACAGTACCCAAAGTCTGATTCGCGAAAGGGTCGAAATCGCTCGGTTGGAGGCTCTTGAGAACTCCGGCATCTTTTGGTCTTCCATGGGGCTTTTGCACCATGACGGTAAACGACCAGCAACTGAACTGGCACACCGCTGGTTAATTAGCGACTTGAAAGATATTGGCTGGACCGATTTAATCACATAAACGAACCAGAGCTTAAGTCCCTTGATTGCGCGTTCAGTTCGGATCTAGGCAGACTTTCCGCGCAGTGGTCCGGTGAGATCAGTTGTGGCAAGGTCGGATCGCTCCTACATGGATAGACCCTTGGATAACCTCAAGCGAAATCAACGAAAGGGAAGCAAGCCCCGGTGCCACTGGCTGACTCATGGCGCACCTAGGCAAGTCGCGAGTCGCTTGAACAAGCTGGCCGAGCCGTGGGGCGTCGTGTCCTCAGAAGACAAATGGATGCCACAGGGATTTGACGAAATTGAGGAAGCGCAGCTTCACCAGGAGCACAGACTATTGCCACTGCGGGATTGTAAGGCGCTGGGTGACTGGTGGTTGGAGAAACAGAGCTACGACTCCCAAACGCCGAATTGGGACATCGCAAGCACGTGCACGGTGAACAGCCACAAGGGGTTGCTCCTAGTGGAGGCAAAGGCGCATACCCAAGAACTGAAGGTAAGGGACCGAGTTGGAGGTAGTCATCGCAACCGCGCACGAATCGCCGAATGCATCAAAGAAACTAACGCAGCGTTAGCGAACCAGACAGGTTTCGACTGGGCGTTGTCCCATGAGCATCGCTATCAGATGGCCAACCGCTTTGCCTGGTCGTGGAAGTTGACGGACCTTGGCTATCCCATCATCCTGGTCTATTTGGGATTTCTCAAGGCGGAGGAAATGCGAAAAGGGAGGGAGCAAACTCCCTTCAACAACCACGCTGAGTGGAAAAGTCTCGTAAAGGCGCACAGCGAGCCATTGTTTCCTGCGGGCGTTTGGGACCGCCAATGGATCATTCACGGTCAGTCATTCGTTCCGCGCATCTGCTCAATCAAGACAGCTTACGACGGGCCAATAGAGGAAGAGTAAAGAAGGGCAGTCGAAGCGATATCTCAATCGGGGAGGGGCTAATTGAAGAGTAAGCCAGTGGAAGACAAGCAAACTCTGAGCTACTCGGTTGAACTACCCGGTATTCCGTTCGAGTCTCGCTCAGCAGCTGAACGGGACATCAGAATGTTGGCAGACGCGGTGGCTGCTGCCACGGAAAAGAGAGGATTGCCCTTCTTGCTGAAGCTGGTTCGAGTCACAAACAGCTTTCAGGAGGACGTGAATTTTTTTCTCAAGGAACGTGCGGGCCCAAGCGGATATATTGCAGCGCGGGCGAATGCCCATGCTCTTGCCAGGACACTCTGGATCCGGACTCATGAAGAGGAGCTGGGCTTCGCAGTCGTTATCGATGCTGATGCAGTTAATCCTTGGAACCTCAATAACCCCAACTGCTTGATAACGGTGTCTCATGAGTTATTCCACGTGATGTACGAAGCTAGTCGCCTGAAGAGGTTAGGTGAGGAGGAGTACACCGCGGGCAACAACAACGCCGAGCGCATGTTAGATTGTTGGGCTAACTTGCTTCTCGACGAGTTCGACGTCGACCGCAATGTGGACGCCTTGATTCGCGTGCTGACGATGAAAGAAGATGGTCACTCGTGGTCTTTGCGTGAGTTGAAGGAAGCTTTAGGCGAAGACTGGGTTCAGGGGTTAATGGACACCTTGGACCGTGCTCCTCAAGTAGTAAACGAGGAAGTTGGCCAGTACCTAGCTGGAGGCACCGACATTCAGCATATCGCCGGTGGATTACTGCCCTATGTCAACGATATGATGACTCTTTTGGCTCATACCGCCTCCCTTTACATGGGTACCGACAGTTGGCCAAGGGTCCTTGAGCGTATCAAGGAAACCGAGACTTCCAAGCGCTTCTTCAAGGAACATCTCGACACGATCTTGGGCCATCTGGAAGACACCCGGATGGAGTCTGAGGAGTCCATCCAAGCCGTTGCGAGCGCTTTGGAGGAAATATTCCGAAATTGTGGCGTAGGCTTTACGACATTACAGGGAGGCTTGTACATTACCGTACAATCACCGTCCCGCTAGCCTGTTTTGCCCTTGGGTTGCCGTTGTCCAGCGGCTTGACTAGAGTCAGCAAGATCTCACAACTCGACTATTAGCTCGAAGGCTCTAGCTAAAGCCTCTTTTGGTCATTCATTGAGCGCCTTGCCTGACGGCCAGCAAAACTCACGAATGCGCTCTGTGCGGCTCGATAGAGGACGCCGCAGAAAAATGCTGCCGTGTGTGTGGCAAGACGTTGGCCGTGCTTTGTATCGAATGACACACGGGCTTTGGGTGGCAAGCCATACGTAGCTGGATAGATAGGGCCAAGGCCCTGATGGACCGCCATTGTTGCCGGAAACAACTGTGCAACAGGAAGTACGAGAGACGTTACGACTGCCGTAGTGAAGAATGCTGCGCATACCCTGCGACCATTTAAAGTGAGTCAAGGAAACTGCGAGCGATGCTGAATGGATTGGATGGCCTTAGCTGGCGACTAATGCGGGCACTGGATGAGTACGACAGAGAAGGACAACGGGAATACCACCGGAAGATCGACGAGCAGAGAGCCCGCGTCGACGGACAAGAGAACTACTTGAGGGAACTGCAAAACCAAGCAGCCGAAAGCGACGGCGCGTAAGTCATGCTGTAGATGCGGGCGGCGACGACGTGTTCGCCGTCGCAAGCTCGCCGCCGCGGACAAGAACCCGGGGTACGTCCAGATGACCGACCGCATCTGACCGCGATGACGGTTGTGCGAGCTGACTGACGGGGAAGTCTCGGCAGTGGAACGGCGGTAATCCAATGCACCGTTTCTGACGTTCTATACCTAACGGCCAAAGGACGCGATCCTGGGTATGCCGAAGTCACCTAACCGGTGAGCAATCTCCGGAGGAGGATTCCGAGCTGAGGGCAGGATGTCCCAATTTCAAGTGAGACGAAGGACGATGGAAAACACCCTGGTTCCCGACGGAGCCAACGAAAACCGAACTTCCCGGATGTCGGTACTGGCATGGCACCCGAAAGAGGGACCAGCCCGCAATCTATTCACCCACATCCGCCACCGACGCACCGACGGTATGGGCCCGTGGGCACGTGAACAGGACGGGGTGTGGCGTACCATGACGTTTCCATCCAATGAAATAGTCCATCCGGGAGAAATCAAACTCCATGTTGTGGATGCACCTCTTGCATATTGCCTGGAGCTGGTCAAGGACATCTTGGATAAGAAAGCAATGGTTGTCGAGGGCATCGACGTATTCTACGCTCTGGAACAGCCCGCTCGCTGCCATTGGGCTTACCGGAACCACATGGGAACGGACGGCCACTCGGTGAACAGTCCGTTCAAAAGACACAGCGCGAAGGTGACCGAGGTTTGGAGTCTTGAACCTGATCCCCGCGACTACTGGCGGAAGGTATGTGAGTCCTACACATCCCGCCAGATTGAGGATGCTCTGCGTGGCCTGGCATTTCGTCTTGATCGACGATTGGACCGGGTAGGCAATCTCATGATCTCAGGTGCGGAGGACGAAATAAATTGTGAACTCGCAAATGAACGGACTCATCTGAGACTAAGCGTCAACACTGCCGACGGAACCGGCCTACCAGAAAATGGCTACTTCGCCACCGTATGGGCCGACGACAACGATGATGCACTGGTTCATCAGCACTTGGAAATAACTGAGCAGCACACACTCATCAATGTCGATTCGTCGCTGGATCAAATTGGGTTGGCATTGTACCGACGTCGCGACGGACAATGCATAGACAGGTGGGAGGTGCCGTTAGTCAGAGAGATAAACATTAGCATGAACCTGACGACCGGCCAGACGCTTGCAGTTCACGATGCCCGACGCGGAACCACTAATACCGTCAGCATTGGTGACGCCAAATCACTCATTTCAGTTGGCGACGAAAATTCGGCTGCTTTGGATAGTGCAATCCGTCGTGAAATGCTCGGACGGAGGAGTTGGCTCCAAGACAGGGATGCCCGGGGTCAAGGAAACCTCGGCCGCTTTGGACCTGACCAGACTGAGCAAGCAATTGATTTTTTCCTAAGTCTCCTGGCCGACAGTGGGCATTCCAACGGACCAATCTACCTCGCCGATCCCTATTTCATGCAACGGGATCTCGACAATACGAACGAGCGCGTATACAGCAGCATGTTCTCAACGACCAAAGGGCAGCAATTGAGAATTCTCTGCGGCCAACGGAACGTTGAAAGGTGGTTGTCCAAGTATCCCTCAATCCTCACCAACCACGTGGCGGTCAGGTCGGTCACCACTAAGGACCGCAAAGGGCAAGACCGTCCAGCATTTCACGACCGCTACATGATTACGCCGGACAAGGAGATAATCGTTACCAATTCAATCAATGGGTGGCACGAGCACGGCGTCACTTTTGCGACGCTCTCCTATGGTGTGTACCGCGCCGAGGCCGAGGAATTCTGGTCATTGAACGTGGGCCGCAACAACAATGGGGTTCTCGTCGAGGAAATCAAATGACGGCCAGCAGCGACCCCCCAACCATCCAGCTGCCGCTAAAGGCAAGGCAGGCCATCTGGCGGATTTTTGGCAGCGGCTTGGCGCCGCTGAAGCAATCGACGTGTTGCGACCTAGTTGAACCGATAATCCAAAAGCAACTCGGGCAAACCGACGAAGCTGTCCGGGCCATCGCTGAGATTCGCAACTGGTTCGACCCCGACGGAGGCCCAACCCAACTGCGGCCAGACATAAACGAGCTAGTAGCGGAAATGATCATTGACGGGATCAGGGAAGCACTTTCGGCAACCACCGGGATCGAGAACCACGACACAGCCTTTTGGGCCATGGGCTCAATCCGCTCAGACTTGTCGGCGCCAATCATGCGTGCTTCTTGGTCTCCAGAACAAATCGACAGGTTCGCCACATACGCTCTGGATACATTGGAAAGCCTCCATGAAAAAGGCAACATCATCGATCCGAGGCACATTCTTGGGCTGGATATTCGGGGCGCGACGGCACACTCCAAAGAAACAGGTCACGGCGACCCTCTGCGGACTTTCCACGTAGGACCCGCTAACGCCTATGAGGCATACCGGCTAATGTACCCAGGCATCGCGTCAATCGTGGACCTTCTTCTGGAACTGAAGCCTGGGATGCTGCCGGAGCTAGTGGACAAGATACAGAACCACTTGTTGCAGTCTTTTGCGGCGTCCTGCCTGGCCGGCATCCGCGCCACGTCCGATTACCGCCAACCTCTAAATTGGATTGCCGATACCTCATCAACGGCGCTGATCGCGTTGGCAATACTCCACACATTGGAAATCGTCCACGCAAGAGAAATTGCGTCCAGAGGATTGCCAAACTCCGATGCCCCTGAGACTGTGGACTTGGTAGCTGTGTCTGACCCGATAGCAGATCTAGTTTCCAGTCTTGCAACACTCGGGCCTGCGCGAAGCACTTGGTGGGCATTTGAGCTGCTCAATTACACTTCCTTTGGTCCCGAACAAAAACGGCCGACGACTGAGCAAGTCGAGCAGCAATGCACCCAACTACTCAACGACTGCGTGCTGAATCATTGGTCTGACGAGGTGATGAACGAACTGGAGGACGGCTTACGGCGGGCCATGTTTGAACCCAGAGGCAAACCCCTCGCAGACATCGCGTGGGGTTTGCGAGACGAGGAACCTGAAAAGGCCTCCCGAATTTCTGGGATTATCCTGGGTGAACACGAGCGCCGCATGACTATGGCACTGGAAGACAGTCTGCGGTTTCCATACCTAGCCGGCCGCTGGAACTACAACGATTGGCTAACCGGACTGGGTGTCGCGGTAGTCATACATCACAATGACCTCGATCCGCTGGATTGGGCAATGGAAAAGTGCAAAGCTCTGCCGTTGAGCGCGTGGGACGCCGACGAATCAGGCAGAGTCTTCCGTGGGGCCGACCGAGTCGCTCGAACCCAAATGACCGTCGGGCTTTACGCTGTGCAACTCTTGACGGACGCAGGCCGTGTATTGGACCGCAGCAAATTGCTAACTTTTGCCGAGAAAGTGTGGGACCACGACGACTTTGTTCGTCAGTACGGCGACTTACTGGTTGAAGATTCTGTCACCACAGAATTCGCCGCCCGGGTAGCCGTGGCCTTCGGGGAACCAGATCAAGCATGGGTACTCCAGCAGGCCAAAAGCCCGGCAATAGATCCCCAAACCCTGTGGACGCTTCTGGACCAGATGAAACTCCAAGACAAAGCCGTGTGCCATGACAATACGTCCGAGGAAATCCGAAAAATCGCATCGGACCGATACATCAATTCAGTGCAAGCGAACCCTCGGTCTGCACCCCATTTAGCGAACCTCTGGATACTGCTGGACGCGCCCCCAGAGGCTGCGAAAACCGCGCAAGTCCTACTGACCTACCATCCATCACACGCTGACCGTGCCCAAGCAATCCCAACTTTGAAGATGCTCGCGTTTGCAGAAAGTAGAGGCAGATTGGCGAACGAACTGGTCGAAACCTCAAGGTTGCTCTACGACCAGCTTTGGGGGAAGCACACTCCGCGGGATGAAATCCACGCGCAACAGGAAATTGACGCCTTCCTGGGATGCGCCAAGAATGAACCGTGCACAAGTTCTTGACCGACGGCGCGGGCTGGACACGGAATGCGGTCGCCGACCCAAGGGACTGCTGCCCACCTTACCAGAGGACGGGGGGCGAAAGTGGTTCCCCCAAACCGGATCGACCACCTGTTGGTCGCGGCGACGCCAGAATAGAGAGTCAGAGGTGCATAAAGGGCCGATCCGGAAGCCAAAGCGAATGGACAATTTAGTTGATCACCTGGAACGCTGGGACTGCGGCAACACCCGCATCGAAGTCCGCCCGGACGGCGCGCTCAAAGAATGGCACCACTGGGCCGAGCCCGACCTGATAGGGTAACGGCAAGCGCCCAAAAGGACCCGGGCACTGACGCCTCATGGCATCGAAAGCGCTACCCCGTTTACTGTGAAATGCCGGTCCTGTCGGCTTCCAGCGAGTTTACCATCAGCGTTGAGCGGTGGGTGAGGATCAGGGAAGACAGGTTAATGCGGGCGTCTGGGGCTGCGTTGGACGCCCACACGTGATTGGGTTAAACTTGGCCGTGCAATTGGGTGCTTCCTTACAGTGGAACCTCCCACTGAAAAGTTCGCAGTACGGCCCCTTTTGGCCCACCAGCATCCAGCCTCAGCCACAAACATTTCAGCGCCACCAGGCCCAATGGGAGTGACGCAAATGCCCGAAAAGAAGCCCAGGTCCAATGCCAGGATGAAGGAAAGGCCGTCCCTACCGGTGAATGAGAATGGGGTGGTAATGCTGTCCGGCGGAAACCCGCAGATTGCCAAGGGGGACGGCGACGGGCCGGTGCAGATGTACATTGCCAACATGCCCGAGTGGAAGCGGGACGTGGGCCAGGCGCTGGACGACCTGATAGTGCGGACGGTACCCAACGTGCGCAAGGCGGTGCGGTGGAATTCGCCCTTTTACGGCGTGGAAGGCCAGGGATGGTTCATCAGCTACCACGTCTTCGCCCGCTACGTGAAGGTAACTTTCCTGAAGGGAAAGTCGCTGGACCCCATACCGCCGGTGGACTCGAAGGACCCGGATGCCCGTTACTACCATATTTTTGAGGACGGGATGGATGAGGGGCTGATGGAGGAGTGGGTAAGGCAGGCGGCGGGGATGGTGGGGTGGGATGGGTTTTAGGGGCGTTGTCCCAAGCGAAGTTAAGCTTAGCTTTGAGACAAGTCTTAGGACATTTTGCGAGGGTTTAGGCATTAGTCGAGCTATTTGGGCTAATGTTGATAAGGTACAGGGGGCTATCTGTTAGAATCATTCTGGTTCCAAACTTGATTCATGAGGGTTGGCCCCTATGGCTGTAGCATCAGAAACAAGAACCATCAAACTGAAAGTTGCAGACTTTGGCCCCATTGGGCAAGGGAGCATTGAACTCCGACCTATGTCTGTTTTTGTAGGTCCGAGCAATACCGGCAAATCTTATTTGGCAATTCTAATCTATGCCCTACATCAGTTCTTCGGCGCATTCGCGTGGACAGCTCGCGAAAGACGACTGTTTGGTGATATGCGGTCCAGAACTTTCCCGTTCCTTATTTCTACTGATAGGATGCAGTTGTCTAACGAAGACATCGATGAGCTGTATTCCTGGGCTGAATCTGAACGAAGCAGAATAGATCATTCTAGGCACTTTGGCACCGCCCCCCCAGATTCTGACCTTTCCCCCGAAGTTTGCGAGATTGTTCGTCGTGCGCTGAACGAAGTTTCGTCTCTAGACGATTTTTTGAGCGAGGAGATCATTCGGTGCTTCGGGTTTGAAACGACTGCGAATGCTGTTCGGATTTCCCCTAACAGCGCTGATCTAAATGTGATGAAGGCGGAAATTCTGAATGAACTACGGGACAACGAAGCATACAGGTACAAAGTAGAAATAGACCAGGAAAGGACAAGTCTCTCACCCACGATACCGAGCTTTGTTCCGTTTACAATTTCTGACAACTTTTCGTCCCCTTGGTTCTCATTGCCATCCAACGACGTGGGTCGAAATAGGGATCGGAATGCGCGTGTTCACGTTGCAGCTCTTGCATCAGCCGCATTGTCTGCTAGCGTCGGGCCTTTGGGCCGCCCAGCGCATTATTTACCTGCAGACCGTGCTGGCGTTATGCACGCCCACCAAGTTGCGATTAGGGGGTTGATTGCTGGGGCATCAAGGGCAGTTTTACGTTCGACGCCACCTATGCCAGTGCTTTCTGGGGTTCTCGGCGACTTCCTGGATCAAGTCATTTCACTAGGCACTCCCCACAATACCCGAGGGTTCAATGAAGGGGAGGGTCTAGCACAGCTACTAGAATCAAGATTGATGGACGGGTCTGTAAGAGCTCAACGTTCAGAGATAGATTATCCTTCATTCGTTTACCGTCCCAATGATTGGAGGTACGACATACCCTTAATGAACTGTTCTTCGATGGTTTCCGAACTAGCACCAGTCGTCCTGTATCTTCGGCATGTAGTTCGACCGGGCGACACCCTCATTATTGAAGAACCGGAGTCTCACCTGCACCCAACCTCGCAGGTAGAGTTTACTCGTATGCTGGTTGCGGCAGTCACGGCCGGTGTTCGGATAATAATCACAACCCATAGTGAATGGGTGCTCTGGGAACTGGCAAATTTGATGCGTATGGCGGAACTACCACCAGAATTGCGGAGTGGAATCGAAGGAGCTGATCACACCATACATACAGGTGATGTTGGCGCATGGCTCTTTGATCCTCAGGGTGAGGGTCGAGGATCAGTTGTAAGAGAGATCAAGCTAGACATAGAGTCAGGTACTATACCCGCAGGGTATGGCCTTACTTCGGAGTCTCTCTATTCGCGTTGGGCTACAATTGACCGTCGAGTCAAGAAAATGTAATGGCAACCACCATTGTAGATTCTGTTAGAGCAAGAACGAGTCCCCTTTGCCAAACGGATTGTTGCTGCGACAGCGGTTGCTGCTCATCAGTTCAAGGTCTTCCTGAACCATACGTACTCATAAATTTGGAGCACGATGATGCTCCAAAACACAGAGAACATTCACGTCAGCACTTTCATCCACATTGCGACTATCTGTTGATAGCTGGAGACGATGAGGACGGTGGTCCTTGGGTAGCGCCGATTGAAATGACCACCGGGAATAAGGACTACGAAACTCTATTGAGGCAACTGAGAGCAGGTGCCGATATAGCAGATGATCTGCTTCCTGCTGGTGTCTCGTTTAAGTTCCGTCCTATCTTCGTCCATGATGGTAGAGTTCATCCATACGTAATCAATGTTCTGTTACGCCAACAAGGCAACTCTATCCAATTTAGGAATGAGACCCAGCTTATTGAGTTGTCTCGTTGCCGAGGGCAAATCGCTGAAGCATTGGCCGAGTAATCTTCCCTGATTGGTATTGAACGAGCTTCTTGCTCTTATTCGGGCGCAACTTCCCATCTACTTTCCAGCCCACAGTCAAGAATGCAGAAAGGTCCATTTGTGCAGCTTCCAATTAACTCATGGTCCCATTCGTTATATTCGATGACGAGGAGCGACAGTCATGACCACCACCAACAAACCCGTAGCCGTAGTAATCGGCGCAACATCCAAGTGGCAGGCGGATGGGCGGAATACTCGGTTGATACATGGGGGCGACATTGATGATAGTGACGTGCCGGTGGGGATTCGGTTCGGGGTGGGCGGGGCTATTGCGCAGAAGTTTGCCCTGGAGGGTTTTTTGACGGTGTTGACTACCCGTAGCGCCGCCAATGCGGCGTCGCTGGATGCGGCGATACGGGAGCAGGGCGGCGATACGCTGGTGGTGGAACTGGACCTGGCGTCGGGGGAGTCCATTTCGGAGGCCTTTGCCCAGATTCGGGCGGAGGCCGGGGACCCGCTGGTGCTGGTGTACAACGCCGGGTACCTGGAGGGGCGGGACCTGCCGCCGGAGATGGAGTTGCTGGAGCACATGCCCTACGAAATGTTCGAGACGGCCCAGCACATCTCCAGCAGCGGCCCCTTCCTGGTGGCCAAGGAGGTGCTGCCGGCCATGCGGGAACGGGGCGAAGGGTCCATCCTCTTCTCCAACAACCCGGCGTCGCTGCGGGGGCGGAAGCGATACACGGGGCAGTCGCTCTACTACCCGCGGGTGATGATGCGGACGCTGTCGCAGGCACTGACGGAAGAGTATTCGGAGTACGGCGTGCATGTCGCCAACGTGGTCATTGACGGGACCATTGATTCGCCGGGGACGCGGGCCAGGGCCGGGCAGGACCCGAACTTGTTGGTCAACCCGATGGCCATTGCTGACGCCTTCTATTACCTGCATACCCAGGACAAGTCGTGCTGGTCCCATGAGATACAGTTGACGCCGTATGCGGCGAAGCCCGCCTATTGATATGGCGGTCAGCCCCATTCAATAGGTGGGACTGGGCAGACACGCAGGTCTGCCCCTGCGCAGTGCCCGTACGCATACCGCCTGACTAAGAACGTTACCGGTAAGGAGTAATTCCATGGACGTGGGAATGATGATGATCTTCTCCAGCTATGGCTGGGAAGAGGGTTCGGACGGGCAGATGTGGGAGGAGGAACTGAGGCTGGCGGAGATTGCCGCGGACTCGGGGTTTGACTGCCTGTGGTCGGCGGAACACCACTTCAACGATTACTCCTTCGTGCCGGACAACCTGCAATTGATGACCCACGTGGCCGCCAGGCACCCGGACATTGACGTGGGGACGGCGGCGGTAATCCTGCCCTGGCACAACCCCCTGCGGGTGGCGGAGAACGCCGCGGTGCTGGACATGCTGAGCGGGGGACGGCTACGGCTGGGGTTCGGCCGGGGGCTGGCCCGGCGGGAGTTTGAGACTTTCGGAATCAGCATGGACGAGTCGCGGGAACGCTTTGACGAGGCGGCGCCCATGATCGTTGAGGCCCTGCGGACGGGGTACATCGAAGGCGACGGGCCCTACTATCCGCAGCTAAGGACGGAAATACGGCCCAGGCCCCAGCACCCCTTCGATGGACGAATTTACGCGGTGGCGGCCAGCGACGAGTCGGTGATGTCGGCGGCGCAACTGGGGGCGCACATCATCATGTTCGCCGACCGGCCCTGGGAAATGCGAATGCCGGGCATCGAGCGGGGCCGCGCCCTGCACCGGGAGTTTCACGGGACGGAACCGCCGGCCCTGATGATTACCGAGTTTGTCATCTGCGGCGAGGACCTGGCCCAGTGCGAGGAGGAGGCCCGCCAGTACCAGGGCAAGTTCGTGGAGAGCAACTTCCACCACTACGAGTTCCTGGGCGACCATTTCCGGGATGTGAAGGGCTACGGCGCCTACCAGCAGAAGGCGGAGATTGCCCGGGCCGCGGGCCTGGAAGGCGCGGTTGAAGGGTTTATGAAGGCGGCAAGCTGGGGCACGCCGGACAAGATCCTGCGGGGCCTGGAGGACCGCAGGGATCTGCTGGGTCACTTCGAGCTGAACGTGGCCTTCCGCTTCGGGGGCACACCCCCGGAGGTGGCGGAGCGGAGCCTGAAACTGTTCGCCAAAGAGGTGATGCCGGTACTGAAGTCCTGGTAGCCGGAGCGTTGTCCGCCAGGGAATGTGCTCTGGAGAGCTGTGCCAGCCCATCTGCACTATACCGGGCAATCTGCCTTTGCCCACGCCATTTTTCGGCCTGACATCGGCCAGGCGGTTTCCAGCCTCGGTTCCGCAACTTCCTCGGAGAGTCTGACGAAACCCGCTAAAGTCTGCTAACCTTGACGGCGAGCAAGACCTGATAAGCGAGGTAGTCATGCGTCTGTATTCCCCAATTCCTCTGATGATGACTGTTTTGTTCCTTACCCTCGTTGCGTGCCAGGGCGCTACGGGACCGGCGGGTGAGCAGGGACTGCCCGGGCTGCAGGGTGTGGCCGGAGTCGCCGGGGCAGTAGGACCCGCGGGCCCCCAGGGGCCGGAAGGACTGGGAGGGCCGGCGGGACCGGCAGGGCCCCGGGGACGCGTGGGGCCGGCGGGACCAAGTGGCCCCGCAGGCCAGGCGGGCCCAGCAGGACGAATGGGTCCGGCAGGGCCAGCGGGTCCGGCGGGCGAAACGGCTGCCGTGGATATGGCCGAACTGGCGGAATTGCTGGCGCAGATGGAGGAAGAAGCGCCGGCGCCGCCCCGGTGGATGCCGGAGGAATACACCAAGTATTTCGTGCGATCGGCTATAAGGATGTACGATGGGGTTGGGCTGGAGGCCACCGTTGCCTATTTCAACTCTCCCCAAAGTGTGGATGGCCAGTGGTACGTGTTCATAGTTGACCGGAACGGGACCATGGTGGCCCACGGCGACCCCGCGCAGGTGGGCAAGAACGTCAACGACATCCTGGGGCCCAACGGCTATCCGGCGGGCGCCGCGGTTTATGCTTCGGCCGATGAGGACGGAGCCTGGTTCGATTACACCTTCACCAACCTGAGCACGGGGAGAGGGGAGTCGAAGCACTCGTGGATGGTCAGGCACGATGGAGTGGTGTTCGGCTCAGGCTGGCACGAGCAGGGGCCCAGCAAGTCCGATGCCCCGGCCTATACGCAGGCCTTCGTGCGGCAGGCTATCAACCTTTACGATGCGGTGGGACTGGAAGCCACTGTGGACTACTACAACCTGCCAGAGAGTGTGGACGGTCAGTGGTACATGTTCATCGTTGACGAAAACGAGACCATGGTCGCCCACGCCGACGAGTCCCTGGTCGGCAAGAATATCAACGACATCCAGGGGCCCAACAACAGCTTTCCCACGGGCGCCGCGGTGTATGCCGTTGCCGACGAAGACGGCGCGTGGTCTGACTACACCTTCACCAACCTGGACAACCGCGCCGTTGAGACCAAGCATTCCTGGGTGGTAATGCACGACGGGATCATGTTCGCATCGGGATGGTATGAGAGGGCAGTCGGGAAGTCCGATGCCCCGGCGTACACCAAAGCCTTTGTGCGGCAGGCCATCAACCTGTATGACGCTGTAGGCCTGCAGGACACCGTTGACTACTACAACACGCCGGAGAGCATCGACGGCCAGTGGTACATCTTCATGGGCGACCCGGAGACCAGCAGCCTCATTGCCCACGCGGCCAACCCATCCCTGGTGGGCAGGCACAGTTCGGAGGTGCTGGGCCCCGGCGGCTATCCCGCCGGCGCTGCCGCCGGCGCCTCGGCCGATGAGGACGGCGCGTGGTTCGACTATATGTTTACCAATCCCCACACCCGGGCGGTGGAGAGGAAGCACTCCTGGGTAGTTCTGCACGACGGCGTGGTGTTCGGCTCGGGCTGGTACGAGCAGGGCCCGCGCAAGACCGACGCCCCGGCCTATACCCAGGCCTTTGTGCAGCAGGCCATTAACCTTTACGACGCCCTTGGGCTGGAGGCCACTCTCGCCTATTACAACACTCCCGAAAGTGTCGACGGCCAGTGGTACAACTTCATTGTGGATGCGGAAACCGGCGTTACCATAGGCCACCACAACCTGGCGCTGCGAGACAGAGACCCGGCGCTGCGGGTGGATGCCACGGGTTATTTCTACGGTGACGATCTGCTGGCCGCAACCGAGTCGGGAAGCTGGATAAGCTACGTCATAACCAACCCGGAAAGTGGAGATGAGCAGCGCAAGCACACCTGGGTCGTTCTTTACGACGGGTACATTTTTGCGTCGGGCTGGTACGAGCAGGAATAGGGGCGGCCGTTTCGAGACAAGGGTAACGGAGCGCCGGGGCGGTATGCTAAACTGTAGCGGCCCCACCCGCGAACGGTCGGACTATGGACCGGGGAACAGGTGTCGCGCGGGGGCTTCGTACCCAATAGTTATCAATCGGGACTGCTGCAGATAGCGCCATTGACCGTCCATGACACGACTGGTTGAACTTTCCTCCCGCCTCGCCAATTCCCATCTCTTGGAATATTTCATCATTGGCGTCATTATCGCCAATGGCATTCTGCTGGGGCTGGAAACGTCGACGGCGCTGGTGGACAGGTACGGGGACCTGATGCACCTGGGCAATCAAATAGCCCTGAGCATCTTCATCGTGGAAGCGGCCATCAAGCTGCTGGCCCATTTCCCCCGCTCGCACCGGTATTTCCTGGACGGCTGGAACGTTTTTGACTTCCTCGTAATCGTCTTTGCCCTGGTGCCCGCGACGGGGCAGTTCGCCATGGTGGCCCGGCTGGCGCGCCTGCTGCGAATTGTGCGCCTGGTGTCGGCTATCCAGGACCTGCGGCTGATAGTGGCGGCCCTGGTACGCTCGATTCCCAGCGTGGTGCACGTTATCCTGCTGATGAGCATCGTGGTCTACATCTATGCCATCATGGGGTACCACCTGTTCCACGAGCATGACCCGGAGAACTGGCGCAGCCTGGGAGTCTCGCTTCTCACCCTGTTCAATATCATTACCCTGGAAGGGTGGACTGAGGTGATGAGCAAGGCCATGGAGCGCCACCCCCTGTCCTGGATTTATTTCGTCAGTTTCGTGGTTATCGGCACGTTCGTGGTAATCAACATGTTCATCGCGATTATCATTAACAACCTGGATGAGGCGAAGCGGGAGCGGCTGGAGGAACTGCAGTCGCCTCCTTCCAGCGACCAACTGTTGCGGGAGATCCGGGCTACCCAGGAGGCCCTGCGCCGCCTGGAGGAACGGCTGGGCGAGGACAAGACCGACTGACCGGACAGTTCAGCCGTTGCCCATCGGCCCGGTTGACTGTAGTATGGGCCTTGATGCGGGGACTTCCCATCGGCCCGGAAACCGCCCCGGAAAGGGTGCTCTATGACCGTCAGGCCCGCGACCAGCAGCGCGACCCCGACCCGCCCCGAGTTGTTGAAGAAGGCCAGCGAACTTGTGCCCGTCCTGAAGGAACGGGCGGCTATGACCGAGGAGATGCGCCGCGTACCGCCGGAATCGGTCCGGGATATTATTGACGCCGGTCTGCACCTGGTTGGCGTACCCTGCAGGTTTGGCGGGCTGGATGTGGATTACGGGGCAGGGCACGAGGCAGGCATTGAACTGGCCCGGGGTTGTGCTTCCACATCCTGGTGCTATTCCCTTTGGGTTGCCCACTCGTGGCTGGTGGGGTACTGGCCCCTCTTGGCCCAGGAGGAGGTATTCGGAGATGGGCCGGACGCGCTCTGCAGCAGTTCGCTCAGCCCCGGCAAGTCCACCTGCACCCGGGTGGATGGGGGCTACCGGCTCTCCGGACGGTGGGAGTTTTCCAGCGGGTGCGACTCGGCGGACTGGATTATGCTGGGAGTGCAGGGGATAGGGGCCCGCAACTTTGTGCTGGTTCCCAGGGGCGATTGCCAGATTGTGGACACCTGGTTTGTTTCCGGACTCCGGGGCTCCGGCAGCAAGGACATTGTGGTTGATGACGTTTTTGTCCCGGCCCACCGAATGCTGGAAGTAAGTACCGCGGGGGACTCTGACCTGAACGCCTGGGAACTGCACGGGCAAGACCGGTACCGGGTGCCCATTCCGGTGTTGCTGGGGTGGGACCTGGTGGCCCCCATGATAGGGATTGCCCGGGGAATGATTGACGAGTTCGTGGACCGGCTGACGGGGACCTCGGGTACGGGTCGGACGGCCGACTCCGGCGCCATTCACCTGCGCCTTTCCCAGGCCAGCGCCGAAGTGGATGCGGCCCAGGTACTGATGGAGCAGGACGTGGCGGAAACGCTGCGAAAGGGTCGGGAAGGGGAGCGTTTCAGCACGCTCGAGCGGGCCAGGTTCCGGCGCGACAAGGCCTTCTGCACCCAGTTGGGCCTACAGGCGGTTAACCGGCTGTTCGACCTGAGCGGGGGCCATGCCCTGTTCGATTCGGAGCCCATGCAGAGGTTCCACCGGGACGCCCAGGCGGTGGCCCACCGGGACGGCCTGATCATGGACCTGGGCGGCCAGCAGTTTGGCCGGGTGTTGCTGGGCCTGGAACCGGATGGAGCGATATAGCTGTTGCTGGGCAATAGCGGGTAGCCGGGTACCAATGTTCTTTGAATCGCCCCCCATTTATACGCTGGTCCGACAGGCCCAGCGTCCCCTCATAAAGAGACTGTCCAAACCCCTCATCTGGTCCCTGCAGCGCCTCCTGGTCTCCCTGCGGGACCTGGCCCCGATCATCCTTGTTATCGGCTTTTTTCAAGTAGCGGTACTGCAACAACCCTTTCCCAACCTGGCGGGAGTGATGGCGGGTCTGCTGTGCGTAGTCGTGGGCCTGTCCCTCTTCATGCAGGGGCTGGAGTATGGCCTGTTTCCGCTGGGGGAGACGCTGGCGCAGAATTTTGCCAGCAAACGGAGCCTGTTCGCATTGCTGTCCTTTGCCTTTTGCCTGGGGTTTGGCACCACCGTGGCCGAACCGGCGTTGATTGCGATAGCCGATGAAGCGGCAAAGGTAGCCTCGGAGGCGGGGGCCATAGCCGCCGATGAATCGTCCCGGTCCAGTTACGCATTGAACCTGCGCCTGGTCGTGGCGTTTTCGGTGGGAATCGCCGTGCTGGTTGGCGTGCTGCGCATTCTGAAGGGCTGGCCCATTCACCGGCTGATAATAGCGGGCTACCTGCTGGTTACATTGATGACAATATTTGCGCCGGCGGAAATAGTCGGGGTGGCATACGACTCGGGCGGCGTAACCACGAGCACCATGACAGTACCCCTGGTGACGGCGCTGGGGGTCGGCCTGGCCACCACCATCAGGGGACGAAATCCCCTGGTGGACGGTTTCGGGATCATTGCGTTGGCCAGCCTTACGCCCATGATTTGCGTCATGGGCTATGGGATAGTGATATGAGCGCGGGGTTCTTCGACACATTCTGGACGACCCTGCTGGTCACGGTGCGAGACGTGGCGCCCATCGTGGCGGTGCTGGCCTTCTTCCAGGTGGTGGTGCTGCGGCGCAGGCTGCCCCAGGCCCGCCGAATGATTGTGGGCTTCGGTTTTGTGCTGGTGGGACTGGCCCTTTTCCTGATTGGCCTGGAAGAGGCGCTGTTCCCCATCGGGGAGATTATGGCCCTCCAGTTGACGGCGCCGGAAATGTTGGGAACACTGGGCAAGGACGGCGAAGTTGACTGGCGGAACTACTTGCTGGTCTATGCTTTCGGTGCAGCCATTGGTTTCGCCACCACCGTGGCCGAGCCGGCCCTTATCGCAGTCGCCATAAAGGCAGAGGAAGTGTCTGGGGGAGCAATCAAGTCATGGGGGCTGAGGATAGCGGTGGCGCTGGGGGTGGCCATAGGGGTGTCGCTGGGCTGCTTCCGGATAGTGACGGGCACGCCGCTGCCCTGGTACATCATCGCCGCCTACGCGGTGGTAATCGTGCAGACATTCCGGGCCAGCAAGACCATAATACCGCTGGCCTACGACAGCGGCGGGGTTACCACCTCAACCGTTACCGTGCCGGTGGTGGCGGCACTGGGGCTGGGCCTGGCCGCCAGCATTCCGGGCCGCAGTCCGTTGATAGACGGATTTGGACTGATTGCCTTTGCCAGTGTCTTCCCCATTATGACGGTGCTGGCATATAGTTTTGTATCAACCTACCTGGCACGAAGACGCAAC
Organism: Dehalococcoidia bacterium; assembly: GCA_034422355.1. GTDB lineage: Bacteria > Chloroflexota > Dehalococcoidia > Lucifugimonadales > UBA3495 > CATOSP01. The sequence continues at coordinate 28,805 of DAOUJS010000039.1, read as the reverse complement.
TCGGGTGCATCAGATGGAGAGAGATAAATGAAGATGAAGCTGATCGTCGCCCTGGTCAGCGACGAGAAGACGGAGTCCGTGCTTGATGCCGGCAGGTCGGGCGGGGCAACGGGCGCCACGATAATAACCAGCGTGCGGGGTGAGGGCCTGCTGCCCCAGAAGACTTTCTTCGGGCTGCAGGTGGAAGCCCGGCGAGACCTGGTTATGTTTGTGGTGGCTGACATAAGGGCCCGGTACATATTGGAGCGGATCAGGGATGCGGCAGGATTCGACAGGCAGGGAGGTTCCGGCATAGCGTTCCAGATTGACATAGAGGACGCGGTCGGGCTGATGACGCAGATGTCCGCCATTCGGGAAGAGGTGGAGCAGGAGATATGAACGAAAACAGGAACTTGCGGGTGGAAGACGTAATGTCCACCAACCTCCGCGTCATCGAGGGTCTGGCTACCGTGCTGGAAGCGATAAACATGATGCGGGAGCACGGAATTAATTCCCTGGCGGTGATGCGCCGTGACGAAGATGACGAAGCCGGCCTGCTGCTGCTGCGGGACATAGCCGTAAAGGTGGTGGCGCAAAACCGGTCGTCGGAGCGGGTCAACGTCTATGAAGTAATGACGAAGCCCGCCTTTACCCTGCCACCCGGGATGCTGGTCCGCAACGCCGTCAAACTGATGACGGACCATTCCGTTGCCAGGGCGCTGGTGGTGGACAGCGACCGGAACCCCATTGGCATAGTTACGCTGCGGGACCTGGTGCTGGGGGAAGACCCGGAGGACTGAATACTACGGGATGTTTCGAAGGAGAAGGGATGTGGTGCGCTGGTAGAAGGGTGTCGTCACCCCCATCCTGACCTTCCCCCGTCAAGGGGGAAGGGACTGTTCAGCCCCATTCTAATCTTTCCCCGTAAAGGGGGGCGGGATAGCTGAGATGGTTGACTGGAAGTGAAGGGCACGAGGGAGGCGCCCCGGGTATTGCCCGGGGCGCCGTTGGTTGTGGAGCAGTCCCCGTAAAGGGGAACCGGCTGCCGGTTAGTTGGTGAAGTCCATGATGTTGGCCCGAATGCGCGGCGCGTAGTGGGGTTCCCACTGCAGGTCCGCGGAAAGACCGTAAATCTGGACTACCAGGAAGTTGGGTACGAAGTGATAGTCGAAGTGTACCCGGTCGGCCAACTCTTCCATGCGCTCGCGCCGCAGGTCGCCGGAAGGCGTGGCGTTGGCTATTTCCAGCTTGTCCTCAAAGTATTGGAAGCAGACTCCGCTGGACCGGCTGAAGCAACTGTTCCGCAGAACGGCCTGCCGGGAGAAGTCCAGGGACTCGGTCGACGTAGCCGGTGCGGTTAAGTGCATGGATGAGAAGTTGGGCTGGCCGGGGCCCAGGGCAACGCACTTCTGATGAAGGTCTGCGCCCGGAGCGTTGGCGAAGTCTTCGCGAGTCCGGCCATGGCCGCAGTTGGAGCGCCCGGTACCGGCGTGGATGGATGATTCCACCACCAGGAGTTCGGCGTTGACGCCCACGTCCCTCCAGAAGGTTACCACTGCCTCAGCGTACTCAACATCCTTGGGCACCCGCTGGGAGCGGATGTGCAACTTGATCAGGCTGTCGTCGGCATCGGCATCGTAGCCCACTTCCTGGAGCAACTGTTCGGCACGTTCCGGGTCGTAAGGATAGCCGGCAGAGTTCTCCGGCGTGATACCGACGGTGCCGGTCTGGGCGATGTTGCCGTAGCACTCCAGGACGCCGTCGAAGATTTCCGCCATCAGGGTCTCGCAGTCGATGGCCAAGTTGAGCGCTTCGCGGACTTCCTTCAAACGCAGCCAGGGATGGTGCACCGTGTCCACTGCGTAAACGTAGGCCTCGTTATTGGTAGCCGACTTCCACTGGGGGGCGAGGTCCCGGTCCTGGAATGCGATTTCCGCCCAGTCGGCTTCGCCAGCTGAAAGAGCAGCGGCCCGTACCAGTGGCTCGTTGCGCCATTGCTGGACTAGGTTGGGAATTGATGGCGCCCGTGAGTAATTAGTAGCGGGATTGGGGTTGTATCCCTCGTAAGCCTCCAGGGTAATCTCCAGGCCGGTATCCCACTCCACTATCTTGTAGGGACCCAGACCAACGGTCATCCGCTCTACTTCGGCAGGCATTTCCTCGGGCAGGTCGGCGTAGGATGCGGCGCCTACAGCATCAAGGAACCAGCCGGTGTCCTGGAACTTGGTGAATATGGTGGTGCGAGGCAAAATGGGGCAGGCCTTGCCGCATACTACGTCCAAAGTGTAATCGTCCACCACTTCGCCGGAGATGACGCCGTGGAAGCTGAAGTCGTTGGAGTTGTAGTGGCCGCTGGTCTCCTCGTCGCCGAAGAAGTCAATCCAGAACTTGGCCTGATCGGCGTTCCACGCAGCGCCGTTGTGGAAGGTAACGCCCTGGCGCAGCTTGAACTGCCAGCGGTCGGGACCAAGCTGCTCCCAACCCTCGACACCGGTCAAGCCCACAACCTCGTAATTGTTGTGGTCGTCAATCCAGGTAAAGGGGTCGCTGGCCAGGTCATCGCAGATGGTGTTCTGGATGTTGCCGCCGCAGTTGGCGCTGGCCGCGCCCACGGTGGTCGGCTCTTCATTTGTCAGGAATATCAACGTATCCCGCCCGGGCGCGGCCGGCTCGGGGGGCGCCGGGGTGGGCTGGGGCGCCGCCGTGGGCGCCGGGGCTGCACTGGCGGGTTGGGAAGCAGGCTCCTGAGCGGGCGCCTGGGGAGCAGCCTGGGCCGGTTCCTGCGCCGGGGCTGCGGGGGCCGGAGCCTGGGTTGCCGGAATTGCCAGGGCCTCGGGCCGGGCGGTGTCCGGCTGGGCCGCCGGTTCCGCCGCTGCCTGGGGTTCTTCCGCGGTGGGAGAGCCACAGGCCACCGCAAGTAATGCAACCAGCACCAGCATGGACGTAAGGGCACGTCCAAACCAACGAGCCGTTGCTGATCTTCTTGCTTTCATATAAGTCTTCCTCCTGCTTGACAATCTAGGGGTATCCGATCCAATAGCTTTTTATCTCTGCAGAAGTGCTGTCAGTTCACCTCCTGGCTGTCTGGTCACCTCCTCATTGGCAAAAAGTACCCCCAGAGGGAGGTTCGTGCTTTTATATAGTATTTATTATCCAGTGTCAATACGCAATTGGTATCCTAGTGATGGTAAACAGGCGCGGTTGAGTCGGAAATAATTCCATAGGTGACGAATAAATGCAAATTATTATTGATTAAGTGATTGTATACAGCACACTAAGTGCCATACATTCGGCGGCACACTGGTAGCGAATTACGAAATAGTGTGAGCCATGATTGGCGGCAGGGATATGTCCCAGAAATATATAAGGTAAATGGTATTGATAGAACCAAGGCGCAGGGACCCAGGGAACAGGCGATCCGCGACCCGAGGTCGAGCCTGCGCGATACGCCTCAGCAGGTTGACTTGCGGATAGGGAGACTGATAAATTTTATGGATTAAATCTTGCCCCAAGTGAGGTGCGCCGGGATGTCAAGACGCCTTCTAAAGGAATTGGAACGGTCTTACGGTTTCGACGAAGTTGCCATAGTGCCCGGCAATGTGACCATCAACCCCGAGTTGACATCAACCAAAATGACCATCGGAGATTGTGCCTTTGACGCGCCCATGATGGCCTCGGCCATGGATGGCACCGTGTCTCCCCGGTTCGCGAGCCTGATGCACGACATGGGCGGGTTGGGAGTGTTGAACGGCGAAGGTCTGTACTCGCGGTACGATGACCCATATTCGATCCTGGAAGAAATAACGTCCATGCCCCAGGCGGAGGTAACCCAGTACCTTCAGCACGTGTACGCCGAACCCATCAAGGACAAATTGATAGGGAAGCGGGTTGAGGAAATCAAGAGCGCAGGTTCCACCTGCGCGATTGCTTTTACCCCCCAGAACACCAAGCGTATGTCGCCAGCGGCGGTGGAAGCCGGGGCGGACATTGTGGTGGTCCAGTCCACGGTAACCACGGCGCGACACCAGTCACGCAGCTACCGGGGCCTGATTTTCTCTGAATTGATTGAGTCCCTGAGCGTGCCGGTGGTGGTGGGCAACTGCGTGAGCTACGACGTGGCCACGGAACTGATGGAGACCGGGGTGGACGGCATCCTCGTGGGTGTGGGCCCCGGAGCGGCCTGCACTACCCGGGAAGTAACCGGCGTGGGTGTCCCGCAGGTCAGCGCTACCCTGGAATGCGCTGCGGCCCGGCGGGACTACTTTAACCGTACCGGCCGTTACGTGTCGGTCATTACCGACGGCGGCATCCGCACGGGCGGTGATATGTGCAAGGCCATTGCCAGCGGCGCCGACGGCGTGATGGTGGGTACGCCCTTCGCCCAGGCGGAGGAAGCGCCCGGCCGGGGCTACAACTGGGGGATGGCCAATGCCCATGCGGAACTGCCCCGGGGCACCCGCATCAAGGTAGGGACCAAGGCGTCGCTCAAGGAGATAATGTACGGCCCGACGTCGGTGACCAACGGCACCCAGAACCTGGTGGGCGCGCTGCGAGTGGCGATGGGTATGTGCGGTTCCTACACGATCCGAGACTTCCACCAGGTGGAAATGGTAATTGCCCCGGCTATTAAGACCGAGGGGAAGTTTTTCCAGCTGGGGGAGTAGTTGGCAATTAAGAATTAGAAGTTACGAATTACGAATTAATAATTGGGAATTGAAGGTGTAGTTGAGAATTTGGGCTCTTGTATAAGGGAGCCTGTCAATTCTTAATTCCTGGCTTCCGGTCTCCAATTCAGAAGGGGGGTACAGCTATGGTTATGCATGCCGGGACTATTCAGATATTGGACCCGCGGCCGGAGGACGTGCCCGAGGAAAGGGGCATAAGCTCGGAGATACCCAGTCTGGAAGGAAAGGTGGTCGGTTTGCTGGAGAACCGGAAGTACCACGCCGACGCCTTTTTGCAGGAACTGCAACGGGTGCTGGTGGACGAGTACAAGGCCAGGAAGGTGGTGTACGCATCGAAATTCACCTTCAGCATGGCTTGCGCGGACGAGACCATAGACGCGCTGGTGGAGGAATGCGACGCCGTAGTGCACGGCATCGCTGATTGAGGCTCCTGCACGGCGTGGGGTCTCCACGACACGGTGGTAACCGAATCCCGCGGGATTCCGTCGGTAAGCGTCATTACCAGCGCCTTTACCCGGGCGGCCCACGCTCGGGCGGCCTCCCTGGGAATGCCGGGAGTGCGCATCGTAGTGCTGCCCAGTCCACTGGCTTCCAGGAGTGTGCCGGAGGTGCAGCAGATGGCCCACGAGTATGCCGAGGAAATTGTGGGCCTGCTGACCAAGGGGTAATCTGTCAGCAACCAACTCAGGGATTCTTCACGCCGGAGTCGATGGCTCCGGCAGTTTTATATGCTGACCGGACAGACCAAATCAGGAGATGAACCATGCAGACGGCAATCGAGTTTGACCCGAGTTACGCGATGTTGACCGTGGCGCTGGAAGCCGGTGAGAGCATTAAGGCCGAGCCTGGGGCCATGGTGGCGCAGGAAGGCGTGGAGATGAAGACCGGTTCGGCAGGAGGCGGCATTTTCGGAGGAATCCGGCGGATGATGGGCGGCGAGTCCTTTTTCATCAATACCTTCACCGCCGAGCGCGGCGGTGGGCAGGTATGCCTGGCGCCGGCGACGCCGGGGGATATTGGGTCATTCTCCCTGACGCCGGGGCGCAATCTTTTCATCCAGTCCAGCTCCTTTCTGGCCTGCACGGAAAATGTGCAGACAGATTCCCAATTCCAGGGCTTTCGAGGATTCTTCAGCGGGGAGAGCCTTTTCTTCCTGCGGGCCTACTCGGAGCGGGGCGACGGCACGGTCTTCTACAATTCGTACGGGGCGATCAAGCGGCTGCCGGTAGAACCGGGGAAAGAATTGCTGGTGGACACGGGGCACCTGGTGGCCTTCACCGATGACGTTGATTATTCCATTGGGAAAGTTGGCGGCATCCGGTCCCTGTTGGGCGGCGGCGAGGGCCTGGTGATGAAGTTCAGGGGCGACGGGCACGTCTGGATTCAGACCCGCAACATGGCGTCTCTGGTGGAGAAAATTATTCCGTTCCTGCCAACGCCGAACCGGGGGCAGTAGAAATGAACCCACTTACCATAAGCTCCCGGAGGGTGGAAGTTTCTGCTGATTTCGATGCTGTGCAGGACTATTACGAGCAGCAGGGATGGACGGACGGGCTGCCGGTGGTGCCGGCCACGGAAGACCTGGTGCGGAAGATGCTGCTGCCCTATGGACAAGACCCATCGACCAGCCTGGGGGTGGTGCAGCCGCGTAACGCGGAGGTAACGCTGGAGAAGGTGGCCATCAACGCGGTCATGGCGGGGTGCAAGCCGGAGCACTTTCCGGTGGTCGTGGCGGCGGTGAAAGCGGCAATGAAGCCCGAATTCAACATCGCCGGCGTACAGGCCACCACCGGAGGCGCGGCGCCGGTGGTGATCGTCAACGGTCCCATAGCCGAGGAACTGGGAATTAACGGGGATTCGGGGTGCTTCGGGCCTGGATATCGGGCCAACGCGTCCATTGGCCGGGCCCTGCGACTGTTCGTAAGAAACGTGGCTGGCCTGGTGCCTGGAGAGATGGACAAGGCGACCCTGGCCCTGCCGGCACGGTACACTTTCTGTTTTTCTGAAAACGAGGCCCGCAGTCCGTGGGAGCCTCGGCATGTGGAGCTGGGGCTGGACCCATCGGACAGCATGGTTACGCTGATGGGCGTGCGTGGCATGTACGTCATCATGGAAAGCACGTCGCCCACGGGCATCCAGGTATTGCGGACGCTGGTTGGTTCCATCAGGACAATTGGCTTTTCCAATTATTACCAGACGGGCACGGGCGCGCAGATGGCGCTGGTGCTGTGCCCGGAACATGCTGCGGAGATTCATGCGTCGGGGCTTACCAAGCAGGACGTGAGGGAGTACGTGTTCCAGAATGCCCGGATGCCTTTGAGCCGGCTGGAGGGCATTGGCCACTACGGAAACCGGAACTGGCCCAGGTGGATTGATGAGACGGACCCCGATGCGATGGTCCCCATAGCAGGGTCGGCGGAGGATGTGATGGTGGTGGTCGCCGGCGGTGATGGGCGACATTCGGCCTGGCTGGCCGGGTGGGGAGTTACGCGAAGGACCACCCAGCAAATTGAAAGGCCCCAATGACAAGGTAATTGAGGCGCCGCCGGGTTGCTGATGAGCCCGGCAGAACCTGAATAAGCCGACCTCCTTCAAGTCCCGCGGGATTTTCTCGCGGGGCTTCTTGTCTGTTGGCGGAGGGTGCCGGCCTGGCGCGGCCGATTATTCCCTAGGGCCAGGAGCCAGAAATTCTATACGCTGATAATGTTGAGCAAAAGGTAGTGAAGCTGTTCACAAGCATTTATAGGTGTATTAGCATAACCTATATATAACATGTATTTGCCAGATAGTTTGCTAACGTGACACCGCTACGCCAAATAAGTCCTCAAATTGTCTGGGGAAGCGAGAGTTATCTAATATCCAATACCCGAAAGTAAATTATAAAGAGTTTCGATAAAACTATTGACAAACAGCGATTTGCCTAATATTATATATCCATAAAGCGTTTTGGAGGCCGACATGATTGATGGGCAAGTCGCCGATTTAAGTGGCACAAGGAATGATGTTCAAGAATGTAGTCACCACTGGGTAATCCAGGAGGGGGACGGCCCGACAAGCATAGGAGTTTGCCGGGTATGCGGTCAGTTGAAGGAGTTCAAGAATTATCTGGCTGCGTCCCATTGGGGCGATGACAGGGGCAGGGCCGAAACGCACGCCAGCCTGCTGGGCCGACCCAGCCGCGCCCGGGTTATCCTGGAAGACGAGGATGACTTCTAAAACAGAGGTAAAGCAGCGTTGCCCTTACCGGGAGCAATTGAGAACGCCGGGCAACGAACATCCAGGCAAGGAATTGAAACGATGATGGCGGTGGGCCGTGGCGCCAGGCAGGGCGCAAATCACGGCCCACCGCTCTTGTCTTCACCCTCCTTCTCGATTTTGGGCCCCATGGTCCGCAGGCGAAGGCAGTCCTTTAACTTGACACCAGAAATGCGCGGCCCCCGGAACAGGGTACCTTAGCATTCCCCGCCACCCTTGATTTTTTGCCCGGTACTGCCTCCCCGGTATCCCCCAATCGAGGCCCCGCATTCCCTCGCCAGATCTTCTTTCCGCGGTTGCGAGAAAACTCCCTATGTGTGGTCCAGTTTGTTTCGTGAACATTCGGGAAATCCCAGGAAGCCGCTAGCTTGTGATATTGGTGAAGAGTGTATTATGTTGAATGATTGGTTGCCGAAGACGATTCAACCCAAGGAGGCCCGGACCCTTTGTTCACGCACCTGCATACCCACACCGAATACAGCATGCTGGATGGCATCAGCCGAATTCCCGACCTGGTTTACCAGGTTAGGGACATGGGAATGGAGTCGCTGGCCATAACCGACCACGGCAACCTGTACGGTGTGGTGGACTTTTACTCCGAGTGCAAGGAAGCCGGGATCAAGCCCATAATCGGTTGCGAGGTTTACGTAGCGCACCGAAGCCGCCACGACCGGAATGCCGCGGAGCGAAGTCCCTATCACCTGGTGCTGCTGGCGCGAGACAACACCGGGTATCGAAACCTGATGCAACTGGTCACCATTGCGCACCTGGAGGGATTTCATTACCGCCCCCGGGTTGACTGGGAACTGCTGCAGCAGTATCACCAGGGCCTGGTCTGCCTGTCCGGATGCGCATCGGCCGAGGTGCCGAGGCTGATTGCCGACGGGAGAATGGACGAAGCTCGCGGAAAGGTGCTCCAGTACCGGGAATTGTTCGGCGAAGGTTACTTCCTTGAGTTGCAGCGCCACGCCCACGTCGAGCACTTGCCAGAAATGAACGATGGGTTGACCCGCCTGGGCAAGGAACTAGGCATTCCCCTGGTGGTGACCAACGACGCCCATTACGTGCGCAAACATGAGGCCCCATACCAGGACCTGTACATCTGCATCCAGACAAACACCACGGTCAATGACGACAAGCGTCTGCGGATGGAGGATGACTCCTACTACGTCAAGAGTCCGGCGGAGATGGAGCATCTCTTTTCCGATTACCCGGAGGCGCTGCGAAACACCCAGCTGGTCGCTGACATGTGCCACGTGGAAATGGGCTTCGGCCAGACGCACCTGCCCAAGTTTCCCACGCCCAATGATATGCCTGCGGACGAATACCTGGCCCAGCTTTGTTGGGAAGGATTCCGCCGCCGCTATCCCCGGGGCACCACTGAGGCCGAGGAAAGGCTGAAGTATGAGCTGGAGGTAATTCGCCAGACCCAGTTCGGCAATTATTTCCTGGTCGTTTGGGACATCTGCGATTTCGTTCACCGGAACAACATAATGTTCGGGGTGCGGGGCAGCGCGGCGGCCAGCGTAGCCCTCTATTGCCTGGGCATCACCGACGTGGACCCCCTGGAGTACCGGCTGGTCTTTGAGCGGTTCCTTAACCTGGAGCGGAAGGAAATGCCGGACATCGACATGGACTTCCAGGACGACCGGCGAGACGAGGTGCTCCACTACGTCATTGACCGGTACGGCAGCGACCGGGTGGCGCAGATAATCACCTTCGGCACCATGGGGGCCAAGGCTGCCCTGCGGGACGTGGGCCGCAGCCTTGGCATGAGCTACGGGGACGTGGACCGCATTGCCCGGATGGTGCCCTTCAAGACCCGCACCCTGGATGATGCCCTTCGGGTGAACCCGGAACTGACCAATACCTACCAGGCGGATAACGCCGTCCAGAACCTGGTGGACAATGCCAAGGGGCTGGAAGGCATAGTCCACCACGTCAGCACCCACGCCGCCGGCGTTCTCATCGCCGACGAACCGTTGACGGAGACGGTGCCCCTGCAGCGTCCGGCCCGGGGCGACGAGAACAGCCCGGTTTTGATGACGCAATACTCCATGGACCCGGTGGCCAAGCTGGGCCTGTTGAAGATGGACTTCCTGGGGCTGACGAACCTGACAATCCTGGACCGGGCCACCAAGTTGCTGGATGAGACCCAGGGTATCAAGATTGACGTGTCGCGCCTGCCCCTGGACGACAAGGAAACCTTTGACCTGCTGTCCTCGGGCAAAACCACCGACCTGTTCCAGTTGGAAAGCGCCGGTATGCAGCGGTACATCAAGGAGCTGAAACCCTCCAACCTGGGCGACATCGCGGCCATGATTGCCCTGTACCGGCCGGGGCCGATGGAGCATATCGATACCTTTATCGAGGCAAAGCACGGACGCAGGGGCATCACCTATCCTCACCCCAGCCTGAAGGAACTGCTGGACGAGACCTACGGGGTGATCGTGTACCAGGATCAGGTCTTGCTCATCCTGCAGCGGTTTGCCGGTTACACGCTGGGCGAGGCGGATACGGTCCGCAAGGCCATGGGGAAGAAGATCGCATCCCTGATGGCTGAAGAGCGGGACCGGTTCATCGACGGGGCCCTGGGAAAGGGCTTCGAACGTCCGCTGGCTACCCAGGTGTTCGATCTGATAGAGCCCTTTGCCGGTTACGCTTTTAACAAGGCCCACAGCGTCAGCTATGCATTAATCTCCTACTGGACCGCCTATTTCAAGGCCCACTATCCATTGGAGTATATGTGCTCGGTGCTCAATTCCCGGCTGGATAACACCGACCGAATAGTCAGTTCCATCAACGAGTGCTCCAAGCTGCAGATCCCGGTGCTGCTGCCGGACGTCAACCTGTCGGGCGAATTCTTCACCATCGACAAGGACAGCGGCCCTATGCCCAGCCTGCGATTTGGCCTGGCAGCCATCAAGACGGTGGGAGAGGGAGCGGTAAAACCGCTGGTGGCGGAGCGGGATGAAAACGGCCCCTTCGATTCGATAGACGATTTCTGCCGTCGGGCCGACGTGAGCGGTCTGAACCGGAGGACACTGGAAAGCCTGGTGAAGGCCGGCGCCTTCGACAGCCTGGGTTCCCGGGGAGCGGTGTTTGCGGCCCTGGACCAGATTATGGCCACGGCGCAACTGGAAACCCGCACCCGCAATTCGGGGCAGACCAGCCTATTTGGCGGGATGGACCAGACTGATGCGCCGCAGATGTCGGGCATTTCCCTGAATGGACTGGATGTATCCAATGAAGAGAAGGCAGGCTGGGAGAAGGAACTGCTGGGGGTTTCCCTGTCATACAATCCGCTGATGGCGCTGGCCGCTGCCGACACGGGAGACGGCATCAATTCCATTGACCAACTGGACGAGGACATGCAGGGGCTGACCTATACGCTGGTCGGTCACGTGGCGTCGGTTACGGAGCGGTACACCAGGGAACAGAAGAAGTTCCTGGTGGTGGGCTTTGACCTGCTGGGGGGCCAGATAGAGTCCCTGGTTTGGCCCGACGTTCTGGAACGGACCGCCGAGATGTGGGCGTCCGGCAGGCTGCTGCGTATTACGGGAAAGCTGCGCCTTCGGGGAGATGGTTTCTCGCTGGCTTGTGAGCAAGTGTCGGCATTCGCGCCAGCCAGCGCTCCCCAGGAGGAACCGCTGCCAAGTCCGGCGCCGGTAATCAAGGAAGCGTCGGCTCCGCCTCCGCCTGCGGGCGGCGGTTATTCGGGTAATGGCAACCCCACCGCTGAATACCGGCGGAATGGCGGCAATGGGAATAACGGTGGGAACGGCAATTACCGCAATCGGCCCAACGGTTCCCCTCGATCCCAGGCAAACGGGAACGGTTCCGCCGATGAAACTGAGTCGGCCGCCTTTACGCTGCCCCCCGCCCGCACGGTGTTTGTGGGCATTTCCGAGTCGGACGACCCGGTGGAGGACGCCCACCTGCTACGCGAGGTCATCGCCCTGCTGCTGGAATACCCGGGAAAGGACCGGGTGAACCTGGAAATTTACACCGAGGGCCGCCGGGTGGTGCTGGACCTGCCGGTGGTCAGCACGGGGTACTGCGACGATATGCGGGGTAGGCTTGAAGAACTTCTGGGCGCAAACTCCGTAACTCTCCAGGGCGCCGGTGAATCCGTGGTGGATACGGCCCCCTTCTAGGGAACCACTGAACGCGTCGGCTTCATTCCAACGCTGGGCGGAACTCTATGCTTGGGAGTGGGTGCGATTCTCACGTCTCCCCTACGGTGGGTGGTCCCACACCCGCATCCTAACCTTCACCCGTCAAGGGGGAAGGTATTCATTCACACTTTCCCTGGACCTCCCAGGTTGTCCTCTGCAAGCCTGTATTCATAAGCAGCACAAATAAATGCTTGACAATTTATATGGGGCGTGGTAAATTCTTAGCATAGGCGGATTGCGCCATTTTGCCTTAGAATGTATGGGTACCCGCCCGGTAACTTCGGAATGACTCACGCCGCGCCGACAGCGTGCGGTGTTGATTGCCTGCTTTGCTTGCAGGGTAGATACGCCGTCCCTTGATTGAGCCTATGGCCGTTATTGATGACATAAAAGCTCGCCTGGATATTGTGGACGTGGTTTCCAGCCACGTTTCCCTGCAACGGTCGGGGCGGGCATTCAAGGCATGCTGTCCCTTCCATCAGGAGCGGACGCCCTCATTTTACGTGAACCCGGAGCGGCAGTCTTGGCACTGTTTCGGGGCCTGCTCCACGGGCGGCGATATTTTCGGCTTCATTATGAAGGCCGAAAACCTGGAGTTCAAAGAGGCGCTGCTCCGGTTGGCGCAGCAGGCGGGAGTAACCGTCCCTACCCGGGAACGCCAGTCCGACCAGGATGACCTGTACCGCCTGAATGAGGCAGCCAGAGAGTATTTTCAGCAGTACCTGGCTTCCTCGATGGGGGTTGATGCCCGAGCCTACCTGGAGGGTCGGGGAGTTACCAGGGAGAGTGTCAGCAAATTTGAACTGGGCCTTAGCCCCAGGGATGGGCAGGGCCTGCTCAACCACCTTCTGAAGTCGGGTTTTGCGCCGGAACAGATGGTCCGGGCCGGAGCGGTCTGGCAGCACCAGGACGGCGGGCACAGGGACGCCTTCCGGGGCAGGTTGATTATTCCCATCCGCAACGGCCAGGGAGAACTGGGCGGCTTCGGCAGCAGGGCGCTGGACGATTCCATGCCCAAGTACCTGAACACGGGCAGGACACCGGTTTTTGACAAGGGCCGTACCCTCTACGGCCTTTACCTGGCGCGCGAGACGGCCCGGCGCGATGGCATGGTAATCGTGGAAGGCTACATGGATGCCATTTCGGCCCACCAGCATGGGTATGAGAACGTAGTGGCATCCATGGGTACGGCCCTTACCGAATACCAGGTTGCGGAGGTGCTGCGGATTACCCGCCAGGTGACCATGGCGCTGGACGCCGATGCCGCGGGACAGCAGGCCACCCTACGGAGCCTGGAGTCGTCGTGGCAGGTTTTTCAGAATCGCCAGGCCTGGCAGCCTGGTGGTCCCGCTTATCCTTATCGGCGGGAAGACTTGAACCTGCGGGTGGCTGTGCTTACCGACGGAAAAGACCCGGACGAGGTTATTCGCCAGGCGCCTGAAAAGTGGGAAGATTTGGTTCAGGACGGGGTCACGCTGTTTGATTACCTGCTGCCGGCCCTTTCGGGGCAGATAGATACTTCGACAGCTGATGGCAAAGTCCGCATATTGGAACAGGTTAGCCCCTTTATATTTGCGGTTCCCGACGGCATTATTCAAGATAGCTATGTGCGAAAAGTGGCTGCCTTCCTAGACATTAAAGAAGAGACCTTGAAGGTCACATTGCCCCGGCCTAGTATGGGTCAGCGCCCGGCGAGAGGGACTAACGGCGCAAGGGGCGGCGGCCAGGATGCAGGGAACCAGCCAGGCAGCCAGGCCGGCGTTGACCGGTCGGCATTGCTGGCGGAGGAACGCGACCCGCTGGACGAGCATTGCCTGGCGTTATTGCTCCGGTACCCGGACCTGGCAATTGACTTGCCGATATACGGGGGCCTGCCGCCCGAATATTTCAGGCGCCCGGAGAACCGGGAGATCTATCTTCAATTGACTACAGCATGGAGCGAAGCGCCGGAAATGCTGATGCCGGAAGAGAGCCTGGCGGAACAGGCCAAGCGCAGCCTGGCGCCGGAACTGTGGGGACACCTGGAGAGACTGGCTTCCAGGAATCTGCCGCCCATGGAGCCATGGGAGCGGCAGGAAGGATTGCGGCAAATTCTGGCACGCCTGGAACAGCGGCAACTGAAAGAATTGAAACTGGCTGAACAGGTTCGATTTTCCGAAGACCTTTCGGAAATTACTGAAGAAACATTTGATGATGTACTAGTCAATAACAGGAGAATCAAGGCCAACGAGGAATCGCGAAGGCAGTATTCCCAGAATGCAACACGTGGAAGGTGACAATATATGGTAAGACGCAACAAGACCAACCAGGACATCAGCTCCGAGGATGACTTGTATGACATAAACGACGAGCCGTCGGACAACGAGAAATATCTCGGAATTCTTGGCGCGGTGGTCAAGGAGGAGGAAGACCTGGTTGAGGGAGGCGGCATAGCAGTCGCCACGATTCCGCTGGTGGTGGAGTCCGCTGAAGACCAGGATGAGCAGGACGAGCAGTGGGTGCCGGGGCGGCCGGAAACGCTTAACCCCTCGGACAGGCTGGACGAAGGGCCCGCCGATGCTGAAATCGAGGAAGAAGAGGGTGAAGAACCCGACTGGGAGGCGGAGGCCGAGAGTCTGCAGGTGCTGGACGACCCGGTGCGCATGTACCTGCGGGAAATCGGCCGCGTAGGTCTGCTGGCCGCCAAGGACGAACGCGAATTGGCGCGTAAGCTGGAAGGCGAGAAGCACCTGCTGGCCCTGGGCAAGGAAGTGCTGGGTGAGGAGTACTGCCAGACGCTGGAGCGGGAGGTGCTGGAAGAGCGGCGCGGACCGGAGTTGGGTTTCAAGGGTGAGAAGATAGATTTGGGCCCCCTGCGCAGCCCGGACCTGCTGAGCAAGAAGATACGCAAGGAGTTCAACGAAAGCGGCCGCAACTGGGAATTGACCGAGGCCTTGCTGCGTCGCCTGGTGCGGGCAACCGCGCTGGTGGACGCCCTGAGCGATTACCTGGAATTGCCCCGCAATCCGACCCTGTCCCAGTTGATACATGAACCCGTGCTGGCAGATGCCATTGACGCGCAGGTTTCGGAGGATATGCTGGTCAGCCTGGCCGAAACGCTGGAGCTGGAACGGGACGAGGTCTATCGCGAAGTAGTGAACCTGTCTCTGGACCGCTGGATTCTGGCGCCGGATACGGTGGGCGTGCTGCGCGACTGCACTTTGCTGCAACTGGACGCGACCTTCAGCGAAGTTGGTTCGCTTCCCGAACTGGCCAGGTACGAGCCCCTGTTCCGCAACAGGTTCAACCACATCAAGGCCGACGGGGACCGGGCCCAGGCCCACCTGACGGAGGCCAACCTGCGGCTGGTGGTCAGCGTAGCCAAGAAATACATCGGTCGGGGCATGGCGCTGCTGGACATGATCCAGGAGGGCAACATCGGCCTGATTCGGGCGGTGGAAAAGTTCGACTACCGGAAGGGCTACAAGTTCAGCACGTACGCCACCTGGTGGATCCGGCAGGCCATTACCAGGGCAATAGCCGACCAGGCCCGCACCATTCGGATTCCGGTGCACATGGTGGAGACCATCAACAAGCTTATGCGCCAGCACCGGAGGCTGCTGCAGGAGTACGGACGGGAACCGACGCCGGAGGAAATCGGCGCCGCCATGGAGATCGGGCCGGAAAAAGTAGAGGAAATCATGAAGATTTCCCAGGAACCGGTATCGCTGGAAACGCCCATTGGCGAGGAGGAAGACTCTCACCTGGGCGACTTCATCGAAGACCGCACCGCTCCCGCTCCCGCCGATGCGGCCTCCTTCCAGTTGCTCAAGGAGCAGGTATCGGAGGTACTGGGCACCCTCACTGACAGGGAAAGCCGGGTACTCCAGCTGCGATTCGGCCTGGAAGACGGACGCAGCCGCACCCTGGAGGAAGTTGGACGGGAGTTTGGCGTCACCAGGGAACGAATCCGGCAAATTGAGGCGAAGGCCTTGCGGAAGCTTCGGCATCCGTCCCGTTCGCGGAAACTCAAGGACTTCCTCGAGTAGCGCACCGGCGCCGGTAATGCAGTAAAGGCAGAGAAGGAAGGAGGCGTTCGACCCCCTTCCTTTTTGCTCTTGGGAAGTGCAGGCAGGCAGACTTGTCCGGCCTAGAGCCGGTAGAGCAAGGGGAAAATCGGCAATAGTTGTCGGTTGAATAACTTGTTTGAGTCAAAATACGGGTGCTATACTCGGCTCAATACATAGGTGGGGGTGATGCAGTGGAAGAATACAGTCTACCCAGGTGCCTGAAATGCAGCGAGGGCCAGTTGGTGCCCCTTTCCGACTACGGTGGGCAGGGGGCGGCAGTGCATTATAAGGCTTGGGTGTGCATAAATCCTACTTGCGGATTCAACATAAAGATCCGGAACGGCGACATTTACCTGAATGAGCCGATAACTCCGGGTGGCATGAATGCGGCAAGGTCCCGCTAGGCGGGCAATTATTCGCCTCTTCCGGAAAAATTCCCCGGAGTGATCCCAGGGTGGAAGTGTGGCAACGGGTTGGTGAGAGGAGACGGAAGGGGAAAGCAGTATCGTTCGGCGTATAGGAATAGTTTTCTTCTTCAATTATTTTTTTCTGTGTGAGGGGTGTTTATGGAAGCTGGTTACGACTACACTCTGCTGGGCGAACGCCCACAGAGCAATGCCAAGTATCTGCCCGCGCTTTTTGTTGCGGTACTGGCGGGGATCCTGCTGGTTTCCGGCCTGGCTTACTACGGATTCGCATCTGATGCCGAGGCGGGACTGGTGACTACGATAACCGCCCCGGAGCAGGCTAAGCCAGTTACTTCGGACAACGAAGGCGGGAGTGCCGTTCCCGAGTTCAAGTTCACCCACAGGGTAGCTCCCGCTTCGGGGGAGATCATAGCAGGACAGCAGCTATACCCTGCAGGTCTTTCCGACCCTGAGTACTGGGTCAACCCACTGGGTTACGAGTAGCGGGTGAGGCCCAATTTAACGAAGTCCCTCCCATGGGAAACCAGGGCGGTACAAGCGCAGAACGGACAGGGGCGGGAATTTCTTCCCGCCCCCTTTCATTGTCCGCAGTATTTGTGGGCCGTGGTTTCGAGCAATAGTAACGTGGATCACTGGGCGCCTACCGAGGATGCGCTTTCCTTGCGGCGTACGCGGACCTTCTGAATCCGGCGTCCCAGTACCGAGATGATTTCAATGGAGAGAGCTTCGGTCTCCACAATATCGGCTACGTGGGGCATGCGACCGAGGCTCATATAAACGTAACCGCCGATGGTGTCAACGTCCGGATTGTCCAGCTTGACGTCGAACATTTCCTCGATGACGTCGTTGGTGACGCTGGCGTTGACCACGGCGCTGCCATCGTCCTCCACGACCACCTCTTCTTCTTCGGCCCAGGAGAACTCGTCCTCGATTTCGCCGACGATCTCCTCCAGCAGGTCTTCCAGGGTGATTATTCCCTCGGTGCCGCCGTACTCGTCCACCACCACAGCCATCTGGACTGCCTTCTGTTGAAACTCTTCCAGCAATACGTCCAGGCGCTTGGTTTCGGGAATGAAATACGCTGGCCGGGCCAGGTCCCTGAGAGAAGCGCGTGCCCAGTCGTCACTGGAGAAGAGCTGCAGCAGGTCCAGGGAGTGGATGATGCCGACGATATGGTCAATGTTCTCTTCGTAAATGGGTATGCGGGTGTGTCCGCTCTTGATGATGGGTTCTATGGCCTGGGGAATGGGGGTATTGATTTCCAGGGCTACCACGTCCAGCCTGGGGACCATGATTTCGTGGGCGGTGGAGTTGTCCAGCTGGATTATGGAGCGAAGCATCTCCCGGTCGTGCCGGTCCATGCTCACCAGTTCTTCTTCGGTAATGTCCAGGGTCGTGGAGTCAGCTACCCCGGCGCCGTCCTGCCGCGCGCTGCCGTTTCCGGTCCCTGCGGAACCATTTGCTGAGCGGCCCTGGCTCCGGCGGAGGAGGGAAAGCAGGGGGGTCGAAAAGCGGGCCACCACCCCTTGGTGGCGGATGGCCACGGCAGAAGCCAGCCGGTGGATAACAGTGAAAACGACCAGGGAGGCCAGGAATACGATGACTGCGTCCAGCCACACCGGGTTAATGGCGGTATCCTGCCATACCTGGTCAAGGAGGAGCCGGATGATGGAAAAGCCCGAAAGCACAGTAGCGACGATACAGGCATACTTGAACGGGGAAATCACGAACCAGGCCCGCTGATTCGACGAATTGTCCCGAAGAATACCACCGCCACCGCTTCCCGTGTGCTCGGCGAGACTCAGGAGGGTGAAGAGGAAGAGGGAGCCAACGAGAATTATTAATAATGGAGGTAAACTATCAGTATCCAATATTTCTTCAGTTGGACGATCTCGTCTCTTTTCGTGGTGGATTTTCTCTAATTCTAGCAGGAACTCCCACGGCCAGCAAATTTCCTGGAATGTCCCTGGTCACCACCGCTCCTGCTCCGGTAGCGGCGCCGTCCCCAACTGAAACCGGAGCCACCAGCATGGTATCGCAGCCAATGAAGGCCCCGGCACCGATGGCGGTGCGGTGTTTGTCGCTGCCGTCAAAGTTGCAGGTAACGGTGCCGGCGCCGATGTTGGCGCCCTCCCCTATGCTGGCGTCGCCCAGGTAGCTGAAGTGACCGGCCAGGACACCCTTTCCCAGGCGGCTTTCCTTGATTTCCACGTAGTTTCCGATGTGTACGCCGGATTCCAGGTATGCCCCGGGGCGCAGGTGGCTGAACGGGCCCACATCCACGCCAGCCTCCAGGGTGGCTTCTTCCAGCATGGAGGAAGTTACCCGGCACATGTCGGCGATTATGGAGTCCTGGATTACCGAGTTTGGGCCGATTTCGCAGCTTTCACCGATCGTGGTTTGCCCTTGCAGGCAGGTGTTGGGGCGGACCACCGTATCTACGCCGATGGTAACGTCCGAATCTATGAATACCGATGCAGGGTCCTGAATGGTGACACCGGACCGCATGAGGCGTTCGTTTATTTGCCAGCGTATGACGGCTTCCACCTGGGCCAACTGGATGCGGTCGTTTACCCCGAATATTTCCTCGGGCATTTGGCTGGCAACCGCGCTAATGCGGTCTCCGCGCCGGGCGGCGAGGGCAACCAGGGAAGTGAGATACTGTTCGCCGCTGGAAGAGAGTTCAACTTCGGACAACCGCTGCTGTAGCCAGGCCCGGTTGAAGCAGTAGACCCCGGCGTTGATTTCGGCGGGAGCGAAGGGGTCGCCTTTCCAGTCGGCGGCCTCGACCAGGTCCAGGATACCGCCGGTCTCGTCTCGCAGCAGTCGGCCCAGGTCGGGGCCCAGCATGTCCGGGGCGGTGAGCATGGTCATGACGCTGCTGTCCGCCTGGTGCCTGTTCACCAGTTGTTGCACCGAGCTTGCCTGGACGAGTGGGGAATCGCTGCCCAGCAGGACCAGGTTCCGGATGCTCCCTGGCAGGGCTTTCACGGCGCATTCCGCCGCATCTCCTGTGCCCCTGGGAGCAGGCTGGACGACATAATCCACGCTATCCTTCAGCGCCTGCCGAACAAGCGATTCGGTGGCAGGTGAGACCACGATAAGGGGACGGTTGATACCCAGGGCCTGCAGCATTTCCACGGGATAACGGATCATTTCCTTGCCGCAGACCTTATGCAACGGCTTTGGTATCTTTGACATCATCCGTTGGCCGGCGCCAGCGGCCATGATTACTCCGGCCCAATTCTGCATGATTTCACCTCGATGGCGGTCCGACGACCGGTGGGAAGGGCATTGGCATCGACGGTATTTTGCCGTATTCTACACCATACCCTGGCCCGACACAGGAGGACTCCATGCCTGACCTGACGGATGAAGATATTCTTACCCTGGCCCGTGCGGCCGGTGTCACCATCCCACCGGAGTTGGTGGCGGAAGTTGGGTACAGCCTGAACGGTGTGCTGGAAGCTCTGGACAGCATCGATGTTCCAGGGCTGGACGAAATAGAGGCTCTGCCCATAATTCTGCTGGACAAGCGCGCCGAAACCGCCTGAAGGAGGCCGGAACCATGAACAAGCAGGAGATTCCTTTCTTGTCCGCCACGGAACTGGCTACCCTGATCCAGGCGCGGGAAGTTTCCCCGGTGGAGGCGACAGAAGCCTACCTGGACCGGATAGGCGAGGTGGATGGCAAGCTCAATTCGTACATCACGGTAACGGGAGAAGAAGCCCTGGCAGAGGCCCGACGGGCGGAAGCAGAGATTGCCGCCGGAAGCTACCGGGGCCCCATGCACGGCATTCCGGTGGCGGTAAAGGACCAGCTTAACACCAAAGGCGTCCGCACCACCGGAGGCTCCTCGATTCTGGCGGAAAATGTGCCGGAGGAGGACGCTACGGCCATTGCCAAGCTGCGGGAGGCCGGTTCAGTGCTGCTGGGCAAACTGAACATGAGCGAGTTCGCCAGCGGCGACGCCTTTCACCATCCCTATGGGCGCCCGCGCAATCCCTGGGACCTGGACCGAAACCCCGGCACTTCCAGCAGCGGGTCCGGCGCGGCCACCGCGGCCTTCCTGTGTGCAACGTCGCTGGGCGAGGATACCGGCGGCTCCATACGAGGGCCGGCAACCTTCTGCGGCCTGGTGGGAATCCGCCCCACCTGGGGCAGGGTCAGTCGGTACGGCATGCAGGCCGCGGCCTGGTCGATGGACACAGCCGGCCCCATCTCCCGCACCGTGTCGGACTGCGCCATGACGCTGGAGGCAATCGCTGGCTACGATCCCAGGGACCCTTATACCAGCCCCGCCCCGGTACCCTCGTATCAGGCCAGGCTAACGCAGGACATTCGGGGATTGAAGGTGGGGGTTGTGAAGGAGCGGGTCTATTCGGACGCGGTGGACCCGGAAGTAGGAGAGGCGGTAATCCGGGCCATAGCCCGCCTGGGTGAGCTGGGAGCCGATGTTGAGGAAGTGTCGCTGCCGTTGATGGTTCACTCCGCCGCCGTGTCCAGCCTGATCATTATGGTGGATGCCGCGTCCCTGCACCGGGAAGGGCTGGGCAATAACCTGGAAGAGTACGACTACAATAACCGGATACGCCTGCTGGCTGGCAGCATTGTTCCAGCCCAGGCGTACCAGCGAGCCCTCAAGGCCCGGCAGGCACTGAGGCAGGAAATCCTGGATGCGCTTAACCGGGTAGATGTGCTGGTGATGCCAACATCATCCATACCGGCCTCACTGATACCCGACCGCGCAGGCATTGGCAGCAAGCAGGAGGTGCTGGACGGTTACCGGGGACGGCGCAGCTTTACCTCGCCCTTCAACCTGGCCAGCGTACCGGCCCTTTCGGTGCCCTGCGGCTTCACGTCCAATAACCTGCCCATAGGCCTGCAGATAGCCGGCCGGCCTCTTGATGAACAGACCCTGTTCAACGCCGCCTACGCCTACGAGCAGGCCAATGACTGGTACCAGCGGCACCCGGAGATATAGGTGCGGGTTGGCGGGATATAGCGGGATAGGACGGTCGAGCAGGAGAGGTGCGTCGTGGCAACGAAGAAATACACCACCGATGAAATTTGTGATCAGGGGGAAAAAATCTACAAGGAGCAGATTAAGCACCTGGTAGAGCCATCTGAGAACGGAAAGTTCATTGTCATTGATATAGTGAGTGGTGACTATGAGATAGACGAGGAAGAGTTGGACGCTCACGACCGGTTGAAGGAACGACGGCCTGAGTTGGTGGGGTTTATGGGAAGAGTGGGTTACAAGGCGGCATACCACTTGGGCGGGGGCTAGGAAAATATTGACCATTAGAGGACGCATGGATTCCCGGAGGCAGGCCTGGGTGCCTCTGCGAATCCGACATGCTAACGGACAGATTCATTCGATAGAAGCTGTGCTGGACACAGGGTATAACGGAACACTGGCCTTGCCACCGCAACTTATCCAAGGGCTTGAGCTTGAGGAGCGTGTTCCCACAAACGTTACCTTGGGGAACAATGTCCAGCAGAGATGGAGAGGATTTGTCGGACAAATTTTGTGGCATGACAGACTGCGCTCTATTCCTGTCTTAGAAGCGCGAGGAGTTCCACTGATCGGTACTCGCCTGCTGGCCGGGAGTCAGTTGACGGCGCAATTCAGGAATGGAGGCCAAGTCTTGATTGAGGAGCTTTGAGCAGCCACCTGTCATGCTTGGTCCACGGATTGGTGAGCAACAATTCCAACTTAGGAGGAACAAACCATGAAACTCTTCAGACTATCCCGTATAGACCAGGTCCCCATTGCCACGGCCACCCCCATTGAGGGCTGGACCGGCGGCGACGTTAGCCGCACCCGCCAGCCGCTGCTCGGCGACGGCGACAGTGAATGGTTCAGCAGCAGCGTCGTGAATTTTGGCAAGGGGGCAACCACCGGCTGGCATACCCATGCCACCGACCAACTGCTGGTGGTGGTCCACGGCAACGGCATTGTGGCCAACGAGCATGAGTCCCACCAGGTTTCGGTCGGCGATATTGTGCAGATACTGCCAGGGGAAAACCACTGGCATGGGGCAACGGCCGACTCCATCATGGGCCACATCACCATCACGGGAGTTGTTAAAGAGTGAGTGACGGCGTCCCTTCATCACTCCCATGCTGACGGTCGACATCGGGAGTACTCCAAATGCGGAGTACTCCCGTTTGCTTTCAATCAACGGCTTTGCTACACTCTGCCCAAGTCCCCCATTTCTGCCCTGGAAGGTTTTTCTATGGCTTCCGTGTCCGTTGCATGGACTGAAGAAACCCGTACCGTGGCCGGCGTTGACTTGCACCTCAGGAAGGGCGGATCAGGCGATCCCCTGCTTATCCTCAATGACGAATTTGGCTACCTGGGTTCCCTGCGTTACCAGGAGGAACTGGCCCGGAACTTTACCGTGTACATTCCCTCGCACCCGGGATTCGGGCCTACGCCCCGCCTGGACTGGATAATGAACATGCGGGACCTGGCAGGTTGGTACCTGATGGCCCTGGACGAGTTGGGGCTGGCCTCCGTGGACGCCATCGGTTTTTCTCTGGGCGGCTGGCTGGCCGCCGAAATGGCTACCATGAATCCCCGGCAATTTAACAGGCTGGCCCTCGTGGGCGCCATGGGTGTCCTTCCGCCGGAAGGCTACATCTACGACATGTTCCTGGAAGTGCCCGGGCATTGCATTACTGCCTGTTTCCACGATCCCGACAGCGCTCCCGAGTTCCTGGACATTTGCCCCGACCAGCCGGCGCCGGAGCAGGCCCAGGCGTGGGAGATTGCCCGGGAGGAGGCCTGCCGCCTCGGATGGAAACCTTACATGTACTACCCCGCAATGCCGAACCTGCTGCCTCGCCTCAAGGACTTGCCCACCATGGTCGTGTGGGGAGCGGAGGACGGTTTCGTGCCCCTGAGTGCAGGGCAGGTTTACCATCAGTCGATACCGGGGTCCCGCCTGGAAATCCTGGAGAACTGCGGCCACATGCCTCAGGTTGAAAAGACCGACCAGTTTCTCGGCCTGGTCAGGCAGTTCTTCTCTTAGCGAAACAACTTTGCCGCGTGTCTGCAAGTCGGCGGGACGCGCAGGAAGATTTCTCCACCCAGACAAGGGAGGTAGAACGGAATGTTTATTGGGTACTTCACTGAACGCCCCTACCAGGATCCCCGCTCAGGTTATTTTGGCGCCACCGGAAAGCCGATCATGGACTTGACGGTCAGCAACGAAATCTACGACGCCAAGCTGGGCGCGGAACTGTATAACCGATACCTGGACGAGAAGATGTACGCCGAGGAGATGGGCTTTGACGGGTTGATGCTCAACGAGCACCACGGCACCCCCTTCTGCATGGGTGGCGCCATGAACGTTGAAGCTTCCATCCTGGCGCGCATGACCAACCGGGCCAAGGTCGTCTTGCTGGGTAACATTCTGCCCATCTGGGACGACCCGCTGTGGCTGGTGGAACAGCTTTCCATGATTGACATGATTTCCCGTGGCCGCTTGGTTTCAGGGTGGGTTCGGGGAACGGGCCGGGAGAGCGTAGCCCACAACTCGCCGCCGCCGTACAACTGGGAGCGGTTCCAGGAGGCCCACGAGTTTGTCGTCAAGGCGTGGACCACCCCGGGCCCATTCCGCTGGGAGGGAAAACACTTCCAGTACCGGCACGTAAACCCCTGGGTACGCCCCTACCAGGAACCCCATCCGCCCATCTGGCTGCCCGGGGTGGTGAGCCGGGACTCGTTGATGTGGGCCGCAGAGAAGCGCATTCCCTACATCATGCTGGCCACCGAAATGGAACCCACCAAGCGGGCCTTCCAGCTTTACCACGACACGGCCGCAGAGCACGGCTACGAGTCGGGACCCCAGAACATCGGCTACCTGTGGAAGGTACACGTTGACGAGACCGAGGAACTGGCGGAGCAGACGGCCCGCAAGTACGTCCAGGGCCCGAGCAACCCCTTCCTGGCCGGCAACGAAGGGACGGTCAACCCGGCCCTGGTAAACCTGCCAGGCCTGACCTCCCGGACCCGTGTGCTGCCCACTCAGTCGGTGGCAACGGCGGCCCGGGGAGGTACCGGCGGCGTGGCCGGGGTCCTGGGGCGTCCCTATGAGCAGCAGATTGAAGACTACACCATAATCACCGGAACGCCGGATACGGTAGTCTCCAGGATCAGACATGTGCTGGAGTACATCCGCCCAGGTAGTATCTTCTTCTGGGACGGGGACGGCGCCATGACGCACGACGACGCCATGCGCAGCCTGCGCCTGATGGGGGAGGAGGTCATCCCCAGGGTCAAGGAGATTGCCGAGGAACTGGAACTGCCGGGGCCCTTTGAGGTCGACCCCGCGACGGGAAAGGACTTGACCAAGCAGGCGGAGGCTGTGAATTCCAGCGACGATTAGAGAACGTAACCGGGCTTGCCAAAAGTGTAGGGGCGGGTTTCAAACCCGCCCTTTGCAGATTTACTCCGGGTCCTGGTTTCGTGCCAAAGGCTCTCAACTTAGATGACCCAGAAAGCAACTGCTGACGTAGTCGTTATCGGCGGTGGGCCGGCCGGCAGCGCTGCCGCCACCATGCTGACCCGCCAAGGCTGGAGTGTCATCCTGCTGGAACGGGAGCGCTTTCCCCGGGACCACGTGGGGGAGTCGCTACTGCCTGCCAGCATCCCCATCCTGGAAGAATTGGGCGTACTCCCGGCCATAGAGGCCCAGGGCTTCGTCAAAAAGCTGGGGGCCACCATGGTCTGGGGGAAGGACAAGGAACCCTGGAGCTGGTTCTTCGGTGAGACCAACCGCCGCTACCCCCATTCCTACCAGGTGTGGCGGCCCACTTTCGACCATCTGCTTTTGGATAACGCCGCCAGTCACGGGGTAGACGTGCGGCAGGGATGGCGGGCTGCGGAAGTCATGCTTGACTCGCGGAACCGTCATTCCACCGGAAATCGCCATCAAGGACTACCCGACTCTCAAGAATCTTCGGGTGAATGTACCTGGGCAACCACAGTCCGCTGCGTCGATGACGGGGGCAAAGAACAGCACCTTCCAGCCCGCTTCGTCGTGGATGCCAGCGGGCAGAACGGCCTCCTGGGCCGTCAACTGGGCCTGCGTCAATGGGACGAGTCTTTCCGGAACCTGGCGGTATATGCCTACTACGAAGGGGGCGAGCGACTGCCACCGCCGTCCGACAGCAACATATTCATCGAGTCTTACATTAACGGCTGGCTCTGGAGCATTCCCCTGCATACCGGGCAGGCCAGCGTTGGCGCGGTGGTGGACCAGCAGGTGGGGGAAAGGGAGGTCGGGCGGTTGGGGCTGGAACGGTTCCTGGACGAACAACTGGCGCAGGCGCCTCACACTTCCGGTATGCTGGCCAGAGCGGAGCGTGTTTCCGGCCCATTCATTGTCAAGGACTGGTCGTATGCCTGCAAGAGTATCGCGAGCGACCGTTACGTGCTGGCCGGGGATGCTGCCTGCTTCATAGACCCCCTGTTCTCCTCGGGCGTACACTTGGCCCTCATGTCCGGCGTGCTGGCCGCCGCCTATGTAACCACGGCTCTGCGAGACCCGGAAATGGGACCGGCCGCAGCCGACGTGTACCAGGAACTGTACATGAAGGAGTACCGCCACTTCAGGGAGATGGTTCGCCTGTTCTATTCCAGCAACCGCACGGTGGAGTCCTACTTTTGGGAGGCACGGCGTATTCTGGAAGGAGATGAAGAGAGCAAGACAGGCCAGTCGCCGCGAGCTTCATTCATCCAGGCAGTGGCGGGTCAGCCACCGCAGGGTTATGAGCGAATGGTCCTGGAGCGGGGCGCAGCTCCAACGTCGTTCGCCGACAGCGTCCGCTTGGTGGAAGATGATCGAGCAAGGAGGCAGGCCAAGGTGGGAGAGTACTTGGCGCCCCGGGACGGCCAGCCCCCTGCGATTCTGGCGACCAAACCCGTGATGCGTCCCGGGGTGCGGGTAGAGCGGAAGCCCGTGGCCGGTGACGGCGCCTTTGAGTGGGGCTTCGCACTCATCACTGAAGGCCATCCGGAAGGACTGCCGTGCAGCGACCTGGTGGCCCGCCTGGTTGCCATGCTGGACGGCGAGGCCTCAGTCTCCCACATCCTCAACAAGCTGGCCGCCGAAGTGGAGCCATCGCAGCAGCCCCAACTATTGTCCAGCGTCCTGTCCACCCTGCAGATTCTTTATGTGGACGGGACGATTGAGGACTTGAGACCTTAGACGATTCCGTTTGCCCCGCTATTGGTGCATGGCTATAATGTCGGCAGAGTTCCCCCGTATTGATGTAAACCTTCTTCACCAACCTGTTTACCGCTGAGGTGACTGCAATGAACCTTCCCGACCGCATGAAATTCGGAATCTTCCTGGGGCCGTTCCATCGGGTTGGAGAGAATCCCACCCTGGCCATGGACCGGGATATGGAACTGATCCAGTGGCTGGACTACCTGGGCTATGACGAGGCGTGGATCGGCGAGCACCACAGCGCAGGCTGGGAGACCATCTCATCTCCCGAACTGTTCATTGCCGCCGCCGCCGAGCGGACCAAGCACATCAAGTTGGGGACGGGCGTAATCAGCCTGCCCTACCACCATCCCTTCATGGTGGCCAACCGCATGGTGCAACTGGACCACATGACCCACGGTCGGGTGATGCTGGGCGTGGGCCCCGGGGCCCTCCCCGGCGACGCCTACATGATGGGCATTGACCCCACGACGCAGCGGGAGAAGATGGACGAGGCCATGGGGATCATCCTGCGGCTGTTTACGGAGGACGAACCAATCACCTACAAGAGCGACTGGTTCGAGCTGCGTGAGGCCATGCTTCAGTTGAAGCCATACCAGCGTCCTTACATGCCCCTGTCCGTGGCATCGGTGCAGTCCCCAGCGGGTGTGGCCATGGCCGGCAAGTACGGCGCCTCAGTGCTGACCATTACTGTACCCCGGGACCCGTCGGCAGGCCCCTCCAACCTCAAGGGCTTGTGGGAGATCGCCGAGACCTCCGCCGCCGAACACGGGCAAACGGTGGACCGGCACGAGTGGAGGCTGGCCGTTCCCTGCTACCTGGCGGAAGACCGGGACCAGGCCCTGCAGGAAGTGAAGATGGGGGCCGGCCGCTACTTGCGCGAATATTCCGAGGGCACCAACGGGCGCAAGGCTGCCTTCGATGGCCCGCTGGAAGGCGTCGCCGAATTCATGAGGGACAATGGGTCATGGATTATCGGGACACCCGACGACTGCATCGAGAGCCTGAACCGACTGGCGGAACAGAGCGGCGGCTATGGCGGCTTCCTGGTGCAGACCATTGACTGGGCGCCCCGGGAAAAGATGCTGCGCAGCTTTGAGCTAATGGCTCGTTACGTCATGCCCCACTTCCAGGGTTCAGTGCGGAGCGTCGCAGCCTCTAACCGCTGGGCCGCAGAGCGACAGGAACTGCTGGTTGGCGGACGGGTGCGGGCAATAGACCGGGCCCACCAGGTATATGCCGACCGGCAAGGTCCAGGTTCCCAAGAAAATGGGGCCCAGCAAAACGGATCCGGCCAGGAGAGCGCCGCCGAAGCCAAGACTTAGCCTCGTGATATTTACATGGATAGACAGGACTTACAGGATGTTATTGGACTTGTGAACTTACATATCCTGTGCATCCTGACTATCCATGTTTGAATTTCGTGCCTAGAGCCCCTGTCCGACCGTGGCGATCAGGTTCAGGTTCCGCTCCATGGAAGCCGGCGCGTCCCCGCCGGCGGTCAGGGGGTGGGCCAGGATTTCGGTGGCGCCCCAGTCGAACAGTTCCCGGAGGCGGCCGGCCACCGTTTCTTCGTCTCCCATCAGCACCACGTCCTCAATCATCCCGTCGCTCCACGAACCTTCCCTTGCCTCCGGGTGGCCCGATGCCGCGAACATCTCCTGGTAGAAGGGGGAGCGTGGGTAGTTGGCAAGCTGGGCGCGGGCCGCTTCCCGCACCTCGTCGGGATTGTCGTGAACGCAGACCGGGGCGTGGGCAATCAATGGCGGCACATCACGCCCCGCCCCCGCCGCTCCCCTTTGCATTTCCGGAAGGGCCACGTCCCGCAGGTACTGGCCGGGGCAGACCCAGCTTATGGCCCCGTCGGCCACCTCGCCGCACAGCCGGAAAGAACGGCGGCGCAGGGCCGAGGCCATCACCGGCACGTCTGGCGACGATGGGCCGGGCAAGGAGCCGTGGCCGTGGTACTGGGTGCCGTCGTAGTCCA
>DAOUJS010000038.1:0-17438 GCA_034422355.1 Dehalococcoidia bacterium | reverse complement strand
TGCCGGCGGATAGAACGGCACATCAAGGAACTGTTCGTCTTCGTATCGCATCCCGAGACGCCATCTGACAACAACGCCGCAGAACGGGGCCTGCGCCACCTGGTGATCAGCCGGAAAATCAGCGGCGGCACCCGTTCGGAAGCAGGAACGGAGAGCAAAATGACCCTGGCGTCCCCGCTTCAATGCCCGCTCCAGCATAGCCAGGGCCAGCTCTGTCTTGGACTGGTAGCACCGCCTCTCCTCCGGCACCCCTGCTGCCGCACAGCGTTCCGGGTCCGAAGTCCAACTCTCCGGCAGATAAAGCCCCTTGTCCACCAGGGCCCGGCCCAGCGGGCTGACGTATGCCAAGAACATCCCGGCCTGGCAGTTGGCCACCTTCCCCAGCCGCCCGCAGTACTGGCGGGCCACCCCCGCCGGCTTCCGGCCCTGCTTGGGAAAGCCGCTGCCATCCAGCACCCATATTGCCTCGGGATGCTGCATCCGGGGGGACAGGTATTCCTGGAGACGCCCCATCACCGCGTCATCGTCCCACGGGGATTCGGTGAGGAACCGCTGCATCACCCTGGCTGAGGCCGGAACCGCCTCCGGCAGATTCCCGGCATTGCGCCTCTCTCTTGACTGTACCAGCAGCGCCTGGAGGTAATGACGGCTGTGGTCTCGCGTCTCCCTGCGGCCAAACAGTGGAGCGAAGTGAGCATGAAACTCGACAAAGGCCTCGTACACCTGCTCGAAAGCTGCCGCATACATCTCCCCTCTCCATCGGCCCAACCCTGCCTGACTTGCCCATCCTCCTATCATGACAACCGTCGTTGTAATACTAGATGTCCACCGACTCTATGCGGTCACCGTAACGGCGAAAATCGGCGGCGTTGAACGTCAGCAGCCGGCGCTCTCCACGCGCCAGCATAGTGGCGACGATGTTGGCGTCGTGAATCTGCCTTCCTCCAGCGGGAATCTCCCGGCACAGCGTGAGCAGCAACTCGGTGACCACAGGGCCGTCCTCAAGTATCTCGAAGCTGCCGATCAATCTGCTCACGTCTTCCATGGATTCCTCGCGGGTGATGGCCACCGGCCAGGTCTGCGGGCGGGCTACCACTGCCAGGTACTCGCGCATTATCTGGCGGCTGATACTGAGCCGTTCAGAGTCCCGAGAGGCGCGGTCCAGGCTGGCCCGGGCCGCATCGTGGTCCGGCGCACCGGGGACACGGGACTTCACCAGCATATTGGTGTCTATGAACACGATAGGCTAGACCCTCTCATCGTAGAGGTCCTCTCGCCTGAGACTCAGGCCCTCGGGCCACACCGCTGTGGGGTGGACGGGCCACGCCTCGTCGAGGGGAAGCCTGGGTACGGGCCTGGGGATCTGTTCGCCGGAACAGCAGCCTCTCGGCTTCCATGTCAACCTCCGTCGTCTCCCACCCAGACACGCTTCAAGCGAGGGCGTGGCTGTGGCCGTTGCCGCCCCTCTGGTTGCCCCACCAGGGCCGGTGCAGCCGTGCAGACGGGGGCAGCTCGAACCCGATAACCGCTTCGACCTCGCTGCAGGAGATCCTCCATTCCTGCGTCTGAAGACCGGTGAGGTACTGGTACAGTCGCTGGTACTTGCCCCGGAGCACCATCTTCAGGTACATGTCCTTTTGGTCCATGGCCATATCGTGTCTCCTCTCTTTTGGTTACCCGGCTGGAAGGCGGGAGGTAACATATACTGCAGTGAGTTAGTGACTCCAGCGTAAGTACTCTGGAGAACGCAACAGGCCAGACCGGTATCCCGTGCAGTCCCCCCTCAGATGACGAAGGGAACCGCGGGCGTTGGTCGGTGGGTTGGCCGTGACGCTGCCAGACCCGCCACCAGGAGCGACGACGGTCCTGCGTTGCCTTCAACTGGTTGACCAGATCGGCGTTGCGTTGCCGCTCCAGGTCAAGCTGCTCTTGGAGGAAGGCTGCCTTCTCCTCCAGGCCGCGCACCCGTTTCTGGGCCGCCGCCAGCTCCGGTAGCGGGGTTTCGACAGCGCTCGGCAGGTCGTCTTCCAGCATCACGTACATCCGGTGCCGCAGTCCGCGCGGCTCTCGTCTCGTGCGAATATCTCCCGAGTCGGTCCGCCGGTCCAGGGTGGAAAGTGAAAACTTCAGCGTCCTGACTGCCTTTGCCGACCGGGTGGGTTTCGGTTTCCCGACCGCGCTGGTACGGGCACTGGTTCTGCAACAAAATGCCCCATTTCCGAGCCTGGGGGGTCTGGCAGAGTCGGTCCCTGGAAATCATGTCTGGCATAGCTCCCCTACAGGAAACGCCTGGAACGGGAAGGTACATTCGTGTATCCCTTTCCCATCCGGTGCAGCGGCATCCGGTCCGGGGCGTTGGGCGGCGGCCCGCGCCATACCTCGCGTAACACGCCAAGCTCGTTGATCAGATCCAGGTTGGAGGTACAGATGGGCAGCCGGTGCGCTCCGGCGGCGTGCAGGAAGGCATCCTCGGCGTCGTGGGTCTCGAACACGAACAGCACCAAGGGAAGCTGCCCGGCATGGTCTTGGTCGGCCCAGCCGCTGGCGAAGTAGCGGGGGTAGTTCTTCAATCGGGCGCGGACCCGCCTGGGGGTGACGGCGCGGCGCTCGAACTCCAGAAAGTAGGGGCGCCAGTCTCCCTGGCAGGACAGCCGGAACGTCGCGTCGGTGTGGATCACGTAGTCCTGGCCCTGGTAGCCGTAGCCGATGCTGGAACGGGAAATGGGCAGCAGCTCCAGCAGGAAGTGGTCATCGGACCGGGCGGCCTCGGCGCTCAGGGCGGCGGCAGTGTTGATGGCGTCCTGGTGGCTAAGCTGAGAGTCCAGGCTGCGCAGGGCGATGCCGGCGTAGACCGTGGCCTCTCCCCGGCGGCAGCGAGCGCTCCAGCGGCCCAGGGCGACCCTGACGGCGGACCGGTCCCGGCGGGCCAGGTAGCGTAGCCCTTGTCACGGAGCACGCGGCGCCGGTTTTCGGAGTGGACCAGGGAACGGCCTGCCAAAGACCGGAGCACCTGGGGTTGGCGCGGCGGCGGGGAACACCGCCCATCAGCCCCATGAGCTGCTCCGTGGTGTCCATGGGCCATGGGTAACCTCCGACAGCGTTAGCCGCACTGTTATCGACGGCCCCTTCCCGACGCCCTCGGAATTGGTAGCCGACTTCTGGACGTGGGAATTCGAGGGCATGGATCAGGTAGTGCCCTAACCCCATGTCCGGCCTCAGTGAAATCGAGATTCGGCCAGTATTCGGAGCCCCCTGACTTTGGCGATGCTTTGACGCCTGAACTCCGTGAGCAGGAAGACAGGCCCAGGGAACAGTTGGAAGACCGATAAACCTATAAACCTACGGCCCGTCATTGCGGCTCCCTTCGAGCATCCCGGTTGGCTACGCCTTCTCCCTCTCGCACCTCCAGGTTCAGGCATCCGGCTCAACGACACTGCCGTCTTCGGTTAATGAAGCTCCCGCATCTCCTGTCCTGCCGTGGGAACGGAACCACAGCGTAACGCAGTAGGAGAAGATGATGGCCGCTCCGCCCCCGATTGGCAGGACGGCGGATGACAACATATCCGGCATGGACTCTATCCTTCCCAGGACCGAGCCCGCTTGTGCTGTGATCAAAGCCAGGATCAGACCCGCCCCGATCAGGGCGGCCAACGTAATTCCTTCGTTCAGGACCACGGCCCTGCGGTCCGGGCCGTCGACGCCTCGCGACGAAAGCTCCCGGCCCATGCCCCGGAGTCCGATGACCCGGTATAGCGCTACCAGCCCGGCCAGGGCCAACATGAACATCGCCGCGGTCCAGAACTGCGGGCGGCCTGTGCCGAAAGATGTTTCGACGCCCAGGAACCTGTACCATTCCAGGCTGTTGTG
This sequence comes from Dehalococcoidia bacterium, assembly GCA_034422355.1. Lineage (GTDB taxonomy): Bacteria > Chloroflexota > Dehalococcoidia > Lucifugimonadales > UBA3495 > CATOSP01. The sequence continues at coordinate 13,571 of DAOUJS010000038.1, read as the reverse complement.
CGCCCAGATACCGGCCGCGTGGGGTAAAACGGTCAGTATGGCCGCCACTCTGAACGCCATCCGGCTGCGACCGAGGAATTGCAGGAACAAATATATTCCAACGCATAGAGCGAAGGCTGACACAAGCAACGCCTTCCAGGATGCGAAGTCCCATAGCGCGTATGCTGCCAGCGCTGACAGGCCGGTAATGAGCAGTAGTTCAATCGCCAGGAGTCTCATCGTCGTATAGTTTATCTCAGGGCGTTTGGGGCATCCTGTCCTGGTTCTTATGCAATCTATTGACCTCGACTGTGGCGGCAGCTTGCCGCTGTGTCCCTGATACTGTGAATGATTGATGGATCGCGGCTTCCATGAGCGCGTCACCGGTAGGCGTTCATGTGCCTGACAAGCGCCGCGATAAAGTCCTCCCGGTCGGGCTCCCACTCTATGACGTCCGCTCCCGACCGGCGCAGGGTTGCCGCCATCGGTCTCGCTTCCCACCGGGAAAAATCGGGACCTGTCGGGGCTTGGGTCAACCCGGGACCCATCCCGCAAGGTCCTACGTGGACGATCCTGACCCTTCCCCCTCTCCCGGACCTGGTCCGGAAAGCCATCATCCGTCTTATGGCGGTGGTGAACCGGTCGAAGGACTGCGACCCGCCCTCGGGCCTGGCATAGTAGATGTCCAGCCGGGTTATGGTGAAGACCTCCGGCTGTAGCCGGAAGAGGAAGCCCTTGCACCACTCTACCGCTTGCAGCAGGTCATGCCTTGGAGGACCGGAACGCAGGCCCGTCAGCATTTGCGTTAGCTGGTGGAATTGCCTGCGGCCGGAGTCCGGTGCAAGCAGTTCCCCAGGGCCTCCCAGGTTGTTGTAAGCGTATGCGCCGAGAGTAGACCCCTTGGAGAGGAAATACTGGGCAAGGCTTCCCGCCGCTTCTATCGTGTTCTCCATCGGGTTGGACAGGGGGCTTCCCACATTCATGTAGTCCGCGGTGTCCAGGAATATCCAGGCAGCCTTGCGCCCCTCCGGTTCCAGTTCGTTGACCAGCGGGATGTTGTCGATGCCCGCGCCGCGCGCGGTCGCCTTCCAGTTGATGCTCTTGATGGGGTCCCCCGGCATGTATGGCCTGAGTTCCCTGAAGTCGGCAGCCGAAGTGCCGATCACCGTCAGGTCATCCTGGTAACGCTGGTTCTTGGTCATCGCCCGGACTTCGTTCATGCGGGTGATGCCGCGTATCCTGGGCGCAACTGACACCTCGAAGCTCGACCCTCCCGTTCCCGACCTCCCCCGGTTAATTCCAAGGGGGGCCTGCGCGTCCCATCTCGTTTCACCCAGCACATACCGTCCGCGTTTCGGAAACCTGACCCGGTAACTGAGGTCGGCGGTCTTCGGGCCGGGCCATTTCCAGATCACCCGCAGGTTGTTGCCCTCGACCACCTCGACTTCCGCGGGCAGGGGGTCGTGGACGAACACAGGACCCATGCCACCAGAGGCCCTGACCTGGCGGCGGATGTCCAGCGTATCCCCTGCCCAGCAGGTCAGTTTCGGCAGTTCCCTTTCGACGGCTATCCCCGCCGGTTGAGACAGGGCCGTGGCCATCAGGGCGGTGATTATGATGAAAACCGCCCCGGTCAGCAGGACGACATTCCCCAATGCCAGGCCCAGGGCCATGACAAACAGGGAAAAGCCGATCCAGCCAAGGAAGGCGGTGGTGAACACTGGCGTCACGGCCTCCAGCGCAGCATCGTAGGCACAGGCACCTGGTCCAGAACGCTTTCTATGACCGACTGCGGGCGTACTCCCTCCAAAGTGTCCTCGATGTTCAGGATGATGCGGTGGGCCAGGGCGTCGGAAACTACCATTTTCACGTCGTCGGGGACTACGAAGTCCCTCCCATGTATCAGGGCGATGCTGCGGGAAACCCGCAGCAGGGCCAGGCCGCCCCTTGGGCTGACCCCGACGGCCACGCTGGGGTGGACGCGGGTGAGCCGCACCAACTGGGTGATGTAATCAACGATGGCCTGGTCCACGTACACCCCGGTCTCGGTGAACTGCTGCAATTCAACGAATCCTTTTACGTCCACGGCCGGTTCCAGGTCGTCGGTAGGGTCGTCCTTCTGCCACTGTATGCGCCGCAGCAGAATTTCGTTTTCCAGGTCCTGATTTACCGGGTAGCCCGTGGCCATCTTGAACAGGAAGCGGTCCAGCTGGGCTTCGGGCAGCGGGTAGGTGCCCTCCTGCTCTATGGGGTTCTGGGTTGCCAGGACGAGGAAAGGGCTGCCCAGGGACATGGTATCGCCGTCGATGGTTACCTGGCGTTCCTCCATTGCCTCGAGGAGGGCGGCCTGGGTCTTGGGCGGGGCGCGGTTTATCTCATCGGCCAGCAGCACGTTGGTGAATACCGGGCCTTTCACCATCTCGAACCTCCCCTCGTTCTGCCGCCACACGCTGACGCCAAGAATGTCGGAGGGAAGCAGGTCGGGAGTAAACTGCACTCGCTTCGTATCGCCGCCTATGGCCTTGGAGAAGACCTTGGCCAGCAGGGTTTTCCCCAGCCCGGGGTAGTCCTCGAATAGCACGTGACCGTTGGCCAGCGCGGCGGCCAGCAGTTTCCTCAGAAGCAGACGGTCTCCGACGAAGACCTCGTTGACACGGTCAATGATTCTCTCGCAGACTAGGCGGGAATCTTCCATATCTAACACCTCGCTCGGATCCCTTCCGCACTTTGGCCCGGCAGCATGGAGCGTTTCAAAGTCGCCGGGCGGTCATGGGGCAACTCCCTGGACAGACGGGAAACCGTCGTTGTCCAACATCCCGTGCCGTGCGGGTGTGGCCGATTCCCCGAACAGGCGGGATACCACGTCATCGACCAACCGCCGGCGTGCCTCCCGGCTGCGACGCCGGGCCCTGTCGCGTGTCCAGGGCGGATGGAACCATCGCGGTGGTTTCCCCACCAGGTTGAATACCGGGTAACAGCGGTCTATGGCGCGGTCCAGGTTGGCCCCGCCCTGCCAGTAGACCGCAATCAGGAGCGCAACCAGGCCCTCGGCTCCGGAACCGTTTTCCACGAAGGGACCGGCGGCTTCCCGGAATTCGGATTCGCTGATCGGTCTCCACGGTCGCGGAGAAGCGAGCAGGGCTTCTTCCGACCTCTGCAACGACTCCCGGAGGGCTGCTTGACGTCTGAGTCTGCCCTTGCGGTCTCCCCCGAACAACCAACCCCCGCCGGACGAAGAGACGGCCGCACGGCGCAGCGGCTGGAATACCGGGTTTACCGCCTCCAAAGGCGCGTTGTTCCGGTATAGCAGACCCATGACGTATACCCACAACCGCCTCCACTCCCCAAATTCCACAAACCGGCGTTCCAGGTCGAGCATCAAATCCCGGCGGCGGTCGGGCCTGTCACCCAGGTCCGGCTCGTGCCGGGACCAGTCAGCCCAGGCCGGGCGGCCGGCCGCCGGAGATGCCGCGTCCTCCCTGAGCCATCTCCTCACTTTGAAGAAGGCCAACAACGCCACCGCCATCACCACTATCCATTCATACAGCACTGCGAACCACATTGCCTCATAGAACAGCGGGCGCAACAGGAGCACATAGGAGGCCAGGGCAGCTCCGAGCAGGAACGCCCGCACTTTCGACCTGGACAGCCACCCGGCCGTGTCCGCCACCACGCTGTCCGAAGAAGAGGCCGCATAGGCAGCCAGTTGCGCCAGGGCCACGGAGAACAAGCCCAGCCCCATGATTGCTCCCAAAAGCGGAAAGGCGTGTCCGAGCGGCGCCAGGCTGGTGCCGGCGACCCAGGCGAGACATCCCGAAGCCCAGGAACCGGCTGCCACTATCGTCGGCCTGAGATGTATCCGGGCCGGAGACCATAGGGGGTTGGGAAGCCCGGCAGTCAGCCAAAGGGCCGAACAGAGTCCGGCCGCCATGTAGCGAACGTCGTAGAAACCCCCGAAGAAGGGCATCGCGGCCTGCCCAATATCATGGCTCAGCCGGTGGTCGAGCAGGATGGCGCCCACAGCGGGGAGGAAATTCAGACCGGCCCAGGCAACCAAGGCCGGGGCGGCAGCCCCAGCCAGGGAACCGGCCAACGGCAGCGCATTCGTTGCCAGGGAACCGGCCGGCCCCGGCAGTGTGAGTCTGCCCACATTGCGGAGGACCGAGGCCAGGTATGAGAATCCGGTGGCCAGGGCCAACAGCAACAAGACCTGCGGGCCGGGGAACCCGAAGGCGGTAGACAGGATTCCCTGGCCGGAAAACAGGATGAAAGCGCCCGCCAGCATGAGGATGCGCATCAGCGGGAACCCGAAGACCGTCCCGACCGCGGGCCAGAAGACAGCAAGAGCTCGCACCAGGATGAACGGGGAGAGCAGCGCCAACGCCCACGGCGCCAGCCTGTCAAGCACGAACAGGTAGGGCCTGACGAAAACCGCCCCGCCCGGTCCTCGGTCCGCGAGCACCCCGGCCAGCCAGGGCAGCGTCCCCATCACGGCCAGCAGCAGCACAATCCAGCCGCTGTCCGCAATCAGAAGGCCCGTGCGCACGGGGACCATGTACCGGCGCCGGAGGGGCATTTCAGACACCCTGCGGAGGATTGACGCCAGGTACGGCAGTCCCACGATTGCCGCCAGCGCCAGCATTGCCCGCGACCCGGAGAACCCGAATGCCACGGACAGGAGCCCACCGTCGCCGAGGATGACATAACCGACGCCCAGCACGATGAGGCGGCGGGCGGGAAACCGGAACATTTCGCCGACCACGGGCACGACCTCCCTGAGCGCGCGGACCGCCACAAAGGGAGCGCAGACCGCCACCGCCCAGGCGGCCAGGGAGTCGAACACCGCCGCGTAGGGGGTGAGAAAAGTCAGGTCCGCCGCACCGGGCCGTTCCGACAATGTACCCGGCAGGTGCGGCACTGCCGACAAGACCCCATAGAGGAGCACCGTCCAGCCGGACCCGGTCAGCAGTCCCTGGAGTATGGGCAGCATCGCCGCCTGCCGCCACCGGGCATACCCTTCTCCCTCTTCTTCACCCTCATCCTCTTCCGTTTCATCCCCTTCCGTGCCGGGAAGGGGCCATACCAGATGCGGAGGGACAAACCTCCGGGAACAGGAGACCAGATTCCCCAGGAGGAGCAGCGCGCCCCCCAACGCCAGGGGCCAGGACAGGTAGTGGAGGTCAAGCCCCGTCCACTGGAACACCGGGCCGCCGGAGCGGAACAGCAGCGATGAAGCCACAACGGCCGCCGACGCGGCTATGGCGATGAAGACGCGAATGTTGCCGAAAAAAGCAGTCAAGCCGTCAGTCCCCGGTTGCCGCCCGCCAGGCGCGGTACATGGCCTCATACTGCTGCCGGGTAATCAGGTGCTCGCTGTAGTCCGCTTCCTCGAACCGGGATATAAGCTCGTCCAGGTCCTTCTGGTCAATGGAAAGACCGCTGGCAACCAGGACTGATTCCACCTCGCGGGGAGTCGCCTGGTCCGATATGCCGGTCACATTCTCCCGGGCCCATTCCAGGAAAGCGTTATAGAGGCGGACAATTTCCGCCCTGAACTCCACAACGCGGAAACTCCGGGACTCAGAGGATGCCAGGCGCTCCGGCGTACCGGCGAAGCTGGCCGACACGAGGAACTCGCCCAGGCCGCTCCCATTCCAGACGAAGGCGCAAATCCCCTGGCCCTCCGTCTCCAGGGTCCCGGGAGGCAGAATGCCCGGCACGTGGGTCTCGATCATGGCCCAGGCGACAGGCCGGTTGTCCAAGGTCGAAAGCCGTATCCGCACCGGCACCGGCTCACCCGCGCCCCATACGTCGGGCAAGTCCGGGGCTGGTCTCCCAAATGAAATCTCCAACCGTGTCTCCTGGGGCTCCGGCCCCTCCTCAGCATGGCCTGCCGCGGGCGACGCTCCCGGGTCTTCCGCGGTTGACGGGGCGGCTCCCCGGCGGAAAGGCCCCGGGAGGTCCGCCAGCGCGAGCCGCCGGCTGGCAAACACCGCCGCGGCAACGACCAAGAGCAAGGCGGGCACCCCGGCCCAAAGCAGCCAGTTGAATCTCGGGTAGGTGATCGGTATCCCAAGGAAGTACACCAGCGGCATGTGCCGGTCGTCTCCCTCGAATCTGAATGTCACGGGGACGGCGAAGAAGTCCCCCGACTCGGGCACGTCCAGTTCAAGCAGGGCCACGCCGCCGGGGCCGGTCACAGCCTCCCTGCCCTGGCTGGTCCTCAGAACGACTTGCGGAATCCCGGTTCCCGTGTCGTCCAACAGAATGGCCTGCAGGGATACCAGCTTCCCCGGATGCACCCTGTCCAGGGGAGCGACTATGAGACTGGAAGCCGACCTGACCTCTACCGGGACCGTTGCGCTCGCACCGGTCCCTGGCGCGTCAACCGGGATTGCGCCGGCCCCAAGAGCCGCGTCAGGGGGAACCTGGTAGCGGTGCGTGAAGGACCCGGCATCGTTCGAGCGAAGCCGCACCCCCGGGCCATGCAACCCCGGGCCAATGGAGATTTCCGCATCCGGGACGGCCCGGGTGCCGATCAGGACGATGCCGCGCAGGGTGGCCGCGTCTCCCCTGGCGACCGGTTGAAGAGGCTCGACCACCACGCGCGGGACACCCACGGTCACGCCCAGATTAGACGAGGCCGGGGCAAGGTGGTCTGTGCCCTCGAACTCGAAGGCAAAGCTCAGGTCCGTCTCCACATCGAGAGCGTCCAACCTCCCGTTCAGGTCAGGCGTAAACTCCCAGGCAAAGCCCCCGTCCTCCCCGGTAATCACCGGAGGCCCGTCCGCTCCGTCCACCTTTATCCCGGCGTGGGACACGGGCTGGCCGCCGGCGCGGAGCAGCCGTCCGGTTGCCGTCACCGGGTCCCCGGCCCTGACCAGAAACGGCCCCTCCACGGTCAGCACGGTTGGGGCCAGGACCAGGAAAGATGCGCCTGCCGAGGTGGGAGCAAGAGAGTCCGTGCCGGGGAATGACACGGTGACCCGGTGCGCTCCGGTCGCGTCTACCGAGGGGATAGAGTGGGAGAATGCCCCGTCATCGCCGGTGGTCACACTGCCCAGGGAGTTCCCATCGGAGTCCGCGAAGGTCAGGCCGACAGGTCCAACCGCCTGCTTCGTGTCCGAAAAGATCCGGCCCGAGAATTCCGCGTTTTCCCCCTGCATTATTTCCCGGCTTACTTCAAGGGACAGGCGGGTCAGGTGCCGGGCGACCAGGCGCGCAGACCCGCTGGAGGCTAGTACGGGCGGCTGACCGGCGAACTCGGCGCGGACGGTCAATTCGCCCGCGGAGTCGGCCGGACCCGTGAGCCGGAATTCGCCGCCGGGTCCGGTATCAATTGACTCTGGCGGGCCGTTGCCCACTCTCACTTCAACCGTTTCCGCCGGCATGGGGATGCCGCGAACATCCCGGAGAAGGCCGGAGACCTGGAAGTCCTTTCCCACCTCCACATGGACCGGCACATCGACTGTCAGCTCGGTTGGCATGACCGCCGTCAGGTCCAGGCGCGCCGAGCTGCCCACCAGGAAATCCCCGTTCCCCTCCCGGTCGTCGAATGAGACCTCGACCCTGTGACTGCCCGGTTCCGAGAAAACGGCGGCGAAGTTGAAGTCGCCGGACGGGCCGGTGGTCTGCGGGGGCATCTGTTGACCGTCAACGGCAATCGCCAGTTGTTGTCCGGCCATACCGCCGCCCGTGTCTTCGGACAGCCTGCCCCGAAAGACCGCCTGGGCGTCAACCGCGATCTCTGCCGGGCCGGTGAGTTCAAGGCCGCTCTCGGAGTAGACCGTGATATCCGGGTCGCTCCACGATTCGCCGTACCGGTCATTGCCGATGGCATGGGCAATCAGTTGGTATCCGCCCCGGCCCATTGCCCCCGGAATCTCGACTTCCGCCCGGAACACTCCATTCCGGGCTAACCCTGCGCCGATCCTGACGCCGCCGTGTTCCTTGGTCTCATTGATAAAGACTTCAACCTCCATCTCGCTGACCGGACGGCCGGATGCCGTGAACACCGCGCCATCGACGGGAAACCCGACATTTCTCAACATCCGTTCCGGCCATCCCGTAATTTCGGTGACCGTCGGGAGGATGGCCGCAGCCGTCGGGCTGGCGTTAACAGGGGCGTCCGGCTTCGAGGGTTGGGTCGCCTGGCCCGCCGAGTCTCCCGGACCCTGGCCCGGCGTTCGGGACTGGGGGGTCCCGTCCGGCGCGGGTGCCGTGCCGGACTCCGCCGCGATTGGGCCGGATGTCTGCACAGCAGGAGCGGCGCGGGTCGGCGCGCCCCCTGACGCAGTGGGTTCAAACCCGACCCACCCCATTCCGTCGAAGGCTATCTCCGCCCACTGGTGGGCCTGATCGGTATAGACCATCTGGGTATCCGCTGCCGGCGTGATGGCCCAGCCGGATACGGTGCGCGCCGGCAGGCCGATGGACAGCGCCAGCGCGACGAAGGCGCTGCTGAAATTGCCGCAGGTCCCCTCCTTGAGATCGAACAGGAACCACTCCACCGGGTCATGGCCCGGCGGCGGCAGGTCTTTGCCCGACGGGTCGGCAAAACGATAGACATAATTCGTCCTGAGGTAGCTCTCGATGGCCTTCGCCCTGGAATAGGGCGTTGTTTGGCCCGCGGTAATCTCAAGCGCCAGCTCGCGGATGCGCCCGGAACGCACCTGGAGGATGTATGCAGGGTCATTGAACGCAGCCGCGCCGTCCAACTGGGCCCGCGAGTACTCCGGCACCGTCGCAGACCAGGAGTATTCGGCGACAGGGGCATGACTGACGAATACTCCCTTGTGAGGGTGGAAAGAGCCGGGAATGGAGATGGTCTCCAGCCCGTATGAGACCGGCACAACCCCGGCGGGAATATGCGACAGCCGCCCCGCCGGAGCAACGGTGATGCGCTCCGCATGGGACCCGGCGGGAGGGACTGTCCGTTCCCCCGGCGGACCCGCGTACCGGACCGGCAGGTCAGTCCGGTTATGGGGAAGCTCAAGACCGGGGCCGGTGACACCGAGCTTCCCCTGCCCGACGGTGGTGCGCAGGTACCGGGAGCGGCTTGCCCCGGTCACCTGGAAAACAGGCAGGCGCGGCACCGGGCGGGACTGCGACTCCGTGCTGCCCGGAATGAACGCCGCGCTGCTGCCCACATCCCCGGGCCCCGGTTCCCGGGTCAGGACGCCGCCGCCGTTCTCCAACCAGTCCACGCTGCCAAGTTTTTCCAACGCCGCCTTCGCCGCATCGCCGACCGCCGGGTCCGGGTCTTCCAACGCCCCGACCAGGGGCGGTATGGACTCAGCCGCGTCGGACTCCCCTAGCAGTTGCGCCGCGGCGGCCCTGACGCCGGGACCGGTCTCCTCCCGCAATGCGTCCGCCAGGGCGGGAAGGGGGTATTGCTCCAGCGCGGCCCCGGATGCCGCCCTTACGTCAAAGGATTCGTCCCCGTCGCGGGCCTGGGCCAGGGCGTCCAGCCCTTCCGGGGACCCCAGGTTGCCCAGGGCGTCCGCGGCGGCCTTCCGGACCCCGGCGTATTCATCCGACAAGAGCGCCTCGGACAGCAATTCGGCTGCGGCCTCATCCAGCAGTTTGCCCAGGGCCTCCGCGGCAGCGGCGCGGACTTCGGGCGCCGGGTCGCCTCCCAGGGATTCCGTCACCTGCGCCACCGCCTGCTGGTCCTGCAATTCCCCCAATACCGCCGCGACCGCCGCTCTCATCCACGGTTCCTCGTGTTCCCTGAGCATCCGCACCAGTTGCCCGATGTCCAGTCCTGCCAGCGCCTCCAGCGCGGCGGCCTGCACCTCGGGGCTTGTGTCGCGGACCACGGCGTCAACCAACGCATGGATGGCCGATTCATCGGCGAGCCTGCCCAGCGTCCTGGCCGCGGCCGCCCTCACCTCCGGGTCGGTCCCCGCCAAAAGCTGCGCTATTGCGGAGATCAATGCGGCGTTATTCTCCGCGGTGGAGTCGTCCACCGGCGCATCCCGCGCGCCGGCATCGGCTTCCTCCGGCCGGCCCGCCGGCCTGGTTTCGGTGATGCCCGGCGGCTTGGATTCGGTGATGATGTCCGGGATGGACACTTCCCTGGCCGGAGCGGGGTCTTCCGTAGTCCGGCGCTTCTCGACCTCGGCGGCGTAGGCCGGCGAGGTCTCAATTTCGGAGGGCCGCATGAACAGCTTCAACCCTGCCAGTCCCGATGAACTGAAGAGACCGAGCACAATCGCCGCGAGGAGCCAGACGGCCAGGGTGGCCAGCAGCAGCCTTGGGTTGATGATCCCAACGACCGCCACCGACAGGATGAACGCGGCCAACGCCACCAGGGCTACGGGCTTTACCAGGTCCCGCTCGACGTGATGTTCTTCATACGGGATGTCCTGGCCCAACATCCCCGAGAAGGCCAGGTACAACCCCGCTCCCAGGACAACCAGGGCTATCACCGCCCCGATGGCCAGGGACCTCCGCGGCCGGGGGATGCCGTTTCGCAACGTCCAGTGGGAAGGGGCGGCCAGCGCAACGATGCCCAGGATAACGGAGACGATGACAACCGCCAGCGTGACCAGCCCGACGCCATTGGGAATGTCGATGGTGCGTTCTTCAGAGGGGTTGGGCGCAAGCAGGTCGGCAGGTCCCGCCGCCACCAGGGATACCAGGATGTTGAGCAGCAGGACGAGCCCTGCCAGCGCGGTTGCCAACAGGGCCAGCAGGCCCAACCGGCTCTTCAGTCTGTCAACAAGCGAGGTCATCGCTGAGCAAGATTACCGCTTCGTAAATAGCGCAGCCGCCCGAAAACAGGATTGTCCGATTGTACCAGAATCCCGCGTACCAGAATCCCGCCAGCACCAAGGCCGGCCTCATGGCCCGGTACAGCGAGGCTGAAGCAGGGTGTTGAAAAAGCGGGCGGACAGGGAGCCGGTGGCAGGTGGGATGGACCCGGAATTTCGGACAGGCAGCTAAGTGAGAGTCCCGCTCCTAAACTGAGGGCAGCTGTTGCTGTCGGGAAGGAGCAGGAAATGGCGCAAGGACGCAGGAAGCACAGCCCGGCTTTCAGGGTCAAGATAGCCCTGGAGTCGTGGAGTCGGTGAAGGGCCAGGAAACGGTGGCCCAGTTGGCCGCCGGATATGAAGTCCATCCCGGGCAGATTCAAGCCTGGAAGAAAGCACTCACCGAAGGCGCCACTGGTGTCTTCGGCAACGGCAAGGAGCAGAAGGTCAGGAACGAGGCCGACCTGATCGCCTGCCTGTACCAGGAGACCGGCCAACTGAAGGTGGAGCGAGATTTCCTGGCGGAGAGGTCCGGTCCATGAGTCCGGCCAGGCGGCGGATGATGGACCGGGAGCATCCGTCCCTGTCCATAGTGCGGCAGTGTGCACTGCTGGGCGTCAACTGTTCCAGCATCTACTACCGTCCCAGGGCTGCCTCGGAAGGGGACCTGTCCCTGAAAGCCTACGCCAGCGTCCCGGAGGCCCAGAATGGACTGGAAGCCTGCTTCCGGTTTTACAACGGGTTCAGGCCCCATCAGGCCCTGGGCTACCGGACCCCGGCCGAAGTGTTCCATGGGGAGCAGGGTGTCGTAGAAGGGAACTATATAATGAGAGGAGGTGTTCACCGGGAGAGGGAACCGGACCACTGGCAGGAGAGCCGGGACTCTCACTTGGCTCAGCCCTGATCCTGTCCTAACAATGGGTTCCACCTCAATCACTATCTCCTAGTTCCCGGTATGGGCAACACTGCAACGTTCCTGTTGTGGGCTAACTCCTCAAACTGTGGGTCAGTAATGGCCCCCATTACCGCTGGACGGCTAGGTTGCCCGGTAACCAATTCGAGTATCGATGCCCGTTCTACGGCCCGGTTAATATCGCTGGCGTCTATGACATTGGAGACTTCGATGGCGTAATAGACTCGCTCACGGTCCTCCCGATGAAAACCGTTAATGATTATGTCGCATTTTCGCAGGTCGTTGGCTTGCCATTCCGTGACTTTATTGTTCACGGCTGATTGGTTGATATTTCCCTGCAACTCTTCAGACATAGGAACAATATGGCTGTGCAATATGCGGACTGACCGTAGTGTGAGGTGTTCACTTGCTATGTTGATGATATTACCGTGGGCACGTCGCTCTACCTCGGCTCCCACCAGTTGGCCGACCTGCCCCACCAACACATCCAACTTCCCATCGATGCCATCAACCCTGGCAGTTAACTCGCCAACCACAGCAGGAAGGCCGGACAACCTTTCAACCTCGGCAGGAAGGCCGGACAACCTATCAACCTCGGCAGGAAGGGCAGCCAGCTCACCAACCTGCCTGGACAACCTGTCAAACTCAGCAGGAAGGCCGGACAGCCTATCAACTTCAGCAGGAAGGCCGGACAATTCACCAACCTGCCCGGACAGCCTATCAACCTCAGCAGGAAGGCCGGACAACTCACTAACCTGCCCGGACAACCTGTCAACCTCGGCAGGAAGGGCAGCCAACTCGCCAACCTGCTTGGACAGCCTATCAACTTCAGCAGGAAGGCCGGACAACTCACTAACCTGCCCGGACAACCTGTCAAACTCAGCAGGAAGGCCGGACAACTCACCAACCTGCCCGGACAACCTTTCAACCTCAGCAGGAAGGCCGGACAACTCACCAACCTGCCCGGACAACCTTTCAACTTCAGCAGGAAGGCCGGACAACTCACTAACCTGCCCGGACAGCCTATCAACCTCAGCAGGAAGGCCGGACAACTCGCCAACCTGCCCGGACAGCCTATCAAACTCAGCAGGAAGGCCGGACAACTCACCAACCTGCCCGGACAGCCTATCAAACTCAGCAGGAAGGCCGGACAACTCACCAACCTGCCTGGACAGCCTATCAAACTCGGCAGGAAGGCCGGACAACCTTTCAACTTCAGCGGGAAGGCCGGACAACTCGCCAACCTGCCTGGACAGCCTATCAAACTCGGCAGGAAGGCCGGACAACCTTTCAACCTCAGCAGGAAGGTCAGCCAACTCACCAACCTGCTTACGCAAGTCGCTCAGACCATCGGCTATTGCCTTGGCCCATGCTGGCTCATCCTGCATCGTATTCCTCCCAAATTCACAGCGGGAGCTCCCGCCGTCTCAAAAGTGCGACGTTATAGCGCACTTACCCCACCATACCAAGTGCATGAAAGTTACAGGTAGCCGGTGAGGCTGTCAAGCAACCTGACGTTTGCTTTCATACATAATCCCCTTGAAAAATACGCGCTCCGAAAGCCGCTCCGGTCACGGAGTGGCGCTCTCGGCTCCCCGCAAGTTCCTGACGCCGAACATGATCAGCAGCAGCGCGATGATCAGAATGATCGGGGCGAGTATGTAGAGAAGGATGCCCAGGCTGCCGAGCCGCCGCGGCGGGGACTGCCCGGTTTCCACGACCGGCAGCGCAAGCTCCTCCGGGGGAAGATCGGCCCACAGACCGGCAGGGGAGACATCGGCATGGACAACGTCCGGGCCGGGGGCCAGTGTGGGTTGGAGCTCCACCTGGACAACTTCCGGTTTGGGGGTTGGCGTGGGTTGGGACTCCACGGCATTGATGGAAGACGCCGGCCCGTTGGAGGCCATCGTCTCCGGAGACGG
>DAOUJS010000037.1:0-4226 GCA_034422355.1 Dehalococcoidia bacterium | reverse complement strand
GATAGTGAGGAGGCGCTGGCGGAGAAGGCCAAGGCCTCGGTAAGAGCCAAGGTGGAGCATCCGTTCCTGAGGTTGAAGCGGCTGTTCGGGTACGCCAAAGTGCGCTACCGGGGGTTGCTGAAGAACGCGGAGCGTCTGGCGCTGCTCTTCGGGCTGGGCAACCTGCCGACGGCGGAAGGCCAACTGAGGGGGTAGTGGGCCCGGTCAAGCCCCCAGGCCCCATCAGGGGGCAACATTCAAGGGGCTGAACGCCAACCAGCAAGCATGGAAAGGCAGTATGCGCCCCTTCCCCACCGGGGCAGACTCAATTCAGGCCAAACCGGGCCTTGTTCAGAGTATTCCTATAAAAAACAAGCCTGCTCAATAGATGGAGAATTAAAATCAATTTTTGTGCAAAGCCCTCCGGCACACACCGGCATAGGGCAAAAATGTCAGCAAATGTCCAGTTTTGTCCGCGAAAACAAAAAATCAGCGCCCGGCCCTGTGCTATAATCCGTCACGCGGTCGCCCCCGTCAGGGGCAGTGGAACCTGAAGGTTCAGTTGAGGGATCTTGGCAGGTAGGCTGGAAGGCAGGGTGGCAATCGTTACCGGCGGCGCGTCGGGGATTGGGCGCGCTGTCTGTCTGCGCTTTTTGCAGGAAGGCGCGAAGGTGGTTATCGCCGACCGAAACGTGGCCGGAGCCGAGGAGACCCTGGCCCTGATGGAAGGGTCGGGCGAAGACTCGATGGTCTCCCCCCTGGACGTCTCCAGTGCCTCCCAGGTCGAGAGCGTGGTGAACGAGACCGTCTCCCGGTTCGGCGGGTTGCACATCCTGGTCAACGGCGCGGCGATTCTCATCCGCACTCCGCCGCTGGTGGAAGTGGACGACGTGGTCTGGGACCTGACGATGGACACCAACCTCAAGGGCCTGTTCTACTGCTGCAAGTATGCCATTCCCGAGATGGTACGCTCCGGCGGCGGCTCCATCGTAAACATCGCCTCCATGTCGGGGGTGCGCGGCATTGCCTACTCCGTGCCCTATGCCGTGAGCAAGGCCGGGGTGATTCACCTGAGCAAGGTTGCCGCGGCCCAGTACACTTCCCAGGGCGTGCGGGTCAACTGCATCGCTCCCGGCGGAGTGGATACGCCCCAGATGCGGGGAAGCACTGCCAGTTCCGAGACCTTCCGCGAGCGAAACGAAGGCCATCCCCTGGGTCGAGTGGGCCAGCCCGAGGAGATCGCCAACCTCATCACCTGGCTGTCATCCGACGAGGCTTCCTACGTCAGCGGCAGCACCTACATCATTGACGGTGGGGCATGGGCCTCTGCCGAGTAATCGGGGCCATTGCCAACGGACGAGATGGACAAGCTGATTGACATTGCCGGGCGAGCGGTGGCCGACTACGGGTTCCGGCAGGCCGTCCTGTACGGAGCGGACGACGTGGCCCGCCGCTGGGAGCTTTCGGACCAGGAACGCGCCGTGCTGGATAGCACCGTGCTGGAGAGGTTGGCGAGCCTGCCAATCCCGGTTGAGCCAGCGGACGTACCGTCGGAGCAGCAGCGGCTGGCCGATGCCATCCTCGCCGCCGCCGGGTAGCCTGTACCGCATGCGGGTGCGCCCTCTGGTGTTACCGGCGAAGGATTACGGATGGCCCGTGGGTGTCGGCTGTGTCGCTGGTACGCCGGGAGCGTAACCCACCATCTCCACGAACCCCTTTCCCGTTATGGGCGCATCTCCCTTGGTCCCCGTCGCCGCGACCGCTCCTTCCCAGTATATGATGGGAATGAACGCCATTGAGTCGAACTCGGCATCCTCCATTACCGGCGCGAGTTCCAGATCAAGGCCCAGCGGCTCGACCCTCAGCTTCCAACCCATCGGGTAGACCGCGCCCGTAGTTTCGCTGGTCCAGCTTCCCGTGGGGTCCAGGAATATGTCCTCGCCGGGCAGATGCACCGGGCCTACTCCTGGCTCCGGCCGGAGGATGGAGTCCGGCGGAACGTAGGTGCCATAGGTGATGATGTGGTTGTTGTCTGCCTGTTCCCATACCACCGAGACCATGAGGTCTGAGCCGTCGTCCAGGTTCAGGCTCAGCCAGTCCCAGCCAATCGCCTGCGTGGTGAAGTCGCCCCACTGGTGGTCCATCCATGTCATGCCTGATACAGAGTGCGCCTTGCCGGCGACCGAAACCACGCCGGAAGTCTCCAGCCGGGTACGCGAGTAGTAGTAGGTCTTGCCCGCCACGCCCAGGTCCACCAATCCCGTGCTGTCGTGGAGGGTTGCCGGTTTCCGGGACACTGCCTGAAGCTCAACGTCGTACTCCCCCGCCTGGAACGACAGAACGTAGTCTTCACCATCACCGCTCATGTTCCAGCCCCCTATGGGCAGGTCGAAGTTCCCTGATGTGGATTCAATAAAGGGTAATTCGGCCTGTTCCCCGGTCAGGTAAATGCCCTTGGCGTGGTCGGCCCAGCTCAACTGGGCCAGCCGGGGCGTCAGCCCCGAGGGCAGCGCCGACTGGAAGGTGACGAAGTGGTAGCTGAATTCCGCTCCGCTCTCCGTCGCCAGATGCCCGTTGAAGTACCACCACTCCACCGGCGACAGGTGCGCTCCCTCGTCGTTAGGCAGCATCACCTCGCTGCTGGTGTCTGGCAGTGCCGTCGGAGCGACGGGTTGCTCTGTAGCCGGAAGTGGCACTGTTGTTGGAGCGGGTGTGTCGGCGGGCGCTGGCATCGGGGAGAGTGTCGGCGAAACGGTGGATGTTGGCGTCAATGTGGGTGCGGCGGGTATCGGGGTCGGCGTGGGTGTGGGTGTTCGTGTGGCAGTTGGGGTTGGTCCGGTTGTTGCCGTCGGGACCGGTTTAGGCGTGGTATCGTTCCCGCCGGCAC
Organism: Dehalococcoidia bacterium; assembly: GCA_034422355.1. GTDB lineage: Bacteria > Chloroflexota > Dehalococcoidia > Lucifugimonadales > UBA3495 > CATOSP01. The sequence continues at coordinate 1,360 of DAOUJS010000037.1, read as the reverse complement.
ACGCAGCCAGACCTATGATGGCCAGGAGCGTAAGCAGGGATGAAATGACGGTTGCCGGGCGTAGAAATGCCAACTGAATGTTGCCTTTGAGTAAGTTTCACTTTAGATTATGCCACAGTTGCGCCCGTTCAACGTCGTGCAGAGCACGGATGACCGTCGGGCAGGAGGAAGTATGGCAGAGCTTGGACAGAAGGAGATCGAGGCGTATCTTGGGGAGCCGCACGTGGCTAACCTGACAACGGTGCGGCCCGGCGGCAGGCCCCACGTGGCCCCGGTGTGGTTCCTGTGGGAGGCTGGCCGGGTGTATGTGATTGCCGGGAACACGGCGGTGAAGGTGCGGAACATCCGGGCCAATCCCGCGGTGGCCCTGTCGGTGGCCGCGGACGCCCGACCCTACCAGTACGTGATCATGGAGGGACAAGCCCAAGTGCGGGAGGACGGTCTGGAAGACATGGTCAACCGCATCTGTATCCGCTACGACGGCCCTGATCGCGGCGCGGAGTTCGCCCAGGAACTGCTGTCCTCCGGCGGAACGGTCCTGCTGGAGATAGACGTGGCCAAGACTATCTCCTGGCAGGAAGACGAATAGGGACCGGGCGTCTATCCCAGGGCATTCCACTCTCGCGCCGTGATTTGGCGTCCCATGACTCCCGATCTTTGCCGCAATAGATACCGCAACTGAGCAACTCCATATTCTCGGTTCGAGGGAATGGCAAGGCGGTGTCCTTGATAGACTATGTAATGGTGGTTACCGTCTGGGAACGGGCTATCGAAACCTAGCCTTCTCACGCGCCGGATGAAATCTCTGCGGCTACAGGGATTCCAGCGGTTCAAGCACAGGGTCCCGGTTCAGGTCAATCCCGTCGATTACGGGAAGTTCATGGCTGAGTTTGAAGCCAAGTAGAATCCAGCCCTCCAGAACAGACCTAAGTTCGTGCTCGCATTCGCTCAAGGTTGGGGCAAATGCGAGCACCCCAAGACATGGGGGTATGGTCCCGGCAAAGGTGCCGTCTTCCTCCAGTTTCTCGTAGACGGCATAGGACATCGCGCGCTCTATGTAATCGGTAAGGATGTATTCGCCACTCACTTCTGCACCCCTCCTCTACAGGGATTCCAACGGTTCACAAACAGGCTCCAGGGTCAGATTCAGGTCAATCCCGTCAATTACCGGAAGTTCATGGCCGAGCTTGAAGCCGACCAGCATCCATTCCTCCAGGACAGACCTCAATTCATGCTTACAGCCTTGCTAGGGATGGTCTGAACAAGTGCGGGTTATTGTGGCATAGTATGGTTGGGAGCCTCGATATGGGTCAAGGATGAGACGCGATGGACCAGCCGACCTTTTCCGACTTGGAGTACC
>DAOUJS010000036.1:0-24069 GCA_034422355.1 Dehalococcoidia bacterium | reverse complement strand
GGGCAGGAACTGGTGTGGGAGTTGCTGATGGCCATCGCCTTCATGTACCTGGCCGGGCGCATCCCCTCGATGCTGGGGCACCACGGAACCTTCGACGCCTGGCTGCACACCCTCTACTTCGGGATGTCCCTGCCCGGTTCGATGGTCCGGTCGGGGCGCGCCCTGGGCCTGCTGGCCGGCGGAGCCGCCGGAGGACCAGCGGGAGCGGCGGCAGCGGCTGCCGCAACAAATACCGCCACCAGCACTGCTGGCAACGCGGTGAACTCGGCGGCCCAAACCTCCACGCCGGCAGGACAGAGCGGTCCCACGCCCAGGAGCCAGGGGCCGTAGCCGGATCGCGACCCAGGGAGGTGGCGAGATGTGCCAGTAGCAATACGGAAAGGGCCGGAAACCGGCGCAATCAATACAACGAAACATCCGACCGACAAGGAGAAAACCCTATGGAAAACCTGACGCAGACCATTTCCAACCTCGTCGCCATCCTGCTGGGCCTGGTGGGCGTCGTGGGAGTGGGTTACTTCATATACGGCGCCTACATGTACCTCACCGCCTCGGGCGCCCCCAACCAGATGGAACGGGGCAAGAGCGCCATGATGACCGCTTTGGCGGGCATCGTGCTGGCGTTGGTGGCCTACGGCGTAGTGGAGCTGGTGGTGAACGCCGTGGTGGACCCGGCGGTTACCCCGGACATTCCCGACCCCACCGATGGCGACACCAGCGGCGACGGCGAGAGTTAGGGGGTGTGGGATGAGAGAGCACGAAGTACCAACTCACGTGCAGGCCGAGGATAAGGTGCTGCTGGGGTTCACCTTCCCCCAGATCGTGGCGGTGGTGGCGGTGTGCGCCGTGGCCTACGGCGTCTACCGCTACTTCCCCCTCGGCCCCGCCGAGTTCCGGCTGGGCATTGCCATCGTCTTTGGCGTCGCCGGCATCGCCCTGACCGTGGGCAAAGTGGGCGGCCGGGGGCTGCCCCTGGTGGCCGCCGACCTGCTGAAGTTCAACCTGGGGGCCAGGCGCTACGCCGGTTCCCCAATGCAACTGGCCCGCGGCGAGGCGCCGCCTGTGCCCGAGGCCAAGCCCGACCCGCTGCGGCTGCTGGCAAAGAAAGCGGCCGGTGGAATTGGCAAGGCCGTGAGAGCGGCCAGGCGCAAGGGGCGTCCGCCCTTCCGGCCCCACAGCTGGTTCGGCAAGCGGCGGCCCCGTGGAGAAGAGAGCGCCAACGGCGGCAACGCCGCCAAGCCCAGCAATCGAGAAACCCAGGGCAGAAAACCCTGGTACCGGCTGCTGGCCGTGGCCGGTCTGCTGGTTTTGACCGTCATCGCCGTTCCCGGCTCGGCCCTGGCCGACGACCCCGACGAGCCTCCCTACGGCGACGCCTGGCGGCTGGGCGAAATCTACTTCGAGCCGCCGGACCCGGTGCCGGGACGCCGCATCTTCATCGAAAAGGTGAGCGTCACCGGCGACACCGCCCGGGTGAGCCTGCGGGCGGCCCACGACCTGGACCTCAAGGTGCGGGTCTTCGGAGGCAGGACGGGCAGGACCCTGAAGATGGGCGCCAACGCCATCGTCCACTCCGGGGAGACGAAGACCTACAACCTGACGCTGAACGGCCCATCGCCGTCCTTCACCTTTTCGTGGACGGACTCCCTGGGCTTCTCCGGGGCGGCGTCCCTGAAAAGCGGCCAGATTCCCTACCCGCTGCCCAGCTACGACGGGGAGTTGTGCGACCTGGAGGTGGTGTCCCTGGAGTGGACGCCGGGGCAAATCAGTGGCGTCACCGCCTCCGAGTGCATCAGCGATACCCGGCAGGAGGTGGACCTGCCGGTCTACGGCGGACACTTCAGCCAGTCGGTTCCCGCCCTGCTGGACGCCAGCGTCACCGGCATCGGGGGAACCCTGACCGTGGAGGCCGGTTCGCATACGACCAGCGCCGCCTTTGTTCCCAACGGCGAGACCCGGTTCAGCCTGGCCGTTCCCGACCGGAAGGCCACCCACGACCTGGAAATCACGGCAGACTTGACGGCCACCCTGAACGTCCCCCTGCCGCCCATGTTGCAGACGGTCCACCACCCGGCCCGCACCGACGTGTACCGGCGCACCGTGCGCCTCTCCTGCGGGGAGTGCTCGGTGTCCAGGACGGTCACCATCCGCGTCTACCACGAGGAGCACGTGCGGGCCGTGGAGAACCAGCGCGCCCCGGTCACCCGCATCCGCCCAGAGACCCTGCCCTTGGCTGACCAACTGGGCGTGGGAGCCGACAACCCCTTCCGCTACCTCCACGTGCCGCCGCCCAAGCCCCCGCCGCCGCAGGCGGAGCAGACCGAGGTGGGCGATTCCTCCTGGTGGAGTTGGTGGCCGTGGTAGGGCGCTGGGCAAGCATCCTCCTCGCGTCGGTCCCAGTCCTTCTGTCCATCGCCGCCGAGGCGCCGGAGGAAAAGAAGGAACTGCTGCTTGAAGCCATTGATGACGTGCTGACCGGCATGGCCTACGCCGGGGCGGGCCTCTGCCTCTTCGCCATCGTCTGGGCCGGGTTCGTGCTGATGGCCGAGGGAGCGGAGGGCGAGGGACGGCGGGGACGGGCCAGGAACGCGGTGGTCATGGCCGTCGTCGGCCTGGTGGTGGTGCTGCTGGCCAAGGCCATCTCTGCGGTCATCAGGAGCGGCATCGTCCCCAGCCTGTAATCGGGGAAAAGGAGAAAAGGGAAATGAAAGCGACATTGCCAAACATCAAGAATCTGGCCCTCCGTGCCAGGGGAGGCCGGAATGACGAATCCGCAGACGACACCGGCAACATTACGAATGCGGCCAACACAGAACCCAAGCCGCCGCCGGACCTGAACCTGTTCTTCATGCTGTCCCACCTGGAAAACGACGGCCCGGTACGCCTGGACGGGGTGAAGCTGGCGGTCAGCGAGGTGATGGGACTGGAGCTGGACGAGCCCAAGCTGGGCGCCTTCGCCGGTTCCCTGAACGCCCTGGACTTCCCGGTGCAACTGCTGGTGCGCCAGCATCCTCCGGTCCTGCAAGGGCTGAGGAACGCCCTGGATTCGGCCCAGCCCGAGGACCTGCCCCAGCAGACCCGCGACGCCGCCGACTCCCTGGGGCGGCTGCTGACCACCTTGGAAAACCGGGAGGGAATTCTGGACCGGCGCTTCTACGCCGTCTGCGAGCACGGGCGGATGGACGAGCTGCATGGGCTGCTGGCCCGGGGCGGCCTGGGCGTATTTCCGCTGGTGGGCGAACCCCTGCGCCTGTTCTGGCTGTCGGCGACCCTGGGCGGTTCGCCCGTCGAGAGGAACGAAGACGCCGAGCTGGAGGTGGATGTCAACCGGCGCGACATCCGCATCGGCCAAAGCCTTGTCCGCTCCCTCCACCTGGGCAAGTGGCCCAGGTCGTTGGCCCCGGGCTTCCTGCAAGGGCTGATGGCCACCGGCGCGCCCATGGATCTGGCCGTCCACCTGGGCGCGATACCCGCCGAGCAGGCGGCCCGCACCCTGGAGTGGCAGAAGGTGAGGTTCGAGTCGGCGCAATCCCTGTCCTTCAAGCGGGGCCGCTCCATGTCCCCCGAGGCGGAGATCGCCCTGGAGGACGTGAGCCGTCTAAGGGACGAGGTGCAGCGGGGCCGGGAGCGGCTGTTTCACGCATCATTGTCGGTGACGCTGCACGCCGACAATGCCGACACTCTGAAGGACCTGACCCAGAAGGCCAAGGCCCACTTCGCCGCCACCCTGGGCAAGCTGGACAACCTGGCATTTAGGCAACGTGAGGGGCTGCTTTCCACCCTGCCATTGGCGCTGAACGCGGTGGCGGTGTGGCGGACGCTAGACACGTCGTCGCTGGCGAGACTGTTCCCCTTCTCGCCGCCGGACCTGGACACCCGAAGCGGCACCCTCTACGGCATCGACCTGCGGGCCTGCGCCCCGGTGGTCTACGACCCCTTCGACGGCACCCACCTGAACGCCAACACCGCCGTCCTGGCCAGGTCCGGCTCTGGAAAATCCTTCGCCACCAAGCTGGGGGTGCTGCGGGGGCTGTGCCGGGGAGTGCGGGCCTACGTCATCGACCCCGAGGGCGAGTACGCCGACATGGCGCGGGCGGCGGGCGGCAGGGTTCTTTCCCCCGGCGTGCCCGGCCAGGGCATGAACCCCTTCGTCATCGACCGGGGCGACAGCGAGGAACTGTTGCAGCGCATCGGCAGCCTGCGCCGGCTCATCGAGGTGATGGTTGGGGAACGGCTTTCCGCCGAGCGCCGGTCGTCATTGGACCACGCCCTGGCCTCCTATTACGCCCAGAGGCGGGAGCGCACCGGCTTCCGCGATTTCTACGCCTACCTGGAACAGGAAACGCCGGAGATTGCCCACCTGCTGCGGCCCTTCGCCACCGGCAGCCTGCGAGACCTGCTCTCCGACGAGGGCGACGACCTGCTGGCCCACGAGGCCCTGGTGACCGTCTTCGACCTGCACCTGCTGGAGCCGGAACTGCGCCCCGCCGCCGCCATGGTCTGCACCGAGACGGTGTGGGCCGCCGCCGCCCAGGACCCAAGACCCAGGCTGCTGGTGGTGGACGAGGTGTGGAGCATCATGCAGCACCCCGAGGGCGCGGCCTTCATGGTGTCGATGGCGAAACGCGCCCGCAAGCACCGGCTGGGACTCCAGTTCATCACCCAGGACGTGCAGGACCTCCTATCCGAGGACAGTTCCCGCACCATCACCGGCCACAGCGGCAGGGCGCTGTTGCAGAACGCCGCCTTCAAGCTGCTGTTGCAGCAGGACGCGGCCGCCGTCTCCACCGTGGGCGAAGCCTTCGACCTGCCGGTGGAACTGCAACGCTGGCTGTTGTCCTGCCCCCGGGGCGACGGGCTGCTGCTGGCGAGAGGCAACCGTTTCCCCATCCGCATCGAGGCCACGCCGGAAGAAACGGAAGTAATCGAGTGGCGGCCCGGCCCGAGGCACTGACCGAAAACGACAACTATCAGAAAGAGGCTATCTACATGAACATCAACATCAAGAAAGCCCTGTTCGGCGACCGCCGCAGCCAGCGTCCCCCGGCGCTATTGGCGGTGACGCCGCCCAGGACCGGCGAGCGGACGCTGCTGGGCGTGGAGAACCTGCTCCAGTCCATCGCCGTTCCCGAACCCTTCTCCCTGGAAATCGTGGGCGACATGGACGGCGTGAGCCTGCTGGCCCGCTGCCTGGACGACCAGGTGGTCAGGGGCCAGCTCTCGGCCCACTACCCCCAGGCCCGCATCCGCCAGGTGCCGGTGGACGAGGACCCCATCTTCGTCCACCAGGGCGAGCAGGCGTGGGGTATGACGCTGCGGGCCGACGGCCCGGAGTACGTGCCCCTGCGCACCTTTAGGGACGACGACCTGCTGGACCCCGGCTCCGACCCCCTGATCGCCCTGATGGGGGCGCTCTCCGAGCTGGAGGAGGGGGAGCGGGTGCTGTGCCGCCTGCTGCTGCGCTCCCTGGGACCCGACTGGTCCCAGGCCCACCAGGCCCGGGCCCACAGGCGGGCGGTGCCAGAAAATCGCGAGCCGTCCTACACCTACCAGACCAGGCCCCTGCAACTGGACGGCGTGACCATGGCCGTGCTGGGCGCGGGAGCCCTGGCCGCCCTGCGGGGCTACCTGTGGGTGCAGGACGGCGAGTACCTCAAGGCGGGGCTGCTGGCCGCCGGTTCCCTGTCCGGCGCCATCATCGCTGGCTGGGCATGGTGGCGCTGGAAGCAGGCCCGCAGCCGGGTCCACGACCCCCTGCTGATCAGGGAGAAGGTCTCCCGGGTGGCCTTCGACGCCGAACTCCAGGTCATCGCCGTGCTGCCCGACTCGACCCGGCCCCAGCGGGCCGAAGAGCTGCTGGGCGCGGTGGCCGCCGCCTACCGCCACTTCGACCATCCCGCCGGGGCGCGGTTCAGGGTTAGCAAAGTGAAGCCTCTGGTCCCCCTGATTGACCTGCACCCCGCCGGGGCGGGGCTGTTCGGCCGGCGCAGCGTCCTGGGCGTGCGCGAGGCCGCCGCCCTGTGGCACCCGCCGGGCGCCGGCGACGAGACGCCCCTGGTGGAACGCTCCGGCGCCCGGGCGCTGCTGCCCTCGGCCCGGGGCGTGCGGGGCGGCGCGCCGGTGGGCGACACCACGGCGGGCAAGCCCCGGCCCATCCGTTTCCCCGAGGACCTGCTGCGCCGCCACCACCTCTACGTGGCCCGCACCCGCATGGGCAAGTCCACCCTGATGCACCACGTAGTCGCCCACAAGATGCGGGAGAAGGCCGAGGGCCGCGACCCCGACGCCGTCGTGGTCATCGACCCCCACGCCGACCTGGTGGCCGGGCTCCTGGAGCAGGTGCCCGAATCCCTGGTTGACCGGGTACGCCTGATAGACCTGGCCGACCGCTCCCGCGCCCCCGGCATCAACCTGCTGGACACCCGCGTCTTCCCCGATAGGGACCGCACCGCCGACTCGGTGGTCAGGGTGGCCAGGGGGCTGTGGGAGCAGTGGGGACCCCGGATGCAGTCCATCCTGGAACAGACGGTCAAGACCCTCCACGAGGCCAACGAGCACCCCGGCACCGCCGACGACCGGCAGCACACCATCCTGGACGGGCTGAAGCTGCTCTCCGACAACAAGTACCGCACCGATGTGCTGAAGAAGGTCTCCGACCCCTACCTGCTGGAGTGGTGGGCCCGGGACTTCGGCGGCTGGCACCACCAGTACCGGGCCGACGCACTGGCCCCGGTGCAGACCCGCCTGTCCTACTACGCCTCCTCCAAGCGGGCGCGGGCCATCCTGGGCCAGCCCCGCTCCACCATCGACCTGCGGGAGACGGTCCTGGAGGGCGGCATTCTGCTGGTGTCCACCGCCCAGGGCGCCGTGGGCCGGGACGTCTCCGCATTGGTGGGGGCGTCCCTGCTCAACCTGGTGGACTCGGTGATCCGGGAGCAGGAGAGCCTGCCGTTGCCGCAGCGAAGAGGCGCGCTGGTGGTGGTGGACGAGATGCAGTCCCTGCCCGGCGTGGACTACGAAAGCATGTTATCGGAGCTGGGCAAATACGGGGCGTCCTTCATCCTGGCGACCCAGAGCCTGGCCAAGCTGGACGACCTGTCGCCCACCATGCGGGACACCATCCTGGCCAACGTGGGTTGCCTGACCGTCTTCCAGGTGTCGGGCAGCGATGCCCGCCAGTTGGTGTGGGAGCTGGGCAAGGAGCGGGTCACCGAGGACGACGTCACCTCCCTGGACGTGCACCACTGCTACGTGCGGGCCACCGTGGGGAAGGAGCGGATGCCCGCCTTCTCCATGCTGGTGCGCCAGCCCGGGGACGGCGACCCCGAAGTCGCCGGCCGGATCAGGGCGGCAGCGTCGGCCTACACCCTGTCGGACCTGGACCTGTCCTTCGCCGGCGCCGACGCCCAGCAGAAGGTGCGCGACTTCCGGGACGGCGCGGAAGACATCGGGCAGGACGGCGGGGAGGCGCAATGATGAGAACATCCCGCTGCCAGGCGGAAATCCTGCGGGCGCTGGCGGAGATGCCCTTCCTCGACCGGCTGGAACTGGCGGCGATCTCCGGCTGGTCCCTCGGCGCGGTGTACGACGCCGTGGTCCGGCTGGACTCGGACGGCTGCTGCCAGGCCGTGCCTCACGGCACCGGCCTTTTCCCCGCCTCCGAGAGGTTCCACCTCACCGCCGCCGGATTGCGCCGTCTCGCGGAGCAGGAGGGCCTTTCCCTGGATGAGTTGCTCCGGCTGCACCCGGTCTCCGAGGGCTGGCGGCGCATCCTGCTGGAAAGACTGGAAGGGGTTGCCTCCGTCTACCGGCTGTCCGCCGCCCTCTCCGGCTTGGCCCGTCCCACCGGCTTCCGCTGGTACCGGGCCGCGCCCCTGGACGCCGCCCTGGAGCTTGCCGACGGCCGCACCGTGGGCATCGTGCGGCGGGGCCGCAACTCCGACCGCTCCCCCTTCGCCAACCGTATGTGGAAGCTGCGGAACGCGACCCTGCCCGGCGCCGTCCTGGCGCTGATGCCCGATCCGGTGCGCCTCCGGCACTCCCGCCGTATGCTGGACGGCTTTCCCGTGCCCGTGTTCCTGGCCGTGGAGAGCGAGGCGGTGACTGCCGGCATCGACGGTCCGGTATGGAGCCCCCAGGCGGTGAACATCACCCTTGGCCTGCGCCAGGTCCTGGAAAGTCTGCCGCCCGGCGGCGAGCTTCCCGCAGAGCAGGAGCCGAGGCGCGCCTCGGTCCCCGACGCTCTCCCGGTTGCGAGGCCGGGGCGGGAGGTCCCCGACTGCCTGCTGCCCGCCGTCTTGCGGCCCGCCGCGAAGCGGGCCGTCGACCTGGTGTCCGACTGGCCCTGGACCGGCGTCAATGACCTGTCCGGGCTGCTGGGCGTCTCCCGCCAGCGGGCCAACCAGGTGGTGATTTCCCTGGAGACCCTTGACCTGCTGGTCCGGCCCCCGGAGTGCGGCGGGCGTTTGGCCCTGACCGACCGGGCGCTGGCGATGCTGGCCCGCCGGGACCGCACGTCCCTGACCATGGCCCGGGGACGGTGGAGCGCCGCTCCCCGGTTCCCCGGCGCCCCCTTCCACTGGACCAACGTGGCGGGCAGGCAGAGCCGCCAACTGCTCCGCAACCTGGAGCACACCGCCGCCGTCCACGCCTTCGTGGCCGCCCTGGCGGTACAGGCCCGCGCCGCCGGTTGGGAGACGGTGTTGCTGGACCCGCCCCGCCGCGCCTCCCGCCACTTCCGCCACGGCGACCGGACGCGCTCGGTCAGCCCCGACGCCTTCGGCCTGCTGCGGAGGGGCGAGGCCAACTGGCCCTTCTTCCTGGAGTGGGAGCGGCGCGCCGTCCGGCCCTCCACCATGTCCCAGCGCCTGGCCCCCTACCTGCGCTACTACTCATCCCACCGGCCCACCGACGACCACGGCGCCAGGCCCGGCGTGCTCATCGTCCTGGCCGACGACATCGCCCGGACCCACTTCCTGCGCCTGGCCCGAGGGGAGATGCGGGCCGCCGGGGTCAACGTGCCCCTGTGGGTCTCCCACGGAGAGGCGATACAGGAAATGGGGCCGCTGGGCAGCGCCTGGCGCACTCCCTTCGACCCGTACCGGCCCCAGTTCCTGCCGCCCGGAACACTCGACCAATAGGAACACCCGGCCAATAGAAAGGAGAGAACCATGCCCTCATCAAAAACACAATACGCACACCAGCAGCCAGGTCCCCGGAGGCCCGGAGGACGGACCGTGGTCCGGCTCGACGCGGCGGCCCTGAGGCGGCGGCTCCAGGTATTGGGCCGCTCCCAGAACTGGCTCGCCAGGGAGATCGGGGTCAGCCCCGGCTACGTGTCGATGCTGGTCCACGGCGGGCGCTCGCCCTCCCGGCGCATCCGCCGCCGGATGCACAAGGCCCTGGGAGTCAACCACTCCAGCGAGCTTTTCAAGACGGAGGAGAAATATGAACAACCGTAACGGCGCGTCCGCCTTCGACGGGCGCGCCCGCCCCAACACCAGGGAGGACGGGACCCGGCCCCTGCCCAGCGGCGTCCTGCCCAAGGACTTCGCCCAGCGCCTGGAGCGCCTCAAGGAGGCCAGCGGCCTCTCCTGGCGCGGCTTGGCCCGGGCCCTGGGCGTGGACCCCAAGCAGCTGGCCCGCTGGCGCAAGGGCGTCGAGCCCTGCGGCGGCGCCATGCACTCCATCCACCGCTTCGCCTCGCGGATTCCCGGCGGGACCCAGATCCTGATGGGCGACGACTTCCAGTTGGGCTTCTTCGACGAGGAGGAGCCGGAGGACGATGACGGCGTGGACGCGGCGGAGGACCGGGAGGCGGACGACGAGAACCAGGACCACAACAAGGAGGAAGAAGAGGACGGCTAGACCCACGGCCCCGCCGGGCGCAAGCGCAACGGCGGCGCGGCGGGGCCTGAAGCGGCACGGATGCCGCCGGCGTTCGCCCTTTCCATCGGCCCCGGCGGCCCCGGCCGCAAAACCTGCAATGAGAGGCCAGCGGCCCGTCAACCGCCGCTGCGACTGCGCCTATGAAAGATAACACGAAAGACAAAACGCCGGACAAGAACGGCGACGACGAACAGGACAGCCCCCTGGCTGACTACACTCCCCAACAGCGCCGGACCGTCCAGAACGGCCTGCGTATCTGGGCCAGGGTGGCCATCCGCTCCTACCTGCGACAGCAGGGGGGAGAGTCTCAGACCGCGACCGATCCGGCAGAGGGGTAGGAGGACTGATGCCCTGCCCGCATCCGGCAACGAGGACCAGGGACACCACCACGCATGAGCGGCCCAGCGATGGCTGGGCCGCAGTTCTTCACCCCGTCGAGACGCGCCGCCCCTTGACAGGAAAGGCCGGATGTCCGATGATATATAGTAAGACAACTCCATACACCAACAGGCAAAAAGAGAGCCATGCCCCCACGCCGCATTTCCAGGACCATCACCTTTTCCCTGCCCCCCGAGATGTTCGAGCAGGTGCAGCGCGTGAAGGAGGAAGAGGGCCGCGACATGAGCGAACTGGTGCGCGAAGCCCTCCGATTGTACATGGAAGATCGGGAGCTTCGCCGCCAGCAACGGCTGGAACGGCTGCGGTCCCGGAGGTCAGGGCAGGACGAAACACAAGGAGGAAATGATGATGAGTAGTCAATACGATAACACCCCCGTGGCCCTCTACGCCCGGGTGTCCAGCGACCGGCAGGACGTGGACCTCTCCGTGGCCGCCCAGCTACGCGCTCTGCGCGAGCACGCCGCCAGGAACGGCTACACCGTGGTCCGCGAGTTCGTGGACGAGGCCGAGAGCGGCAGGGTCGCCGACCGGCCCGAGTTCCGCAAGATGATCGACGAGGCCAGCAAGTCCCAGGCCCCTTTCCGCGAGATTCTCGTGTGGAAATTCTCTCGCTTCACCCGCAAGCGGGAGCACGCCGTGGCCTTCAAGTCCATGCTGAGACGCAAGGGCGTCCGCGTGGTGTCCATCACCGAGCACGCCGACGACACCCCCACCGGCAAGCTGATGGAGGCCATCATCGAGTCCGTGGACGAGTTCTACTCGGAAAATCTTGCCACCGAAGTTTTGCGGGGAATGCGCGAGGCCGCCTCCCGGGGCTTCTGGGTGTCCAGCCACGCCCCCTTCGGCTACAACCGGGTCATGGTGGCTGACGGCCCCAAGAAGCGCCCCACCCTGGAGGTCAACCCCGATTCCTCCCGCATCGTTAAGCGCATCTTCGACCTGGCCGAGGCCGCCAAGGGCACCCAGGAGATCACCCGCATCCTCAACAACGAGGGCATAGCCAGCCCCAGGGGGAAGCTCTGGGGCAAGACCAGCGTCCACGGCGTCCTCACCAACGAGGCTTATACGGGAACTCTTGTGTGGGGTGAAGGCGCCAAGGACAAGGGCGAGCCGGTCAGGGTGGAGAAAGCCTTTCCCGCCATAATCACCAAGACCCAGTTCCGCAAGGTGAACCGGCAGATGCGCTCCCGGGCGCCCAAGGTCAGGAACCCCCGCCGGGTCGGAAGCTCCTACCTGCTCAGCGGCCTGGCCAGATGCCAGGCCTGCGACTCGCCCCTCACCGGACGCTTCGCCAAGAGCGGCCAGTACGCCTACTACGTCTGCCCCACCAGCATCAAGGTCGGCCGGGACGCCTGCCCCACTCCCACCCTGAATGCCCGCCGCTTCGAGGAATTGGTGGTCAACCGGATTCGCTCCAACATCCTCACCGAGGACAGTATCCGCGACCTGGTGAAGGTGGTGGAGTCGGAGATGGGCGGCGTGACCCGGGAGCAGCGCAAGCGGCTGGAAACCATCGACTCGGAGCTTAACGACGTGCGCCAGCGGCTGGGAAGGCTCTACAACCTGGTGGAGACCACCGACATGGAGGTGGACGACTTCAGGCCCCGCATCCGGGAACTGAGGGAAAGGCAGGACCGGCTGGAATGCTCGGCGGAAGAGGCCAGGACAGCCCTGGCCCAGCGGCGGAAGGTGCTGGACGACGTGAACGCCGTCGCCGCCTACGCCCGGGAGATGAAGGACTTCCTGGAGGAGAGCGAGCTTACCGAGCGGCGGGCCTTCATCGAGACCTTCGTCAAGGAGATTCTCGTGGTGCCCGGCGACGCCCTGATGCGCTACACCGTGCCCATGCCCCAAGATAGCCTGGCGCCGGGAAAGGCCACCGACAAGGTGGCCCTTCCCGATGCGGTTCTATCTACCGTGCAGGTTGGTGGGCCTAAGTGTACCGTATTGCGAACTTTTCGCTGGGAGGTCCAAATATGAGGATCTCAGCTTGGTGGACCTGGTCGGGCACGACGGTGAGCGCCAGATCTGGATCACTACCGGGGAAGCGATGTCAAGCAACGTCGCCATCGCCCTGGTACTACAGCCGCAGATTAAGAGAAGGTAGAATACGGGTAGTCAACTGGTGGTGAAGTGAGGTGGCGGCTATTGGGAGAGGCGAGGCGAAGGATGACGCCTGGTGGGTGGTCATGGCCTACGTCCGCCGCTGGCAGGTAGAGATGTGCCACCGGACCTTCAAGACGTACTTGGACATGGAGAGCCCCCGGCGCCGGTTCTGAGAAAACCGGCTCAAGCTGTTCTCATGGCCAGCCTACTCTACGCTTTCCTGCTCTCCTTGCTGGCGCCAAAATCGTTACTTCGGTTCAAGACCTGCTCCGAACTTGGTGCCACAGAGCAGGAGAGCGGTACCGCTCTCCTGGCTAAGGGCCATCCTTAGCGCCATCCGGCTAACCTATCCCTCTTTCCAAAATGCTGGATGACTCATGTCCACTTTCTGCCCAGGCTATGCCTTGCGTCCATCGCGGTTAACTGGATGACGTTCCGCGGGCCACTCTGCAGGCACCACATAAACCCGGCACCCGGCTGCAACCTTGTCAAACCAGGCCATGACAATCGCCTTGGCAGCTTACTCACCAGCTAAGCTTGTGCCATTATGCCCGGTGAGTCACTCCGGCCCTAATGGTTGGCTTGATACAAAGGTCCCCGGAGAATCTGGCCGGGCAGTGTCCCGGTGTGCTCTCCACTTTCCAGCAACACCTCGCCGTTGACAATCACATAATCTATCCCGATGGCGCCCCGCTTCACGTGCTTGGCATTAGCACCGGCCGGGGGATAATCCACCGGCTCCCGTGGTTTGGAGGCGATGGTGTCAGCATCGAAGATGGTTATGTCGGCGGCCTTTCCCGGGGCGATGAAGCCGCGGTCATGGAGTTCGTGCATCAGGGCGGTCTTTCCCGTCAGCCGGTAGACGGCGTCTTCCAGGGACATAATCTGCTTTTCCCGGACCCAGTAGCCCAGCAGATTGGTGCTGTACTCGTAGCGGTCCATTGTGTCCGGCCGCGCTCCGCCGTCGGTGGTGCCGATAACGGTGTAGGGTGAGCCGAGTATCTGCCTCTGGGAATCAACGTCTACGTTGCGGTCGACGCATATGAAGTGGGTCTCCAGATCCTCGTCCAGGGATAGGTCCAAGAAGGCCTCCATAATCCCCTTGCCTTGCTCTTGGGCCAATTGCTCGACGCTCTTGCCCTCAAACTGCTGGTTCCTCTCCCGGTGGGCCATGAAGACCTCGACCAAATCCCAGCGTCTGTTGAAGAACCCCCGGGGATTACCCCGGCGGTCCGTCCCCGGCGATGCCTGGGCGACAGTGCCCTCCACCGCCTCTGCGCTCAGCGCCCGGCGGATCTCGGTGTCCCGGAAAGCCCGCATCCGCTCCTGAGAGGGCCGGGCCATGACCGAGTCCCAAGTGGGCATACCCGCGAACATGATATGCGGGCTGATCAGGTCTTCGTCCTGGGGAACATCCAATCCCAGCCTCAGATTGAAGATCGGACCGGCGGTGATGGATATGCAGGAGCCATAGGCCCGGATTCCCGACTTGAAGGAGTCTTCTAACCATTGCAGGTGCTCTTTCCATCCGTCGGGGTTGTTTAGCTCCTGGGACACCAGGTTGTAGATGGCAGGACGACCGTTCCTCCGGGATAGCTCCCTGGCAGTACGATGCGATGCGTAAACTCCCTCAGGGGAGCCGCCACTAACCTGGAAGAGGCCGCTTCCCAGCTCACCGAGGACACTGCCCAGAATATATCGCTCTTCCTCGGCGGCGACGCCGGCCGGATCATCCCGGTCCTTGGGGGTAGTGCTGAACCCCAGTGCGCCGGCCATCATACCCTCTCGGACCAGATGCTTCATGGTCTCGATTTCCTCAGCAGTGGCTTCGGTTCGCTCCGAGGCTGCCTCACCCATAACGTAGCGTCTTACTCCGGAGTGGCCGACCAGCGCGCCCACATTGACGCCGCGCCTTTGGCCCAAGGCCTCAAGGTACTCCGCGATGGACCCCCAGGTGAAGTTTACACCGTTCTGTAGTGAGCTCAGGGGGATGGCCTCGGCATCCGCGAAAAACTTCAAGTACCACTCATGGTCCCCCGGCCGTGCTGGGGCGATAGTCTGCCCGCACTGTCCCACTACCACGGTGGTGTTGCCGTTCTGGACTGTAAAATTGCAGAGGGGGTCCCATAGCGCCTGGGGGTCATAGTGAGTGTGATGGTCAATGAACCCAGGGGCCACTACCCGGCCGTCGGCGTTGATAGTGCGGGTGGCCGGTTCAGTGAACTTGCCGACCCCCATGATCTTACCGTTTTGCACCGCCACATCTGCGTAGAAGGAAGGCTCGCCAGAGCCGTCAACCACGCGCCCGTTCTTGATAAGCAGGTCATAGGCCATTGTACTTCCTCCTCTTTGCCCCAATTTGCCGGAGGCAATATCAAACCTTCTTGGATGTCTCCCGTATGCGCCGGGTGACCTGCTAGGCACAGGCCCTATCGGAGACATGATGTAATTTACGACTTACAGAAAGCTATGTCAATATATTATTTCTATAATGAATGCAAACCCAATCTCTTATTTGTATATCATTGATATTTGTGAGTTATCTTACGATAATCGTTACAATGCATGGCCCTAAGCCGGAAACCCGGGGTAGCCCTTGACCATGAGGACCGGACTGGCCTCCCCGTCGAGAGCATAGTGAGAAATAGGCCAGGCACCGCTGGACGTAGTGGCAAGCCGCGATTCAACTAAGACAGCTTCGGTCGCCCGATAGCCATAATTCGTCACCAGTTTCAGCACTACCTGCGTTTCGCAATTTTCTACTCGAAGACCGCGCCTATTGACATTGCATTTATACCTATATTATATTGATAACAGTGTCTCTTGATTTCGGTTTCTGATTGAAGATATACGCTAGTTCTTCGGAGATATTCTCCTATTAAACATCGAAACCCGAAATAGACAGTTAGACATATTATTGCAGGTCGCAATCATCACCATCGGTTAGGCCCGCTAGACTCCAACTAAACTCGATGTGGAGGTTCAACTATGGCGTACCGTTGGATCGGACAGCCCAGAGGAATCATAACGATCTGGTTGCCCTTGATCATGGCGGTTATCGTCGCCTGTGGCGGCGCCGCCGAGGTGCCCGCAGCGCCGGAACAGATAGCAGCGCCGGAACAGAAGGCTGAAGCGCCGAAACAGATAGCAGCTCCAGCAGAGAAGGCCGCAACGCCAGAACAGAAGGCGGCGCCGGCAGAGAAGGCCGCAACGCCAAAACCGATGACAGCGCCAGAGGGGGCGCCCACGGCGATAGCTCCGATCAGCAAGCCCGCTGCGGCCGCTCCGACGGCGGCTACCGCGCAGTCGGAGGGCGTTCCGACGGCTGTGCCCGAGGCGTCAGGTCCGTCGGCTCTGGATTCGGCGAACTTCGGCGGCATTGTTAATATGTCTGCCGGCAACAACCCAACTAAGCGTTCTCTCTATTGGGGCGGGTCTGGGTTGGCCGGACTGGGACCCGCATACAACGGCTTGGTGGAGTGGAACCCGGAGCAGTCGGACACCACGGTCATTCGGGGTGACTTGGCGGACCGGTGGGAGGTGCTGGATGACGGACTGACCTATATCTTCCACCTGAACGAGAATGCCCGCTGGCACGATGGCGTGCCCGTAACCGCCGCCGACGTGGTGTTCAGTATGGACAACATGGTATGCCCGGACTGTTTCGAAGTCTCCAAGGGGCGGCCTACCACTACTGGCATCACCCTCATTAAAGGCATCTACGAGCCCGACAACTCCCGGGCCATTGACGACAAGACGGTGGAGGTAAAACTCAAGGCCCCTGATCCGTTTTTCCTGGACATGCTGTCTAACAACAACGCAGTGATGTCGCCAAAACACACGGTGCTGGACCAGGGGAAGCTACAAGAGGTGTACAAATCGGAGAACCTGAACGGCTCCGGCCCATTCAAGCGCGCGGAGATGAACGTCGACGTCAGCATGGTATGGGAAAAGCATCCCGATTATTGGAAAGAGGGCTACCCCCGTATTGACGGCATGACCCACTTCATTATTAAAGAGGCCGGAACACTGGCGGCCTCTTTCAAGACCGGACAGATATTGATGGCAAATTACGGCACCAGCACCATCAATACCCTGCAAGCGGTACAGCTGGCCGAAGACATGAAGGGAGAACTCACCGTGCACTTTGCCGGCCCCAGTGGTTTGCGGGGCTTGTACGTAATGGTAAAAAAGAAGCCCTTCGAAGACCAAGAGGTGAGGAAGGCCGTTAACCTGGCACTGCACCGCCAACCCATCATTGACATCCTTAGTGGTGGCAGGTTCTTGGTGGGTACCCCTCTGCCCCCGGGGCGGTGGTACAGCTACTCGGTGGAGGAAGCAGAACAGATGCCCGGTTTCCGGGAATTGAACGGCGAGAAACACCCCGATGATATAGCCGAGGCCCGCCGGCTGATGGCCGAGGCCGGCTACCCTAGTGAGGGGCTCCAGGTGGAGTTGGCTTTCAGAGATTGCTGTGGGTATGCCGATTATTCGGCGATAGTGGCGGACCAACTGAGGGATTTCTTGGGTTGGGATGTCACGCTGAAGGCCTGGGAAGTTGCGGCGGGCTCCCAAGCACAGGATGCCGGGAACTTCCAGTTCTGGTTTCAGGGGACTTCCTATAACCTTGATACCCCGTCTGGGGCATTGGGCCGGTATGAAGATACGGGCCCCGCATCGAGGCGGTCCGTTGGAGGAAACGCCTCATCGGGTTGGGTCCCTGAGGGGCTCAACGAGCTCATTAAAGCGATAGGGGTCGAGCCGGACCGGGAAAAGCAAAAAGAGATGGCGCTGCAGGCCCACAATATCATGTTGAATCAGGACACCAACTACATCGGCGTTGTCTGGACCATGAGACACTGGCCTGTCAGCAACCGGATTCAGAATTTCCATATGCATCCCAGCAGCTACTACCAGCGTAAGCTGGAGCACATCTGGTGTGACCCCAAATGCTAGGGTGGGAAGTCCGCCGCGGCGGTTGATAGAAGGCCGGGCCGGCCGCCTACTGGGGCCGGGCCCGGCCTTCCTGGATGCCATGCAGGGTTCCCGCCACATCTGGCTCCGCAGTTCTATCCGCGGCTTGTTGATCCTTGGGATTGTGGTCCGGAGGCGTCTGAAAAATGCGCATATACATAGTCAAAAGAGTGGGCCTGTTCATCCCCTCACTGATACTGATCTCTTTGGTTGTGTTCACCATCCTGCGCATCGTGCCCGGCGACCCGGCGATCATGCTTCTTACTGGTGGCGGCGAGGAAGGAGAAGAATATACTCAAGCAGAGTTGTCCGAGATGCGAGCCAAGCTGGGTACCGACCGGCCCATTGTGGTCCAGTACCTGGACTGGCTGTCGAAAATGCTACGGCTGGATTTCGGCACATCTTTCTTTTTCGAAAACCCCGTGATTGATCACATAGGGAAGAGGTTGCCGGTTACCCTGCAGCTAGGCTTGATGTCGGCGTTCCTGGCCACCATAGTGGCTGTACCCTTGGGGGTGTACTCTGCCTTGAAGCAAGACTCCTTAGCAGATTACATTGCAAGGACAATCACCATCCTCGGAATTGCAGTGCCCAACTTCTGGGTTGCTATCATGATGATCTTTTTCCTGGTGCTGTGGTTCGGCTACCTGCCCCCCTTAGGCTACGTCGAATTCTGGGATAACCCGGCGGCCAACCTGCAGCAGCTTATCTTCCCCGCCATCGCTCTGGGCACCTCCAACACAGCGTTCATAGCTCGAATTGCCCGATCCGCCATGCTGGAGGTCCTGCGTGAGGATTATATCCGAACCGCCAGGGCTAAAGGTCTGCGGGAGAGAGTGGTGATCTTCCGGCACGCCCTCAGGAACTCCATTCTGCCGGTGCTTACCGTGTTGGGCCACGAGGTGGGGGGGATTATCTCGGGCACGGTAGTCATCGAAGTCGTTTTCCTGGTGCCCGGGATGGGCCGGTTGTTGATTACCAGCATCGTCAACCGGGATTTTGCCATGATCCAGGCCATCGTCATAATGATCGCTGTCTTCGTGCTGTTTATAAACCTAGTCGCGGACCTCCTCTACGCTTACTTGAATCCGAGGATTCGGTACTCATAGCCGCCTTTAGGCATTGTGGAGACATCGAGAGAAGAAAAATGAGGTTACAATCACCGGACGCTACGGCTTTTCCGGTTCACCGTATGGGCGGCTGGCAGGCCATCATCAGGCCAGTGGTCAATTTTGTCACGCGAAAGCATCTGGGGGCATTTGGGCTGGCTGTGGCCATCGTGCTCATAATCGTCGCCATCCTCGCCCCTTGGATCGCGACCCATGACCCTTTTGAACCCAGTTTCCAGAATCAGTTCGGCCAACCTGGTCTGGAGCACTGGCTCGGTGGTGACCATTTGGGCCGCGACCTATTCAGCCGGCTGGTCTACGGCGCCAGGATTTCCCTGTATGCGGGCCTCCTGTCCGCATTCATTGGAGTCACTATCGGCGTGATGGTAGGGGTTATCAGTGTCCATTTCGGGGGAAAGACTGACCTCGGCATCCAGAGGGTTATCGACACCATGCAGGCCTTTCCTACCTTTATTCTGGCCATCGCCATCATGGCGTCCTTGGGGGCTTCCCTCAACAACGTGGTAATTGCCCTGAGCATCGCCTTCATTCCCAGCCCGGCCCGCGTCATCCGGTCTCAGGCCTTGGCGATAAAGGAGATGGACTATGTACTGGCTGCCCAGGCGGTGGGGGCCGGCGCTTGGCGGATTATGCTGCGGCATATGATGCCCAACTTATTCTCCCTTTACCTGGTTATGGTAACCTACTACCTGGGGTCAGCCATCATTGCCGAAGCCGGTCTCAGCTTTTTGGGGGTAGGCACTCCTCCGGATGTTCCTTCCTGGGGTGGCATATTGAACACAGCCGCGGCCAATACGACGATAGCGCCCTGGCTGACAGTAGTACCCGGGCTGGCAATATTTATAGTGGTGTTCGCCTGGAATGTGCTGGGTGATGCGCTGCGAGACGTTCTGGACCCAAAATTGCGTGGGACCGGCGCTGGCTAACGACTCGAGACCCGCAAGGAGCTTAGTGCTACAGTTGCAGTTTAATGCTACAGCGCAGATTAAGAGAAGTTAGTACTACAGTAACGGAAAGCGGGGCGGCATTCCCCAGCGGCACCGGCGGGTGCCCGCCGGGTCCCTGGTGGAGCGGGTGGCCCGCAGCGGCCAGCCGGAGTGCGCCGAGGCCGACGGCATCGCGGCAGTAGCCAGGCTCGTGTACTGGAAGGGCCGGCTGGCCAAGCTGGCGGTGGTGGCGATGCCCTTCGAGTTTCGCGCAATGTTGGCCCCGCAGTTGGGCCAACGGAGGCGGACCCGTCCCATGACCGACGCCGGGGCACTGACCCCCGCGCCTTAACGGGTTGGGCTGGATACCGGATAATAATAGTAAGACAAACTATTAGCAACGCAGGCAAAAAAGGGGACTATGCCGCCACGACGCATATCCAGGACCATCACTTTCTCCCTGCCGCCCGAGATGTTCGTCGAGGTGCAGCGGGTGAAGGACGAGGAGGGCCGCGACATGAGCGAGTTGGTGCGCGAGGCCCTGCGGCTGTACATGGAAGATAGGCAACTGCGCCGAGAGCAACGCCTGGAGCGCCTGCGCTCGCGCCAGAATGAACCGGAAGGTGATCAAGGAGGACAATCCAATGAGTAAGAATTCCAACCTGGCCCCGTGGCTTTGTATGCCCGGGTGTCCAGCGACCGCCAGGACGTGGACCTCTCCGTGGCGGCCCAGCTTAGGGCTTTGCGGGATTACGCTAAGAAGAACGCCTACCTGGTGGTCCGCGAGTTCGTCGATGAGTCCGAGAGCGGCAGGATCGCCGACCGTCCCCAGTTCCGCAAGATGCTGGACGAGGCCGGCAAGGCCGAAGCCCCTTTCCGCGAGATCCTTGTATGGAAGCATTCGAGGTTCACCCGCAAGCGGGAGCACGCCGTCGCCTTCAAGTCCATGCTCAGGCGCAAGGGCATCCGCGTCGTCTCCATCACCGAGCACGCCGACGACACTCCTACCGGCAAGCTCATGGAGGCCATCATCGAGTCCGTGGACGAATTTTGCTCAGAGAATTTGGCCCAGGAACTGACGCGGGGAATGCGTGAGGCGGCCTACCGGGGCTTCTGGATGACCACCAGCGGCCCCCTACGGCTACCGTAGGGTCGTCTACGTCCAGGACGGGGCCAAGAAGCGCCCCAGGCTGGAACTCAACCCGCCCCACGACGCCGTGGTCCGGCGCATCTTCGACCTCACCCTCCAGGGCAAGACCTCCCTGGACATCCTCAAGACCCTCAACGGCGAAGGCATCCCCTCCCCCAAGGGCAGGCAGTGGCGCAAGACCACAGTCCACAAGCTGCTGACCAACGAAGCCTACACCGGCACCCTTGTCTGGGGTCAGAAGGCGAGGGACGGCCAGGACCGGTGCGGGTGGCAGATGCCTTCCCCGCCATCGTGTCAGCGGATGAGTTCGACCGGGCCAGAAGGCTGATGGAAGCCCGGGCGCCCAAGGTAACCCACCCCGCCGCGCCGCCAGTCCCTACTTGCTCAGCGGCCTGGGCAAGTGCGAGACCTGCGGCAAGGCCCTCACCGCCGCCGAAGCCAAGAGCGGCAGGTACACCTACTACGTCTGCCAGTCCCTGCTCAAGCAGGGGAGCGGGTCTTGCGACACCCCCAGGCTCAACGCCAGGTCCTTCGAGGACATCATCGTCTCCAACATCCGCGATAACATTCTCACCGAGTCCTACGTCCGCGACCTGGTGCGGCTACTGGGCGAGGAGATGGACGGCGTGGCAAGGGAGCAGCGGCAGAACCTGGAAACCATTGAAGCGGAACTGGAAGAGGTCAGGAGGAAGCTGGACCGCATCTGGCACTTCGTCGAGAGCACCGACTTGGACATGGCCGACGCCTCCGAGCGCATCCTGGAACACCGTCACCGCCGGGAGCAACTGGAAGCCGCCGCCGAGGAAGCGCGGGCCGTCCTGTCCCAGCGGCGGGAACTGCTGGACAGCGCCGACGTCATCGCCGCCTTCGCCAGGGACATGAGCGAGTTTCTCAAGACCAGCGAACTCACCGAGACCAAGGCTTTCGTGCGGTCCTTTGTGAAGGAGGTGCTGGTGCGGCCCGGCGGGGCGACGATTATCTATACGATCCCCACGCCGGAAGATAGTCCCATAGGGGGCAAGGACGCTGCTGAAATCGCCTTGGACAGCGGAGTTCGCAGTAATAGATACGGTGGTGGGCCGTGTGGGGATCGAACCCACGACACCCGGATTAAAAGTCCGGTGCTCTGCCTTGCTGAGCTAACGGCCCGAGGGACAGCCCCAAGGGGCTGAATTCCATTGTAGCACAGGGGCAGCGACAGACAGGTTCCTTTATCAGTTGTCTCAGCGGTAGATGAGATTGAAACGGAGTTGCGTCATTTGGGGGTATTGTGTTAGCGTTCTGATACAGATCGACAGTTATAGAGGAGGCTGGATATGGGATTCACGCCTAGCTATCTGGGACACGTCAACATTTACGTCCGCAGCGCCAAGGACGCCCGCGAGTGGTACGAGTCCGTCCTGGGGCTACACACCTATGACTTCATGGAAGGCCGCGCCGCCTTCATGTCCGCCGACCTGGACCAGTCCCACGAGATTGCGCTCATGGAGGTGGGCGAGAACGCCGAAGGCCCCCGCGCCGGACAGGTGGGCCTGAATCACATGGCCTGGCGCATGGCCAGCCTGGAAGACCTCGCCGACTTCTACAACAACCTCAAGGAAAAGAACTGGCCCATCCAGCGCGTCTCCGACCACGGCCTGTCGCTGGGCATCTACATCAAGGATCCCGACGGCAACGGCATCGAGGTCTACTACGAGACCCCGCGCGAGGGGTGGCACCGCCAGGACAACCTGTTCATGAGCGGCGACCGCCCCCAGGGCAATTTCCCCGGCCCATGGGAAGCCGAACTGAAGCCCGACGGTGTTGCGGCCTTGCAGCGCAGCTAACCGCTCACCGTCTGAAGAAATGACGCAGGGGCGCACAGCCGTGTGCCCCTGATTCGTTTACAGATACCTTGTCCAGCCTACTGCACTACTGCAATCGCTTCAATCTCGATGAGCATATCCGGGTCCACCAGGCGGCTTATCTCCACCAGCGTGCTTGCGGGATAGCCCGACTTGAAGAACTCGGAACGCACCTCGTGAATGGCGGAGAAGTGCTCGGCCAGGTTGGTAACGAACACCGTCACTTTCACCACGTCGTCCATGGTGGCCCCGCCCTCAGCCAGCACCGATTGCAGGTTTTCCAGCGTCTTGCGGGTCTGGGCGCGGATGTCGCCCCGGCCTACCAGTTGGCCGTCAACGCCCCGGGCCACCTGACCCGACGCGAACACCATCCGCCCCGCCGGAACCGCGACGCCCTGCGACATTATGCCCGCCGGCCTCGCCACTGCGTCGCTTACCAGTATCTCCTTTGACATAGTCTTGCCCTCACCCTAACCCTCTCCCAGAGGGAGAGGGAATTTTAGATAATCCTCCCTCTGGGAGAGGGAACAATAGTTACTTCCACTCGGCGTCGGGGGGCCAGATGTTGGTGCTGCCCCGGGCCGCTCCCTGAAGGACAGGCTCGCCGCGCATCGGCCCCATGGTTTCGATGGCCTTCAGGTAGTGTTCCGACGCCTGGTGTGCGTGGAAGGCGTCCTCATCCACGTATATTTCGTAGACCCACAACCGGTTGGGGTCGCCCGCGTCCTGGATCACGTCGAAGCGCAGGCAGCCCGGCTCGGTGGTGGCCGCCGCCCGCGCGTTGGGCACCAGCGCCTCCAGCACCTGCTCCTTGCTCCCTTCCTTCACCTGTATCGGCGCGATGATTACGTACATAATTCTTCTCCTTAGTTTTCACCCCCACCCCCTGCCTTCGCAGGGGCAGGCTCTAACCCTCCCCCTCAAGGGCGAGGGAACAAGGCCGTCCCTCCGTCAGAGGTGAATAGGGACGTGTTTCCCTACTTCCACTCGCCGTCGGTGGGCCAGACGTTGCTGCTGCCGCGGGCCGCGCCCTGGATGCCCTCGACGCGGATGTCGGCGGTGGCGTCGCGGAACTTGATGAAGTGGGGCGCCTGCGTGTGGGCCTGGAAGGCGGCCTCGTCGTCGTACACCTCGTACAGCCAGATGCGGTGGTCGTCCCCGGCGTCCTGGATTACGTCGAAGCGGCGGCAGCCCGGCTCGTCGTTCACCGACCCCTTGGCGTCCTCGATGATAGCCTCCATGAACTGGTCCTTGCAGCCCGGCTTGATCTGGATGGGCGCGATAATTACGTACATCGTTCATTCTCCTTGAATTCCCTCTCCCTCCGGGGGAGGGTTAGGGTGGGGGCGTCTCCCCTGCTTCGCCAGCAATCGAGTCGGTTGCATCGTACATTATGGCAACTTGATTCTCAATCAGCGCAAGAAATCACCCTCACCCCAACCCTCTCCCTCAAGGGAGAGGGAGAAAGGAAAAGCCAATGACGCCCCACGCCGGGCGTGTTACCATTCCCGAAAGGCAACTGACATCGAGCAAGGGGGACCGCGCCATGCCAGCCAGGACCGGGGCGGAGTACATCGCCAACATGAAGGAGAACGGGCCGGAGGTCTACCTGCACGGCGAGCGGGTGAAGGACGTCACCACCCACCCGGCCC
>DAOUJS010000035.1:0-38256 GCA_034422355.1 Dehalococcoidia bacterium | reverse complement strand
ATGGTCTACACCACCACGGCGCTTCCTTCCTACAAGGAGAGCCTGCGACACGACCTGCACATGAAGATACAGGAGGTGCGCCGGGGACTGTCCACCAACCTCTACCGGGAATATCTGAAGAGGGTGCTGGCCCGACTCGACGACACGCCCGTACCTGAGGACTGGCTGGAGTTCTCCTCCTCCGTCCTGTCCGGGTTGATCGCCGACCTGCTGGACGACGACAGTCCACCCGGGTGGTGTACGCCCATCAGGTGGAACGAATACGCGGACAAGCGCCACGAGCGGGTGAAGGCCCAGATTGACCACCTCCTGCGGCCGGCCACCAGGATGAAAAAGGAAGGGAACCAGCCCACGGGCTGGATACTGGAAGGCGACCGGGTGATCGTGGTGGAACAGACGGACACCTTTGGCCGGAGGGAGTTCGATTGGGAGAACGTGCCGTCCACCCTGATTGACGACAACGCCAGCGTGGGCGGGAGAACGGTGCTGAACCGGCCTGAGCTGGAGGAATTCCTGGGCCGGAACCTGGGCGGGCGACGAAACGGTCTGCTTGGCAAGCTGATGGGCAGCAAACGATGACGTAGCCTTGCGAGTCTCGGTCAAAAAATCAACCGGCCGCCCACCCTGGCAGCGCAAGCAGTCAGAACCGGTACGGCGCCTTGGTTTAGGACAGTCGTATTCCGCGCCACATCAATTGATACCCAACCAAGATGAGGGGTGATGCCCAGTACGACCAAGCAGTGGACCGTCTGGTCGCCGCCAGCGTGTTGGTCCCCGTTAAAGTCGGATGCAGCAACCGCGCATTTGAGGCTCTCGAACTCAACGACAACTGGTCAGTCTGGAGGGCGGCATGGGGACATCCGGACCAGTGCGAGACGTACCGCGGATGCGATTCTGATGGATCGGACGAAGTTGCAGATTGGATTCGCGCCCTTGCCTGATTGGGCGATGTTGCAACGGCAACAGGATTGACCTCGCAACAAAAGGCCAGCAGATCTGCAACTCTGGAAACTCCGATGGCACGTCCTCTCGATTACCGAACTGGCTGATGCCGATTGTCCGTCGGCGTTGACAATGTAAATGAGCAATATATAATGCTGACCGCCCGCTGAATAAAGTCCGCCTTGGCATCAAGTGCGTCTGTTTAAAGACGGGTTGGAGTGCGTTGGTCTGACCAGCGTCAGAACTACAAGGTGAAACCTTATGGATAACAACGTGGTCGCACTCGACAAGCTGTTTCTCAACCGCGTTTTTAGGGTACCCGACTACCAGCGCGGATTTTCTTGGGACCCGCTGCAAGTCGGCGAATTTCTTGAGGACCTAGAGCTGCTTCGACCCGGACGGTATCACTACACGGGTACGGTAGTTGTCCACGAGCCCGACCCCGATGACCAACTGATGGACGAAGACGGCAATACCTACGTACCAGTCGAGATTGTCGATGGTCAACAGCGGTTGACGACCATCGTCTTGCTGCTTGACGGCATTCGCAGAAGTCTGTCCGATTTCGCTGATCGAAAACCTCTCTCTGCGGGTATCAGGAAGAACTACGTTGCTGCCACCGACATCAACGGGCTGCCACTTTTCAAACTTTCACTGAATGCGGACACGGATCATTTCTTCAAGACGAGCATCCTCGCCGATCCGCCGGGAGTAGAGGGGCCGCAGATCAACTCTGAGAGAAGGCTGGCCGCAGCGAAGAAGCAGGTCGCCGATTACATCAGCACTAGAGTGGGTGAGGAAGCTGGCACGGGCGAAGAATGGCTGTTGGCTCTGTACACAAAATTGGCAACCCAGCTGCGCTTTACCCTATATCAAGTCGGGGACGATGCCGAAGTTGGCGTGATCTTTGAAGTGATGAACGACCGCGGTAAACCCCTGACAAATTTGGAGAAAGTCAAGAACTACCTGCTTCATGCTTCGGCCACCCTTGAGATTGACAACGAACTCGCCAAAAGCGTCAACGGCGCATGGGCCGAGATACTGAGGCAGCTAATGGCCGCAGATCTTTTTTCCAGTACGGACGAAGATCGCTTGCTGCGGGCACATTGGCTGGCCCACTACAATCCCCAACCAAGACAATGGGAAGGTAGCCGGAGCGTCAAAGGTGAATTCGACTTACTGAAATCCAGCGGGCAACATAAGGATCTTCTCACACGCTTGACTGAGTACACTGAAGGGCTTAGAGCATCCTGCATCAGCTATTGTGATGCGTACCAACCGAACAGACCGGACGCTTTCGCTTCCTTCAAAAACCGCCCTCGCCTCCGGCTACAAGTCATGGAGTGGAGCGCCAAATTGGTAAGAATCGGCGTGGTTGCCACATTCTTACCGCTTCTTATCGCGGTGAGGGAGAGGTGGCCTGAAGAGCCCGGCAAATACCTTGAAGTCCTCAAACTATGTGAAGCCTTCGCATTCAGAGTGTATCGATTACTAGGATACCGGTCCGATGCAGGGGAAGCGGCGTTATTCCGTACCGCGCATGGCCTAGCGCGGAATGGTCTGACCTTTGACGCTCTAATAAACGACATCAAAGTTGAACTGGCCTACCGTTGCAATAATGCGAAGTTCCTTGAGGAAATAACCTCAGAAGGGCCCGATGATTGGTACAGCTGGCGAGGATTGCGCTACCTGCTTTACGAATACGAAATAGCCCTGGCTGCGAAGCAGAAATCCCATCCGCAAGTAACTTGGGATGAGTTGCGGAGTCACGACCTCCAAGACACCATCGAACACATCCTTCCCCAGTCAATCGACAATCAACCATACTGGAAAAGGCGCTTCAGGAAACGGGCCCATGAGAATTATATGCACGACCTAGGCAACCTGACGCTGACCAAGCACAATTCGAACTACGGGAACAAACCTTTTCCCGACAAAAAGGGCGACCCCGCTTCCAGCGTCGAACACTGTTACGCGAAGTCATCTCTCTACGTAGAGCGTGGACTGGTCGAATGGGAAGACTGGACCGCTGCGGACATCGACCAACGTCGCGACCTGTTGCTCAACTGGGCGAGAGAGAGGTGGACCGTCGACCTCGACGATGCTGCCGGAAACAGTCCTGAGCCGGTAGTTGAAGACGACCCCGGCGAAGAAACAGCCTTGTTCTCAGACGATGATGAACAGTAGCCATTCAGTTTAGCAATGTAAGATCAGGACCACCGGAGCACTGAGCAGCCCACGGCGCTTGGGAATACGGGCTGGCCGTCGCCCGGTGGAGGATACGCAGCCTTGAGGCAAAGCTGGACTTGCTTCACGAGCAGACAGATTGAGCTGGAGCGCCAGCACAACGCTGAACTTGCCAGCCGGTTGACGGCGGCGCCAGCATCAGGGGATCGGAACGGACACCGCCCCTGGTGGCGGTTCTGGCAGCCCAGGGCAAGACAAGACCTCCGGGCGCTGCCAGGATACCCGGCGCGTCTCACATACGTCGGGTATCGTGGTAGCCCAACGGCAGGCGGAGATTCGCCCCGGAGTGTTCCGGTAGCGAACGGACGGCTCCCTTCACCCGCCATGACGAGCAGGTCCGGCAGCAGACCGTCCGACAGGTCGGTGCCACTCCCGTCCCCAACGCCGTCCTCGCCACCGCCAGCATATCTCTTATGGCTCACCACGGGCCTCGCCACGTCAAAAGTACAATCGCCGCACTACAATTAGCGCAATATAGTGGGTATGGACCCTCACACCAAATCGTTCGCTCAATCCCATCATGAACTGCGGCCAACCGCCTGTTTCCAGTAGGAAATCACCCCCGATTGCATTTTGCAATCGCTTCCAAAATAGTTTACAGCCCAAGGGCATCGAAAAAGCACTGAGGGCGATTGCAGTTTGACGTGTCAGGCTCTTGCGGGCCGCATCCGGCCGACGAGTGGCCGGGCCGCTTGATACCGCCGGTAACAATGGCGATGAAGGGGCGCATAACCGCCGCGCCGGCCACGTGATGGACCGGGCGCGTTCGTAGGTGGTTGGGTGATGAGGCGGCTGGCTATCCGTCTCGGCTGACCGCTACCATGGTGTTGCTGCCGGCGTGGCTCCTGGCGGGGTAGGATCGGCGGCCGGGCTTGTGGCTGCGAAGGGCAGGCCGGCACACCCTCAGACATTGCGCCATGGTAACAATGACGTTACCATATATGCATGATTGAGATCAGAGAGTACATTGACGAAAGGGGCCGCAGCCCCTTCGGTCGTTGGTTCGACGGTCTTGATGCCAGGGCCGCAGCCAGGGTAAGGACAGCCCTGGCCCGTATGGAAGCGGGCAACCTCTCCAGCGTCAGAGGAGTTGGCAGCGGGGTTTTGGAATACCGTATTCAAACCGGCCCGGGCTACCGGGTCTATTTCGGCAGGGATGGAGACGCCTTGATAGTCCTGCTGGGCGGTGGAACCAAAGACCGCCAGCAGAGAGACATCGAGGATGCTCGCAACCTATGGCATGAATACATGCGCCGCAAGCGGCAGGAGGTATGAGACATGGCGCTCACCCGAGACTTCAAGGAGACCGTACAGGCCCGCGCTGAACGCGACCCGGACTTTCGAGAGGGGTTGCTGAAAGAAGGGGTCGAGTGCCTGTTGGCCGGAGACGTCGACGCGGGCAAGATCGTGCTGCGCGACTACATCAACGCGACCATCGGGTTCGAGGAGCTTGGCTCCCTGACCAACAAGCCGCCCAAGAGTCTCATGCGCATGTTCGGACCGGGTGGCAATCCCCACGCCCGCAATCTCTTCGAGGTGATCAGCTGCATTCAGGAGCACGAGGGGGTCCAGCTCGAAGTGAACACCGTTCGATAGTCAGGATGACCGACGATGGCCGTGAGCCCACTCTATGGGGATTGGGATTGATCACGGAAGGTCCATAGCGAGACCAAGCTGGACAGCAGCAGCCACGTACCGCCGCCGAAGGCGATTGCGGACGCGAACGTTAGCCCCACGTAAACCCAGGCAAGAATCCAGTACCCGGTGGTCGAAGTGTCCCCGACCTCAATCATGGGCAGGAGCATACCCATGATGACCAAGAAGAGGGCCGCAACGGTATATGCAATTCCTGTCTGACGCAATCTGGCGCGAAGAGCGGGACCCAAATTGAGTGCCGTTCCTCCGGTCCATCCAAACACCCCGAAAATCGCCACGGCTGGCGCGAGCCCGATGGAGGTGGAACCGAGAATGGGATTGTTAGGATTTATCAGAAACGAGATAACCCAAAACAAGAGGCCGAACCCGGATAATATGCCTATCAACCCGCTGATTACCATCCAGACCAGTTGGCCTGATGTACCAATTGCGGACTGCGAACTGTTCTGACTCATTGCCAACTCCTTCTGGTTCGACTCGTTCGGATCTATGCCGTACCTAATATCATATCATGGTAGTAGGCAAATACTTCGAGCGACGCTGGTGTGGCAATGCAATTCCTCCAGAGCTAAAAGCGGTCAGGAACCTGTGGACACGAAGCTGAAATAGTTACCATCGGAGAATGACCCGGGAGCCGGGGATCGTTGACAGACTGGCGCCGATGGCGCATCATTCCTGGTAAGACTGGATAATGAGAGTGCTGCCATGCCAAGATCAACTAGGACCATCACCTTCTCGTTGCCGCCGGAAATGGCGGAGCGGGTGGACGCCGCCATGGAGGGGTTGGGCAAGTCCCGGAGCGAGTTTCTGCGGGAGGCGGTGCTCCGTTACATCGAGGAGTGCGAATGGCGGCAGTTGCTCCGGTACGGCGAGGAACAAGCCAGAGAGCGGGGCCTCGGCCCTGAGGACGTGGCCGGGCTGGTAGAGGAGTACCGAGCCGAGGCTGGCGCTTCCCCGGCATGAGAGTGGTGCTCGACACCAACGTGATCATCTCCGGCCTGAACTTCCCCGGCAACGAGAGGATGGTGTTGGAGCTGGCCCTGCGGGGACGGTTTGAGCTGTTCCTGTCCTGGTTCATCCTGGGTGAGGTCTCCGGGGTGCTCACGCGGAAATTGGGTTGGGACCAGGAACGGACTCTGCGGGCGGTCAGTACCCTTCAGAACGCCGCCACCATCGTGGAACCGCCGCGCCTGGATGAAGTGATTGCGGGCGGCCACGCCGACAACCGGGTGCTGGAATGCGCCGTCGCCGCCAACGCCGACTACCTGGTGACCGGCGACCGCCGCCATCTGCTGCCTATTGGCGAACACCGCGGCACGACAATCGTCAACGCTCCCCGCTTCCTGTCGGCGCTGGGGCGAGTCCGATAGGAAGGAGGGCAGATCCTACCGCTCGAACTGCTGACGGCGGCTCCCTGCCGACTCCGACCCGGGAGGCTTCGGGACAACCAACGCCGATTGCTAATCGTTGTAGAATGGGACGGAGGCAGGGGATTTACCAGGAGGAACGGAAATGAGTAGGTTCAACTGGGGCAGAGAAGGACCGCCCCGTGACGCCTATTCCCGGGCAACGGAACCGGAACGGTTCGGGCCGCTGCGCGGCTGGGCCTTGGAAGCCGTCGCGCGGCTGCAAAGGGAATACGAAGTTGCATTGGATGAGGACGGGGTAACGGACCCCGACCTGGAACGTTCCCCGACCGCCAGGCCATTGATGAAGCTCACACCGAAACCGGATTCTGCGGCGCCCATCACCATTGCTTTCACTGACTTCCCCGGCTTGGCCGTGCAGGTGGGTCGCTGGGCAACAGAGTGGTTCCCGCCCTGCGGTTGCGACGCCTGCGACGAAATGCCGGAAGAGGAGTTCGAGAGGTTCACGGAATTGCTGGATGACGTCGTGGCCTGTCGGTTTCGGGAATCGCTGTACCTGAACTCGACCGGTGACGGATGGAGCGGCATGGAATTATGGGGTGGCGATCATCGCCGGAGCTCCGGGGGTTCTCGGGTGTCACGGGACCAAGCGGTAGAGATTACGGACGATGAAACAGCAATTGCTCTGGAGTGGATGCCCTGGCAACCGAGGGCCAACGGTACGGACGCCCATTAGCATTTCCGTTTGGCAGACGCAGCCACGGGGCAAGGAGCCAGAAGGGCCGAGCGGTTCCGGCGACTGACAGTTGCTCCTTGACAGATGCGGTTCATGTGTTTCATGATACTGGGTAAGACCCGGTAAGTGTTCGTGACGACAAAAAGGAGCCATACATGAAAAAGCAGCAGTTCCAGCCATTGACCCCGGCGGCCCTCTACGCCCGGGTCTCCAGCGACCGCCAGGACGTGGACCTCTCCGTGGCCGCCCAGATGCGGGCATTGAGAGACTACGCCAAGGCCAACGGCTACTCCGTGGCCCGCGAGTACGTGGACGAGGCTGAGAGCGGCAGAATCGCCGACCGGCCCCAGTTCCGCAAGATGATCGAAGAAGGCGGCAAGGCCAGAGCGCCGTTTGAGGTCATCCTGGTCTGGAAATTCAGCCGCTTCACCCGCAAACGCGAGCACGCCGTGGCCTTCAAGTCCATGCTCCGCAGGAAGGGCATTCGCGTGGTGTCCATCACCGAACACGCCGACGACACTCCCACCGGCAAGTTGATGGAGGCCATCATCGAGTCCGTGGACGAGTTCTACTCAGAAAATTTAGCCACAGAGGTCGTGCGGGGGATGCGCGAGGCCGCCTCCCGTGGTTTCTTCCTGGGTTCCAAGGCCCCCTTCGGCTACACCCGGATCAAGGTCAGCGACGGCGTGAAGGACCGGCCCACCCTGGAGGTTGACCCCGTGGCCGCTCCGATAGTGAAGGAGATATTCGAGAGTTCCCGCCGGGGCTACGGGCTGATGGAGATCTGCAAGGAGCTGAACGGGCGGGGCATCACCCACAAGGGAAGGCGCTGGCAGAAGAACGTGGTCCACTACCTGCTGACCAACGAGGCTTACACGGGAACAGCAGTGTGGGGCGTGAAAAGCAAGGACGAGAAAGCGGGCGAACCGGTGAGGGTGGAGAACGCCTGGCCCGCCCTGGTGTCCAGGGAGACCTTCGACGCCGTGCAGCAGGGGCTCCACCAGCGGGCGCCCACGGTGCAGCGGCCCGGACGGGTGGGCAGCCAGTACCTGCTGAGCGGTCTCCTGAAGTGCGGGGTGTGCGGCAAGCCCTACTCCGCCCAGGGAGCCAAGAGCGGCCAGTTCGCCTACTACGTCTGCGCCAGCCTGTTCCGCGAGGGAGCGGGAGCGTGCAGCAACGGGCGCTACCTGAACGCGGGGAAGGTTGAAGACCTGGTAATCGAGAAGGTCAGGGAGCGGATACTCACCGAGGAGACCATCACCGAGCTGGTGACTTTGGTGGCCGAGGAGATCGACAACATCGCCGGTGAGATGAACGGCAGGCTGACCGCCATCAGCGCCGAGCTATCCGACGTGGACAGCCGGTTGGAGAACCTCTACCAAGCGTTGGAGACCAAGCAGTTGCCCCTGGAGGTCCTGTCGCCCCGCATCCTGGCCCTGAAGAGCCGCCAGGACCAGCTTACGGCGGCGCGGGAGGAGGCCGAGGGCCAGCTTGAGCAGCGGCGGGCGGAGTTGCCCACCAGCAAGGAAATCAAGGGGTACGTGGCTGACTTCCGCGCCCTCTTCCAGGAAGGGACCTTCCCGGAGCGGAAGGCCCTCATCCGCAACTTCGTGCAGGGCATCGAGATCGTTGAGGACGAGGCCGTGCTGACGTACACCATCCCCATGCCGCAGGATGGGGTTACGTCGGAATCGGCCCCGGTTCTTGATTTCGTCCAGTCCGGCCCACCAGACTTGACGGTAGACAGTACCGGGGAGGCCAAGGCGACCTCCTCGGCGTCCCTTCCCCCTATCGGGCTATCCTCGGGCATGGGGATTGTGTAACGCACCACCGCTCCGCCGGGCTGCACCACGATTTCCTTGACGAAGGATTCGATGAAGGCCCTCCGCTCGGTAAGCTCGCTTTCGTTCAGAAACTGGCTCAGGTCCTGGGCGTAGGCCGTGATGGTATCCACGTCGTCCAGCACCACCCGCCGCTGGGACAGCATCGCCCTGGCCTCTTCCGCCGTTGCTTCAAGACGCTCCTGCCGTTCCCGGTGATCCTTGATGCGCGGCTTGAAGTCCTCGATGTCCAGGTCGGTGGTCTCCGCCAAGTTGTAGAGCCGGTCCAGCCTGCGCCGCACGTCTTCCAGTTCCGCCTGGGCGGTCTCCAGCCGCTGGCGCTGCTCCCGGGCGATGCCGTCCATCTCCTCGTCCACCAGCTTGACCAGTTCCCGGATGTTGGACTCGGTGAGCACGTTCTCACGAATCTTCCCCACCACCAGCTCCTCGAAGCGCCGGGCGTTCAACCTGGGACAGTCGCAGGCGCCGCTGCCCTGCTTCATCAATGACTGGCAGACGTAGTAGGCGAACTTCCCTCCCTTGGAGTCTTGGCCGGACATGGCCCGGCGGCAGGCACGGCACTTGACCAGGCCGCTGAGCAGGTAGGAACTGCCCACGCGGCGGGGATGGATCTTCCTGGGAGCGCGGGAGCGCAGTTGCCGGTTGACCTTGCGGAACTGGGTCTTGGTGACAATGGCGGGAAATGCCTTCTCCACCCTCACGGGTTCACCCTTGTCCTTCGCGCCTTCGCCCCATACCAGAGTGCCCGTATAAGCCTCGTTACGGAGGATGATGTGGACGCCGTTCTTGGCCCACAACCTGCCGGTGGGGTTGGCGATGCCATCGCCGTTCAGGGTGCGGGTGATGTCCAGGATGCCCCTGCCGGCCTCGGCCAGGTTGAAGATGCGCTGGACCACGGGAGAGGTGTCCGGGTCGGGTTCCAGGGTGGGCCGCTTCTTGGCCCCGTCCTGGACGTAGACCTTCCGATAGCCGTAGGGCACCCGGCTGGCGACCCAGAAACCCCGGGTCGCTGCCTCCCGCATTCCCCGCAACACTTCCGTGGCAAGATTTTCGCTATAGAACTCGTCCACGGACTCGATGATGGCCTCCATCAGCTTGCCGGTGGGGGAGTCGTCGGCGTGCTCGGTGATGGAGACCACGCGGATGCCCTTGCGCCGTAGCATGGACTTGAAAGCCACGGCGTGCTCCCGCTTGCGGGTGAATCTCGAAAACTTCCATACGAGAATCTCCTTAAAGGGAGACTCCGGCTTGGCAGCCTCGTCCAGCATCCTCTTGAACTGGGGGCGGTCGGCGATCCTGCCGCTCTCGGCCTCGTCCACGTACTCGCGGGCCACGGAGTAGCCGTTCCTTTCGGCGTAATCGCGCAGCGCCCTGAGCTGGGCGGCTACGGATAGGTCCACGTCCTGGCGGTCGCTGGAAACCCGGGCGTACAGCGCCGCCGGGGTCAAATCGGTATCCTTATTCATCGCTATATCCTCCTTGATTCTCGTCCCGTTCAGCCTGTCGGGAGCGCAGGCGCTCAAGGCGTTGCTCACGGCGCAGTTCCCTGTCCTCCATGTAGAGGCGGAGTGCCTCCCGCACCAACTCGCTCATGTCGCGGCCCTCTTCCTCCTTCACCCGCCGCACTTCCTCGAACATCTCGGGAGGCAGGGAGAAGGTGATGGTCCTGGAGATGCGTCGTGGGGGCATGGCCTCTCTCTGCGCTTGCTATTGTAATGTGTTGTCTTACTATTATTATCTTCTGTCCCCGGCCCGCTGTCAACGACGCCCGGCCCGTCCGCGCGGCAATCCATCCCTGTATTTCGGGCCACTCGCGAGAGTATGGCCCAGAGGGCGTCAGGCCTCCTGATGCCGTCTCAGGCAGTCGACGATGATGCGGTTCATCTTTGGAAACTGCTCGGTGGCGAATTTGTCGACCCAAGCCTCGATCTTGCGCCGGGCGGCGCCGTCGTCCCAGCCGGGTCCGTAGTCGGCCGGTTCGAGGATCCACTCCGGGTCCAGGTGCAGAATCATCCAGTCGTCAGTGAGGGAGTTATGGTTGGGTTTGAAGACGGCGGGGTTTTGCTGGACAGCATCGAAGAGGGTTTTCCTGATCTCGGCGTCGCCGGGGTCGGTCGGCGAGAGTGCTAGATAGAGGTAGGGTATCTCATCTTCGAACTCAATATCGAAGAGTAACAAGGCATTGGAGGCGGGACCCAAGCTGGCACCGGCCATGCTGCTGGGAAACTGGTCCCAGTCGGCAGCGCGGAAACAGACGTTCTGAGCATCTTCATAATTCAGTTACCAGAAGGAATGCTCGGCGACAGCTTCCTTTAGCCACTGCTTGGCCTCAGCCGCCCAGTCGGGTTTGTTGTCCATGATGCGATGGATTGCCTCCCAATGTTCGAGGTATATGCGGCGGGCCTGTTGGTCCAGGCTGGTGTCAGGCATGACGTTTCTCCTGATGGTCGTCGCGTAGATTTGAAGCAGGGCGTTCGCGTCGGGGTCCGCAATGCCCGTTCCAAGGGCTTGCCGGATGGCATCGTGGATAACGGAGTAACGGGCCTGTTGCCAGTGCTTCTGGTCCCGCTCCAGGTAAGGCGAGATGCCGGCGGGGGACAGGAAGACGTGGTGCCTCTCGAAGTTGGGATATTCCTCGGCCAGAGCGCGGCGGTAGCGGGTGAGCTGGTTGCTGTGCTCCTGAGAGAAGGTCTTGTTCTCAATGGCGATGAGGCACCGGCATTCCTGGTTCAGTACCAGGATGTCCAGATATCCTTGCTGACCGTCGACGACATTCCCCCACTCCGGGTGGACCTGGGCGGTGCTCCAATCCGCGTCGAGCAGCTGTGTCGGGGCCTTTGTGGCGTCGAGCAGGGCGGCGATGAAGTGCGCGGCCTGCCGATGGTGCGCCGATGGGTCCAGAAGCCAGATGATGATACTGGAGTGGAATTCCTCGGCGGCCCACCTGCCAGGGGCGATGAGATCCATGGCGTCCAGCTGGTCGCGTTCCTCGGCGATGGCGTGGCCAAGGTTGGTGAGGGTATCCAGGAGGCTCGCTGAATGGAGAGCCAGGCGCGAGGCCTCGTGCTCGGCGGCCAAGGAGACTTCCAGCCGGGTTATTGCTGGCAGCGCCAAATCCATCGGTTGGCTGTCAGGGTCGGCTTGGGCATCTTGGGCAGTCATGTCAGCCTCCGGGTTCTCGTTCTCCACGGTGCTTCTTGGGAAAGGCATCCAGGCAACACAGCTGGAACCGGGCGGTTCCCCGCTCTCACCTTTTTCCTGCGCGCTGGCGCGTTCCTGGTGAAGGATTTACTTTATTCGGAGACCAAAGCGTACATTCGTCCGGTGCATTTTTAATTGACTCAGCGGTCTTGGGGATGATCTCTCGGTTCAAATCATTGCGCTGTTCGGGAGTGGGTCGGTCACGCCAGACTTGCTACCATTTTCGCTAGGGCTATGCCCGCGATGGAAAATGCTATCCATTTGACGGTGATAAGCACCAGTTCTGCGCCGTTGTCATCTCTGAATGTCTTGAAGAGGGTGATCTTGAACGTTGCTTTGGTGTTGCCTCCCTTGGTCAGGTTTCTTGTGCCACTTTCGGCGAGGATCCCCGTTAGGCTTCCTCCTAGGAAGGCAACTATCGGTATAGTCCCAACCTCCGTTCCCCACTCTGCGTAGACCCAGAGGACTGCGAAGGCCAATGCTTGCGCGGCTAGCATGATGAGGATTGGGCGGTTGTCTTTGGTCCACATGATAATGCTCTTTTTTAGATGGGCCATCTCCCTTCCCTTTCAGACGATTCGGCAATTAGCTCAGGCGGTTGCCGGTATTTTGCACAATGAATCCTTGTTAATTTTGGATTCATTTGGCAAAGTTTATTTCATGCTCTCCCCTTCGTTGGGCAAAGCTCGTCATATTGTTCGTTTATCGGAATACACGTGCTGGGTCCAGCGCCTCCGGGCTGCGCCAACCTTGTCCCAATGGCCCAACTTTTTCCAGCAGTTCCCTGTAGGACACCCACAGGGGCACGTTGATCCCAGCGCCCGCCATCTCGTCTCGGGCGACGCCGAGAAAGTTTCCCTCGGCCAGGTAGTCATCGAAGACCATGAGCACCAGGGGCCACTCGCCGTGGTCGTCGAGGGGCTGCTTGGACGAATAGTAGCGCAGATAGGGCGCCAGCC
Organism: Dehalococcoidia bacterium; assembly: GCA_034422355.1. GTDB lineage: Bacteria > Chloroflexota > Dehalococcoidia > Lucifugimonadales > UBA3495 > CATOSP01. The sequence goes on along the minus strand of DAOUJS010000035.1, from coordinate 25,307 downwards.
GCGCGGCCATGGTGCTGGGCCTTACCGCCCGCCGCTCCCATTCCAGGAAGAAGGGAAAAGTCTGGCTGCCCCGGCGCAGGATGCCGAAGGCGTCGGGATGGATGGAGCGCAGCCGGCCCCGGTGCCGGAAGCGGCGGGAGGCCCGGTGGGGCGGGTCCAACTGCACTATCCGGTAGCCCTGTTCACGGGCCTGCCGGGACATCCGGCCCAGGAACCGGTGCACCGCGTCGGTGTGCTCGATGGTCCGTGCCAGGGAGCGGCTGCGGCCTCCCGGGACATCCCGCCAGGTCGCCGGGTGACTTCCGTCCGCAGGCTCCACGCCCCACCGCTGCACCGCCTCCGCTACGGAGGTCCGGTCGCGGCGGGCGAGATAGGCCAACCCCCGGCAGGTGAGAGCCAGCCGGGGACGGTCGGCCAGCCGGAACTTGGCCGTCAGGCCCAGGCTTTCCAGGAACGTTGTGACCTGCGACAGGCTGGAAGGCGACAGGCCGGTCAGCTCTCTCAGATCGCTGGCGGTGATCCAGGGACAATCGGCCAGCCGGTCCAAGACTCCCTTGTGAGAGGCCTTGAGGACAACGGGCAGCAGGTCGTGCGGAAGCTTCTCCGGTTTACCGGAAACGGAGAGGTCCCTGGGCGGCGACCTCCTGGTAAGCGGCTGCTCCACCGGGAGGCTGCCGCCGGAACGCAGACGTTCCAGGACCTCCTCCAATGAGAGGACGGCGGGGGCGCCGGTGAGATGCCAAACCGGGTCGCCGGAGACGGCGCCGGCCACATCGCGCTCCCGCGCCAAGAACACCGGGCCGGGATAGCGGGACAGAAGGCCCCGGTCCTGCCGCAACCGCGCCCCGTCGGGCATCAGCGCCAGCAGGGCGCGGGGCACGGGCTCCCGTGGGTCCAGCAGCCGACGGAACCGGTCGGAAAAGGCGGTCCGTTCTGCGGTGGCTCCCTGCCGGATCACTCCCAAGGTCCTGCCGCCTGGCAACGCCAGGGCGGCGTCCAGGGCCGCCGCGCGGTACCAGCGGAACCGGAAGGTACCTTCCGCCGTCGCCACCGCCGAAGCCAGGCGGTAGATCACCGCCACCGCGTCCAGCCGTTCCAGCAGCAGGCGCTGCCAGTGGGCCGACACCGGGTGGACGCCCAGCAGCCGGTCCGCCGGAGTCTCGTCCAATCGGGCCAGGAGGTCAAGGCCTCCGGCGGTGACATACCAGCGGCGAGTGCTGGCGGTGAGGGGACCGGCGTGCCGGACGCAGCCCGCCAGTCCCTCTCCGTGCAAGCGTTCCAGGGCGTTATGGGCGGTGCCCTCGGACAGGCCGGAGACGGCGGCCAACTCCAGCCGGTCCAGGAAGGGCATGGCCGACAGCGTCCGCAGCGCCGATTCGTCCGTGGTGAGGACGCTCATTCACCCTCGCCCTCGGACGGGTTGGGTTCAGGGTCGGGGTCTGGCCGGTTCCGCCGCCGCCCTTTCTTGCCCTTGCCGCCGCCGGAGCCTTTGTCTTTCCCCTTACCCTGGTTGGGACCCTGGCCGCTACTTCCGGAGTCAGCCTCCTCGTTCTCCTGCTTCACCCTGTCCCGGAACTCCTTCACCAGCCGCTCCGCCTCGGCGTCCTGGGCAGCCAACGCCTCCACCGGGGTTGTGTAGTCCGCCGCCCTGGCCTTCACCCGTGCCGCCACCGCCGGGTCCCCGTCATCGGGCCTGCGCACCGCCAGGGAGTAGGTGGGCTCCCGTTGCCCGTCCACCGTGGCCCGCACGTAGCAGTGGTGCACCGGCTGCGACACAACGTCCTCGACGCTGACCCGGTCCCGGTCCAGCTCATCGATAAGCTGGCGGGCTTCGGCGGCCGCCACCTGGAACACCGCCAGGCAGCCCACGTTGGCCAGCAGGGTGTCCTGCAGGGTGGGAGACAGCTTGTCCAGCTTGCCCAGGCTCTGGGTGGCCAGCATGAAGCTGGCGCCGAACTTGCCCAGCTCGCTGAGCATGGACTCGTAATCGACGCCGGGGATGGACGTCATCTCGTCCACCACCACCAGGGCGCCCCGCCGCTGTTCCGGCGGCAGGCTGCCCTGCTCCCGGATCACCGAGTCCACCAGGTTGAGCAGCGACGCCCCCACCAGGGCCGACACATCCGGCCCCACGTCCCCCTGGGCGGTGGACACCAGCAGCACGCCGCCCCTGGCGATCACCTTCCTGATGTCCAGGGTGGAGCGGCGCTGGCCCAGTATGGCCCTCGCCTTCTTCGACGAGGAGTAGTAGGCCAGCCGGGTCTGCACCGGGGAGACCGCCTCGGCCTGCAGGTTGCGGGTCCAGTCCAGGAAGACGCTGCCCCACCAGTTGAAAATGTAGGGGTCGTCCACCCGCAGCAGCACCTTGTTGCGGAACTTCCGGTTGGACAGCATCCGGGACCCGTCCAGGATGGTGAGCTGCTCGTCCTCCCCTGTGTCGGGGTGGCAGTTGTACTCATGCAGGCTCTTGACGGTGTGCTCCAGGATGGACTGCATCCGGGGTCCCCACTGCTCCCACAGCCCGTGGGCCACCCTGACCACCGAGTCGGCGGTGCGGTCCCGGTCGGGGAAGACGCGGGTGTCCAGCAGGTTGATGCCCGGCGCCTGCTTCTTGTCGCCCAGGTCGATGAGGTAGACGCTGTCGATGATGGACTCGGGCACCTGCTTCAGGAGGTCCTGCACCAGGTCGGCGTGCGGGTCGACGACGATGATGGCGTCGTCGTTTCTGCCCGCCGCCTTTTCCCGCATCAGGTGAGCGACCACGTGGTGCATCAGGGTGGACTTGCCCATGCGGGTGCGGGCCACCAGGAACTGGTTGCGCCGGATGGCGTCCTCCGGCAGGTGGACCCGGCGCGGCCTGCCACCCACGGTGTCTCCCAGGTAAACTCCTTCGGACACGGCCTTGGGCGATGGGGACAGTATCTTTGACCCGCTGCGGGTCACTCCCGCCGGCTGGTTGCCGCTGCCCAGGGGATGCCACAGGGAGGCCAGTTCCCGCACTCCCAGGACGTTGCGGGACTGCCACATGCTCCGCGCGGGAGGGAAGGGTTCGGTGTCAGGAATGACAGGGCGGACCTTGCCGGCTTTGAAGCTGGCCCCGGCGGGATTGTCGTAGCCCTGGTAGGCCAGAGCCGCGTTGCGCAACATTTCCCTGGCCCGCCTTTCGTCGCCGTGCTCCGACAGGATGGCTACGACCTCCACCTGGGCGTCGTAGCCGAGCTGGGAGACCTTCTCCTTGATCAGCAGCGGGTCGTGGGGCCGGTCTCCGTTGAGGAACAACCTGATGCGCCACGAGGCCCAGCCGGCCACGGCCAGCCCCGCCGCCACGCCCAGGCCCAAGAGCACCGCCTTCCAGGTCTCGCCGTTCTGGACCCAGAAGTATCCCCGCAGTCCCACCCCGGCCGTCACCGCCAGGAGGATGAAGGACGCCGCCTGCTTGGTGTCGAACTGGTGCTGGCCGTCCGATGGTGTATTGTACTGGCCGGACTGTTGCCGCTGCTGGGTCCTCTCCTGGTGCTGGCGGGCCCAGTCCGGTCCCAGGGAGAGCAGCTTGATCCGGGCTACCAGCCTTTCGCCTTCACCCAGGCCGGACATGGCGCCGATTAGGGAGACCAGGGGGTCGGACCCCGGTTCCCGCAGGTGGTCGTCCTTGAAGACGCGCAGGGGCAGGTACTCAGGCCCTCGCAGCCGCAGGTTCATGGCCCAGGCCTGCTCGCCCTCCGACAGTCGCAGCGGGTCGCTCTCCGGCGGGACCTCGCTGATCCGGGCCTGGGGATAGAAGGCCCCCACCTGCTGCTTGACGAAGGAACCCTCGCGGCAGCGGGCAAGCAGGGTGACGCCGGCGGAATCTCCGGCCAGCTCCAGGGAGAAGGGTTCAGGGACGGCGATGGAGTTCAGGAGGCTCTCCACTCCCGACAGGCTGTGATCGCCGGTGCGCTCCGGGGTGACGGCGATCAGCCGCTTTTCCGGACGGGACTTGTGTCCCAGAATTTTCCCGATGATTCCAGGTTTCATGTAATTCTCTCCTTGGGGCCGGGACACGTGCCTGGTAACCGGCAACGGATGCCGGACGCCCGGCCCTGGTCTGTTGGTTTCCGTGGGACGGCAGAATATGGAACATTTATTCTACTCCATTATGCCCCGCCTGTTGTGGTGGGGCAAGATGACCGGGAGTTCACAGGGGATCTCGCCTCGCGGTGGTTCCCGCTGGGCCGGTTCCGAGGCCCCGGGCGGGGCCTTGCCGCAGGCGAATCGGCCTGTCACCCATTGTCGCTCATTCGGGGTTGAAATGTCAGTGTACAATCTGGAAAAGGCTGTTTTCGCTGGCTTTTGCCTGTACAGGAAAATGAAAACCGTTGCACAGTGCAATCAGGGTCTGATTCAAAGCTGAATCAGCTAGGAAATGGGCAGGGGGAGGGCCATTGTAGCAAGCACTTGTATTTAATTCCTGTGTCAACATGATTGTACTGATTGTATGCTGGCGATTGTACTGCTGACGGGATCCGGAGGGCGTGATGGAAGGTAACGGACCGGGCGTTGGAGACGTGGTGGGCACCGGAGACGACGCCGACCAGCCCCTATTGGACCTGCTGGACGCCCTGGTGAACGAGCGGGGTCCGACGGGCGCCGCCGAGGCGTTGGGGGTGAACTACCGCACCGTGTCCAGGTGCCAGCAGTCCCGGCGTGTGTCCCGGCGGATGCGGGAGGTGCTGGTGGAGTTCCGGGACTCGCAGGGTGCCGGTGATAGTGGGCCCGGCACTGTTGGCGGGGACGGCGCGGGGGAGGACGCGTTGCAAATCCAGCAGGACCGGGTGGCGGAGTTGGAGCAGGAGAACCGGGAACTGCGGGAGACGGTCGAGGTCCAGGCTGAGGAACTGGAGGCGCTGCGGCGACAGGTCGCGGAGCTGGGGGAGCGGGCACAAGAGCCGGACGAGGCCGTTGCGATTGACGGCGGTCAGGGACAGCGGGAGGGCTGGCGACCGCCCTGGCGGGGGCACGGCTTGCCCGATGCCTGGGTGGTCACGTTGGAGGAGCAACCCGACGAGGAGCACGCCTTTGGTCCGGCGGCGCCGCTGGTGGCAGAGTGGCGGGGGCTGCGAACTCGCGGTGATCAGGCGGGCAGCCAGGTTGACCGGGCCATGGCGGCGGTGCGCCGGTGGGAGCTGGAGACGGAGATGCTGCGGGATTGGCAGTTGACGTTGCCGCCGGAGACGGAGCCCTTGGATGCGTCGAGAAGGCAGGACCAGCTGCGATGGCGCGATGACGCGCTGGCAGATGCCCGGCGGGAGTTGGCCAGGGCAAGGCGGACGCGGTGGCTCAAGCGGGTCGTAACGCTGGGCTTGCGGCGGCGGTAGTTCCTCGGCAATGAATTCCTGGTGCTGCTACGCGGTAGCGCGGCAATTTCTCAGGAGCAGTTCCAAGGTGAACCAGCGGTGCCGGTGGCCATGGCGTCCCATTTGCGGTCCATACCCTGCCCGCAGCCGGAGTTACCACCCACAGTAACGCACGGCGTGATCTGATCGCCGACTTGAGCCTAGGTGATGTCCCTTCCAGAGTCGCAGGGACGGGGGAGCGGCGAGGGCCGGCACAGCAAATGCACTTGGGTTCCTGTGAACAATCCGGGCGTGGTGACGCTGAACCACTTGCGCCGGCGTCTCCAGTGGTGGATACTGGATTATGTATTCAGGCTTTTGCCAGTAATTCTTGCTGAGAAAACTGGCGGGTCCCGTCCCTGGACCCGGGTTTGGCCGCATAGGATTGAGCATCGCGCTCTCCGAACGGCCTCCCGTGATGGATTGACCGGAGGGATTGAGCATCGCGCTCTCCCGACGGCATCCGCGAGGGACATTTCCCGAGGCGCGCGGTGCGCCTGGCCCAAGCGTTCCCAGCCAAGGCCCTATCCCTGACCCACGGACTGACTCAAGGAGGTGGCAACCGGAAACACCAAGGCGTACACGGCGTCCCTTTCCCTTTCGGTTCCCCTGGCGGAGCGGTTGCAAGTTTCGCTTTCCCCTCGTGCTGTGGCCAGGGTTTATCAACAGCCCTGACTCTCCCTTGAGCACTGCGGCGTAGCTGCTGAACGGCAGTTGACAGACCGCAGTTTCGTTACGCTCCGGTCGATTGATAACGACGGACCGGACGCTTGCCATTACGACACAGTTCCCACTGGCCCGTTGACTGACGGCGCGACCATTGGCCCCACTGCGTTCCTCTCCCATTTCCTCTCACGCATTTCCCCCTACGCCAGTTATCCAGCGAGCTTAGCCCTGGGGAAACTGCGCCTCTCGACAATTCCCAATCGACGTTCCAGGTTGCACTGACATTCCCTGGACGCATTGAGTCCTGCGCCGGGCGGTTGAATTTGAGCGGCCAACCTCCAACCTGGGCGATCTGCGTCTCGCGCCACCCCCGGCCGTCATTTCCCTTGGATTGTCTGACCCTGGACGCAGTGCGCCCTCCGCACTGGCTGGGTTGACCTGCTGGACACTACCCTGAGCGCAGTGCGTCCTGCGGGGGATGGCGTGCGCCAGTGTTGCTTGCGCAGCCAAGGAGCATAAACATCGTGCGGCTGTCGCCTGCCGACACCGGCAAGGGCCACGTCAGACAAGCAGCGGCGTTGTTTCCAGGGTGGCGTAGGGAGTGGCAAGAATCAGGGAAAGCGAAAGGCTGTCGTGCCAGTCACCAGCGCCGTTGCCGTCGTCGGCAACGGGCAGAAGGTCAAAGACAAGGGCGACAGCGACAACCATAACCACATTGAGGAGGTGATTCACAGCAACGACGATCATCACGAGTTCCCTGTCATCACGGGCCCGTTGGAGCAACCGGTGAACCGGCGGTAAGCCGGGGCCCGCCGCCCTAAGCACGCTGCGGCGGCAGCCGGGGCGGCACCGTAGGCCGCCCATGACAATCGAATAGGCATCAACGAGCGGGGTCGTCTCTCCCAACCGGGGAGGCGGCCCCGTTCTTCGTGTTTCCTGACTCGCCCTCAAGGGGCGGCCCCGTAAGCCACTACTGGCAAATCCACATCTTTGCAAACGAGCGGGGGCCGTCCTTTGGACGGCTCCCGCTTTCTGCGTTTCGGAGGAAACGACATGAAGGCGACTACCAGCATCGACACCACGGCAGAGGTCGACGTCAAGGACAACCTCGCCAACGCTGTGGAGCAGGACCGGCAGGAACACGACGGCGCTGAGGACAACGGACAGGGCAAGGGCAAGCCGGAGAGCGAACTCCGCGCCGCCGCCCGCCGCAAGGGCCTCACCCTGAAGGAACTGGCCGATCTGATGGGCGTGAACCACGGCTACCTCTCCTCGGTGGCCAGCGGGCGCCGGCCCTGGTCTCCCATGCTGCGGGAACGGGCGATGGCAGTCCTGGGTGAGGTCCCCGGCCAGGGGGTCGTCTACCGCCAGGGCGGCCTGGTGGAGGGCGAAAGCACCTGCCTGCGGGAACGCGCCCGGGAGCGGGGCCTGAGCATGAAGGCCCTGGCCGGCCTGGTGGGCGTGTCCGCCAGCTACCTGTCCGAGGTGTCCCGGGGCAAGCGGCACATGAGCCCGGCGTTGCAGGCACGGGTCGAGAAAGCGCTGGGCGGTTCCGTGGAGATCGCGCCCGCCGAATGCGCCAACCGCCGGGGCGGCGTGGTGGCCGGGAGAGAGAGCACCTACCTCCGGGAGCGGGCCCGGGAGCGAGGCATGACCCTGCGGCGGGTGGCGGAACGGACCGGGTTGAGCTACGGCCACGTGGTCATGGTGTCCCGGGGACAGCGCAACCTCAGTCCCGCCGCCCAGGCACGGATGGAGTCCGTCCTGGAGGCTCCCGTGAAGGTGGAGTCCGCCCAGTGCTCCGGCGTGGAGCCCGCCGTGCTGTGGGAGCGCATGGACGCCCATGATATCAGCCAGAACGAGACGGCCCGGCGGGCGGGCATCAGCTCCGGTATGCTCTCCCTGATAATGAACGGCCAGCGCACCCCGTCGGGAGACGTGCTCAGGCGGCTGCACCAGGTGCTGTTCCGGCCCACGGCGGCGGAACTGGTGGCGCCGGTGGAGCTCAAGGTCATGGGCTGGAAGAAGGGCGGTCGCAACGGCGTGGTGATCCAGGGCGCCGGCGGGCCGGGGAGCAACGGCAAGCCCGGCGACGGGACCATCCGCACCGGCGGGCAAGTGCCCTGGGGGGCCGAGGTGGAGTTCGCCTACACCACCGGATACGACAGCCGGGGTCGGGTGTCGGTGAACAACATCGTGGACGAGCGGGGCTGCGCCGCGATGCTGAAGCGGAGGGAACCGGAGGGCGTTTAGCGCCGCGGCGGCCACGCCGACAGCTTTTCATCTACCGGATACCGGCGCATGGGTGCGTCGTTGCTTCAGTCCACAGGAACCGCTGTCAGCGCCATTCCCCGGAGCCGCGTCAGTCGCAGTTCTCGGGCGGAGTTTCCGGCCTGGGATACCCGGGATGCCCTTCAGCGGCTGGGCGGCAAGACCGGGCTCTCGGCTGCGGTCTCTTCGAATGAGAGGGAGGTATCGGCCCTGACACGCAGGGAAGGGTGCCAATAACGGCATCCTTCCCTGTTCTGCCCACGTGTGACGCCTTTCTTGCGTTTCCGCCCCGGCGTAGGGGTAGTTGCATCTGCCGGCGAGCGGATGTATGTGGGCCTCTCTCATTGTCAAGAATCGCCAGACGGTGTGGGGTGCCTGTAGGATCAAAAGCTCTGCAAGCGTCTGTGCGGCCCTACTCTGTCCGGATTCATCGCAAATGGCCAAGCGCCATCTGTGGAATAAGCCCCTTGGGAGAGCGAGAAGATGGCGACGCCAACACGCAGGATCGCAGAGGAAACCGCCTGCTCCTACCGGATACGGGCATCCTGGCATTGTCAACGGGGGCCTGCCGCCGCTCGCCGGACCTCTTGGTCAATCGCCGACCCCTAGACCGAACGCTTATGCCCACCCGTACCTGAGATAGCCACCAGTACCGGCTAGGGCAAGATAGAAGAAGATGCTTTCGTGAGTGTGCGATTCCGATTGGCACGGTACGCAGGAATGTGATGATCCCGTGACCCATGAGTGGAACCGCGTTACCAATATTGTTATAATCGTCATCAAACTCAGGCTGCTCTTTGCTAGGCTTTGCGCAAAATCTAGAAAAGTACAAAGCCGCTAACATACGATGAGATGTTGTGGCCCACTTCGCGTCCTGTTGGTTCCAGCACGGTGGCATTGGGTGGCTCGACCGGTGTCAAGACAGGCATTTCTGAGTCCGTCGTAGTGCCCTGCCCCAATGAGCCAGACACACTCTGCAATGGAGAATCCTAGTTATGACTACCGATAACCAAGTTTGGCTGAATTTACCGGAACCTCCTGTTGGACACCCAGATACGGCGCTCTTAGCGGAAGCCGAAAGAGCTCTCCAGAGCCTCGGAGAGCTTACCGAAAGCCCTGACATCAGGAATGCGTTTGTACAGCGCTTGGGCGTGTCTCGGGATGAGTTAATCAGTGCGGCTAACTTGGTCTTGGATACTAACCACACCATTGCGTTTGTCGGGAACATCGGCGTAGGTAAAACCACAGCCCTATGTCGCGTAGCCGGCCTTGAAATGCAACCAAGCATGCTGGAAGAAACAGTCCCCGTACTTGAAGTGGGTGGCGGCGGAACCACTATCTGCGAGGTTCACCTTGTGAACGGGCCGGACTACGGCCTTATAGTAGAACCGAGGAGCGAAGCCGAACTCGAAAGAGAAGTGCGGGAATTCGCGCGGTATTTAACACCTTCAGCCGAGACGCAACGAGGCGGAGAAACCCCTCTCTCAAGAGAAGTAGTACGGGCTATCCGAAACATGAGCGGCCTCTTACCGGAGACACGCAGAAACGCCGATGGTACGATCAATAACGTTGTCGACCACGCTCGCAAATTGGCTGAAGAATTGGCTGATGCGGATTCGCTCGCCGTCGAAATCTGGACCAGAATGGGTATCCACAATCGGACGCGCCGGGAAATTTGGCGTAGCGAAACTCCTGATGCAGAACCATTGCAGTGGATACAGGAGCATTTCAAGATGCTGAATTACGGGCAGCATCCTGAATTTTCCCTGCCGAGGCGCGTTGAGGTTATTTTGCCCCTAAGAATTCTGGGTGAGGAATTGCTGTCAATCCGCGTTGTGGACACGAAAGGAATCGACGGAACGGCCGAACGCGCAGATTTGGAGCTTCATCTCAACGTACCTAACACAGTTGCGGTGCTTTGCTCTTCTTTCAATGATGCACCAGCACCTACTTTGCAACAACTTTTGGAAAGAGCCGTAAGAGCACGATTCCCAGATTTGGAGACCAAGGCTGCGATATTGGTGTTACCACACTCGGGTCAAGCTCTGGATGTAAAAGACGAGCTGGGGGATAGGGTGAGATCCACAGCAGAAGGCTACCATCGAAAACGTCAGGAGGTTGAGCTTCAGTTGCAAGACCGAGATCTCCCCAATGCGCGAGTTGAATTTTTCAATTTCAATGAAGATGATGTGCAACAGTTCAGCGGCTTTTTGATGGATCTCGTGAGCGGCCTTCGGGCAACCCATTGCGCCCGCCTATCAGAAGTGATAGGCGATGCTAATGCGCTGGTACAAAATTACGAGAATGTGCAAGTTTGGGAAGTTCAAAAACAGGCGGCTAGGCGCTTGGCCGTATGGTTGGAAAACAACCAACAAGTTGGGGAATTTTCAGAGCGCCTGCAGGATAGTCTGTTCGTCGCTATCGATAGAGCCTATGCGAGCACTTTGCGCGCAAGCGTTCGGAGACTGGGGGAATGGCCCAACTTAGAGTACGCGCACCACCTCGGCTTTGGCACCCGAGCAATGGTGGCCAGCGCTGTGTCTCCAAAATTAGAAGGATTCAAGGCAATCACTGCTAACCTGTTGCAAGACCCTGAATTGGAGGATGCTTTCGACTTGGTTCAACAAGCCCGCCGCACCCTCGAGGACGGAACTGAAGCCCTACTGGGGAGAAGCTATCGAACGGGAGTGGCAGTACATTCGGCACATATGCAACCCGATGACCCGTTTTGGGACCGTTGTAATCGTGAATGGGGCCAAGGCTCAGGATATAAGGGTCGGGTAGTGGGCCACCACCACAATTGGTTTAATGCCTACCCTGAAGTCGTAGAACGATCACAAGAACGCACTGGCGTTGAATGGCAACAAATTCTGGAGCGCGTAGCAGCTATCCTCCCGAGCGATGATACCGAAAGTTAGTTGGCGATTTGGAGATGGTCGGTGATCAGGTCCAGGGCGCGCTTCTCCGAGTGGGTTAGGCCGAAGGCCGGGGCGGACTGGACCATCCGCTCCGGGTCGGGCAGAGTTGCCTGCTTGCGCTCCGGCGTTTCCCATGGGAACCTGCCGCCGGGGTCGGCCTGGGAGACCACCTGCTCCAGGGTGCGGTACCTCCTGCCGATTACCCAGTTGGACGAAATCCAGACCGGGCGGTTCCATTCTTCCATGGTCTCCCGGTGCTCCACTCCCACGTAACAATCCCTGAGTTCCGCGTTCAGGCAGAACTAGTCGGTGAGCCGCTGTTCCCAGGGGCTGGGAACCAGGAGCAGCACGGCGCTGGGACGGCGGGTGTAGTGGTACTCGGCGATGGCCCTCAGGCGGTCGTAGAGGGAGCGGCGCCGCAGGGCCAGCCCCTGGCGCACCACCCCGAAGCTGCGGCCATTGTGCAGGGTGATGACGGCGTCGAACCGGCCCCGGCGCAGGAACTCCACCCGGGAGCACAGCCCGTCCACGCCGGGGGACAGGGTGGCCGCCAGTCTGTACACCGAGACCACCGCGTCCATGCGGCGCAGCAGCAGCTCCAGCCACTGCCGGGACACGGGATAGGCCCGCACAAACTCGTAAGGCGCGTCGTAGTCCAGGGCGTCGGCAGCTTCGGCGATGCCTTTTTTCGTGAGGTAGTAGCGGTGGCTGGAAGGCAGTTGGGCGGTGCCGTGGCTCACCCGCTGGGCCAGGCCGTCATTCAGCAGCCCGGACAGGGCGCGGTGGACCGTCGCCAGCGGCTCGCCCAGGATCAGGGCCAGTTCACCGGCGTCGATAAAGGGCATGAGGCTCAGGTGATGCAGCACCTCTTGGTCGGACACGCTCATGTATCGAGCGTAGCAGACGGAAGGCCCGCCGGTCAGCAGGCAAGTCAGCTTGTCTCAGAATGTGATTGGGAGGTGGAGGGAATTGGCTAATCCGGGGAAATTGTGCGAATAGTCCAAGCCTTTGGAGAGGATCGGACTAGTTGGGGGAGTTCCACCGGCAAGCATGGGTTTCAGGGAGTTGGTCGAGGCTGGGGGCCGCCGGTGAAGAGGCTGAAGGCGCGGCAACGCCATGCCTTGCAGAGGGCGCGCAGGTTGAAGGCCGTGGCCAATAAGACCCATTCGGCCGCCACGTTGTCCAAGCCACGCAGCAGGAATCTCTGGGCCCTCAGTTGCTCTTTGATGATGCCGAATACCGGTTCCACCAATTGCTGCCTTCGCCGGTAAATTTCTCTGACCCCGTCAGTGGACATCCAAGCGCGGTGTTGACGTAAGAGAGCATCCCGGGGACCCATGGTCACGCTGCGGCCTTTAGTGTTGCCCTTGGTGCATACTCCGTAGGCTGGGCACGCCCGGCAGACGGCTAGGGAAGCCTGGTAATACCGGTAGGGGACGCCATGGGCGTGACGTATGCCGACGTAGGGCATGGTCTGACCCTGGGGACAGGTGAAGGTGTCCGTCATCTGGTCGTAGGTGAAACGGTCCTTGTGGTAGGGATGGTCTCGGGCCCAGCGTCGGGTTGACTCGGGCATGGCCACTGCCTGCTCTCTACCGGCACACTTTTCCAGGTTGACCGACGAGTGGTAGCCGGCGTCGGCCAGGGTCATGGGCGCCTTCACCCCAGTGGTCTCTTCGGCCTGCTCCAGCATGGGGACCAGTCGGGCGTAGTCATGGGCTTCGTCCACCACGTCCACGGCGGTGACCAACATGCCGATGGCTTCGCCATCCGGCCCAAAGGGTGAGACCATGGCCTGGGCATTGTAGCCCGGCGCAATGCCTTGACGGGTCCGCATCAGTTTGGCGTCCTGGTCGGTGAGGTTGATGCGCTGGCGGCCTTCCTGGCTGTCCAAGTCGTCCAGAGCCTGCCTCACCCTTCCCCGTAATGCCTGTTTGTCGGCCAATTCATCGGGCAGATGGACGGCCGGGGCATCCTCTCCCGCTTCGTTCTGAGCCTCCAGGTCGGCGATGGCCTTCTCCAGCCGGTCCAACAGGCGTTCCATCTCCTGGGCATCGTGGGTCCGGTACAGCGATGCGTTGGCCAGCACCCTGGTCCCGTCCACCGCCTGTACCGCCAGGTCCACCAACTCCATCTGCACCGCCGTGCGCACCGTGCGCCGGAACAGACTCCGCATAGCCTGACGATGGCCCCGGTAGAACCGCCACAGGGTGTTGTGGTCCGGATGCTGCCAACCGGTCAGCCACAGATAGGGGATCTGATCCCGGCAGGCCGCCTCCAGCTTGCGGCAGGACCGCACTCCGGTCATGAACCCGTACAGCCACACACAGAGCAAGGCCCGGGGATGGTAGGCTGGAGCTCCCAGCGGGTCTCCTTCTATCTCTACACCCAGCTCCGCCCAACCCTCATGGTCCAAGGCATCGACGAACTCGGCGACGAAACGAGCCGGATGGTCCAGCGGCAAGAGTTCGTCAAGAGACGGCGGCAACAGCCACATCTGCTCCCGGTCCATATCCCGAAGCGGCATCTTATCGGCACCTCCACCCAGCTTCCCAACAGTCTACACCCCTCTAATCTGCCAACTGACTTTTGAGACAGGCTGAAGTGTCAGTACCGATGGGTGGCTCCGACGTTCTTGCCTGTCCGAAAATAGCCTAACGGCGTAAAATGTGGACTAACGGGAGCGCCTTTGCGGGGCTGATGATAGTGAACGCGCCAACCCGTCCGAAATCAGAGATCGCCCGCCTGGGCAAGGAAATCTACCAGCGGGACATCCGGTCAAAGGTCGAAGCCGACCACATTGGAGAGGGCGTCGCTATTGACGTGGACAACGGGAAATACGCCCTCGACCAGGATGCCAATGCCGCATCCGAGAGCCTGCGGGAGCAACAACCGGACGCCCAGGTCTGGCTTATGCGGGTTGAATACCCCTCGCTGCGCGCCTTCGGGGGCAGCTCACTGCGGAGGGCCGGGTGATCGAGGGCCTCGTGAACGCCAAGTATGAGCCAGTCATTTCCCTTCTCGTGCAAGGCACGGTGGGGCTGGCGCGGGAAATCGAAGCCGACGCGATGGGATCGACGCTGCTGGCTTGCATGATGTTGCTGGACGCCCACAGCCTGTACGTGGAAGTAACCGAAGGGGGACGGGTGTTGATACAGCCTATGGAATAATTCTTCTCCTGCCCCTTGGGCATCCCGGCGGCTCGATCTGCGCGTCAGCAGCCGACCGGACGCCTCGACAGAATCTCCGGTATTCTTCGTGTTCAGCGCTTGTCGTCATTCAGCGGAAGCCGGGATACCTTGATGGGTTTCACCAACCGAGTGAAATTCACCCACAAGCTCCGAGCCGCGATCAGGGCCGCCCCGCGCCACCCGTTGATGGCGGCTATCCCCGTTACCCCCTCAAATCTATCATTCCAGCCTGCCCCTTCCGTCTCTGTCCGCTCCATTTATCGGCCGCCGCGCTGATTGCTCTGGCAGTCCTCTTGGCCCACGATGCCCAGGTCCACATCCGCCAAACACACCAGGTTATTCGTCGAAGACGCCGTAGCACGCTGGTAGAGCTAGGGCTGAAATGCCAATTGTAGAAGGCCGGGGGGGTGGATCTCAGACGGTCGGCCTTGGAGAATCGGGTGGAGACTGGACCTGCTTGGGCCTAATCCGGCGAAAGTTGCGTAAGCTATCAATCGTTATTAAACTGCTCTTGGACGTTATCCAAACAATATTTCCATATCGCTATACTGCTTGACTGCACACCTCAGGAACCTGTGCGTCCGTCCGTGGGATCTACGGCATCGGCAGCCTGCCGACGGACCCGGACATCATCACCGGGACGACGACAGGAATCCAAGAGACGAAAGCTGTATGCGCATGGTGTATTACCAACCCGGCCTGGTGGCCAAGAGAGAGGCCAATAATCAGCATGACCGAAATCGACATTCAGGATGACATCACTTACGAGGAATTCTGCCAGGAGTGGCTGGAAGAATTCCGAAACGTCTCCCTTACTTCCCTGGAAAAGGGGCAGCGCTTTGCCATAAAGGTCGTCACTCAATGGTTGGGGGTAGAAGGCGATGATGACGACTTGTTGATCTGTGATGGGTCAGGGGACGGAGGGATTGATATAGCCTATCTCCACCGTGCTGACATTGAGGACGATCCCCAGGGCAGCCAGTCAGTTGAAGGGGATACCTGGTACTTGGTGCAGAGTAAGTACGGCACCTCATTCCAAGGTCAGGATACCATCGTTGATGAAGGCCGAAAGGTGATCTCTACCATTGCCGGTGAGAGAACCCGTCTGTCCGAACCGGTAAGCCAACTGGTAGAGCGATTAGCCCATTTCCAGCAGCAAGCATCCGACCGGGACCGAATAGTTCTAGTGTTTGCCACCGAACAGCCAATCACTGAATCGGACCGCAGGGCACTGGCCGAGATTCGCCTGCTCGGTTCCAACCGGTTTCCCAACATTTTCGACGTAGAGGACATATCGTTGCAGACCATCTGGGAGAACAGGGACACGGTGCAAGCGTCAGCGCTGTCTTTGCCAGTGGTCGGCAACTTTGTGGACCCTGCCCCAGGAGTCCGTGTGGGCACCATACCCTTAACTCAGATGTACCGATTCCTGGCGGTATACAGAGAAAAGACGGGCAATCTCGACCAGTTGTACGAGAAGAATGTCCGGCAATTCCTGGGAGGGCGTCGAAAAATCAACCGGAGAATAGCCGACACCCTCCGGGACACTCCGGAGCTCTTTGGCCTGTATAACAACGGCATTACTATAGTGGTCTCCGACTACGCCACTCGGTCAGACGGTTCCTGCATTCTGTCCGATCCTTATGTGGTCAACGGCTGCCAGACGACCAGGACTATTTGGGATGTGTTGCGACAGCGCCTCGAATCCGGGGGAACGGGAAAGAGCGAAGACCTGGATGCATGGCGCGACCGTGCCGACCAAGGGGTGGTGGTCGCCAAGATAGTCAAAGGGGACAGTGCACAGATTACCGATATCACCCGTTTTACAAATTCGCAGAATGCAGTTCGGGAACAGGACTTCATCGCGCTGCGAGATGACTTTCGAAGTTGGCAGCGTGTTGCAGAAGATCGCTTTGGCCTATACCTCGAGATTCAGAGAGGCGGGTGGGACGCTCGAAAGGCTTACCAAAAATCGCATCCTAACGCACGGCAGTTCTCGGAAGCTGTCAACGCTTTTGACCTGTTGAAGGTTTACGCTGCAGGATGGTTGCGGGAGCCAGGCACCGCCAACGGCGCCCGCCAAACTTTTCATCCCGGCGGCAGAACATTCCAGCGCATCACCGAAGGAGACGAACGCATTGGCGTCGATGATCTTTATGCCGCCTACCGACTGCAGCAGATGGCCGACCAGTTCAAGTTTGGCAGGCGGGCCGAGAGTCCCAGTCGTGGGTTGACCCGATACCTGTTCTACTACGTAGTTCTTGATCTCTTGCGGGAGGCTCTAATCAGAGCGAACCGGACACATTCGAACTCAGAGCTGACGCAAGCGCTCCTGATCCTCGCCCGAGGGGAAAATCAAGATGCCCTTGCAGGCCTGCTACACGCAGCGATCGAGGTGATCGACGAATACATGAACCGTGAATCTGACGATTCCATATACCGGGAACCAGAATTTCAGGATGACGTATTCAGGTTTCTCAAGTCGGACCGTCTGGGGAGAAACGAGGACTTCGCCCCTCTGCTTAAGAGTCTGGTGTCGGAGCACAAGCGTCTGTTCGGGCGGCCAGTCAGCGCAGGGCAATCATCCCCGAGGGAACTGGTCGCGCAGGCGATTTGAGGCGTTTCCCCAACACCGGACTTGTAGCCAAAGGACAGTCTTCCGTCAGTCCGCCTTCCATTCGGTCACACGCTAGAGCTTAGGCACTTGACCCGCGTAGAACCATCTTCATCCGTGGCTGCAAAGGAAGGCACGCCTCTTGGACGAAAGCGGGGTCGTAGTTGATGCCCGACCGGGCCCGGGCTATGGTCCATGTCATCTTAAGGAGAAAACCAAATGACGGGCTCGAACCAGGAACGACTGCCTGATTCCGATATATGGTTCGTCCGCGCTGAACGGCGCAACCTTTTGGCCGACTGCCTCCTGCCCAACGGCATAGTGGCAATGGGCTGGGACATCGGCCCAATATCGTCTGTTGAATCCAAAAAGGAAATCGCTGACCGCTTGAGGTCGGCCTACGCAGACCATCAGCCCGCAACTACAAGCAAAAGGGTAAGGGAAATTAGGGAGTTCAACCAGGACGTGGGAGTGGGGGATGCGGTCGCCGCCTGCGAGCCGCATGACCGTGCCTATCACTTGGGCATTATCTGGGCCCTGCTAGTCTGTCCGCCCCCTGAGCTGTTTCGTGAGTGGCCCGAGGATGAATGTGTCCATGGGGTGACTCGTTGTACCAAGTCGCGAGGAATTCCCTCTCTCGGCGGAACCGAGGTTGGACGCGTTTTCAGCCAATTCCGGATGCTCAAGCACCGGTCGCGTGTCAATGAGGCCGTATCTATCTGCTTGCAAACCGGCATGTCAGCAAAAGTTCTGTTGAACTACAGCCTTCTACAGCGAGGATTCAATGCGTGAGGCAGTGGCGAGGAAGTTAGCCCTTCGCAAAGCCTAGTCCAACATCTTAGAACTGGAATCTGTTTACATCGTTGCGGGAACGGAGCAGGATGAGGTAGCTGATGTATTGTACCAAGTGCGGAACTCAGAACCCTGACGAAGCCCGATTCTGCACTGGATGCGGCGAGCCCACGGGAGGTCCTGCTGCACCAAGTAGACCTGCAGTTGTCGTAGAGCCTACGCCAAGCAGTCGGTCGTCATCTGGTTCCGGGATGAGAACTACGACTCTGATCCTAGGATTGATAGCTGCCACAATGCTGCTCTTCTCAGGGTGCAGCGCATTTGTTGCCGGCAGCTTTTTTGAAGGTGTAGAGGAAGCATTCGGCACGGAGTTCGATGACCCCGATGACGGAATCACCTCCACGACCGAGGATGTCTCTGGCGCTGGAGGGTTCGCAGTATTCGTCGCCATTCTGTTGTACCTCGGCGCCGGCTTGGCGAGAGTGGCATTAAAGACATCGTTGGTACTGTTGATCCTGGCAATGCCTATGGCCATAGGATTGGTTGTTGTCGATACGACTTCCCTTTTTGCAGCATTCTATTACCTGGCCATCCTCTTGGTTGGAACCGGCGTTGTTCTAATGTCTATCGCCTACGTTAAGGCTAGACGTGCCCGATTGGACACAGGATAAGCAATAGGATGTATTGCTCAAGTTGTGGAGGGCTGAACTCCGACGATGGCCGGTTTTGTATCCAGTGTGGACAACCTTTACAGGGCAGCCAGGCCCCTAACCGCCAGAGTCGGCCTCCGGTACGCCGACGCCGAAATATCCTGAAGTGGGTCGGTATTGTATCCGGCTGTCTTCTGGGACTGTTTGTCTTGCTGATTATTTTGGGAGCCGTCTTTTCTGACGGCGGTGGCAACCAGTCCCCTGGGACAACGAGGCAAACTTCGTCTGCTCCCACATCAACATCCACGCCACAGCCAACTCGCGCTCCAAGTCCAACGCAGACTCCTATAGTGGTGACCGCCAATGCACTCGAAAGAGAACACGAAGCCAATGAGGTCTTCTGGGAGCACAAATACGTCGGCAGCTATGCGTTCATTACAGGATCCATAAGCTCTGTTACCAATGCAGGCAGCTATTACGACGTTAAGTTGAACACCGACAACTTGTGGGTGAGCGTAGTCTGTAAAGTAAGTCAGTCGAACAAGGCGTCCGTTCTCGAGCTCGCGACCGGAGAAACAACAACGGTTTATGGTCGGGTGACCAATGACGGAATAGTTGACATCGTTGTGAAGAATTGTACTGTCAGGCCGCCACAGTCTGTCCAAGCGAATAATCAGGAGCAGACGTCCATCGCTTCGCCGGAGACAACTGGCGGCCAGGACATTGTACCGACAACAGTACTTAGCCCAACCGCTACGCCTGACCCCTTTGACCAATATCAAGGAGCGGCAAGGAATGCAGCCGCCATAACTGTTTATGTCGGAACTCCCACAGGATCGGGATCAGGCTTCTTGCATCGAATCCACGATTCGGGGCAGTTTGTGGTCCTGACCAATGCTCACGTTGTCCAAGACTATTCCAGTGTCGAAGTATGCTGGGCCTTGATGCAAATATGCACCTTTGAACACGTAATTGACCGAGGCTCAGAAGACTTTGACGTGGCAGCGGTTGAATTTGCTCAATTCGTCGAACATGCTCTCGACTCGGAAGCCTTTGAGTGGTTTACAAACTGGTATGAGATTAATCTCGCTAAATTTGAAGAGGGTAAAAGCTGGCAATGGGCCAAAGGGGATGTTGTGTATGCATCCGGTTATCCGGGTGGACACAAGGTACAGGGAACAGACATCATTTCCGACCCCGTCTTAACGGAGGGCATAATTGCGACGGATAGACTCGCTCCCTATAAGAGTGCCTACTTCATCGAGCACGGCGCGAACATCGAACCTGGCAGTTCTGGTGGGCCATTGATTGATAACGCCTCGAATGTCGTCGGAATCAATACAGGCACGAATCTTCTGACGGAACAACTGGAATTGGCTATACCCATGTCCAGCGTCATCCAGTGGTTGGAGACTGGAGAAGAGCCTAGCCTAACCCACACGCCTCGTCTGCTGCCCGATGCTACTCCCGAAGCACCCACCACACCGACATCAACCTCAACTCCTGTCCCGGCTCCGACGACTACTTCCCGCGCAGGTCCGCCCCCAAAAGCAGGGACCAGGACAAACCCCATACCGCTCGGTTCTTCTGTTAGCTTTCCTGAGTGGAACGTTTCTGTATCAGGCTTCACACCGGACGGCAACGACCTGATAGCGTCCGCATCCCCGTATAACGACCCGCCCGATTCGGAGCACGTATATGTCTTGGTAGAGGTGCAAGGCACATACACCGGCACCGGTGTCGGCGAAATGCGCCACGACCTGAATTATTACTTAGTGGGGCAATCCAATCGGATTTACGAGATCAAAGCAGGCCTCACCTACAATGGGTTATTCAGACATCCTCGTGTTCTTGAGGGCGGAACAGCGGATGGAAGTTTGGCGTTCATGGTCCCATCGAATGAAGTCAGGTCGTTGTTGCTGATAGTCGCTGATGGTAGCCTGCAAGGCCGTGACACTACCGTTGGCTACTTCTCGTTGGATGCATCGAGAGTAGCAAGTTAGCGGCGGCTGGCCCGGGGCAGGGTCAGGACTCGCAGGCCCGGCGCTCCGATAGACCGTAGCATGCCTGGAGGTACTCCGCCCAGGACCACAGTTGAACAGGCTTCAGGGTCTTATTCGCAGCACATCATTCAGCATCTGCTTGGACAGGCTTAGGTCGGCCACTAACTGCCGCAGCTTGCGGTTATCCTCCTCCAGTACCCGATGCCGTCTGACTTCGGCCACTCCCATGCTCTGGAACTCCCTCTTCCATCGGTAGAAGGTCTGCTCGCTGATAGCCAGCTTGCGGCAGACCTCAGACACCTGGGTGCCCCCTCCGCTTGGCGCAGGCCGAAGGCCTCCTGCTCCGGGGTCTACCGGGAACTCTTCATGGAACTATCCGCCTCTCTCTTCGGTTTAGATCATCCCACAAAACTCGCATTCGGGCTGGATTAGGATTAGGGGGGAGGGTCACACGTTGACCGCATCAAAGGTATCTCTGCCCCGCAGTTGGGAGCCTCACACTGGACGGTCCAGGCACAGACGCAAGCGACGGGGATGGCCCCGTCTGGGTCTTTCGGGTCAAGGTCAGTGAGTTCCTCTTCCGCGCCGGCCTTGCGAAATTCATCGGCCAAGCCGGGCCCGTGGCGGAGATGTCCTCCAGCATCACCTTGAAGATGAGGCAGGTGAGGGGATTGAGGTTGCTGGCGCAGGCCTCGTAGCCCAGCCGCAGCGCCTCAAGGGGATAGAACCGCCACCGGCAAAGGAACCCACTACCAGAGGCGATCCCTCTGGGTGGGCCACCCGCACCGGTCGCCGACTGTTTTCCATATCTCGGTCTTGCCTGCGTTGTCCCAGTTGGCGAAGTCTGCGATGAACTTCAGGATGACTTGGCGGAGTCCTTCGTGGTTCTGGGTGGTTGAGTCCCACCCAGATGGGCGCCCTCGCATTCCCAGCAAGAGTTTGCCGACCGTATACTTGAACTCTTCGGGGCGGTGCGGGTCGCAAGGGTCGGGCATCAGCAGGGCCATCAGCACGGCTCTGGACAACCCCAGTGGTCGGCGCGCCCACCACAGGTGCAGTGTCGAGGGATGCCCGTGCCGGATGGACTTTTCCCGCGCCGCGTGCCGCGACACCTCGGCGATGGGGAAGTCCAACTCGGCCAGCCGCCTGCAGGTTTGGAGGGACCATGGGCACACTGCTTCTATTGCCGTGCGATGCTCAATTATTGAAGACTCTCCGGGAATCATAGGGTTCTCGGTAAAATTCTCTTACTACATTGAACAGGCATGTCCTGGGAAACGCCGGAGACATCACTTTTTGTCCAGTTTCCCACGGAGGGTCGAATTCAATAGTCATCAGTGTGGGTGCACCGTCTGTAACATTGGAGAACGTCAGCTCTGGTAGAGCCTTAGCTGGCACATCCTCAATTTTGAAAATCTCTTTTAAGACTTCCAATTTCAGTTGGTCCTCTTCCGGCAAATGGTCATACACGAGCCAATTGAAGGTAGCGGAAAGAGTAGGAAAATTCGACGTGTCATTGCCTTTCTGCGGACCTCTCTCCGCCAAGTCGCATAATGCCAAGACCACCAGTCTCCGTGAGAGTAGGAGAGATTTCAACCCTATAATGAAATCTCTGTAAAACACTTGGAAATTTTCGCCACGCTCATTTGTTACGTCGAGCCAGTGTTGGCCATCCTCACGTAAGTCGAATTTAACAACGTGGATCATTTTTGAGCAGAAATGTCTGAGCGAGATGTTCTTGTTTTGTTTACAGACAAATTCACCATTTATTTTCTGGGTTACACTAATAGCATCGATCCTTTTTCCCAGAGTATATTTGTATTGATAGAAATCGAGCTTGTTGATATTCTCAAGCAAACGTCGCGCCACAAATGCAGCTTCCACAAGGGCTGTTTCTAAGGAGATAGACTGGGGGGCCAAAGGTAGCTCTTCAATCTGCTCTAGTTTTTCTTTCAGCGAATTTACGTCATCAACAATGTACATTTTTCACTCTATTCAAGGCAAATTTCCGAAGCACGGCCGCCACGGCCTACCATTCCGATACCTCGTATACTGCCTGCTCCTTCTGCACCCGCATGGGCCGGGTCGTGGCGTCCACTTCCAGCCAGTAGCGTTGCACCTTGCTCACCTCATGCCAGTGGAAGCTGGCCGGGTCGCGGGCGGGTTCCCGCAACTGCGGCTGGGCGGCGCAGTTGGTTGCGACGTAGAGCCAGTAGCAATCGAGGCGGTATTCGGCGACGCGCCCCTCGTTGGGGGTGAGCAGGATGGTGCCGGTTTCGGCGGTTAGGCCCTTTACCTCTATCAGGCGCAACTCGCCGGATGCCTCGTCTAGGCTAGTCACATTATAAACCAAATCCCTTTCGTGAACATCATCCACTTTGACAGCCAGGGCAATCGCGTCTTAACCGAGGAGTACTTTGAGGAGGTAGTCTTCCTTCCAGCCGGCTTGCAGCCGCTCGCCCTGGATGCCCACCTTCAGGCTGGTTTCCTGTTTCAGCAAGTTGTGGGAAATCTGCCTCAGAGTGGCCATGTTCTGAGGGCCGTGGTCCTTACGCACCCTGCAATGATCCTCCCGGAAGGTTACGTCCATGCTCCAGTGCATCGAGAACTCGCTGCTCCAGTGGGCCTGCACCGCCGCAAGCTGACGCCAGGCGACGCCTCCAAACTGCTGATCTAGTACCGGGCCTGCACCGTGGTCCCGGTGGCTGTATCCCGCCGGGACTTCACCTTCACCTCCGAGCGCAGCCCCGGCCAGTCCCCGGCAGTGCTCAGTTGGTCCAGGCAAGCCGGGTCGTATATAGCCCAGCATTCCCTCCGTTCGATGCGCCCGTGTCCCTTGTTCAGGGTGGTGGCGTAATCGTGAGACAGGTCCGCCAAGCCCGATCCATCCCCTGCCTCGAACAGGTCCCCCACGTCCCGATACAACTGCCCCTGATTCTCCTTGACCGCCACAGGTAGTCTGCTCCCCGGTCCACAATGGTCCGGGAGATCTCCTTCTGACAGCCCATGACGTCGATGGCCACGATGCAGCCGCTCGGTTCCAGAATTTTCAGCAATTTGGGAATGGCCGTGTTCTCGTTGGATTTCACCTCCGTCTTCACCCGTCCCAGGGTCAGGGTATCGGCCGAGGCCCAGGTGCTGACCAGGTGAATCGCCTGCTAGCCGGCATCCTTGTCGTGGAACCGGCACACTGTCTTACCGTCGATGGCCACCACCTCGCCGGGCAGAAGGGCCGCCACCGACTGGGCCCACTCTATAAAACACCGCTGGAACTGCTCCGGGTCAAGGCGGGAGAATACGTCGCCGAAGGTGTCGTGGGAGGGAATGCCGTGGAGCAAGTCCAGAAAGGTTCGGAGCCATTCCCCCTTGCTCTTGCCGAACATCTCCACGTAGACCCAGGAATCGGTGCCTCTAATCACAGCGCAGATGGCGATGGCCACGATGTCCAGCAACTGGTGTCGCTTGCTCCGCTCTATCCGAGGGCCCTCCAAGTCCCGAAAATGAGCCATAATCGACGCTCCCTGCCCATTCATCACACTCCCCCTCACTGCACCCTGTTTTTTAACCCGACTCATCCCTCGCCAAGCTTATCATTAAGACGCGATTGCCCTGCTGATAAAGACCTACGCCGACAAGAGCCGATGCCCCTGCTATACTTACTCTTGATATGTAGATGTCAGGAAACAAGCTCAGCGTCTGGTCTGAAAGGGACCGGAACAATCTCCTCCTGATTTCGAGCCACGGAGTAGCTGCTATGCTGAACGAAACCAACGCCATTCGATACGGTAATGACGGCGAGATCATTGTTGACGAAGAAATGCTGCGGGATATGTACCGGCAGATCAAGAAAGACCGTCTCTTTTTGGAATCCCATTACTCCGAATGGCTCCAACTGTACCCTAATATGTTCGTAGCGGTTTACCAGGAGCAATTCGTGGGTGCCGCCCCTACGGCTAGGGGACTGGCCGAGGAGTTGAAAGAAAGCGGCATCCCAACCGGAAGGTCTTACTGGAGATTCCTGTCTTCCGAACCTGTGGATATGATCCTGCCTGGCTAATGGTCTTGCAGGGATATTACAAGGAAGGTATAAGCAGAGTCCCAGGGCCATATATTTTGGTGTACGTCTCCATCACTCGCCTGGGGGTTCAGGGCTTTGTTGAATTCTTGGTGGACTCAGGGGCAAACGGTGTGTACCTCCACCAAGTAGACGTCCAAAATCTGGCGATTCCGACGGGTTCACTGCGGCAGAATACCCTTGAGGAGTCGTTTGGTCTGGCGGGTCGGGAATGGTATTATTCCGAGACTGGATTGCTATCCTTCGGTGAGGATTTTCACATTCGCCACCAACTCAAAATGTTTATTGCAAGAGAAGACTCCATCACGCCCGAGAGAGTCCCTTCGCTTCTGGGCCGAGACTTCTTGAACTTGTGTGACGTCAGACTTGATCACGCAACCAATACTGTCAGCTTGAGACCACGGAACGTCAATGAGCATGGCGAAATCCCGGCTGCATAAGTTTGCGCCACCTACCCTGCCCTGCAGCTAGTCGATGGAAGGGTCAGTTCAACGTGGCTTCCAGAGCGTGGCAGTTGAACAACGGCCCTCGATTCGGTGAACTTATAGCCCCATCTCAAACTCAAAGATGGTACTGTCTATCGTCAAGTTAGGCCCACTTAACTGGATTCGACCCCCTATCTGCTCCCAGTCTTTCTGCCGGTTCTAAACTAAAGCCAAGGTGAAATGTACATATCGCTAGACCGCACTGCCGGTGGCCACCCAGTTGGAGCTTAAAGGTGATATGAGGTGCTGTGGAGTCCTTTCAGTCGTTTT
>DAOUJS010000034.1:0-4654 GCA_034422355.1 Dehalococcoidia bacterium | reverse complement strand
GTCACGCTCTCACCGTCCACCGTTGCGCGTGCCTCCCCGTAGTCCATATCAATCCGCCGCCCGTCGGCCAGCAGGAATCTGCGTTTTCCCACCGGCTCGATTCCCAACTCGCGCAACAGGCCGCCGGGCAGCGTGGTGTAGGCCGCGCCGGTGTCCACCGTGGCCTCTATCTCCTGGCTGCGTTGGCCGTCCACGCTGGAAATCCGCAGCGGCCACCTGAAAGTCCCCATCTATAAGGAGCCCCTTTTGTTGAAATCTCCGTCATCCCATTCTAACCGACGGTCAGCGCCGGCAACAGGTCCTCGAACATCAGCGACTGCGACACGCTCTGACGCGGCGAAGTCCGCCAGCGTCGCCGGAGCTCGCAGGTACACCTGCTGCCGCTGCCGTTGAGACGGATTGCCGGGACGAGCGTCGAGACGGGCGGTGAAGCAACAGACCCGGTTGATGTCGTCCTGGGGAAGGAGCGTCTTGGCCAGCTTCCTCAGGTCCAACCACCTGGATGGCGTGTCCTTCAAGGCGCGGCAGTACAGATTGAAGCCGTCAATGTACAGGTTGGTGATCAGTCTCCGCTCCCTCACAAAGACAGAGACCGTCCTTCGGGACGGTCTCGACCCTACCGCCGAAGAGATAGGGATGGTGATGACAACCTGCCAAGAAGCTGCGGCGGCTGTCAACGAAACCTTTGACGTTGCCTGCCGGTCGGAGTATCATGGGAACGGAAGTTGGCCCGGCGGTGGTGCAAACACCCCGGGCCGTGGCGCCACCTGCAGTAACAGGTGATGCGGTGGTATTGTACTACTTGCAGACCCGTTCCCGGCAGGGGGCGGGTTTCTTTTATTTTCTGCGGGTATCACCGATAGGAGGGAATCATGGCGAAGAAAGCGCCGAAACGCCAGCAGCAGGAATACGGCAAGAGGGCGGCCATCTACGCCCGGGTGTCGGACAAGAGCCAGGACACGGAGGACAAGACCTCCATCTCCGAGCAGATCGGCGAGATGGAAGCCTACTGCGAAAGCAAGGGGCTGACCATCACCGCCCGCTACCAGGAGGTGGGCCGGGGCTGGTCCAAGAAGCGGCCCGAGTTCCAGCGGATGCTGGCCGACGCCAGGCAGGGAAGGTTCGACACCATCGTCTGCTGGAAGTCCGACCGGCTCAGCCGGGGCATGTACCCCGCCGCCGCCTTGATGGAGGTGGTCGAGGCCCACCAGATACGCTTGGAAGCCGTCATGGACGCCATCGACATGAAGACCTTCGGGCTGATGGCCGCCATCGGCAAGATCGAACTGGACAACTTCCGGGAGCGGTCCACCCTGGGCAAGCGGGGGACGGCCAAGCAGGGACGGGTTCCCACCGGCGGACTGCCCTACGGGTACCGCAACGGGGAGGACGGCAGGCCCGAGGTTGTGGAGGAGCAGGCCGAGGTGGTCCGCCGCATCTTCCGCATGTACCTTGATGAAGGTATGGGGTCCCCCTCCATCGCCATTCGGCTGACCGACGAGGGAATCCCGACCCAGACCGGCAAGCTGCTCTGGCGCCAGTCCTACATCCATTACGTTCTGGCCAACGCCACCTACACGGGAACCTGGGTCTACGGCAAGGAACGCCACATCTCCACCGAGGACGGGACAAAATCCTACCAGCAGCCGAGGGACACCTGGATAGAGGTGCCGGTACCGCAGATCATTGACGACGAGACCTGGGAGCGGGCGCAGGCCCTGAAGGAGCAGCGGAGCCGGAAGTCCAGAAGGAACACCAAGGAACTCTATCTCTTGCAGCACCTGCTCAGGTGCGGCGAGTGCGGCCACAACTTCCACGCGAAGGCTTATTGGAAAACCTCCAGCGTCCGCCAGGGCAAGAGATACCGCTATGACCTGGCCGCCCCCCGCCGCTACTACAAGTGCAACGGGATGCAGAGTATGCGCCTCCACTGCCGGGAACGCCAATACATCAGGGCGGAACGGCTGGAGGAGCCCGTATGGGACGAGGTGAAGCGGGTAATCCAGAACCCCGGCCTGATCGTCGCCGGCATCGACACCCTGGACTCTCAGGACAACGGCGGTTTGGAGGAGGAGATCGCCCAGGCGGAGCGGGACCTGCGGAGCATCCAGATGGAAGAGGACCGGGCCATCCGGCTGTTCGTGTCGGGGAAGATAACCGAGGCCCAGCTGGACCACCAGCGAAGGTTCATCACCGAGCGTCTTGAGAGCGCCAGGGCCAGGCTGGACGACTACCGGGCGCGGGAGGCTGGCGGGACCGAGAAGCGGCGTCTGATGGAGGCCGTCGTCGCCTGGGCCAGGGAAGTCGGCAAGGGCCTGGACGACCTGACCGACGAGCAGCGCAAGGAGATCCTCCAGATGGTCGTGGAGCAGGTCGTCATCGACCGGAACAACAACGTGGACATCACCCTGGCCATACCCATCGACGATGATCCCTTCGGGCCTGGCTCTTACGATCCCGATTCCCTTGAACCTGAGTCCGTTGCAATTGCGTCTGACAAATCCTCATCTGGGGATCTTCGCGTTTGCCCCGCCAGGGAGAGCTGGCCTTCGCCGCCAGGTCCGGGCTCACCGCCAACGGCATCCGTGTCGTCGCTATCGAAGTGCATCCAGATGACTCACTCACCGGCGTGTTCGTGCAGGAGATGGACGAAAGCACGGACCTGTTCTTTCCAGAAAACTCGGCCCACCAGGGCGCCAGGGGTATGCATGAGGCAGCATCGAAAGGCTTCTGGGTGTCAGGCCATACCCCATTCGGCTACGTCCGGGTCATGGCACCGGATGGACTGAAGAAGAGACCCTCTTTGGAGCTTGACCCTGAGGCATCTCGGGTCGTGAAGCGCATGTTCGACATGGCGGAGGCCGGCAAGGGCACCCTCGACATCGCACGCACCCTCAACCACGAAGGCGTCGCCAGCCCCAGAGGAAAACTCTGGGGCAAGACCAGCGTCCACGTCGTCCTCACCAACGAGGCTTATACCGGCACATTGCTCTGGGGCGTAAACGCTAAGGACAAGGGCGATCCCGTGCGGGTGGAAGAGGCGTTTCCCGCCATCGTCTCCCTGGCCCAGTTCCGCCGGGTCAGACAGCGTATGAGCTCCCGCGCACCCAGGTTCAGCCACCCCCGAAGAATTGGAAACCCCTACCTGCTCAGCGGTCTGGTGAAGTGCAAGAACTGCCACCGGGCGCTCAGCGGACATCAGGCCAAGGGTGGCAGTTATTCCTACTATGTCTGCCAGTCGATCATGAGACAAGGCAAGGAAGCCTGCAAGACCCCCAGACTCAACGCCCGCCGCCTGGAGACGCTGGTCATTGAACGGATTCGCTCCAACTTCCTGACGGAGTGCAACGTCAGGGAACTGGTGAAGCTGGTGGACGAGGAGATGGAAGGGATCGCATCGGAGCAGCGTCACAAGCTGGACTCCATTGAGTCTGAGGTCGCAGATGTGGGTCGCGGACCAGACCGCCATTGGGACCTCATGGAGACCGCCAACCACGACCAGACCGACACCCCTCTCCAAATCAACGACCTCCAGGACCAGCAGCGACGCCTTGAAGCTTCGGCGGCGGAAGCCGCTGGCATCCTCTCTCGAATCAGGGTGGCCAAATACGACGTGGGGGCCATCGTGGCCGACCCACGAGAACTGAATGAGTTACTGAGCGAGAGCGAGCCGTCGGAGCGCAGAGCCTTCGTCGAGGCTTTCGTGGAGCAGATCGTCATAGGCACTGGCCAGGTCAAGATGCACTACACCATGCCCATGCCGGAGGATTCACGGACAGCAGGGATGAAAGCAGAAGAGGTGGCTATTGGATAGGCCGGTTCTGTTAGTTGATCAAGGAAAGCTGCAACAGAAAGGGAGGAGATGGGAGATGAAAAACAACGGACAAGTGAGAGTCGCCATTTACGCCCGCGTTTCTTCCGAGCGGCAGGCAGAGAAGGAACTGTCCATCCCGGCCCAACTGAAATCCCTCAAGAAATACGCGCTCAACCGGGGATGGGACGTGGTGGCTGAATACGTCGACGAGGCTGAGAGCGCGAGATCGGCAAATCGTCCTGCGTTCAAGGACATGATTGCCGCCGCGAAAAACAAGGAGAAACCCTTTGACTCCATCCTCGTCTGGAAGTTATCGAGATTTGCCCGAAACAGAGAAGACTCGGTCATCTACAAGTCTCTGCTGAAACGCCGGAAGATATCCGTGGTCTCCATGAACGAGCACGTCGATGAAAGTCCCGCAGGGTCCCTGCTGGAAGGCATCATCGAGGTGATCGACGAATTCTACTCGGCCAACCTGTCCCAGGACACCATCAGAGGGATGAAGGAGAATGCGGCGCGAGGATTCCGCAACGGCGGAACACGCCCCTTCGGCTACAAGAATTTGAAGGAAACCCATGGCAGCGCCACGAAAACAAAGTTGACCCCTGACGAGAGAGAAGCCCCGATAGTGAGAAGGGTATTCGAACTGGCGGCCGAGGGACAGGGAGCCAGGGCGATAGCGAATGTGCTGAACGCTGAAGGGTTGAAGACACGCACCGGCAAGCACTTCGAGGCCACCGGCATCAATCACATGTTGAGGAACGAAGCCTATGTGGGCACGGTCGTCTGGAACAGGTACGCCAAGGGCCCGGAGGGAAGGCAGAGAAGGGATGATGCCGA
>DAOUJS010000033.1:0-7618 GCA_034422355.1 Dehalococcoidia bacterium | reverse complement strand
ACCTTTCGGGAAGACCAGTGCCGGGTGCGCAAGGAACATGGGCCACAGAACATGGCGACGCTGCGTCAGATTTCCCACAACCTGCTGAAACGGGAAACCAGCCTCAAAGTGGGCATTCAAGGCAAACGGCTGCAAGCCGGTTGGCGAGAGGACTACCTCCTCAAAGTCCTGCTCGGTTAAGACGCGATTGCCCTGGGGGCGGGGCGGCGGTGTCCCGTTTCAGGTGGTCTAGCCATCTGACAATGGATCATGGATTTCCGCCTTCGCGGGAATGGCGATTGGGAGTAGGAAATTACGATTTTCCGGTCAGATGCGGACAAATCCGGCAGTTCTGTGATGCTGGACTCGCCGAGGGCGGGTTGCGGGGAGGGACAGGGCTGCTGTTTACGGGCTGCCTTATCAGCCTTTTTCTGGATATTAAACATCGTGTGCCTCAGCGGCTGTCCTGGATTGGCCCTGCCCTCCTTATCGGCAAGTCGCCATCAAGAGGCGCTCAAGGTCCCACTATTACGAACTGTCGTCAAATACTAAACCAATACCAAGGTGGGATGTGCATTTCTGGGGTTTTGAAAACGACTGAAAGGACTCTACAGCACCTCATATCACCTTTGAGCTCCAACTGGGTGGCCACCGACAGTGCGGTCTAGCGATATGTACATTTCACCTTGGCTTTAGTTTAGTTTTCAGGTAAGGGAAAGCTGTCAGAGCCGTGTCTAGCGGTTGAGAAGCCATTGGCTTCGTTGTAAGCGTCATGGATTACGGCCAAGATATCCGGCAACTCAGCGGGCTTCAATCTAGATAGTCTTCGGTGGCGAATTCCGCTGTTGGACTTAACCGGACCGATTAGTTCTCCTATTCCTTTTGAGGAATTAGGAGCGGCGTCCTCCCAGCCAGGACAAAAGGTAATTTCTCCCAACCCACCACTGTGAAGAAGACTGCCGAGCGAAACCAGGGAGAAGTTCTTCCCTGGTAGCAGCAAGTCCAGCCTGACGTAATTTCCTTTGCCACTGATGTAAGTCGAGAACTCGACTAGTCCATTTTCTCGCAGCTTGAGTGCGAAATCATAAAGTTGTGTCAAACCCGGTTGAAATTTCTCCTGAGCCAGCTTGATACGCTCGTAGAACGCTTCTCCACCGGGTATATGTTGAGATCTAACCGAATTACCCGACCTTGTCTCCTGTTCCCTATCCCGCAACTGCGTTCGATAGTCGGAAGCTTCCGGCAATGGAACTACCACGCTTGTTTCGATTAGGGTCTCGCCGACATTGCGATGTGGTTGAAGGCGGATACACTTGATTTCGGGGCCTGCTCCTTGCATCCACGAATCGTTCAGCCACATAACGGACGTGGTCAATTCTTTCCCGAAGTCTTCAGAGACCAGAATTATTCGGGGCATTTCGGTGTGGATCGCTTGATTGTCCAGTTCCTCCATACTTAGATGCTCTCGGAGGCGAGTTTCGGCTGCATCTTCCTCAAGGGGTTCGCTTTCCGGTTCATTGGCACGCTTTTCCAGATATTTCTGAAAAGTATCTACAGCCTGCTGGAGGGTCATATTTGCGACCATTGCAGCGTATCGAATCGCCTGCAAGTCCATGTGTTGACCAGTGTCCCCTCGTTTCAACTCGACGACAACCAAGCGACCTTCCGCGTCCAAGCCCAACAAGTCGATCCTGCGGTTGGAATCCTGCCAATTGCCGAACTCCTCAGAGATGATTAACAGCCCTTCCTCCAAAACTTCGGGTTGGTCCCGCAGCAACCGCTGCAAGTCTCCCCGTTCCAACACACCTTGTTCACTAAACGACGTCGGATCAACCTTGACCAACTCTTTCTTGCCATCCAATATCTTGTAGATAGCCATTCAAGCCTTTCAGCATTGTCATAATTGTCATATTGGCGTCATTGTCTCAGGCCGGAGCGTGAGAACGCAAGTTCCTCCACTACTGGGCAAATGGAGGCATCGCCAAGATGTCGAAGCAGGAACTTGTGGCGACGGTCAGGGATCGGTTTCGCGACGTTAGCTGTGCTGGATTTGGCCTTTCGCCTGTCCGTGGCGGCGAGCGCCTGCGCTCTTTTGCACCTTACTCCGGCGAAAATTCCAGCGAAGTTCGACGGGAGCGCCATGCTATAATCGGGCCATGACTGTGCAACCGGACCTTCTCCAGGGACTGAATCCCGCCCAACGCGAGGCCGTAGAGACAGTTGACGGCCCGCTGCTTATCGTCGCCGGGCCGGGCAGTGGCAAGACGCGGGTGATCACCCACCGCATCGCCTACATTGTTCACCATTGCGGCGTCCATCCCTACCGTATCATGGCCGCCACCTTCACGAACAAGGCGGCCCGGGAGATGGACGACCGGCTCCAGCGGCTGGTGGGCACCCGCGCCGAGTCCCTCAGCGTTGGCACCTTCCATGCCTTCTGCGCCCGGCTGCTGCGGCGGGACGGGGAAGCGATGGGGCTGAACCGCAACTACTCCATCTTCGATACTGACGACCAACTCTCGGCCATCAAGCAGTCGATGGAACTGGCGGAGGTGGATCCCAAGGGGCATCCCCCACGGGCAATCCTGGGGGTGATCTCCCGGGCCAAGAACGTTCTGTCGGACTCGCGGGGGCTGGCGCGGCGCGCCGAGAACTACTTCGAGGAGACGGCCGCCAGGGTCTACCACCATTACGAAGAGATCATGGCGCGGAACAACGCCGTAGACTTCGACGATCTGCTGATGAAGTCGGTGCAACTGCTGGAAGAGTACCGGTTCGTGAGGGAGCATTACCAGGACCGGTACGTCCACGTGATGGTGGATGAGTTCCAGGACACCAACGTCGCCCAGTACCGGCTGGCCCGGCTACTGGCGGGAGACCGCCAGAACATCTGCGTCGTTGGCGACCCGGACCAGTCCATATACTCCTGGCGCAGCGCGGACATCCGCAACATCCTCAGCTTCCAGAGGGATTATCCCGGCTGCAAGACCATCTCCCTGGAGCAGAATTACCGTTCCACCAGCAACATCCTGGGCGCAGCCCAGTCGGTCATCTCCAACAATAGGCAGCGGCTGGACAAGGGGCTGTTCACGGAGAACGGGGACGGCGTTCCGGTCTACGTCCACGAGACCTACAACGAGGAGGACGAGGCGGGGTACGTCATCGGCGAGGCGGACCGGCTGGTGCGGGAGAAGAAGGTCAAGGCGGGGGACTGCGCGATCATGTACCGGGTCAACGCCCAGTCCCGCGCCCTGGAGGAAGCCTGCCTGCGCCGGGGGATGAAGTACCGGCTGGTGGGCGGGGTGCGATTCTACCAGCGGAAGGAGGTCAAGGACCTGCTGGCGTTCCTGCGGCTGGTCCACAACCCACTGGACGATGTGAGCCTGATGCGGGTCATCAACGTTCCGCCCCGAGGCATCGGGGCGAAGTCGGTGTCCCTGCTGACGGGATGGGCCAGGGACGAGGGGATACCCACCTTCACCGCCATGCAGCGCATCCTGGGAGCCAGGCGCGAGGGGCAGCCATGCCCCGTGAAACTGCCACGCAGGGCCGCCAACTCCATCGCCGATTTCGCCAACCTGGTGGAGGACATGGCGAATCTCAGTGTCCAGCTTCCGGCGTCGGAGTTGATAGGGGAGGCGCTGGAGCTTGCGGGTTTCCGGCAGTATTACCAGAACGCCGATGGGCGGGCCGCGGACCGGTCAGACGGGCAACGCCCCGAGGAGCGGTGGGAGAACCTGATGGAACTGCGGGAGACGGCCAAGGAGTTCGACGCCGAGGTCCCGGCGGACGGGTTGGCGAGCCTGCTGGAGCGCATCTCGCTGGTGGCCGAGGTGGACAACTACGAGGAGTCGGAGGACTCGCTGACGCTGATAACCCTGCACCAGGCCAAGGGGTTGGAGTTTCCCGTGGTGTTCATCGTCGGGCTGGAGGAGGGGATACTGCCCCATTACCGCTCCATCGAGACGGATGCCCAATCGGGGACGGACGTGCAGGTGGAGGAGGAACGCCGCCTGTGCTACGTGGGTATGACCCGCGCCCAGCAGCGGCTGTACCTGCTGCGGGCCTTCCGGCGGGGGTTCATGGGGAGCAGCGGGCCGACCAACGCCTCCAGGTTTTTGAGGGAGATTCCCGAAGACCTGCTGGCTTCTCCCGAACAGTCGAGACCGTCGGCTGTTGCCGCCGCCAAGTCGACGCGGCAGAGTCCGGCCATGCTCCAGATTCCCGACGCACCCGCGTCCCCGGCCAAGCCTGCGCCCGGAATTGGCGAGACGGTGCGGCACAGTTCATTTGGCGAGGGCGTGGTAATCGACTGCCTGGCCATACCCGGGGACCACGAAGTTACCGTGCATTTCGCGGGCAGCGTGGGGATCAAGCGGCTGCTTTTGAGCTACGCGCCGCTGGAGAAGGTCCCCGGTGACACCCTATAGTTACCCCCGGTTATCACCGCACACAGGACCGATATCATGCGAGAGTCCGCCAGCCGGATAGTCTTTGCACCTGCTTTCGAATACGCCATCATCGGGATCATCATCGCCAACGGCGTCCTTCTGGGCCTGGAGACGTTCCCCAGCATTCACGACCGTTACTGGGAATGGATGCAGTGGGGACACCGGGTGACGCTGGGGATTTTCATCGTTGAAGCCCTGCTGAAGATGTACGCCGTCTCGCCGCGGGTGGACCGGTATTTCCGGGACCCGTGGAACGTCTTTGACTTCTCGATAATCGTGTTCTCTCTGATACCCGCCACGGGCAGCTTTGCGGTCATTGCACGGCTGGCCCGGCTGCTGCGGCTGCTGCGTCTTGTATCCACGGTCAAGGAACTGCGTTTGATCGTGGCCACGCTGGTGCGGTCGATACCGAGCATGATGCACATCCTGGTCCTGATGGGGCTGATCGTGTACATCTATGCCATCATCGGATACCAGCTATTTCACCAGCACGACGCCCAGAACTGGGGCGGACTGGGAGCGTCGATACTAACGCTGTTCAACATACTGACGCTGGAAGGGTGGACGGACGTGATGGGCACGGCCATGAGTTTATATCCCCTGGCGTGGATATACTTCGTCAGCTACATCGTGATCGGGACGTTCGTAGTGGTAAACCTGTTCATTGCGGTGGTGATCAACAACCTGGACGAGGCCAAGCAGGAAAAGCTCCGCTCGCTGGAGCAGCCCCAATCGCTGGAAAGCATTCTGCGGGAGCTGCGCACGACCCAGAGGACGCTGCGGCAGTTGGAGGAACGGTTGGAGAGGGCCACGGACGAGAGCGAACCCCCGGCGCAGGGTTGAGCGTTCGCCCCGGTATTCCTGTGGCCGCGTATGAGGTCTGAAACCTTCGTCTGAGCCGGTATGCGTTATGAATGAAGAACGGGAGCCAATCTGGACCGTCCCAGCCGATTGGCGGGAAACTTACTTCATCCTGTTCAACGTCCAGATTATAATAGGCTTGGGGCTGATAACCTGGAATGAAGCTACCAGCAGGCGGGCCTCCGACAACTTTGTAGACGTTCTGGTTGCCGTGTGCGAAAGCATGGCGCCGGTAATCATCACAATCGCCGCCGTGACAATCGCATTAGTGGAGGCGCTGAGGATGCTGTCTGAGAGATATTTGAGACGCCGGTACAGGCAAGGCAAGGAAGAAGGCCGGGAAGAAGGCCGGGAAGAGGGGCTGGCCGAGGGTCAGAGACGAATGGAGGAATGGGCCAGGCAACTCATAGAGGATGGCTTGTTGCCACCTGATGTAGAGATTCCCTACCCTGATTCAAACGGTAAGAAGGACGACAGGTAATCTTGCGGGGCTAGAGGGAGTCGTCGAGCTGGTTGATTACTAGGCCGGTGGGCAGCTTGGGGTAGAAGAAGGTGGACTTGCGGGGCAGCCTTTGGCCCTGGCGGACGATTTCCTCGAAGGGGCCCATGGGGAAGGGCTTGAGCAGGAAGGCTATCTGGTTCTCGCCTGACGCCACCTGCTTTGCCGCGTCGTCGTGATCGTGAATGTAGCCGACGTGTCGGAGCAGGGACTCTCCAAGCACGGGTTTCAGCACCTGCTCTTCCAGTACCCACGCCTCGGAGACGGCCAATGGCCCCCACGCCTGCCAGTCCAGTTCCGGCCTTAGCGTCAGTATCTGCGGAGAGTTCCTGGCGGGGCCGAGCATCCCGGCTACCTTCTCGTCCAGGCCGCAGGCGGCAACCTTCGCCGCCATTTCTCCGGCAACGTCCTGGCCCGCAGCCTCCAGCGGCGCCGAAGTGAAAACCTCGTCTAGCCGCTCCAGGAGTTGCCCCAGGGACGGTTCGGAGAGGCTGCCCACGACCCGGTGGTAGGGAAGGACCATCAGCCCCGGGTCGGAGAACTCTATGAGGGTCATCATCACGTAGTCGTGACCAGCGGCCTGGTCGTTGGCAACCCGCCCGCCAGCCTCGGACTGAAAGCGCAGGGCGGCCTCGTAGCGGTGGTGGCCGTCGGCCAGGAAAACAGCGGTGCGGGAGAAGAAGTCCTGCACCTGCCGCAGAGCATCGCTGCCGGAGATGCGCCACAGGGTAAGGCCCTGGGACTGGTCGGCAGTGATGTCTATCACCGGCGGGCCTGACATTACTTGTTGGAGCAAAGGGGTCAGGGAGCCTTCGGGGTCGCGGTAGAGGGACATGATGGGGCTGAAGTTGGCGCTGCACTGGCGCATGAGGGAGACCCGGTCCATGACAGCGGGTTCTTCGGTGTACTCGTGGGGGAATACCTGCTGGGCGTCATAGGGCGCCAAGCCCACGCACCCGGTCAGTCCTAGGCGGGTCTGCCGTTGACCCTGGAACTCGAAGGTGTGACGCAGCAGGTAGAAGCCGGGAGAGTCCTCCCGGCGCAGCACCTCCCGGGCCTGCCACTCGTCGAACACCACCGCGGTCTGGCGGTACTGGCCCTCGGCGGGGTCGTTCCAGTCGAGGCCCTCGCCCGCTTCCAGGTGGACCACGTTGTAGGGGCTGAGTTGCAGCAGCGATTGTTGCAGTTCAGGAGTTATCAGGTCGTAGGGCGGGCACACGACGGACGCCAAATCGCCCACGACAGCGGGGTTGTACCGCCATGCCCGGAAGGGGCGGAAGTCTACCATTGCCGGAGCTACCTCCTGGGGACGGATCCCAGCCGCCGTCCAAACCCGCCCGGCCCGCCCCCGGGCCGACATGGCGGTATGGGGCAGCGTTCTCAGTGAGTCGAGTTGACAGCGCCCATACTTTACGGCTTGGAGCCGCTGCGGGCAAGCCCCGCCGGTCCCAGCGAGCGTCGGGATTCCCATGGCATGACGGGAATATCAACGCCGCCCATCCGGAAGTCCCGCCCTAGTACTCAGTCAACATGGCTATAGGAATTATGCGAGGAAGGGGCAATTGGGGTTATCATGTATGGCGGGAAGCGTTGATGGCAGGGTGTGAAGGTGATGGTCCGGGACAAGTACGCGGTGCGGCTGGCGGCGGAACAACGGGAAGAACTCCGGCATCTGATCAGGGTGGGTAAAAGCCCGGCAAGGGTGACCGCCAGGGCGCGGATTCTGCTCAAGAGCGATGACGGCTGGCCGGCGCCCCAGGTGGCTGAAGGGCTGGATGTAGCCCTGAGCACCGTATACCGGATCAAGCAGCGTTTCGCCGAAGAAGGG
>DAOUJS010000032.1:0-39187 GCA_034422355.1 Dehalococcoidia bacterium | reverse complement strand
CATTCGCAAGACGTGATTCACCGGGACATCAAGCCGTCCAACATTCTGCTGGACGAAAGCGGGCACCCCTGTCTGACGGACTTCGGCATCAGCAAACTGTTCACCGACCTGTCCATTGGCCAGACACTGGCTAGCTTTTGGAGTCCAGGCTACGCCGCTCCGGAGCAGCAGGCAGGTCAAACGGCCAGCTTCAAGTCCGACATATATTCCCTTGGCGCCGTCTTTTATCACCTGCTGTCCGGGCAAGTTCCTCTGCCGGAAGGCCCACGCCCCCCTGCAGTGGGAAATTACGTTAGTGCCCCACCTCATATCCGGGCCGTCTTGGAGGGGATGCTGGCTGAAAACCCGGCTGAAAGAAAATATACCGCCTCAGAGTTAGTGATAACACTTGAGGGTATTACCCGGCAGATAGAAACTCTGCCCACGCAGTACTTGATACTGACCAACGCCGCTCTTCGTCAGCTTCGCTCTGCGGGGCGCACTTTATCGGACGACCGGGATGCGGCGGCAGACGTCCTTAAGAAAGACCTCGGCGGTACGGAACTCAAAGAGGTCTATATCCAGCAGGACCGCCAGGACCCAAACACCGTTCGTATTCTGGGCAATTCGTTGCGGCTAATCTGCAAACCAACCGACGAAGGCGACGGATTGCTGGTGGTGGCCATTTATGCCCCTTATCAAACGGAGCTTGATAGACAAAAGGAGTTTGCGATGCAATACCGGGCCGCATGGGAAGTTGTGCGAACCTCCAATGCGGCGCCGTCAAATGGCGACCTCTCCGGCTTGCTTGAGCGCTTGAACAATTTTGAAGTGGAGAATACCGCAGAGCGGGAGTACCGGCGTTCGCGGCGAGACTTTATCGAACGATGGCGATCCGCGCTGGAACGTCAGGAACAGCAGATTGCGGAGCACGAATTGGAATACAGGCAGGTGGAGGATGCCGGGGATTACTGGCAATTTTTGCTGTCCGAACCTCCGCCGGACAATCTGAACTGGCCGGATGAAGTGCCCCTGGAGGTTACAGCTTCCGGAATTACAACGACAACCAGAGGGCGTAGAATGCCGGTGGGAACGCTGGACGAGATCAGCGGGCAAATGGTGACCGTGTACAAGGCCGAGCCGTCTCCGTCGCGACGTGATACTCCAAGCGCGCTTCCCCAGCAAGGTCAGCTTGCGCCAAGTCTCGTCGAGGTCAGGACGGCGATCTACCGTCAGCAGAAGGCTATCCGGGAATTCCAATCGGGAGCGCTGGTCAATCCCAAGCTGGCCAACGTAATTGTTGATCCCGGACTGGCCACCCATACCCCATTGGCAAATTTGGAGTACCGTCAAGACTGGCTGTCTGAGGACAAGAAAGAAGCCGTCAATAGAGCGGTCTCCAGCAACGAGCTGTTCCTCATCCAGGGTCCTCCCGGTACCGGGAAAACGGCGGTAATTGCTGAGATAGTCCTACAGATTCTTCGGCGTAACCCGGATGCGCGCATCCTGCTCTCTTCTCAGTCCAACATCGCCGTCGACCACGCATTGAACCAAATCGCCAAGGCGGCCGGGGCGGTACCCCCACCAATGATACGCCTAGGACGGTCGGAAAAGATCAGCGACGAGAATTGGACCATCCAAGGACGCGCAAATGCTTTGCGTCAAGACGTGCTGAGTAGATGCAGCGCAGTTCTGGATGATTTGGCCAGAGCCGAAGGACGAGTCAGAACAGTTGCCAGAGCATCCGGTGCTATGGACGAAACTTCATCAGACGCCAGAGGCAGGGGCGCGGTAATTGTCGAGGAGGCCAAGGGACTTGTACAGGAACTCCGGGAGTGCGAACGCCGGTACGAGATTGTTCAGCGTGGACGCAATAGAACTCTGTTGATGGTCCGCGTCAATGAACAGATGGAAGATATTCAGGCGCGGCTGAAAGACAGGTTTGATGACCTCGCCAGGATGCTGG
The DNA here is from genome assembly GCA_034422355.1 of Dehalococcoidia bacterium. GTDB lineage: Bacteria > Chloroflexota > Dehalococcoidia > Lucifugimonadales > UBA3495 > CATOSP01. Next base: position 37,242 of record DAOUJS010000032.1, on the reverse strand, counting down.
CCTTGCCGGTCCAGTACAACGGAACCAACGCCGACGAGGCCTTGGAGCAAATTATCCGCGCCTTCGCTTCTTCTCCAGTAGGGAATGATGATATGGCCGTCCCTGACGATGGCTTAAGCGGAGTCCAGGAAACACGCAGTATCATCGAGGAATGGATGCAGGTGGCTGGCCAAACCCGGGATATGCACCGGCTAATCGTTGAGCAGTCCAGCGTAGTGGGCGCAACCTGTTTGTACAGCGGCGGCAACCGGATGCCGGAAGCCACCTTTGATTGGGCGATTGTTGACGAGGCTGGACGCGCTACCGTTCCGGAGGTGCTGGTTCCTCTGGCCAAGTCGGAACGGGTCATCCTGGTTGGTGACGAGCGCCAATTGCCGCCAATGGTCGATGCCAGTGTCGCCAGTGAAGAAACCGACGACTTCCTTGATGACAGCCCCCTTGACACCAGTTTGTTCCAAACGCTGGTTGAGCAAGCTGAGCACGAGGACCAATGGCATCTGGCCAGCCTCCGGCGTCAATATCGAATGCACCCTGCAATCGGCGAACTGATTAGCCAAGCGTTTTACGATGGCAAACTGGAGCAGGGATTGAACGCCAGCGACTTCCAAGATTACGGTTGGCTCAACCGCCCGGTATCCTGGCTGTCCACATCAACTTTGCCCGGCAGGGCAGAGAATCCGCGGGGCCGGTCATTTGAAAACCGCGCCGAAGCCGACCGGACCGTGAAATGGCTGGAGGACTTCGAGATTCAGTGTCGACAACGCAATTTGCACCCGACCGTAGGCATCATTAGCGGATATCAGGCCCAGGTGGAGCTTTTGCGCCGACTCATCGACCCGGAAAACACAACCCGCTGGCAGAACCTACAGATTGAAGTGGCGACAGTGGATTCGTTCCAGGGCCGGGAGTGCGATGTGATTTTGTACTCAACGGTTCGCTCCAACCAACGTTACAACATCGGCTTCCTTCGAGACTACCGACGTATCAATGTAGCCTTGTCTCGTGCTCGAAGTGCGCTGGTAATCGTAGGGGATGACTTTATGATGCGAAGCGTCGCTGTTGGAATGAGCGAAAATCCCTTCGCCAGGGTGCTGGAGCATATTCGGTTGCACCTCGATGAATGCGAAATTGTTCCGGCGGGTTAGGGAGAGGCCGTGACCAAACCGAGAGATGAAATCGTAAGGGCGATGGCGCGGGCTGAGCGCCAGTTTACGGGGTACGAAGTGGACGCCTGCTACCCGGTGTGCTGGCCCGTCTATGCCGTGCGCCTCACTTTGACTGTTCTGGCGGAGCACGAAATCTCGACGGTTGCCCGCTACATCCTCCGCCTAGTGGGTTCTGAGCCGCGGCAACCGGCAGAGTTGGGCCGACTACTCGGCCTGCCGGAAAAGTTCGTGGCCGGAGCGGCCGCCGAACTGCTTGGAGGAGAGCTGGCGGCGCAACGGCCCGACCTGCACTTGGAAATTACAGGGAAGGGCAGGGAGGTCCTCGCCAACGGTGGCCGGTCATGGTCTCCCCAGCGTGAGTACATGCAGGTTCCTTTCGATCCTCTTACCCGCCAGTTATTGGACATTGACACGAGAGGTTTGCTGTACTCGGACAATGTACAAAAGGATGGGCTTTTCGCCCTTCCCGCTGGCGACAAACCTCGGCTGAGCGAGTTTCATATCGAAGCAATCAGGCATTACGCCCGGGCCGAGGAGGGAATAAAACCGGAGGAAATTACTGAGGTCTCCGAATTCCACAGTCGGGATGCGCGGCTTCGCTACAGGGAAGACGTCATAGTCGTTAGGCTGGTTGCCTCGGGCAGTGACCAGCCGACATTTGCCGCGTTCCGTGGTAGGGAGTACCTGGAAGAAGAAAGCATCGCTATACAAAGGCTGGCGGACTCCGGTGCTACAGTTGTGCCCGAAGAATACTGGGAGAGTTCCGGCGAGCCGTGGCTTCTTTCAAGGAGTGTCACCTCCCATGAAGGGTCTATTTTATCCGCCATCAAAGACAGTGGCCTTGCTGTCAGCATAGCCGACCACGTTATCGCAGAAACTAGAGCCAATCAGTATGAAACGCAAATGGCGCAAGAGCAGGACCAGCTGGCACACGGCCTCGCTCAAGCCGAAGCCGAGAAGGCGAAGATGGAGAGTCTGCTTGCAGAAAAGGAGCAACAACTCAAGGAACTCACCGGCGGCGCATTCCGTCTGATCAAGACCGAAGAACACCGTCCGTTGTTGCTTCAGGCGGTGGACAGCGCCCAATCCGAACTTACCCTGGTATCTGCGTGGATTGGGCGGGATGCCTTTGACGCCGAGCTTCAACGTAAGCTGGTCCAAGCGATGGAACGGGGAGTGCAAGTTAGAATCGCCTGGGGACTCGGGACCGAGCGGGGCCCTGAAGCCGAACGGAACCTTGCAAGAGGCAGTAACGTCCTGAATGAATTGAGTCGCAGGGTCTCCAACAGAATGAAGGACCACTTGATTGTGAATCGGACTGAAACTCACGAGAAGTTTATCATCTGCGACGATCGGTTCTGCGCTTGGGGCAGTTTCAACTGGCTATCCTATCGGGGTGCGTTGGACGGCGGTTATCGACGGGAAACCAGTTCATATTCGGAACGGCCAGATGACATTGCTGTTTGGAAGGCTCGCGCAGATTCGCTATTTGCATAGATTACGGTACTGCCTGAACTTATCATTCTAGAGAGTGTCGCCAGTCTTAATATAATCGCCACTAAGCTCTACGGTCCCGCCATCCATTGCTGAGAGATTCTGGGCAATTCTGACTGATACTCGTTGGCCTGGTAGCATTTAACGGACTGGAGTAACTCTTGCGGGAAGGGCAAGCTATCCAATGGACTGAATACTTGCTTCGGCGGACATGATATCCCGCCGGGTAGCCACCCTCATGTCTTTCCAACAGGTGTGCAAGGATAGATAGTGCCCTTGCGCCTAATGTCGGGCGTCCGCGAAAACAATCCAAAAGGTCGAAATGCTGCACGGAGATTTGAGTTGAAGATTAAGTCCATCACACTGCGCAACTTCCGATGCTTCGGCGACTGTCCCGTCACAGTGGAACTTGACCAAGACATAACGGCTTTAATCGGTGCAAACGGTTCGGGCAAAACCGCACTCCTCTCCGCTTTAAGTCGTCTGTTTGGGCCAACCCAAAGCTCAAGAACTGTTAGGCGCTCCGACTTTCATGTTCCCCCGGGAAGTCCGGTTGATGACCGTTCGGATTTGGAATTGTCCATCGAAGCGACCTTATCGTTCCCGGAACTCGCCGGGGGTGACGCCGAGGGCAACGCAGTTGCTCCGGTATTCGATAACCTAGTCGTTGGTGCGCCGGGTGGAGATTTGTATGCGCGATGGCGGTTGGAAGCCAGTTGGACAGATGATGGGACCATCGAGGGAGACGTAGACCAGAATATGTACTGGATATTAACGGCAGAGGAGCCAGACACCGATGCCAAGAAAAGACCAGTCCATCCCAGTGATAGGGGGCGCATACAGGTCCACTACATCCCTGCGAACAGAGATCCTGCTCCTGAACTCCGGAGCGCGGCAAGAAATCGGGCGGGAAGATTTGTTCGAGCGATATCCTGGGATCAAGGGACTCGTGACACTGTGCAATCGGCTTCGGAGACAATCCGTGAGACTCTGAACAACGAAAAGGCGGTTAACGTCATAAACCGTCTCTTGCAGGAAAGATGGGACGAATTGAAGGATGATTTTGACTCCGGCAATGCTGAACTGAAGTTTGGAGGCTCAGGTTTCGAGGAGATCATCAACGACATTGCCGTTGTGTTCGCTGGAGATGACGGGAGCGAGGGGGACCTTTCAGGATTGAGCGAAGGTCAGCAATCCCTGTTTTACATGGCACTCATCGCTGCCGTCTTCGATGTGGAGAGGGAAATCATAGCCCTCCGTCCCACAGCGGAGCCAAACGACACTGACTCTAGTGACGCCTGTCCGGGCACCGAGGGCGACGATGAAGGAGAGATTGAGAATCCGGTCTTCAGGACGGACAAGCTCGACTTGATCCCAGACCTAATGGTCTTCGCGTTGGAAGAACCTGAAAACCATCTGTCTCCACACTACCTATCACGAATAATTGGGCTGCTCCGTTCACTAACGGGAACAGGTTGTGCTCAGGCAGTATTCTCAAGTCACTCGCCTTCGGTGCTGCGGCGCGTTTTGCCCGAGGAAATAAGACACCTTAGACTTGATAAGGATACCCGAACATCGAGACTAAACAAGATCATTCTCCCCGAATCCACTGACGAGGCCAGCAGATTCGTAAGGGAAGCTGTGATGGCCTACCCGGAGCTCTATTTTGGAAAATTTGTCATATTGGCTGAAGGTCCGTCAGAGGAGATTGTCTTGCCCAGGATTGCTTCGGCGACAGGTTTGGAAATCGACAGATCCTTTGTATCTGTCGTTCCTTTAGGAGGAAGACATGTAAATCACTTTTGGAGGATGCTCACGGATCTAGAGGTCCCTCACGCCACGCTCTTGGACCTGGATGTTGGCCGCCACAGCGGGGGATGGGCGCGCATCAAATACGTGTGTGACCAACTCCGTCGAATCGGGCTCGATCTGGAGGAACTACTAGAATTCGCACACGAAGGTAAGAAGTTTCAGATAACCTTAGAAGAACTCGAAAACCTCCATGAGAAGCCCGTCAGCGATTACCCAGAGTTGCAAAGGTGGGTTAGACATTTGGAGAAGTTCAACGTGTTTTTCTCGGTACCTTTGGACTTGGACTTTTGGATGCTTCGGCAATTTCCAGAGGCGTATAAAAGAGTTGGGGCAGGAAGTGGGCCAAGGTTCCCGTCTGAAGACTCGCCCGAGTGGGAACCATATATCCGAGGTGCAATCGGAGCCGCCGTCGGGAACAACGACGAGGGTTTAACTCTCTACTCAAACCTGCCGGATACGTGGAAAGAACTATTTCCGTGGTATAGGTACTTGTTCGTGTCTCGAGGAAAGCCGGCGACCCACATTCAAGGGTTAACAGACGTGCCCAGGGAAGAACTGAAGAAGAACGCGCCAGCGACCTACATAAGGCTTTTGAACCTTTGCGAAGGCTCAATTGCCCCGTGAGATAGCAGAATGACTACTTTGACTAAGCCTGACGAATGGCGTCCCACCGGGGTCGCCGAACTGGAGGAGGGTGCATGGCAGGTCCTCCGTTCCCAAAACAACCATGTAGTTATCGCTGGTCCTGGCGCAGGGAAAACTGAGTTGCTCGCTCAGCGGGCCTGCTACTTGTTACAGACTGGCATTGTCAGGTCTCCTCAGCGAATTTTGGCGATAAGTTTTAAGCGTGACGCCGCTAAGAATCTGAAAGACCGAGTCGCCTTGCGTTGTGATTCCGAGGATGCGGCACGGTTTGTATCCTTGACTTTCGACGCATTTGCGAAGGGATTGCTGGACCGCTTCTATCTTGCCTTAGTAGAAGAATGGAGGCCGAGTCCCGACTATGAGATCTTATTTACAAATAACCGAACCTTCGAGGACTTCCTGCGAGACTTTGACCAAATTGCCTCGGGAAGTTTCGAAAAGGATGCTGTGCTAGGTTCCAAGCTCCCAGAAACTGGACTAGATCCCCAAAGCCCTATGGAACACGCCGCTGCCATTTGGTGGAAGCAGAATCTCAATGGCGGGGTGAAATCTAAACTCACCTTCCCAATGATCGGCCGATTGGTCGAGCTTCTTATTCGGCTCAACCCTATGATCCGGCAGGCTCTCTGCGCTACGTATTCCCATATCTTCCTTGATGAGTTCCAAGACACGACGCATGTCCAGTACGACTTGGTGAAGAGTATCTTCTTGGATTCCAACGCCGTACTCACTGCGGTCGGCGACAACAAGCAACAAATCATGCGTTGGGCTATGGCCCTCGACGATCCTTTCAGCAAATTTGAGGAAGACTTCAAAGCCGAACGGACCCAGCTGAGCAGCAACTACAGGTCTTCGCCGGAGCTAGTACGCATACAACACGATATAGCCCGCTCGGTGGATGAAAGTGCTGGTCGTGTCGAGTCTAGAGTAACGGCGGAGGTAGACGAAGAGCCCTGTGTGATTCTTGAGTTTGACACGCCCGAAGACGAGGCGACGTATCTGGCAAATTTCATTACTTCGCAAATTGATCAGGGTGTATCTAACCCACGGGATTTTGCAGTCTTGGTTAGGCAACGGCCGGACCGTTATTTTCAGCGGTTGGAGCCTGTTTTCCGTGGCCGGGAATTGGTGGTGCGGAATGAGGGAGAAATCCAAGACATCCTGGCAGAGAGGCTAACGGGAGTCCTGATCTCGTTCCTTCGGCTCGGCTCCCGGCAACGGGGCGGCGAACATTGGATAGACTGCGCCCAATTGTCCCTTATGCTGCTGGGATCAAGTCCTGACGACCACATAGACTTCAGGTTGGTACAGGAAGAATTGGGAAAGCTCCATGTTGCTCTTAGGAACTCGATGAAGGAACTACCTGTATCTCAGGAGCAACTTCGTACACTTATAGATACAATCCTGGAATTTTTGGGCGAGGACAACATCAAAATCTCGTATCCCGAATATCATCAGGGAGATTGGTACGCCCATGTAGTTGAAAGGGCAGTTTCATTTCTGTTCCAATCATGTCAGAACAGTCTCGACTGGCCTTCGGCACTAGACGACTTCGAGGGTGCGAACTCTGTGCCTCTTATGACCATTCACAAGAGTAAAGGATTGGAATACCACACCATAGTCTTCCTAGCATTAGACGACGACGCATGGTGGAATTTCGAAAAGGAGCCGCAAGAGTCGCGATCCACTTTTTTCGTTGCGTTTTCCAGAGCCGCGCAAAGGGTGGTCTTCACTTACTGCCCCCAGCGGGGAAGGAGATCTTTAGTTGCTTCACTCTATGCACTGCTGCAGACCGCCGGTGTACCCACCCACGTAGTGAACAGCACATAGGTCGGCAGAAAATCTCCAGGCCCATGACCAAGAATGGTCCACCAAACTGGGTTCGTCATATCTGAACTTCCCACCGGAAAGTTCGCAATACGGTACACTTAGGCCCACCAAGTTGCAAATCATTGGAACCTGGCTCTAACTGTCAAGGAATTTCAAGTGTGCACACGTAGAAACGCAACCGTTCCCATCGAAGATGTGCCGTGGCGTCTGTTCTTGGATTCTACTGTCCTACAAGCACTGCAGCAATTCGGGGGCTTCATCTACGACGGAGATAGCATTCCTTTAAATCACAAGATAAGAGTTGTTCCTAATGGAGTGCTGAATGTAAAGGCACTTCAAAACATAATGCAGGTAGGCTATAGGGCTAATTTCGAACTGGTGCTCTCTTCGAACAGTTTGGAGGAAGTTGCGAATAAGGGGGACGAAGACTATATAAGGTGGGCGTTTGAAGTAGCCGCCTATTGGATATCAGTAAAGGAAGAATACCGCAATAGCGGAAAAAGTGCATTTTCTGGCGAAGGTGTTGCGAATGCTGCCCAGCTTGATTCCCCAAAGTTTGGTTACTTGGGCGCAAAAGACAAGCTCTTATTAAGAGATGCCTTAGAACTAGAGTGTAGCGCCTTCTTAACTATGGACCGCAAATTAGCGAAGAATTCAGTCCATATTGAGAAGCACATCCCATTAAGAGTTCTGGAACCCGTACAATATTGGGAACTTCTGAGACCGTGGGCGGCGCTATTCCATTAAATGTCAGTGCAAGATGGAAGCTTCCAAACGTTGGCAGAATACTGGTTCAATTATAGCCATTTCTGATAGCTTCCCCCACCCCGGGGCCCTCAACCATCCGACGCTCAACATCCCCAACCCCACCCTGGCAATCATGGACAACCTTACCTTCCTGAGTTCTGTCAACAACGAGCGCATCGACTTGATTGCCATCGACCATCCCTTATTCCCCACCCACAAACACATAGCCAGTGCTGCGGCCTCCCTCAGTGCCTCGATTCAAAACCCCCAGTCCCATCAGGGCGGCTATGTGCCTTTGGGCCGCGTCCTGGGTGCAGTGATTGATTCGGGCCACCGTGAGAAGGTTAGACACCCCTCAATGCCTTCCAGCAAGATGTAGGCCATATTCCGCAGCCGGGCATTAGACTCCTTCTTGCTGTGCTGCTTCCGGAACCGCTCCCTCAAGAGGATAGTCGCTAAAGCCGATTCCGAACCGGCTATCACCCGTCGCATGCAGTCAATTTACCCCCGGCCCCACAAACGGGCGCCCACCCCTCTCCCCTGACACCCGCCTCTTGCCTTCCTGCCTCGCACCCCGCTACTCTGAAACCATGAACTCCCACAGTTAGCTAATCCTTAGCCTGTCGGAAGAGCCATGCGCCCTCTCTCCCAAGGAGAGGGACTGGGGGTAAGGGTGGCATGCCGGAAACCTGAAAATGCGCGGTAATGCACGGTTTTGCGGGGGAAATGAAATTTTTGCCCGAAACGGCTTTGCACAATGAATCGGAATTTCCAGAATTAAAGAGCTGAAAGTCTCCCCTCTCTTCTCCCTGTCCTGCCACCCTATTCTTGTGTCAACAGGCCCTAGATTCTTATCCCTCCAGGACAGAATTGGGAGGCGTGTTTGCCTGGGTGTTCGGCGGAAACCTTATCCCACGAAAGAGCGAAAGATGATTGACATGCACCGAAGACCGGCACTAAGCTCCATCTAATCTGTTCGGAACCTGCTGGTCGGCCGATGTGGAGAAATCGCGGAACGTCCTATCCTAAGCGGAATCAGTTAAAACTGGGAAATCCTACGTCAGAAGACGAAGCATTTAAGGAGGGCCCATGAAGTATGACGTTGTTATCGTCGGTGGGGGAGCTGCTGGATCGGTGTTGGCCAGCAGATTGGCCGAGAACGCGAATACCTCCGTCCTGTTGCTGGAAGCCGGGCCGGATTACCCTGACCCAGCCTACCTTCCGGACGAGATAAAGTTCGGCTACACAAGCTATGCAGAATCCCCAGACTCGGAACATAACTGGGCCCTGCGGGGAACGATCACCGAGGAGCAAGGGGAGATCCACGTAGCCCAGGGCAAGGTGATCGGAGGAGGATCCTCCATCAACGGTCAGGCTATGCAAAGGGGGTTGCCGGAGGACTTCGACTCCTGGTCTGGTATGGGCAACGATCAATGGTCTTATGACAAGGTACTGCCTTACTTTAGGAAATCTGAGCACGATCTTGACATTCGGGATGATTTTCATGGGACCGACGGACCGATGCCGGTAAGGCGTCGTCAGTCCGGGCCCTTGCCGGACATCCAAAAGGCCTTCCACGCAGCCTGTTTGGAGGCGGGTTATGGGGCAGTCGAGGATACCAATGGCCCGAACCCCTCGGGCGTTGGCGTGTGGCCCTCGAACAACCTGGACGGCTGGAGGATGAGTGCTGCTATCACTCACCTGAATCCCATGCGCCACCGTCTTAACCTCACGGTGCGGGGAGGGGTTTTCGTCAGGAAGGTATTGATCAAGGATCTAAGGGCCGTTGGTGTGGAAGTAGAAAGCGGAGGCGAGATTTTCAACGTTGAAGCAGACCGGGTTGTGTTGAGCGCCGGGGCTATCAAGTCGCCCCACTTGCTCATGCTATCGGGCATCGGCCCCAGTGACCAACTCCAACAATTCGGGATACCTCTCGTTCATGAGCTTCCCGGAGTGGGACAGAACCTGTATAACCACCTGAGCGCCCAGATTACCTTTAAAGTCAAAGACGGAATGACCCTGACTGCTGATGCCGATGCAGCGCGCTTTTCTTTACACTACACCTCCCACGGGTCCAGCGAAGCCAATGATATGTTGCTGAGGACCACCCCAATGGTTGACGAACGACCGGAGCGCGTCCCCGGTTTCAGGACCAAGTACCTGAACGATGAAGTTCCCCCCGACCGGGTGGCGAGAATCTCGTGCACCCTCGGGCTGCCCGACGGCTCAGGATACGTGAGGCTTGCGTCTGCCGATCCCTCAGTGCAGCCGGAATTTAACTACCGCTATCTTCAACACCCAAACGACATTCGTCGGGTGCGGGAAGGTGTGCGAATGGCGATTGGATTCCTTGAATCCAATGCGTATAAAGACGTGGCCGATTACCGGCTCCACCCGACGGACGATATTGTGGCCAACGACGACGCTCTGGACCTCTATATACGCCAAACCGTCGGAACAGCCAGGCATGTGTCCGGCACATGCAAGATGGGCCCGGATTCAGACCCAATGACGGTTGTTGATCAATACTGCAGCGTCAAGGGAGTAACAGGGTTGTCGGTGGTCGATGCGTCGGTGATGCCCCGGATTTCAAGGTCAGGTGGCAGCCATGCAACGGTTGTCATGATAGGGGAACGTGCCGCCGACCTGATTGCGCCGGCTTAACCGTTGCAAACTGGATCGGGTCTGTCTTTCGGTCAGTTGCCCTTGAATCAGTCCAGGGCCGGCGGCTACTGGGCCGTTAGACCGCCGTCGATTACCAACTCGCTTCCCGTCATGAAGGACGACTCGTCGCTGGCCAGGAACAAGACCCCGTAGGCAACGTCTTCCGGTACCCCCAGCCTGCCTATGGGGTGCCGGGCCAGGTTCATCTCCCGTCCTTCTTCGTCGGCCAGCATGGGCTCGGTCATGGCGGTGATGATGACGCCGGGATGCACGGAGTTTGCCCGGATGCCTTCACTGGCGTATTGAATGGCGGTCGCCTTCGTGAACAGACGAACCGCTCCCTTTGAAGCGCCGTAGGCCGAGGTGGTCCCGCCGACCAGTCCAGCCACCGACGAGATGTTAATGATGGAGCCGCCGCCCGCCTTGCGCATCTCAGGGATGGCCGCTTTGGTGCCCAGGAACACTCCCTTGGCGTTCACGTCCAGGGTCCGGTCCCATTGGTCCCCGGTCAGGTTCTCGATGAGGACCCGCTCGCCATCCGGCCCCCGAGGGCTGCCGATACCGGCGTTGTTCACCAAAACGTCCAGCTTGCCGAAACGGCCAACGGCGGTATCGACGGCCTGCTGCCAGTCCATTTCGCTGGTGACGTCCAACCGTACGTAAACACACTCGCCGCCGCCCTCGTTGATTTCAGCCTCCACCTGTTGCCCTTCGGCATCGAGGATGTCTCCGATGACAACTCTAGCGCCTTCCCCGGCGAACATCCTGGCTTCGACTGCGCCCTGCCCTCTCGCGCCACCGCTGATCAGCGCAACTTTCCCTTCCAGTCTTGGCATGTCAGTCCTCCTTGGCGCCGGTTGCGGGTCGGCTGTCAGAACGCGCGGGGTGGAAACACCCGGCGGTACACGCCGGGTGAACCCGAAGCGTGACCGTAAGTACCTCCGATGTATTCGTGCATCCCGTCCTGGCCGCGCTGGTTCTCCCATGCCAGGGTCTCGGGCACCTTTTCGTGTTCGAACTCATACATGGTCAGGTACTTGGGCCAACCATCGACGGACTGATACCGGCGTACCTGAATACATCCCGGGATCTTCAGGTTGCCCGGCGTCCGCACGTTATCGTAGTAGTAGTTGTACTTGTCCTCGATCTCCGGCGGCACGTCCATGCGTCCTATCTGGAGCGCGGGCGCCATTCCACGGCCCAGCGTATGGGGGTCGCTTTCGGCGGGATAGATCTGAGTGTATACGTTGCGGACCATCCCTCCCGCGGCCATGATGGGCGACATCCTCTTGGACCATTCGGTTGGGTTGGCCCGCTGGCGCAGATATTCATCGGACTGCAGGGCTTCCGCCGATTCGAGCTCGTAAACGGCCAGGTATCTGGGCCCGCCCCGCAGGGCTTCATAACGGGCCCCATCCAGGAATCCAGGGTTGCTCAGCCGCTCGGGCAAGTGCTCCTGGTTGTACCAGGCGTTGAAGTCGGCGTCATGCTCAACAGCCACGTCGGTGTAGACCACCATGATAGCGGTACCCTTCTTCTCGACCACGATGCGTACCTCCCCCAAGGAATAGCTCGGCGCAGGCCCATTAAAGCACAGATCACTGCTGCCTGACCATCCCGGAATTGCCAAACTCCGGGGGCGAAATGTTACTAATCTGGGTTGGAAAGGCCTTCGCCACGAATCAACGCCAGCTAACAGCAGGGTAGAACCCTGGCTCGATGGGATTCTCGATTCGACCGCGTTCTTTTGGGCGATTCCCGGGACGGCGTCTGTTTGGCACTTACCTGTGCTAGACTTGGGGACAATTCTAAAGGGCGATAGTGTCGAAATTTGCACTTCCAGCAGGAGGAACATTCATGCCAAGACTCACACCTATAACCAAGCGAGAGCAGGTGAGCGGAGACGCTTTAACCGCCTTCGACGCCATCATAGAGTCCAGGAACGCTATCAACGGGCCTCATTCGATGATGATGTATGCGCCGGAAGTTGCCCGTTGTTCTACCGCCCTCAGCGACTCCCTGCGCTTCGGTGGCAATCTATCCGATCATGACACTGAACTGGCGATAATTACCGCCGCCCGCCACTGGGACTGCGAATATGTATGGGCCTCCCATTCCGCCGCGGCGTTGCGGGCAGGGGCTCGGCCCGAGGCGGTGGAGATAATCGCCAACGGGGGCAGCCTGGAGGCCCTCACCAAAGAAGAGGCGATAATCGTGCGCTACGGACGGGAATTGATGGACGACCACCAGGTTTCCCAGGAGACTTTTGATGCGGCCTTGGCGCACTTTGGCGAGGCTAATACCATCGTCCTGGGAGCGCTGATGGGCTACTATTCGTTCATCAGTTGCACCTTGCTCGGCACGGACATGCGGCCGCCCGAAGGCTCCCCCGTTTTGCCGAAACGGGCATAACGGGTATAGATCGAATCGGCATGTCTAGGTGGCAAGAGAGAATACCCGTGGGACGGAGGGACAGTCATAAACGGCGGAGCTAAAGTGGACCACATAGCCGGCTCCGCTGGCTGATTTTGGTGCAGGTGTACCACGCGGAACTTTATGCGCAGGTCCGCCGGGCGGTATTTCAATTGGGGACAGGTCTGCATGGCAGCCTGCAGGCCCAGCCGTCAGAGTAGTCCCTGCAATTGATGGGCTAAGGCCGGAGTTGAACATTTCGGGCCTGAAATCCCCTTCAAGGCCTCCGTCCCTTAGCCCACAAACTCTTCCATTCTCAACGTTCGGTGGCAGCGATGGCCACCTTAACGCCAAAATCCCCACTTAACTCCCCGCTACCCAGTCGGCGACCCGCTCGCCGATCATGATGGCGGTGGCGTTGGTGTTGGCGCGGGTTACCTGGGGCATGATGGAGGAGTCGGCGACCCACAGGCCGTCAACGCCCCGCACCCGGCACTGCTGGTCGGTAACCGCCAGGGCGTCGCCGTCGGGGCCGATGCGGCAGGTGCCCGAGACGTGGCGGGAACTGCCCAGGGTCTGGCGAATCCAGGCGTCCAGGTCGTCGTCGCTGGCGAGGGTGTCGTCGTCCGGGGCTATCCGCCCCTCGGAGATGCCCCGGTAGGCGTCGGACTCCAGGATGCCGCAGGCCAGCCTCACGGCGTCGCGCATCCGGCGCATGTCGTTCTCGTTGTGCAGGTAGCGGTAGTTAATGGCAGGCTGAACCGCGGGGTCGCCGGACTGCAGACGCACCCAGCCGGTGCCTTCGGGTAGTTCCAGGGCGCAGGCGATGCGGGCCGTGCCCGAGGGCACCATCTCGCCGGTCATCACGTTCCAGACGGCCAGGGTGTGCAGCATGACGTCGTGGGGGTGGGACGGCGGCTCGGAGGTTACCCGCAGGCCGAAGCGCAGGGCTTCCGCGTTGGCCGTCAGCTTGACGTTTTCGTTGACCCGGAAGGCGACCGACCCCATGGGGTGATTGAACAGGTTCTGCCCGACGCCGGGCGAGTCCACCAGGACCGGGACGTTGTTCTGCTCCAACTGGTCGCGGGGGCCAACGCCGGAGAGCATCAGGATGTGCGGTGATTTGAGCGCCCCGGCGCACAGCACTACGCGCTCGCCCTGAACGGTGAAAGTCTCGCCGCCGCTCTCAACCTCAACGCCGGCTACCTTGCCGTCCTCGATGACCACGCGTCGGACGAACACGTCGCCGCGTATGGTGAGGTTGAGGCGGTGGCGGGCGGGGGTGAGGTGGGTGACGTTGGTGCTCATGCGCCAGCCGTTGCGGTTGTTCATGGGAATGGCGCCGATGCCGCCGGAGTCGGGTCCGTTGAGGTCGTGGTTGGGCGGGTAGCCCTGCTCCATGCAGGCGTCGTAGAACGCCTTCTGCACCGCCGGCCACTCCTCGTCTTCGCGGCGGACGATGGGGATGGGGCCCTCAGAGCCGTGGAAGTCGTCCTGGATATCCAGGTCGGTTTCGGCCCGCCGGTAGTAGGGCAGGACTTTGAGGTAGCCCCATTCCGGGTTGCCGAAGTGAGACTCCCAACGCTCGAAGTCCTCGGGCAGGCCGCGCAGGTAAACCTGGCCGTTGATGGAGCCCGAGCCTCCGATGACCTTGCCCTGGGCGATGTTTATCTCGCCCTGCTGGTCGTTGATGACGCCGCGCAGGTTCCACGAAACCGCCGACCCGATGGCCTCGCCCTCCGACGAGTGCCCGTTTCGGACCGGCTCCGGAAGCTGCTCCGGATCAGCGTAGTCCTGCCCCGCCTCCAGCAGCAGCACCGAGCGATTGGGGTCTTCAGACAACCGGCTGGCCACCACCGAACCCGCGGACCCGCCGCCAACCACAATAACGTCGTATTTCATAACTATTCCTCGCTAAACTTGCAATCTCCCGCCGATTCTACACCCTGCCCCTCGATGGGGCCAAACCCGCCGGCGACCGGGGCACACCGCGTATCGCCAAATGGGTTGGCGACGCTCCAGATAAGTTAAGGCCCTTCTCCAAGACTGCTTCGACTGTACTCGCGTCTGAAACACTGAATTGGGCAGCGTTGGATTTGATACCCGAGTAAAATAAATCGGGTGTCAATGGAGTTCCTGTTCCCAGATTTCCTGATCTTTGAGCTAGGATCCGGGACTGTTCTTCCGCCAAGGCTACGTCTTGGCGGGCGCCTGACCGCGGTTCTGTATTGACGGGACTATGCAGAATAACTACAGCGAGCGCGGCGATCGTCGCCAAGATGCCAAGGACCGCCAGCCATACTGTTCCTTTGCTAAATGTAATCATGTTTTCCTCAAATATCTCTGCTACGTGTCAGGTTACAGTTATTTCTATGTCAATTCGCAGCGTTCGCGAGGGTCAAACTGCCGTTCCGGTCCTGCAGGACCAATGTTTGGACATTTCGTCCCAAGGGGTCGGTGATGGTCAGATAGGGAGCTTTCTCACCGATTCCCATGTCTTCCAGACTGTGGACTATTGCTATTCTTTTCTTTTCAGGCGACCAGCTTGCATACCTACCTCCCCCAAGGTGGGTACTCTTGCCGCTCTCGAGGTTGACCAAAAAGACCTGCTCTGAGCTCGTTAGGTTATTGGCCCAATTCGTGAGTCCCGGCATTATTCCCATCAAGATTGTCTCGCCTTCCGGGCCCCAGGTGATTTCATAAGGGATTCCATCAAACGACCTCGGTATTCTTGCTTCTAGAAGAATGGTTCTCGTGTCGCCGGTTGCCATGTTCACCAGGTATATCTGGGTTAATCCCCCGCCCCCGTTCTCCCCCCTTCCTTCAGCAATAAAGGCCACCTCATCGCTTACAGGAGATTGGGCCGGTAGGCTCCGGACGTAAAACGGAGTTACCCAGACCTTTTCGGTCTCTCCTCCCGTTCGCTGATCCATGTGGGGCGTGAACACCCGCAAGGGCTCTTCGCCGTTAACCCCGACTGAGTATATGTAGTGCCTTTTGGTCATGTATCCCAGTCTGCTTCCATCCAGGCTCCAGAAAGGCTTTCCATGTAGTTCGTTTCCCCTTAGCCTAACGGCCAACTTTTCCGGTCCCTGACCGTCGGAGGAGATAATCACGATTTCCTGCCGGTAATCGTAATCGGGGTTGCGTCTCACGTAAGCTATCTGGTCTCCTCTTGGTGACCACGTTGGCATGAGTTGGTTAAAGCTGTTTTCCGTAAGTCTCCTTGCATCCTTTCCTTCCAGGTTGGCAGTGGCTATTTCAAAATTCCAGCCCGCACCCCTACGCTCACTGGCCTTCAGGAAACTTGTTGTGGAGTAAAGCACTTTCGTTCCGTCGGGTGACAATTCTGGCGCATGACTATTGTCAAAACCACGCCTGGTCCTCTTCTTTCCGAAAGCGATGAGTTCCCTGCCTTCGATGTCAACTATGTAGGTAGTTCCAGTGTCTTTGGACATGAAGACTATATGTCTCCCATCAGGTGCCCACTGGGGCGAATACGTCGTACCAAGCTCCTGCAAAGTACGCTCCCAGCTCATATAGTGCCCCTGAACTTCATCCAAATGGCGCCAGGGTAACGGGTACGTATTGCATACGACTATTAAACCCATAATCAGGGCTAGAGCCAATAAGGCACTTATCGGGACTGCAAGAGCAAAACGAATCCTTTCCGCCTTTCTCCGCCTAGACTCTCGACCTCCGGAGTTCATGCTAACGCTCCTGCTTTCCCCATCAAGGGAGCTTTTGATAGAGCGAGTATAGCGCCAGAATGTCGAAGGGGTCAGGGGAGCAGTCCCTCTCGTCTCCAATGGATGGCCTTGTCTTGAACCATTCCAATCGAGTTTCCTCATCGTAGTTCATGACACTGCTGGGTATTGTCGGGTGGGATATCACTGCCGGCTGTGACACCGCTGCCGGATCGAACTGGCTCGACAACAAAGCACTGTAGTTAAGCCCCGACGATCCCAGCACGCTGCCACCAACTCCAGGGAGAAAAGCCTGGAAGCTGCCGCTTTTTGAATCAATCGTGCGATGTCCGCTCTTATGACTGAATAAGACCTTCGGTGGCTGTCTGCCACTCCTCCATGGCTTCCCCTTCTTCGCCCAACACCCTCTTCAAACTACGCCCTGAACTCTATCGCCTGTAATGCTATGGCCCTGACGGGGTTCCTCCCCAACAACCCCACACCATTTGTGATAATATACCCCCATCAGTATCCGCCCTTGGCGGAACAGGGAGGAATTGCGAATGGCGACTATGATTGACGGTGAGGCTTATCTGGGACGTGTTATGGTGCGGCCCCTCAGCAAGCAGGGCGACGTTACCATGTACCTTTGGCCCCTGCGCTGCCTGCGGGGCAAGTTCGGCGGCCCTACCTTTGGCGTGGATGTTAAGGGCGTGGAGATTATCCGCTTCGACCCCCATGGCTCCCGCGGCCACTGGCACAAGGGCGGCTACGACAAACTGGGCGCCGGCGGCTCCCACGTTGACTTCCCGGAGGGCGTGGTGGAAAGCGAAGCCCAACTGGAGTGGGCGCTGAATGTTCTTCGCGAACAGACGGGCAACTACCTGGCCGAGGCCGGATATGAGGAAGCCGCGGCCAACCTGGACCCGGAAATGGTCGGCGCCGCTGCCGACGCCGTCATGGCTCACCTGGAGTCCCAGGGCGACCTGAGGGCCGACGCCATCGCCAAGGACCTTATCTCCGCATAGGCTGGCGGGATATTGCGTTCAAAAGCGGGGGCGAGTCGTTACTCGCCCCCGCTTTTCTTTGTCCGGTGTGACGTGCCGCTGAATCTCCTGTCAAAAGGCGTCTAAGGAAGCAACCGCTCTTCTTTGACGTTGCTTCCGGCGGGCATCCGCCAGAGGCGGCACCCGGCCACTCCCAACACGATAGGCATTGCGGCCCCCAGCACGGTCCAGAACTGGCGGTCGGGCGAGTTTATGGGAGACAGGGCATTGAACCAGTTCCAGAAGTAAATGATGAATACCGCGACGGCCACGTAGAAGAGGGAGTTCGCCTCCAGATAGCGCTTCATGTCAACGGCCGCATCCCCGTCGATACGCCGCTTCCCCACGTAACCCACAACCAGGGCGGCGATCACCGCCGGCGCCATGAACCAGTTCATCACCGCCCATGCCGCGAAATGGGGATCGTCGCCGGAGTGGTAAAAGGGAGTGATGAAGTAGTGCACGGGAATAGCTACCGCCACCAACACCAGGTAGGCCGCCGCAGCCCGAATAACGATTGACATGCTTCCTCCTTGGGGACCCTTTTGCCACTGACCGGATATAATGGCTTATTATTATACATTATATCACAGGAGTTATATATTAACTATGCCATGATTGCAACATGGCGTCCGGGTCCGCGGGGCTGCCGGATGGCGCCCGGGACGGTTTTCAACTGAGCATGGCTCTTGGCGGCGGCAACGCCTGGAGTGGGTGAGGGGAACCGGGGATTGAGGGAGCCAGCCCTACGCCAGCAGGCGTTCCGCCAACTGGACAAAGTCGTCCACGATAATCTCGGGCTGGTACTCCGAGTCCTCGGTGGGCAGGTTGTAGCGGTTGACGTAGGCTGCCCTGAAGCCGCAGGCCTGTGCTCCCAGGATATCGAAGGAATGGGCCGCCACCATCATTATTTCCCCCGGCTCACACTTCAGCCGCTGCACCGCCTTCCGGTATATCCCCGGGGCGGGCTTGAAGGCCCCCACCTGGTCCACCGATATTATGGCGTCGAACTCCACCGGCACGTTGTTTGCCAGCAGCTTCTCCAGGTACCACTGCTCCCCGTTGGACAGCGCCACCAGCTTGTACCGGGCGCCCAGCGACCGCAGGCCCTCGATGGCGTCGGGATAGGGCTGCAGGTCCATGTACACCTTCATGAACTCCCGCACCCCGTCGGACGTATAGCTCACGCCGTGCTTCTTCAGACAGTAAACAAAGGCGCGGCGGCAGGTTTCCAGGTAGCCGCTGTGCCCCAGCATCAGCAGGTTGTCCTGGTACTGCTCGATGCGCTGCCGCTCCCGCCAGTCCGCATAGAAGGCCTCCCCGGCAACGTCCGAACCGCTGGCCGCCAGGAATTCACCGGCCGGCCCGGCCAGGCTACCCGTCAGGTCCATGACGGTGCCGAATATGTCAAAAGTAAGGAATTTGACCCTGTCAAGAGACTGGTCTGCCATGTTTTAGCCCCCGTGTTCAGTCTGTTCGCAATTTCTAGTGAAAGCGCCCGGCATACCGCCTGGGCCTCAAAGGGATTATCTCTACGGCAGACAGTATACAAGGCCAGTACGGCTTCCGCTGGGCCTAAAGAGTCTTCAATGGACTCCAGGGCAATCGCATTTTGAGGCGCCCCTCAACCACAGAGACACAGAGTACCCAGAGCCGCACAGAGCGCCACTGTGAAACTCTGCGTTCTCTGTGTCTCTGTGGTGAATCCAGCCTCGGCAAAGAAACAACGCACCGGAACTTGAAAATTGAAAGGCAATCGCCCTGGCCCAGCCTTGCGCCAGCGCCCTCGAAATCGCCCATGGGTGGTAGAATCAACCCAAACGTTCCAAAGGAGGCGCTGCCATGGACATTGGCATTACCGCCAGGGTGTCATCCAGCTCGTTAGACCCCGCAGAATTGGCCCAGCGGGCGGAAGAGCTTGGCTTCGAGTCCTTCTGGCTGCCGGAACACCCCATTCTTCCGGTCAACACCACCTCCCGCTACGGCGGCACCGCCGACGGCTCCATCCCCGCTTCCATGGCCGACATCGGCGACCCCCTCATTGGCCTGGCCCGCGCCTCGGCGGCCACCAACTCCATCAAGCTGGGCACCGCCATCAGCCTGGTGCCGGAGCACAATCCGCTGCTCCACGCCAAGCAGATTGCCACCCTGGACCGGCTTTCCAGCGGCCGCTTCCTGTTCGGCATCGGCGCCGGCTGGCTGCAGGAAGAGACGGAGATTATGGGCGGCGATTTCCGGCGCCGGTGGGGCCAGACCCGGGAGCACGTGCTGGCCATGAAGCAGCTTTGGACCCAGGAGGAGGCCGAATTCCACGGCAGCTTCGTTGACTTCCCTCCCGTGCGCTGCTCGCCCAAGCCCTTGCAGAACCCCCATCCCCCGGTTTACCTGGGCGGGTTTGCCGCCAATGTCTTCAAGCGGGTGGTGGAATATGGGGACGGCTGGATGCCCGTGCGGGTCGATGAAGAGCAGGTGCGCATGGGGCGGGCGACCCTGGACGAACTGGCCGAAGCGGCGGGCCGGGACCCCGGCTCCATACGCCTGATGGTCTGCAACGTCCCCGCTGACGCCGACCTCATCGGCCGCCTGGAAGCGGCAGGCGCCGACCGTGTAACCATAGGCCTGCCCGCCGAGGCCGGCGAAGACGCACTGCGGGTAATGGAAGAGATTGCCTCGGCGGCAATGGGCTAGGTTATCCATATAAGAGCCCCAATTCCTTGTTCAAGGAGGCCCCATGACTACAGGAACCACCAATGCAACAGACCAATTCGTCCGGGTTGGCGACCTCAACCTGCACTACCTGGAATGGGGTGAATCAGGCGCCCCGCCGGTTATCATGGTCCACGGCCTCAGCGGCAACGCCCATAACTTCGACAACCTGGCCCCCCACTTTGCTTCCCGCTACCACGTCATATCCGTAGATGTCCGCGGACGGGGCGAAAGCGACTGGGCCACCGATGCCAATTATTCCAACGACGCCTACGTTGCCGACCTGGAAGGGCTGCGCCAGGCCCTGGGTTTTGAGCGCATGTCGCTGGTCGGCACCTCCCTGGGCGGCCGCATCTCCATGTCCTACGCCGGTACCTACCCCAACCGGGTGGAGCGCACCGTGCTGAACGACATCGGCCCCGACATTGACCCCCGGGGCGGCGCCCGCATCGCCAACACCACCCGGGATGCGGTAACCACCTTTGCGACCATGGACCAGGTGATAGCCTGGCATTGCGAGCAGCGGGTCGGCTTCAGTACCCTCAGCGCCGCCGACCAGCGCACCACCGCAGACCACGCCGTAAAGGCCCAGCCCGGCGGCGGCTTCACCTGGAAGATGGACCCGGCTGTCCGCACCGACCCCCGCCGTCCCGACCCGGAAGTGTCCTGGAAACTGGCCTGGAACATCCCCGGCCCGGTGCTGCTGGTACGGGGCGGGGACAGCGACCTGCTGTCGTCGGAGACGGCCCAGCGCATGGTGGCGGAAATGCAGGACTGTCGCATGGTGGAAGTGCCCGGCGTGGGTCACGCCCCCACCCTGACGGAACCCGAGGCTCTCGGGCCCATCAGGGAGTTCTTTTCCCTGAGATAACGGCTTTCGTCAGATTGAAGCCGGAAGCCGTGGCGCTTCTCCTTTAATCGTTTCCACACATGCGAGTACCTGGACCTTGGGGTGGTTGCCTTTTTCCTTTACGTATGAAGGTTGGGAACACGGTGCAAGCTCAATTATCACGTACGTTCCGAGGAAACCAGGAGGAAGACATGAAGCTTGTAATGTACAACGACAACCGGCCGGGCATTTTGACCGATGGGGGCGTTATCGACATTGGCGACCTCATCCCCGGCGGCGGACAGGCTGCAATGGTCCACGTCATCACCAACTACGACGACCTGAAGCCTCAGCTTGAGGCGCGGGCGGCTGAGGGCAGGGTGGTCGCCGGAGTCCAATTGCAGGCTCCCCTGCCAGGCCCCAACAAGATTCTCTGCATGGGCGGCAACTTCCGTGAGTTTGGCGCCCGGGAGCCCTCACCCATGTGGGGATTCATCAAGAGGCTCCACAGCATTCTCAGCCCGGGAGGCGTCGTTGTTCTTCCTGATATAGACGCTAACATCTTCCACCACGAGGCGGAACTGGTGCTGGTCTTTGGCCGGGGTGGCAAGGATATTCCGGCGCCGGAGGCCATGGACTACGTCTTTGGCTATACTGCGGGCGTTGACGTGTCTGCGCGCATGCCGGCAGGCAGCGGGGGCCGAGTGCCCAATACCCTGCCCATCGCTGAGCACAAGTCGCACCCTACTTTCTGTCCCCTTGGCCCCTGTATCGTAACCAGGGACGAAATCGTGGACCCTGAGAAGCTGAAAATTACCTTGAGTGTGGACGGCGAACTGCGTGTCAACTACAACACCGACGACCTGGCTCATTCCATAGCAGAGTCAATTGAATACGTGACGGCCATAGAGGAAATCAGCCCCGGCGATCTACTCTTCATGGGCACCAATCATCAGGGCCTGGGCGCAATGCAGGACGGCGATGCCATTGAGATAGCGGTGCAAGGTGTCGGCAGCTTCAGCTTCACGGTAAGCGACCCGCTGAAGCGTCGCTGGCCCAGGGGAGTAGACGAGGCGACGGCCCAGGACATTCGCGAGGGAGCCGGCGGCCCCGGTCGACGGGCGCGACCGCTGCCGGCAGAATAGCCACGTTTGAAACATGCTGAGTGGAACGGAAGGCACCAAATTCCTCCTGGCAGCGGTGGCTGACCCTGATACCTGTCCCGTGGAGGACCCCATGAGTGAAGAAATCTACTACGCGCCCGCGACGGAACTGGCTGCCAAAATCCGGCGGAAAGAGCTTTCTCCCGTTGAGGTGGTCCAGGCCCATCTGGACCGCATTGCGCAGATTAACCCCACGCTCAACGCCATCGTCTTCTTTGCCGACGACCCCCTGGAGCAGGCCCGGCAAGCGGAGGCGGCGGTAATGAGGGGCGACGACCTCGGCCCCCTCCACGGCGTTCCCTATACCCTCAAGGACTGCATCGAAACGGCGGGCATGCGAATGTCCCTGGGCTCAAAGATTTACGACGGCTACGTTTCACAGCAGGACGCTGAGGTCTACACCCGCTTGAAGGCGGCAGGCGGCATTCTGTTGGGCAAGACCAACATGCCCGAATTTGCCCTGTGGTGGGAAACCGACAACGACGTCTTCGGTACAACCCGCAACCCCTGGAACCTGGACCGCACTGCCGGCGGCTCCAGCGGCGGCGAGGTGGCCGCCATTGCCGCCGGCCTCTCGCCCTTCGGCCTGGGCACGGACCTGGGCGGGTCCATCCGCGCTCCTGCAAGCCTGTGCGGGGTCGTGGGCATCAAGCCCACCCTGGGCCGCATACCCTACACCGGCATTCAGCCGCAGACCATCCTGCGGGCCATCCACGTGGGGCCCATTGCCCGCACCGTGGGCGACGTGGCCCTGGGCATGTCCATCCTGGCCGGCGCCGACGACGTGGACCTGTACACGCCGCCGGTGCCCGTGCCGGACTACGCGCCCCTGGACGTTGACCTGAGTGGATTGAAGGTAGGGTGGAGTCCCACCGCCGGGGTGCCGGTGGAGCCGGAGGTCCAGCGCTCGGTGGCCGAGGCGGCCGCCGCGCTGGGCGAAAGCGGGATTACAGTTGAGCAGGTGGAAATACCGGCGTTGACCGAGAATAACGCGTCGGCCATTTCCACGGTCATTTTCACCATGGAGGCCCGGCGCTATTCCGCGCCCACCATAGCCGGCAGGGAATCTGAGGTGACGGCGCTGTTCCGGTCCCGTTTCGTGGACGGCAGCACCTTCACCGTGGATGAGTACCTGAACGCCACTGAGGAGTGGGAGAAGCTGCGCCTGGCGGTAAAGCATTACTTCGCCCGCTACGATATTTTCCTGTGTCCCACGGTACCCATGCCGGCCTTCCCCCACGGGCAGAGCGCATTTCACATCGAAGGACGGGACCTGGCGGGCCGGCATACCCTGCGCATCACCCTGCCCTGGGACCTGACCGGTTCTCCGGCCATATCGGTGCCCTTCGGTTTCAACTCCGACGGACTGCCCATAGGCGTCCAGGTGGTGGGCCGCCATTTCGACGAGTTGAAACTGTTGCAGGTAGCCAGGCAACTGGAGGCCGCCATGCCCCAGACCAGCCGCCCGCCCCTGGGCTGAAGGCGAGGGGGCGAGCGCCATACTGCTCATCATTCCTATGGCGGTAAACCCCTAGTCTCCCGCTACGGGGACGGCCCCTTCCGCCAGGGCTTTCCGGCTGGCCAGGGCTTCCTGCATCAGGCTCCTTTCCTCCGTTTCCCGCTGGGGGGAGAACCGCACCAGGAAGGCCAGGGGCGCGACGGCCACCACGACTATGCCGATGAGCATAAGCGCGTCGCCGAAGGTCAGGCTTTCGATGCGGAACAGGAAGCCCGCTGCCACCGCTCCGGCGTTGCCGCCCGCCCCCACGATGCCGGCCACCGAACCCAGGGCCTTGCGGTTGATGAAGGGCACCACGGAGAAGGTAGCTCCCTCGGACATCTGCACGAACAGGCTGAAGATGATCATTGCGCCCACGGCCAAGAACAGGGTGGCCATCTGCGAGAACAGGATGAGCGCCAGGCCCTCCATCAGCAGCACGACCCCCAGGAACATCACCCGGCCCTTGAGCCCGAACTTGATGCCGAACTTGTCGCCGAAAAATCCGCCCAGGGTCCGGGCGAAGATGTTCATCAGGCCGAACATGCCGGCAATCAGGCCGGCGGTGGCCAGGTTGAGTTCAAAGCGGTCGTAGTAGTACAGCGCCGCCACGTTGTTGATGGTCAATTCCACCCCGAAACAGGCTCCGTATATAACGAACAGGGCCCATACCCGGTAGTCTTTGGCCGCGTCCAGGAAGGACCCGCTCACCGACGGCGACGGGGCCATCTTCCCGGCGGCCCGCAGGTCACGGTAGTTGCCTTCCGGCGAGTCCTGGGTCAGGAAGTAGTACGCGATTCCAACGAGCAGCAGGCCGACGCCGGGGACCACCATGGCCACCCGCCAGCCAAAGGCCTCGTTGACGCCCAGCATCAGCACCAGCGTCAGCACCAGGGGCATGACTATCTGGGTTACGCCGCCGCCCATGTTGCCCCACCCGGCGGTGGTGGCGTTGGCCGTCCCCACCACGTTCGGCGCGAACATCACCGAGGTGTGATACTGGGTGATCACAAAGGATGCGCCGATGACGCCGATGGCCAGCCGGAACAGCAGGAAGGTCTCGTAGTTCTGGGCCAGGCCGATGCACATTACCGGTATGGAACCCAGTACCAGCAGCCCCGAGTAGGCCAGCCGGGGCCCGATCCGGTCGCACAGCCAGCCGATGAGCAGCCGGGCCAGGATGGTAATGGCTACCGAGGCGATGATGGTATTGCCGATCTGGGTCTTGGTCAGGCCCAGGTCGTCCCGCACCAGGGCCATCATGGGAGCAATGCCGAACCAGCCGAAGAAGGCCAGGAAGAAGGCGAACCAGGTCAGGTGGAAGGTCCGCATGTGGGGGTTGGAAAGACTGAAAAGACGAATGCGCGTGGCCTTGTTTGAAGGCGGTGGTAACAGAACTTCGGTATCTTTGACTTCCATGACTCTGGTCCTCCTTTTGGCTAGTGGGTCCAGCTAAACAGTCGCCGCGACCGGCGCCGGCTTGAGACTTTCCAGTACCTTCTCCAGGGTTTCGGGCAGCTCGTCGCAGGGCACGTTTTCCAGGGTCTTTACGCCCGACTCGCCGTCGGTGACGACACCGGCGGCCGCGGCCACCTTGCCGCCCAGGAAAATGTCCACCGCCTCCACCACCACGCCGTCCACCCTGGCCTTCTTCCCCAGCAGGCCGATGTCGGCCACCGTGTGGTTGCCGCAGGCGTTGGGGCAGCCCGACCAGTTGATGGACAGGGCCGGCAGGTAGCCGTCCACCCTCTTCTCCAGGTGTTGCGACGTCTTCAGGGCCAGGGCCTTGGTGTCCACCAGGGCGAAGTGGCAGTAATCTATGCCCGTACAGCTGACCAGGCCCCGCATCACCGGCGACGGGTCGGTCCGGAACTCCGCCAGCAGCGGTTCCCGTTGCAGCGCCGGCAGCAGTGCGTCGGGCACGTTGGGGATGACCAGGTTCTGCTCGGCGGTAAGGCGGATTTCCCCATTGCCGTAGGTGTCGGCCAGGCGGGCCACCTCCAGCATCTGTCCGGCGGTGATTCTTCCCACCGGGACCACCAGGCCCACGTAGTTCAGGCCCGCTTCCTTCTGGGGGTGAATGCCGATATGGTCGCACTTGGCCTCGCTGCCCACCGGCGAACCCGCCGTCAGCAGGGGATGCCCCGCCCGCAGTTCAAGTTCGGCCCGGAAACGGCCCGCGCCCCATTCATCCACCAGGAAGGCCATGCGGCACTTGTTGCGGGCTTCCCGGGGCCCGTGGTCGCGGAACAGCAGGGTAATTTCGCTGCAAAGCTGTGCCGCGTCCCGGGGCAGCACAAACACGTCCAGGTCGGTGGCGGGTCGGAAGCCCCCGGAACCCTGCTTGCCGCCCACGGCCACGTTGAAGCCGTTTACTTCCTCGCCGGCGATGGCGCGGACGGCCGGGGTCAGGGCGATGTCCTGCGTCACGGCGTGGGTGCAGTTGTCCAGGCAGCCGGTGATGGTGACGTTGAACTTGCGGGGCAGGTTGGTAAACTCCCGGTTGCCAACGAATATGTCGTTGTATTCCCGCACCACCCCCGAAGCGTCAAACAGCTCATTGGGCGTGAGGCCGGCCACCGGGCAGCCCACTATGCCGCGAACGTTGTCCATCCCCGTCTGCGTGGATACCAGCCCCACCGCCTCCAGCCGGTCCCAAATGTCCTGGACCTCGTTAATCTGGAACCACCTGAGCTGGACCTGCTGGCGGGTGGTAAGGTCGGCGAAGTCCCTGCCGAAATCGCTGCTGATGCCGGCGATGGCCCGGAACTGGGCCGAGTTGCTGATGCCGTTGGGAATGCGCAGCCGCATCATGAAGTGGCCCGGGGTCTGGCGCCGGAAGAAGACTCCCAGCCACTTGAGACGCTCCTTGTCCCCGTCGCTGATGGTTTCCCAGCCCTCACTGGCGTAGCGGGGCAGGTCGTCCTTGACGTCCAGCCCGTTCTTCTCTTCCTTGTAGGCCTCAATCTTGTTCACGATGCTTCTCCTTGTTGGTCCTTACCCCTTCGCCCGCTCTTGGGGAGCGGGTTCTCCCACGGTCCTAATCGTCCGCCGCGGCCACGCCCTCCGGCGCCCTGGCCGGCGCTTCATCCGCCATGGTGGGAAACTCCACCCTCCTGCCGCCGATGACGCTGATGGCGGTGGCGGCCTGGGACGCCGCCCGGTTGGCCTCGAAGGCGACTATGGCCTTCACCTGGGGCTTGCAGGCGCCGCATCCCGTGCCGGCCCAGGTGGCCGCGCAGGCCGCTTCCAGGGTGGCGTTGCCGTCCTGGCAGGCCTGGATAATCCGGCCCTTGGTTACGCCGTTGCAGTTGCAGACCTGGGCGGTTTCGGGCAGGTCGGCCACGTCGATGCGGGCGGCGGCCCCGGTGCCGGGGAACAGCAGGCTGGCCCGGTTGTCGGGCAGCAATTCGCTCCGGTCAAAGGCCTGCAGCACGCTGGGCGTGGTCAGCCCGTCCCCCAGCAGGATGGCCCCGGCCAGGCGGCCGCCGCGGATGATCAGCTTCTTGTAGACGCCCCGGGCCGGTTCGCTGTAGTGGACCTGTTCGTCCTCGTCGGTCTGCGGGTCCTTGTCCCCCATCACCGCCAGGTCAACGCCCAGCACCTTGAGCTTGGTGGATACCTTGACGCCCCGGAAGGAAGCCTCCGGGTTCTCGCCGGACAGTTGTTCCGCCAGGATGCGGGCCTGCTCCCACAGGGGCGCCACCAGCCCGAACAGCTTGCCCCGGTGCTGGGCGCACTCGCCGATGGCGTAAACGTTGCGGTCGTTGCGGCAGGACAGATCGTCCTGTATGACGATGCCGTGCTGCACGTGAAGCCCCGACTGTTTCGCCAGGTCAATGTTGGGCCTGACGCCGGCCGCCACGACGATCATGTCGCACTCCAGTTCCTCGCCGTCCTTGAACTTCAGGCCGCCTACGGGGGCGCCGCCGAGGGGCGGGGTGATGGATTCCGCCAGCTTGTCCAGGTGGATGTTCAGGCCCAGGTTTTCCAGCGTCTGCTTCAGCATCGCCCCGGCCGGCGCGTCCAGCTGGCTGTTCATCAGGTAGTCGCCCAGGTGGGCTATGTGTACCTCCAGGCCCCGCTCCAGCAGGCCCCGGGCCGCTTCCAGGCCCAGCAGGCCGCCGCCGACCACCACCACCCGGCGCGCCGAAGCGGCATGGTCAATGATGGTCTGGCAGTCGTCCAGGGTGCGGAAGGAGAAAACCCCGTCCCGCAGGAAGCCGTCCTCGTCGTACATGTTGTCGATGGGCGGAATGAAGGGCGTGCTGCCCGTGGCGATCACCAGCTTGTCGTAGGTTTCAGCTATGCCCCCGGCGGCATAGACCGACTGCCCCATCCGGTCGATCCACCCGGCCTTCACGCCGGAGTAGAGCTTTACCCCCCGTTCCTCGTACCAGGCCAGGTCATTGATAAAGGTGTCCTCCGGCCGGTGGCTTCCGGCCAGGACGCTGGACAGCAGGATGCGGTTGTAGTTGCCGTGGGGTTCCTCGCCGAACATAACGATGTCGTACATTTCGGCGCCGTCCCGCGCCACCATTTCCTCAACGAACCTGGCGCCGGCCATGCCGTTGCCGATTACTACCAGGCGTTCCTTCTTCAACATCTCAATTCCTCGCCGGGGTGGGCTTCATTCCTTGACTATTCTTACGGCGCATACCTTGAACTCGGGCATCCGGCTGGTCGGGTCCAGGGCCGGGTTGGTCAGCAGGTTCGCCGACTGCTCGTTGGCCCAGTGAAAGGGGGCGAACACCGTGTCGGGACGGATGGTCTCTGTGAGCCGCGCCCGTACCCTGGCCGCGCCGCGCCGGGTCTCCAGCGTCAACATATCGCCCTCGGCCAGGCCGTACCGCTCTGCCGTGGTGGGGTTGATTTCCGCCAGCGGTTCCGGCGCCATGCTTTCCAGTTCCGCGATTCTCCTGGTCTGGGTGCCGGACTGGTACTGGGCCAGCACCCGGCCGGTGGTCAGGTACAACGGGTACTCCTCGTCCGGTTCCTCCGCCGCCGACCGGTGCAGCACGGGGTGGAACCGGGCCCTGCCGCTGGGCGTGGGGAAGGACTCGGCGAACAGCCGGGGCGTTCCTGGGTGGTCCAGGGAAGGGCAGGGCCAGAAGACGCCCTGGCCGGCTTCGATCTTTTCGTAGGTAATGCCCGAGTAGTCGGCCACCCCGCCGGCGCTGGCGGCCCGCATTTCTTCAAAGACCGACTCCGGGCCGGCGTAGGTGAACCACCGCTCCCGGCCCAGCCTTGCCGCAAGTTGCTCCAGCAGTTCCAGGTCGGTCAGTACCCCTTCCGGCGGCTCAAAGGCCCGGCGGCGGCGGATGACCCGGCCCTCCAGGTTGGTCATGGTGCCCTCTTCCTCCGCCCACTGCGCCGACGGGAGTACCACGTCGGCCAGCAGCGCCGTCTCCGACAGGAA
Organism: Dehalococcoidia bacterium; assembly: GCA_034422355.1. Taxonomy (GTDB): domain Bacteria; phylum Chloroflexota; class Dehalococcoidia; order Lucifugimonadales; family UBA3495; genus CATOSP01. The sequence continues at coordinate 8,125 of DAOUJS010000032.1, read as the reverse complement.
GAAGTCCGAAACCACCAGGGAGTCCAGGGACTGCAGCCGTTCCCGGATGTTGTTGCCGTGGGGCGCCGACACCACAACGTTGGAGCCCAGCACCAGCAGGGAGCGTATGCCGCCCTCCGGCCCCAGAGAGTCCAGCAGTTCGTAGGCGGACTTGCCGGGACCCGGCAGTTCCTCTTCGGGAAAGTCCCAAACGGCGGCGACGTGTTGCCGCGCCGCCGGGTCGGCAATCAGGCGGTAGCCGGGAAGTTGGTCGGCCTTCTGGCCGTGCTCGCGGCCGCCCTGGCCGTTGCCCTGTCCGGTGAGGCAGCCGTAGCCCGAGTTGGGGCGGCCCACCTTACCCAGGGCCAAGGCCAGGTTGATAAAGGACAGGACGTTGGTTACTCCCTGGGCCTGCTGTTCCGCGCCCCGGCCGGTGAGAATCATGGCAGTCTTGGCCCGGCCCAGCAGCCGCGCCGTCTGCAGCAGTTCGGCCTCCGGCACTCCGGTGATTCGCTCCACCCGTTCGGGCCAGTAGGTGGCGGCAACCTGGCGCACCCGTTCAAAGCCCTCGGTGCGCTCCCGGATGTAGTCGTGGTCAATGAGATCGTCGCGGATGAGCAGGTGCAGCAGGCCGTTGGCCAGGGCAGCGTCGGTACCGGGGGTCAGGCGCAGGTGCAGGTCGGCGGCGCTGGCCGTGGTGGTGCGGCGCGGGTCGGACACGACAAGGACGCCGCCGTTGGCCCGCTGCGCCTCGAAGTACTGCATTATGGGGGGCATAGTCTCCGCCACGTTGCTGCCGGCCAGCAGCACCACGTCGGCGGTGGCGATGTCTTCCAGGGGGAAGGGAAGGCCCCGGTCAATTCCCAGGGCGCGAATGCCGGCGGCGGCGGCCGACGACATGCAGAAGCGGCCGTTGTAGTCAATGTTGGCGGTGCCCAGGGCAATCCGCGCGAACTTGCCCAGCAGGTAGGCCTTCTCGTTGGTCAGCGACCCGCCGCCGAAGATGCCCACCGCGTCGGCGCCGAACTCGGCCCGGGTATTCCGGAAAGCCTCGGCCACCCGGTCAAGGGCTTCATCCCACGTGGCCGGGACCAGGGCCCCGGCGGCATTCCTTACCAGCGGATTGAGCAGCCTCTCGGGGTGGGCCAGCGCTTCGGCGGATGTCCAGCCCTTGATGCAAAGGGCTCCCTTGTTGACGGGGAAGGCTTCGTCGCCGTCCACCACCGCCGCTTCCCGAGGGCCGGACAGCCGCATCCCGCACTGGAAGGCGCAGTAGGGGCAGTGGGTGGCCGTTTCATGCTGGACTGGGATGGATGCCATCGCCGGTTGCAGACTCTCCGTCCTGGTTTGCTTGCAACCAGCGTATTGGCCTTTTATTTCGGCGGAATGTCGCCGGTGTAACTAAAGAATTACGGTTGTGTTAACCTCTCGCCCCCAGATAACATCCTCGCCGGTCAGCGCAGGCCCAGCGTGTCAAGGAAGCTCCTTAGCGCGGCGGCGCATTCGGAGGGCTTTTCCAGTTGCAGGAAGTGGGTGGCTTCGGGCAGAAAGTCGTAGTCGACGCTGAGAATGTCGCTCAGGTCCAGGGTGGGCAGGTAGGAGTAAGGCAGCGTGGGGTCGGCGCCGATGACCTTCACCGGGCATTCCAGCCCGTCGAAGTCCACCGCCACGCCGTAAACGCTGGCGTAATCTATCATTTGGGCCTCGTACTCCCTGGGACAACAGAGTTCGTATCCCTCGTCTTTGCTGGCCCTGAGAGTAGTGGCGGCCACCAGTTCGAACAGACCCGGAACGAATCTCCGGAAGGCCGGCAGCAAGGGGAGGACCTCCGAGAACTCCTCCCGGTTACGAAACCGCTCGGTGCGACGGCGGGCGTAACCGGCGGCCAGCTCCGCGGCAGCCTCAAACTCCCGGTGGCTGCGGCCCGGTTTGCAGATGGGCGGGTCGTACAGGGTGAGTGCGGTAAAGCGGCTTCCCCGGTACGAAGAAAGCAGGGTTATCAGCGCCGACACCGAGTGAAACACGCCGACTTGCGGCTTCTCTCCCCAATGCCGGCTGATGGCCTCCAGGACCAGGTCGTGGTCGGCGATGAGGGTGGGAACGTTGTGATTTTCCAGCGAGGTGACCCGGTTCCAACCATGGTTGCGAAGGTCGTACACTACCAGGTCGTAGTCGTCGGCCAGCAGCGACCAGAAGGGATAGTAGAGGTCCACGGCCATGCCGTTGCCGTGGCAGAGCACCAGCCGGGGGCCGTCGGGGTTTCCGTGACGGCGTACGTGAATGACGGTTTCGGCATCCACCGGGACCTCATGAACCGAAAGAGGCTCCGGCAGCCGCCAGACGAACTCCGGGTTCTCAACCAATTTTCACACCTTTGCGGCGGGTTCTTCCAGCTTCTCTGGCTCCTTCATAGTGGTAACCCGACCGCTCCCCGGCAGGTCGCAGGCCAGCGCGGCCGCAAATCCTTCCCCGCTGATATCCACCAGCCGCCAGGATAATGTAGGGAGATGAGGGAACCTGAAGATGCTGGATTTATCGCCTGAACGGATTTTGGCCGGCGCCTGGAAACCTGAGATATCGGTTGAAAATCCGGTGCCCAGGGCCTTGATCAATGCCTCCTTGCAGGTCCACAGGCGGAAAAACTGGCGAAGCCTGGCCTCGCCTTCCAGGTTGCCCAACTCGGCCTGCTCGTCGGGCCCCATTACCGCCTCGATCAGGGACTGCAGGTGGCGCTTCGGGACTATCTCTTCCACGTCCACGCCCAGCCGCCCAGCCGTCGCATGGGCGATAAGCCCGTGCCTGCCGCTGTGGCTGACGCTGAAACTGACGGGCGCCGGCTGGCCGTTCACCAGCGCGAAGGGCTTGCCAAAGTCCCCTTCCCCGAAAGCCAGCTGCCCGTTCCGGCAACCCAGCTCACGGCACAGAATGCTGCGGAGGGCCGCGCGGCAGAGGGCGAAACTACGGCGGGGTTCCGGCAGATACCGCTGCCACCGCTCCCGCTCGGAAGTGTCCAGCCAGCCCAGGGCAATCCCTTCCCGGGCTGCGTCGCCGGACAGGTCAACCTGTACCACGGTGATTTCGCCGGACACCAGAAAGGGACTCCACCAGGTATGGGCGCCGGAGGCATTGACGCTGCTTAGGCCTCTCTCTGCCATTTCCTGTACCCTGCCTGGCTGGAAGTCCCGCGTGGTGTTACCGGTAGCGGTATCCGGTTACCCTACTGTTCCAGGCCCGCTATCAACTCGCCTACGTTGTTATACTTGGCGCAATCCTCGGGGGCGAAAGCAACCCCGAACTCGTCCGCGACCAGCTTGGCGAAGGCCACAAAGTCAACGGAGGAAATGCCCGAGTCCCTTATGCTGTATTCCATGTGCAGGGGGTCGCCAGCATTCCTGCCCTCGATTTCGAGGTTGTCATCTACGATTTTCCTGATGCGTTCTTCGGCAGTAGCCATTAATGGTTTCTCCTGGGTTAAGATTTAGGAAATTACGGGATTGGTAAAGCCTAGCAAGGCAAGACTGGCAGGTCAACCCTGTGATTTTTCGAGAGAATTGCGAAACTCCTGAAGAGCGAGGAAAATAGGGACGAGAATTAACTCGCCACCCAGAATCCAGGTCGAACTTCGGACAGATGGTGAACTACGCCTAAGAGGGTCGAAACCATGGCTTTACGACTGAGAGCTGAATACATCAATGGAACACTGAAACCCCTGGAACCCCTCGATCTGGAGGAGGGGGCAGTTGTCACGTTAGCCATCGAGCAGGAAGAGCCGGCCAGGAAGAAACAGCACAGCGTGGTCGAATTAGTTGAAGAGTTGCGGGAAGCAATGGGCGATGACCATTGGGACGGTGTTCCCACGGACTGGGCGAGGAATTATAGGAACTACCTTTACGGACAGCCACAGGAGAACCCGGAATGAGTGAGGTCTTCGCCGACACAGGTTACTGGATCGCTCTCATCGACCGAGGAGACCAGGGCCACGAAAAAGCTCTTGAAGTCAGCGGACAGATTGCGGAACAACAAGTGGTAACCACGGAAATGGTCTTGACCGAACTCCTGAACTCCGCCAGCGGGCGTGGAGAATATCTTCGCAAACTGACAGCAGACACCTGCCGGCAGCTTTACCACAGGCGCAACGTGGAAGTAATTCCCCAGACCAGCAACCAGTTCCATTCGGCCTTGCAGCGTTACCTGGCACGCCTGGACCACAACTGGAGCCTCGTGGATTGCGCCAGCTTCATCGTCATGGAAACACGCCAGATCCATGAGGCGCTTGCCTTCGACCACCACTTTGAGCAGGCGGGTTTCACAGCCCTTCTACGCGACTGACAGCGACCAACAGGCCAGCAGCCTGACAACATCCAACTGCGGTGGCTGCCCTATGTGTCTGCCGGGTTACCTGGAGCCCCGCACCTGTACGGTGACAATGTCCAGGCCGTAGTATTTCTGGTGCTGCACCGAGGCGGCGTAGTGTCGCAGCAGCCGCAGGGATATCTCGCCCTCATCCCTGCCTTCGGCCTCCTCGGCGAGGTTGGCCAGCCGGTCTTCCAGGTTCGTCTCGTCAAAGACCGCCATGAACTCCAGCTCGACCAGGTTCGCTTCCGGGCGCGCAACGACTATCAGGCGCGGGCTGTCGTCGGCGTCCTGGTCGTCGCCCTCCTGCTGGAGGTTAAGCAGGGTCTCCTCGCAGGCTGCCAGCAGGCGGTCCTTGGAGGGCTCGTTCCAGCCCAGCCCTTCCGCCAGCCTACCCGCGAACCCCTGGATTTCGGGCAGGGCCGAGGTATGCAGCTTAACCTGGATGCGGCTGCTCTTCCTGGGATTGGTCAGGTCCAGGAACAGGGTCAGCAGGATGGCCGCCAGGGCCCCCACCAGCATTCCATTGTCCAGCAGCCCGCCCCAGGGGCCGCCCAGCAGGTCCGCGAAGATGGTCTGCTGGTCAATGCCGGCCCCCAGCGAGAAGGAGATGCCCACCACTATAATCTTGTGATAGTCCAGCCCCGACTGGACAACGGTCCGTATTCCTTCCATGAACAGCAGGCCGATGGCCACCAGCAGGTAAGCGCCCATGACCGGGCTGGGAATGGTGAGCAGGATGGCCGGCAGCTTGGGGAACAATGCCAGGACTACCAGGATGGCCCCGATGACGTATCCGACGTTGCGGGAAGCGACCCCGGTAAGGTTAACCAGGGCCACGTTGGTGGACGAGTAAACGCTGGTGGGGGGCGTTCCCGCAATGCCGGAGCACAGAATGCCCAGCCAGTTGGTGTTGAGCGAACTCTGCACCCGGCGGTAGTCGGTTACGTGCTGGCCCCGCCTGGACGCCTGCTGGACGGCCACGTTGTCTCCGATGTTCTTGATGCCGCCCACCAGGGTTACCACCACAAACACGGGCAGCAGGGCCCAGAAGTTCGCCCCGAAGCCCAGGTCAAAGGCGATGGCATGCCCCATCGCAACCCCGACCCACGGGGCGTCGAGCACCCGCTGGACATCGTAGATACCGAACAGGACGGCCGCCACGCAGCCGGCGCCGATACCGATGAGGGGCGACCAGAGCCGCAAAGCGCCGGAAGTCCGCAGGGCCAGGCCCACCAACGTTGCCAGGGCTATCGCAGCCACGGTGGGACCGGCGGCCCCCGGCGCGTCGGGCGGCACCTCCTGTACCCGGTCCAGGGCAATGGGCAGTACGGCCACGGCAATGAGCATCAGCACCGTGCCCGAGACCGCCGGCGTTATGATCCGGCGCAGCAGCGGCAGCCAGACTCCCAGGGCCAGGTAGGACAGGGACGCCGCTACTATCAGGCTGGCCAGCAGGCCCGGGCCGCCGGCCGACAGCGCCAGCACCGAGATGGCCACGAAGTTGGGGGTGGTGCCCATCATCAGCACGAAGCCCGCCCCAAATCGCCACAATCGGCTGGCCTGCAGAGCCGTGAGGCAGCCGGAGATAATCAGGGCGGCGAACACGGCCCACGACAGGTAGTTCTCGTCCTGCCCGCCGGCCCGGGCGGTAATGGCTACGATCAATACCAGCGGGGCCAGGGCCAGCACCGTGCCCTGCAGCCCAACCGCAAGAGCTACCCAAAGCGGGCAACTCTCTTCCGCCTCGTAGCGGATGGCCTGGTTTACATTCCTGCTTGGAGTCCGCAACACTTCCCGCCAGGGGTCAAAAAGTCAGCCCATTTTACACCGTGAAACGCGGTCGCGGTGGAGGGCGGCGGCGGGAGTAAGGCTAAAGTCCCGAATCTTCAAGGCCGGCGAACTCCCGGACCCTCTGCTTGAAGGGTTCCTTGTCGTAGTTGCCGTAGAGCGCCAGGGCATTACGCACCGGGTTGCCGCCGAACATGCGCTCGTACAGGACCTGCCGGCCGCTGAAGGAACTGCACGAGGCGTCCCACGCCAGGTGAAACAGCCTGGCCCGGTCCCGGGCGTTGTACGTGTCGGTAGCCATGTACTGGTCAACCTCCGCCGCGATGTCCGTGTCAAAGTCGGCTTCCGCGGGCAGCGCCATCAGGCTGCTGGTGCCCAGCATCTGGATTATCTCGACCATGCGGGGATACATGGAGCGGCCGAAGAGGGTTCGTCCTGCCCGCAGCGGCGGCAACGCGGGGCTCATCACGCCCCAGCGGTTGGGGGCTGCGTCAGCCTCGGAGGCCCGCAGGCAGGACCACAGGGTGTCCCGCTGGATGATAAGCTCCGCCACCTGCTCCTGAACGTGGGGAATGGAGCCCGACCCCAGGGTATCCACAATCAGGTCCGCCAGCCCCAGCATGAACTCGGCCTTGGCCAGGCAGCGGGTCAAGACCTGGTGCCCGGTGTGGGCGTCGGAACTGGTCCCCATGGCATAGCCGTTGCAGAGTTCCACGTTCCCCAGCAGAAACACCCGCTCCCAGGGCACGAACACGTTGTCAAAGAACACCACCGAGTCCATTTCCTCGAACCGGGACCCCAGGGGATGGTTGAAGTGGGAGCGGCCCAGGTCGAAACTCTCCCGGCACAGGAATTTGACGCCGGGAGTATCGCAGGGTATGGAGAAGGAGAAGGACTGGCGTGCGTCGCCGTCGGCCAGCCGATGGGATGCCACCGGGTAAATTGCAATCTCGTCCGAAATGGGGCCCAGGGTAGCCAGCACCCGGCTGCCCTTGACCACAATGCCGGCGTCGGTCTCCTTTACCACAGTCAGGGCCACCTCTTCGCTCAGGGTGTCGGTGGCGTTGGGCGTACGGCGGCGCTGCAGGTTGACCAGGGCGTGGGTCAGGGCAACGTCGTTTTCCCGGAGAAATTCGTGGTAGTCCTCCACGTTCCGCTGGAACTCGGGCCGGTCCTGGGCAAAGTAACCGGAAGCCCCAGCCCACGACGAGAAGATGATATTGAGAAAGTCCGGGGAGCGGCCCATCATGCCGCAGGTTGCCCACGCCCACCGGCTCATCATCCGACGGCGGCGCTCCAGGTCTGCCGCCGTTCGGGGGATGAGGTAAGACAAGCCTACCGGGTCTCCGGTGGTCGGCGATGCAAAGGTCATCTCCTCTCGCTGCGAGGGATGATGCTGCATGTCGTACAGGGCGGCCACAGATTTGACCCCGTTCCGCAGGGCCGGGTGGGTGGTCACGTCCTTTACCCGCTCCCCGTCAATCCAGACCTCGCGGGGGTGTTCCCTGAGTCCCTTGATGTATTCGGCACCGGTACGTGCAGGCATACTTATTCACCTCGGCGCTGGGCCTGGCCGGGAGTTCGCGTTGCGCCCCGGCCACACCGGTCATTTCGGGTCCGTCCCGGGGTTACCCTTCAGAGACGGTCATCCAGCCACAGTATAGTACGGTTCGCCGAAAATTGGGTGACGGCGGCGCCAGCCGGGAAAGGAGGACTTGTAGCCAGGGCAGACGTTCCGCCTGAGGCGGATGTAACACCACCATCAAGGGGGAAGGGATTCCCGTACGAGGCCGTCACCCCCATCCTGACCTTCCCGCCACAGGCGGACGTGCCGCCCCCGTCAAGGGGGAAGGGAAACTCGCCTACTGGGCCGAGATTTCGCCGCAGAGGATGTCGTCGTAGCGGTGGTCCCAGGCCCAGGGGAGCAGGGCGCGGACGATTTGCGGGGCTTCCAGGCAGCTGTCCTCGTCAATGCACTGCTGGACGTACCGGTTCAGGTTCA
>DAOUJS010000031.1:0-11062 GCA_034422355.1 Dehalococcoidia bacterium | reverse complement strand
AGCGACGCCTTCGACGCGCCGGTGGCGAGGAAGTACAACGCGCTCATCGCGCAGATGTACCAGTGGCGCAACGACCCGCAGTGGTCGAGCTACAAGAGCCACACCGACCGCTGGGACCGGGCGCTGCTGGCCTTCGGCGAGACGGTGGCCGACACGACGCTGACGGCGCTGACGGCGGACGAGGCCCAGGAGTTCGCCGACAGCGGCATGACCCGCTGGGTGGAGGTGGCGGCGGCCCTGCGGGAGATCGAAGCCGCCGGGCCGCAGCAACAGCAGGGAACGCCCAACCGGGCGCCCACGGTGGCCAGCGCCCTGTCCGGCGCCACCTTCGTCAACGAAAGTGGGACAAAGCAGGTATCTCTGCCCGGGGCGTTCAGCGATGCCGACAATGACGCGCTGACCATCAGGGCAGTTTCGTCCAATGAAGCCGTGGCAACGGTGTTGGTGTCCGACGATTACTCCGGCCTGACGGTATCCGCCCAGAGCCGTGGGATGGCGACCATCACGGTCACCGCCGACGACGGCCGGGGCGGCACGGTGGACGACAGTTTCACCGTAACGGTGAAGGCCGCGCCGGTGGTGGCCCAGCCCCTGGGCGACGTATCCGGCCTGGAGGAGGGAGCAACGCAGGCGGTCCCCCTGTCCGGGGTGTTCAGCGATGCCGACGGCGATCAACTGACCATCACCGCCGCATCGTCAGATGAGGCCAAGGCCACCGTAACCGTTGCTTCCGATGGCTCCGGCCTGACCCTCAGCGGCGTGGCCGAAGGCACGGCGGCCGTCACGGTCACGGCCCGGGACTCAGACGGGAACCGGGTCAGCGATACGTTTGACGTGTCGGTGGTCGCCCCGCAGCAGCAGGCCCCACCACCCAACCAGGAGCCCACGGTGTCCAGCGCCATAGCGGACGTAACCATAGTCAACGAGAGCGGGACGAAGCAGGTCTCCCTATCCGGGGTGTTCGACGACCCCGACGGCGACGGCCTGACCGTTACCGCCGCTTCCTCGGAAGGGTCCGTGGCCACCGTGTCCGTGGCGGCGGACCACTCCAGCCTGACGGTTACCGCCCAGGCCCGTGGTACGGCGACCATCACGGTCACCGCCGACGACGGCAAGGGCGGCACGGTCTCAGACGCCTTCACGATAACCATCAAGGCCGCGCCGGTGGTGGCCTCGGCCATCAGCGACCTAACCGGCCTGGAGGCGGGAGCCACGCAGGACGTGTCCCTGTCGGGGGTGTTCAGCGACGCCGACGGCGACGCCCTGACCATCACCGCCGCATCCTCGGACGAGGCCAAGGCCACCGTAAGCGTGGCTGTGGACCACTCCAGCCTGGCGGTGGAGGGAATGGCAGAGGGCACGGCGACCATCACGGTAACGGCCCAGGACAGTGACGGCAACCGGGTCAGCGACACCTTCGAGGTGGCGGTGGAGCCGGAGCCGGAACAGGACCCGCCGCCGGACGAGGATAGCCCCAACCGGCCCCCCACGGTGGCCCAGCCCCTGCCCGACATCAGCCTGGAAGGGTTGCAGTGGCGGCAGTTCTCCCTGCCCGGCGTGTTCCACGACCCCGACGGAGACGAGTTGACCTTCACCGGCGTATCGTCCAACTACGGCGTGGCGTCGACATGGGTGTCCGGATCCACCCTGACGGTGGTGGCAACGGGCACGGGAACGGCCACCATCACGGTTACGGCGGAAGACCCCGACGGCAACCGGGTCAGCGACGAGTTCGAGGTGACGGTGACACCGGCCTCGTAGGAGGAGGGATGGTAGGGATGGGAACCGGACCAATGCCGAGGCAGCGCATTGACCCCGGCGGGATGGTCTACGTCTTTCCCAACGATTTCCCCGGGCGGCTCAGGCGGTTCCAGCGGGAGCCGGGGCCGTCATGGGCGGAAATAGCCCGCAGCCCGGGAACATCGGACCTGGATGAGAGACGCTAGAAGGACAAGGGGGCCCAACATGCAGAGCGGGGTGTTCAGCCACGCCGACGGCCACCCGCTGACTGTCACCGGAATATCCCCGGATGAGGCCGAGGCCACCGTCCCAGTCTTGGCCGACCATCCCATGCTGACGTTGGCTTGGTGCAACGAGGGTTCGGAGACAAACACGCTTAAGGTGTAGAACGCCGCGCTGAGTGCGCAGATGAAGAAGCGCCAAATGACCGTGGGTGGATTTGGTGAGAGCGAGTGGCTTCCGCCCTGGGACGTCGGGTCGGACGGCAGCTGGTACCAGTGGGCATTCAACAAGTGGAGCGGTGCGAGATGAAGATCCTGGGGATATGCGGAAGTCTCCGGCAGGAGTCCTGGAACCGCAAGCTGCTGGTTAACATCCTGGAGGTCGCCGGCGGCAAAGGGGTGGAGACTGCCATCTTTGACTTGAAGGGAATACCAATGTTCAACCCGGACGACGAGGAGGGCGGGACACCGCTCCAGGTGGCGAGGCTGCGGGAAAAGGTTGAGGAAGCGGACGCCGTGGTCATCGCCTGCCCCGAGCACAACGGGTCCATGACAGCGGCGCTCAAGAACGCCATCGAGTGGCTGTCCCGGGGCGGGAACTCCATCGGCGGCAAGGTGTTCTTCCTGATGGGGACCAGCCCGGGCCGGTCGGGATGCACCAGGATGCACGTCCACGCCTCCTACAGCCTGGAGTCAGAGGGAGGGCTGGTGCTCCACCAGCCCCGGGTGCTGCTTCCCCAGGTTGAGGCATTCATGGACGGCGCCGGCAGCATCACTGACCCGGCGGTGCGGGAATTGCTGGAAAGCGCGGTGGCCAGCGTGGTCCGGTTCGCCGAACGGCTGTCCAGATAGGCCTCGCCTCACCAAGGGAGAAGAATGATGCGCTGGCTTCTACCCGGCTTCCTGTTTCTATTGGTGGCCTGCGGCAGCGAAGGGAATCCGTTGGCCGATACGGAGTGGCGGCTGGTCGCCCTGGGCAATGCCGAGGCTCCCGCCGGGGTGGCGGCGGGCAACGCAACCGCCAAGTTCACCACCGCCACGGATCTGACGGGGTGGACGGGCTGCAATTCCTACGCGGCGAGATACAGCGTGCGGGAGTCCGACTTGCGCCTTGACGACCTGGCGTGGACGGAAGCGGGCTGCCCCTCCCAGGCGCTGTTCCAACAGGAACAACGGATGCAGGACTTGTTGGCGACGGTAGAGCGGTTCGAGGTCTCCGGGGAACGACTCAACCTGCACAGCGAGGGCGGGCAGGCGCTGGTCTTCGAGAGGGTTGGGAGGTAGCCAGCGATGCCGAGACAGCGCACCCACCACAGCCGGATCACCCACCCCTTCCCCCAGGACTTCTCGGAACGGCTCAAGCGGTTCCAGCGGGAGTCGGGACTTACCTGGGCGGAACTGGGCCGCCGTCTCGGTGTAGACCGCGAGACCATCCGGCGCTGGCGGGACCGGGGGGTGGTGCCCTGCACCCGGAACTATGTTGCGCTGCTGGCGGTGGCGGACTCCTTCGGCCTGGGACACCTGTTCACCGATTAGGGGTGGCTACCGCCAGAGAGAGGTCGGAAACGCGAAAAGCGCGGCATGCCGGGCTCCAAGCCGAGGAACCCGAGTGCCCGGCCACAGGATGCAAGGTTTCCAAGTCCGGCGCCGGATACGAGCCAGGCGCTGCCAAGGTATACTTTTCCGCGGGGGCCGCAATACAACGCAGCAACAGGGCGGAACAGTTGGGATTTCCACGCCTCCAGCCCGATCAGCCGCCCTGATTAGCCGCGAAGGAAGTCCAATGAGCCGAATCCTCTATGTCCTGCTGATATTGGCCATAGGAACAGCCGCCTGCTCTCAACCCGACACCGAGCCGCAGCAGCGGCAGATTCAGCGGGACGCGCCTTCCGATACTCCAGGGCTCGTCGAAGACCCGACCGTCGTTCCGGCAATTGCATTGCCGTCCCTGCCCACTGCCCCCACAGCCACCTCTGGACCGGTCCCGGGTTCCACCGCCCTTTCAACCATCCCCTCTCCAACCCCGGCAGCCACCGCCGCGCCCGATCTCCGGCCGAAGCCCACGGCCACTGATGTTCCCAAGCCTCCCCCAACCTCCGTTCCTGTTTCGCCGGAGGACATTGAGAGACAGCAGTCTTTCATGGAGAACTTCAGGAGCATCTCTTACGAGGCCTCCCTGTCATTGCCCGACCGGTTCTCCGAGAGCGACGGTCCGCTTACGGCCAAAGCCAGCGGGTGGATAATGGCCGACGGCACCAGCCAGATGTTCGCACGAATAGAAATGGCCGAGCCGGTGGAGAGGTCCATCGAAGTTGTCACCCTCAACAGCTTCGACATTTACCTGAAGGACCTGGACGAGGGCCGGTGGTACTTCATCCCCGAAAACTCGGACACGGACACGGGACCGCTGGAGGACATCATGCAGCTGCCCTTCATGGCTCTCGCATTCGGGGTAGCGCCGGCCGGGGAACTGGAGCCGGTCCAGGACGGATACGTCTGGAGGATCGAGGACCCATCCTGGGGGTCGATAACGGCCACCTACGACCAAGGTCAGGTGCTGGAGGGGATTACCCGGGCTGACAACAGTGGACAGGAGATACTGCGGGCAGCATTTTTCGGCCTCAATGAGGCCCACGACATAGTGCCTCACGAGAAAGGCGAGTTGCTGCCCGATACCTTCTGGGAGCCAGAATAGGCGACCCCGAACCCCTCCGGCAACCCGGCGGACACCCCGGGCGAGCCGAAGACGGACGGGAGCCGGACGAATAACTGCGTCGGCCGGGAGATTGCCGATCACCGGAGGCAATGAGGAAGGGAAGCCAGGAGGAACGGAATGCTGCTGACAGAGCGCCGTTGCAATCCGGGAACGGCTCCACCAACATAGGGTCATGGTCCGCGGCGGTCCCGTAAGGGTGAAGCCGCCGGGCAGCGGGCCATCAGTACACGGTGGAGGAGCGTTCATGGCCTGGGAGGATGACGGACTGGAGCCGGGGGAATCGCCGGAGGACCGGCGGGAGTTCCGGCGGATGATGGACGCCCTGGGCCGCGACGGCATCGGGCGGATGATCGAGCAGTTGAACGGGGAGATCGAGGCGGATCCCCAGGACATCCAACGCCTGTACGCCCGGGGGCTGCTCCACAACGAGCTGGGGGAGCACCGCCGGGCGGCGGAGGACTACGGCAGGATCATCGCCCTGGACCCCGGCCACGCCAACGCCCACCACGGCCGGGCCCGCGCCAGGTCCAGGATGGAGGAGTACCGGCTGGCGGTGGAGGACTACGGCGCCGCCATCCGGCTGGCTCCGGGCAACGCGGTGGCCCACTACAGCCGTGGGGCGTGCCTGGCCGAACTGGGCGATCTGGCGGCGGCGATGAGCGACTTCGACGTGGCCGTGCTGCTGGCCCCGGACAACGCCGACGCCTGGTACGACCGGGGGTTGACCCACGCCGCGCTGGGCGAGCCCCTGCTGGCGGTGGAGGACCTGGGCCGGGCCATCGAGCTGGAGCCGGGGATGGCCGTGGCCCACTACGAAAGGGGGATGGCCCGCCGCGACCTGGACCAGCCGGAGCAGGCCCTGGAGGACTTTGACGCCGCCGTCGGACTGGAACCGGGCTACGGCCTGGCCCGCTACGCCCGGGGCATCACCAACCTCAACCTGGGGGAGTACGACGATGCGCTCAGGGACTTCGATGCCGTCCTGGCCCAGGACCCGGACAACGCCTCCGCGATGCGGGGCCGGGCCGTGGCCCTGGGCGCCACGGGCCACGACGAGAAGGCGCTGCGGGAACTGGACCGTGCCCTGGAGCTGGACCCCGGCAACGCCGAGACCCTGACGGCCCGGGGGCTGGCCCACACCGAACTGGGGCAGCACGAGCAGGCCATCGAGGACTACACCTGGGTCATCCAACAGGACCCCGGCAACACGCGGGTCCTCTACAACCGGGGGATGGAGCAGCTGTACCTGGGCCGGCACGAGCAGGCGATGGAGGACTTCGGCGCCGTCATCGAGATCAACCCGGAGAATGCCGAGGCGTACCTGACGCGGGCCTTCATCCGCACGAACCTGGGGGACCACCAGGGGGCCTTCCGGGACTACGACCGGCTGGTGGAGCTGATGCCGGAGGAGTCTACGGGGTATCACATGCGCGGGTTCACCCGGGCCAAGCTGGGCCAGCTCCGCCGGGCGCTGGAGGACCTGGGGCGGGCCATCGAACTGGAACCGGCCAACGTGGAGGCCCGGAGCCACCGGGCCATGGTGTACCGCAACCTGGGGGAGCCGGAAAAGGCGGTGGCGGACTACGACGAGATTCTCCGCCGGTTCCCCGGCAGCCCGTCCGCTACGGAGGAGCGGCGGCTGGCCCTGGAGCAGGCTAAGGAACAAGGTCAGACGGAGGCGGAGGGGCGCTGAACCGGCGGGCGTAGCAAGGGGGCAGCGCCGCCATTCAGACCAGAGAGGAAGACGGGGGAGACGGCCGTCTATCCGGCGACCGTCTCCTCTCTGTGCATGGCTAATCGTCCTGCCGCTCCGGGTGCTTCAACATGGCGCCGTAGCCCCGCTCGTCGACGATGTGGTTCACCGAAAGCTGGCCCCGGCTGTCATAGCCGCTCGTGTAGGCATATTCTACTTCCGCGCCCCAGGGGACCTGGCCGCCGATGCGCACGGTGCCGCCGCCCGGATTCCTGCCGCTGTGCGGGCCGCCGGCGCCCTTGACCACCACACCCTTGCGGTCGTCCTTCTTCCAGGCCATGACCTTCAGCTCCACCGGCGCCACCAGTTCCGCCTGGGTCGGCGCGAACAGGACTTCGTGCAGCCTCCTGAGCACGTCCCCCGAGGGAGTCCGCTGGCCGTTCATTATCAAGGAGAGATGGCCGGTGCTGATGCCCGCCAGCCGGGCCACCTGGTTCTGGGAAAAGCCGTGGGCGTCCATCCGGTCCCACAGGGCGCGCGGGTCAACGGTGGGGCATTGCGCCGCCTCCACAGTGGCCGGGGCCTCCAGCACCGCCTCCACCTTGGCCTGGACCCCGGGGCTCATGTGCCGCTTACCCCTTGACGCCATTGACATGTAGCTGCGGGACACGCCCACCAGGTCGGCCAGCGCTCCCATGCTCAGGCCCACCTCCCTGGCCCGCTCCCGGATGCAACTGCTCTCTCCGGTTATCACACCGCCCTGGCGGTAGACCACGCCCTGTCCCGGCACCTCGCCCAGGACCGCCATGGCCCGTTCCCGCAGCATGGGAGTCCAGGGCCTGCTGCCGGCAGACACCTGGGACACGTAGCCGTAGCTCACGCCCATCAGGTCGGCCAGTTCTTTCAGGGTGAGGCCCTTGCGCCGGGCGGCGGCGCGGAGTTCGCTCTCCGGCTTGCCCCTGCTGGGCGCCTGTTCCACGATGTTTTCGGGGTTGTCGTTGACGTTGACCATTGCCTTGGTATCGATGCTGGTATTCGCCTTCATGTCGCTTCCTCCGAAACGCAGAAAGCGGGGGCCGGTTCCCTTTCCTTTCGAAAGGAGACCGACCCCCGCTTTGCTGTAAGCTGTGTGTTCTTTCGGTTGTCAGTGGCGGCAGTTATGGCCGCCTTGTGGTTTCCATCGCCCCACTCACGAGTGAGACGGGCCCGGGGCTA
The DNA here is from genome assembly GCA_034422355.1 of Dehalococcoidia bacterium. Taxonomy (GTDB): domain Bacteria; phylum Chloroflexota; class Dehalococcoidia; order Lucifugimonadales; family UBA3495; genus CATOSP01. The sequence goes on along the minus strand of DAOUJS010000031.1, from coordinate 3,477 downwards.
ATGCTGGTTCACCCCTTCCTCCAACCTTCCGGTGGCGGAGGGCGAAACCGGGTCAATGTTCGTGTCGTTCACCTCCTGATCGTCGTTGTCCTGGTCGTCGCTGTCTCCACTGACTTGCCGCCCGTCGCCGCCGTTCCCATCCAGCGCCGGGCAGACGTCGCCCAGGGTCGGGCAACGCCACGGAGAATGCCGGTTGTGGGGCTGACGCAAGGCGCACTGCGCCCAGGGCCGGGCAGCGCAACGGGAAGATCCGGATGGGGATTGGCGCAAGGCGCAGCTCGCCCAGGGTGTCGTTCAGGAGAACGCGAACCCCGGGGGTGCAATGAGAGGGTGATGGGTGAGAGGAACGCAGTCAGGCCAGCGGCTATTCCGTCAGCCACGGCGCCGCTGGCAACCGCGTTGCAGCGTCAAGCGTCCGGCCTGCCGTCCTTGCCAACGGACTGCCGGAGCGTGGGGAACCTGCGGCGCCGCTGCTGGTGTTCAACAGCTACGCCGCAGGCGTGAAGGAGCAGCCGGAGCTTGTTGCCGTCCGCTCCAGCCGCAGGATGAAGATTGCGAAGCCTTTCAACCGCTCCGCCAGGTGGACCCGGTGGGTGAGGTAATCCGGGATGCCGTGCTGTTTCTCTAAGCCACCTCCGTCGCGATGATGATGCGCCGCTGGGTAGATATTCCACCGTGTTTAGGGTTCCTGGTGAAACGCGCCGCGCGTCTCGTGGGTATGGTTTCCGGCTGGGGCGCCGCGAGGGAAACCCGCGAACGCCTCAGCCTGGGTGAGGACTTGGCGCCGCTAAACGCTGCGTCCCCGCCGCCCGGTGCAGGAGGGATCAACTCCATAGCACCGGTCGGGTGCCCAGCGACCGGAGGGATCAGCTCCGAGCCGCCAGGCGGTGTCCGGGGAAGAAGGGCTTAACACTCCAGCCGCCGGACTGCCCAACGGGAGAAGGACTTAAACACTCCAACCCGCTGGACCGGACCGGGCACGAGGGACTTAAACACCCCGTGATCCCGGCCCGTGCTGCCTGCGAGGGACTTGAACACCCCGCGTCGGCAGCGTTCCCTCGTGGGCCGGCCTTGCGGCAGAGACCCGGGCTGAGGGAGAGACCCCCAGGTTTCTATGGCTTGAAACCCTGGAAAGCCAGACAACACAGTCATTATCACAGGCCCCGCCGTCGAAAAAGAGGGCTTCCGGCACCCCCCCAGGCAAATTCCCCAAATTGCTGACAAGATCACCGGCTGCCCCGCCACCTTGCCGGGTTGAGCAGGCTGAGAAAACGCCAGCCTGCCGGGTTGAACAGGCGGAGGGCGCTTCGCAGCAGCTCGCGCTTTCTCCTAGCCCTGCGGGTGTCGTCCAGGGCCGTCCGCCGCCAGCCGGTCTGCCCGTTCCGGTCGAAGCCTCGCAGCGGGAACCGGGCCGGGGGCAGGGTCAGCCCGTGCTCTTCCAGCAGGGCCAGTTCCACCGTGAGAAATCGTTCCTCGACCAGCAGCCATTCCAGTCCGCCGCCCCGGTCCGGGTGGGTAGCCTTGAGCTCCCGCCATTCCTGGACCAGCGGCCAGGCATCGCCGAACACGTCCTGGTCGTCCTCATCGGGTTCCAACGTCGCCAGCTCGGGGTACTCCCGTCGTGGCGTCAACCGGGTTGCTGAACCGTTGCTTGCCCGAGACGGGGGCGTTGCACCCTGACCGGTGCTGTCCCCTGCTCCCCCGCCCTCCACGCCCGACAGCCGCTGCTCGACGCCCCGCAACGCCTGACCGTGCTCGTTCCGCAGTTCCCTGACCTCCCCCTGCACGGCGCCGAGGCCCTCTTTCATCTCCTGCCCCATTTCATCCACCCGCCCCTCGACTCTCTCCAGCCGCCCGGCTAGTTCGTCGTTGCGCTCCCGTTGCTGTTTCGCCGGCGATCCGGCCCCGTCCAGCAATGCCTGGTCCAGCGCCACCCGCATCCGCCGGGAAAGCTGCCCGCTCCCCAGGCTGGCCGTCAGGGTCCGGTGGTCCACGCCCAGGTCCGCCGCCGCCCGGCGATGCCCCTTGTCCCGCACGAGGTCGTCCAATAGGGCCATCAGCCGCAGGTGGTGCAGGTCCTCGATGCTCTCGCTCCGGTCGATGTCCCCCGGCTCCTTCGCCATGCTCTCTGCCTCCGGGTGCAAAATGTTCGTTTCAGCTTGGGCCTTTGCACGCCGGCCCCGGTTTCCCGCCGTACAAAATGCACGTTTCAGCTACGGCTCTTGCACACCCACGCCAGAACGGGGACTTGCGCCCAAGTGTTCACAGGTTCGGGGGCATTTCGGCCCGAATCCGGCCTGTTTCAGCTTTGACCGGACCCGGTTTTCTCCGTCCCGACAAAACCCAAATCCCTGTACACCCCCAATGATGCCTAACGGCGTCGGATAAAAAGAGGGCCTGTAAGGGGCCGCACGGGTGCGGCCCCCTATGGGAGGTCTTTTCCGGGGCGTTTTTTGTTCACACTCTCCGTCGGCGCTGGCAAACACGCCGGCCGCCGAAATCACGGAGAGAGGTGAACGAGTTGACCCTGAAATCGAATGCCCGGCTCATGCGCCGTGTGATGCTGCTGGCGGCGGCGCTGCTGCTTTCCGCCATCGTCGCCGTACCCGCCAGCGGCGCGGCCCTGGCCCAGTCCCCGCCCCCGGACGGCGATAACCTGTCCCTGGTCAACCGCGACCGGCAGATGGTGGAGCGCAAGAAGGACGGCGAGTTCATCGCCCGCCCCGTCTTCAGCCGGAAGATCGACGTCCTCCACTACGCCCTGCGCCACCCCGACACCGGCGAGTGGGTCACCAACACCTACCGGGTGCGGGGCGGCGAGAAGGAGCTGTCCGAGGGCTGGGAGTACACCTTCGAGTACCCCGTCCTGGACGGCCAGCCCGAGCTGCACCCGGAACAGGCGTTCCTGATGGTGATGTCGGTGCCGAGAACCGGCGGCGGCGACCATCACGTCTTTCACGCCCTAGTGCCGGTCCACCAGCCCAAGGGGTTGTGGGACAAGGTGCTGGGCGCCCTGGACCCGGACCGCTGGGCCCGGGCCGCCGCACGGTGGGTGATCCAGGGCGTCCACGGGACTTTGTGCGGCGTGGTGGAGAGAGCCACCGACACCGACATCGCCGAGTGTGGGGAGGGGTAGCCAATGCCTGACATCCTCACCGGAACGCCCCCGGAACTCACCTACCTGCATCCCGTGGTCCGCGACGCCTGGATGGCGGTTTGGGCCGTAACTTCGGGGATGCTGGTGGTGATCCTAGGCTGGATGGGCCTCAGCTTCATCGTCCAGGAGCACCTGGGCCACCACCAGTCCGGCTGGCGGGAGATGGTGCCCCGGCTGGTGCTGGGCCTCACCGCCGCCGCATCGTCGCTGTGGTGGTGCGCCCTGGTCATCGACGTGGCCCACGCCGTCTCCCAGTTCATCGCCGCCGAACTGGAGGTCACCCCGGGCGACCTGCTGCGGGCTCCCCTGAATCCATTGCT
>DAOUJS010000030.1:0-7821 GCA_034422355.1 Dehalococcoidia bacterium | reverse complement strand
GTCATGGCCGTCCCCGGCGGACGGAGCGTGACCGTGCTGCTCAACGCCACGCCCATCGTCTCCGGCCAGGGCGAGGTGGAGTCGGTGGTGGTCACCATGCAGGACCTGACCCTACTTGAGGAGCAGGAGCGGCTGCGGGCCGAGTTCCTGGGCCAGGTGAGCCACGAGCTGCGGATGCCCCTGACCTCCATCCGGGGTGCGGCCACCGCCGTGCTGGAGGCGGCGGCGGACCTGGACCCGGCGGAGATGCGCCAGTTCCAGCGCATCATCGTGGACCAGTCCGACCGGATGCGGGAGCTCATCGGCGACCTGCTGGACGTGGCCCGCATCGAGACGGGGACGCTGCCGGTGGACCCGGAGCCGGCCGAGGTGGCGGTGCTGGTGGACCGGGCGCGGAGCGCCTTCACCGTTGCCGGGGGCCGGAACCCCCTGGCAATGGAGATAGAGCCCGGCCTGCCCCTGGTGCTGGCGGACCGGCGGCGCATCGTCCAGGTCATCGGCAACCTGCTGACCAACGCGGCCCGGCACTCCCCCGAGTCTTCCATCATACGGGTGTCCGCCGTGTGCAGGGGCGATGAAATGGAGGTCTCGGTGGCCGACCAGGGACGGGGGATACCCGCCGAGGACCTGCCGCGGCTGTTCAGGAGATTCACCGGCGGGGAGGGGGAAGGTTCGGGTTCCGGCTCCGGTTCCGTGGGCGACACCGGCCTGGGGCTGGCCATCTGCCGGGGGATAGTGGAGGCCCACGGGGGCCGCATATGGGCCGAGAGCGACGGCCCCGGCCTGGGGGCGATTTTCAACTTCACCCTGCCGGTGGTCCGGGAGGCCCAGCCCGCCCGGGGCTCCCGGAGCCAGCGGGACCGTGGTCCCGCCGGGGGAACGGTGCTGGTGGTGGACGACGACCCCCTGATGCTGCGGTCGGTGCGGGACACCCTGTCCAACGCCGGGTTCCGGCCGGTGGTGACCGGCGACCCCCAGGAGGCCCCGCTGCTGATGGCCGAGGAGCGTCCCAGCCTGGTGCTGCTGGACCTGGTGTTGCCCGAGTGCGACGGGGTGGAGCTGATGGGTGACCTGCTGGCCGTGTCCCGGGTGCCGGTGGTGTTCCTGTCGGTATACGGCCGGGACGAGGTGATCGCCCAGGCCCTGGAGGAGGGGGCCACCGACTACATCGTCAAGCCCTTCTCGCCCACGGAGCTGGTGGCCCGGGTGCGGGCGGCCCTGCGCCGGTTCGAGGAACCCCGGGGCGGGTCGGCGGCGGCGCCCTTCCTGCTGGGGGATCTGGCCATCGACTACGAGCGGCGCCGGGCGACCCTCTCGGGGGAGCCGGTGGACCTGACGCCCACCGAGTACGACCTGCTGGCGGAGCTGGCGGCGGAGGCCGGGCGGGTGGTGCCCCACGACCGGCTGCTGCGCCGGGTGTGGAGCCCGGGCAAGCCGGGCAACATGCGGGTGCTGCGCACCCACCTGATGCGGCTGCGCCGCAAGCTGGGCGAGGACGGCGACAATCCCAGGTACATCTTCGCCGAGCCCAGGGTCGGGTACTGGATGCCCGAAGGGGACGGGGCAGTCGAATAGCCCCGCAACTGCGGCAACGCTTTCGCTTTCGGCGCGCGCTGCGCCGGGGCCTGGACCGGGTGTCGCGTCCTGGCGGCATGGTGAACGCCGCAAGTTGGATTGGAGGCCGGACGGCCTCCGCTTTCCCATCTTAAGGGGGTAGCAACGGGAGTCGCCTTGGACGCTCTGCGGCCCCGTGCCCGTTGGGAGCAGAGCAGGACTTTCCCTGGAGTTTGTCTGCTCGGGCTTTGCCTGAATGGGCAGACCGCTGGCGGCCATGTTCGTCTCCCGGATCTCCCGGCCGGCATTTCGTGAGTGCTTTCTTCCACCGGTCGCTGTTCTGCCATGCCCACGGGTCGCGTGGGGTGAGTTCCTCCATGGTTGTCCTGGCATTGTCGCGGAAGGGACTGAGGAGTTCCTGGACATCGCTCTCGTCCTGGACGGGTGTGTCCACTGGGCCGTGGAGCCGTTCCGTGGCCCATCGGGTCATTTTGGCCTGTCCCTCTCCCGTGGCCGTCCGTCGCCTGGCTGAGCCGTATCCGGTGCTCTCTGTCATGCCCGCCGGTCCTGTCGCCATCGTCAGCGTGCTGGTTCTCCCGATTGGGTCTCCCACTCGATACTATTTATAGGGAGTTGAAAGGCTTTGCCCTATCGGACAGGGGCGGCCCACCGGCGTGGCAGCCCAGTCGGCAGTTGCGAGCGGGGTTGCTGCGCGAGGAATGTTGGCGGGCGCGGCCGAGGGACGTGATGCTGCGATAATTTCACCCGCCTGTCTGGGAAGGCGGGGCGGCTTGCCCCCGGATTGCAGGCTTCCGCCGGCGTTGACATCGACTACATCATCAGGCTCAGGCACGATGACGTTCACTGACTGCGGCTGCCATCTCTGTTGGCATCAGGAGGGCGACTGTACTATTGGCGAATGATTCAGTCAGGGGGTTGAGCAATGGCGCTGGTGGAATGGCTGGAAGGACTGAGCCTTTCCGGTGGGGCGGGAATCCTGGCGCCGGCGGCCTTGTTCGCCGTCAGCGTGGCGTTCTTCGGGTTTGTCATCTTCAACCTGCACCGTTCCATGTCGGTCCGGAACGCTCTTGGAATCGACCTGTCCGGGCTGAGAAGGCCGGGACGGCCGCTGTACTTGCTGCTGTACTGTCTGGCCTACCTGGCCATGTACGGCCTGGTGTTCCCCTTTCTTGCCTATGTCTGGTTCTGGGTGCTGGTGGCCATGCTGACGTTTCTCTACAACACCAAGGAGCCCCAGGAACTGCTCCTGATCGGCATGGCCGTGCTGACCGCCGTCCGGGTGACGGCCTACTACAACGAGGACCTTTCCAGGGACATCTCGAAAATCCTTCCCTACGGCCTGCTGGGCATCTTCCTGGTGAACCTGGGGCGGTTCGACCTGCAGGAGTCCGTCTCCCTGTTGGAGCGCGTCGCCGCCGAGGAGGATATCGCCTTCTACTACTGGGTCTACATTTCGAGCCAGGAACTGGTGCTGCGGATTTCCCAGCCGTGTGTCAGCGCCTTGTATGGCTATCTGAAGACCACCGTGGGCAATCAGGCGAGGCGGCTGGTCAACCGTTCGCGGGCGAACAGTGTCGAAATCGCCGCCGCATCCGAGGACGGCTCCCTTCTTGCGGCGGAGGCTGTGGAAGCAGGTGCCGATGGTCCTGTTGATGGGGAGTGGACGGGGCCTTCGAATTCCTAGTACGGGACCGGGAGACCGGGACCATCCCGTTTGCCGGGCGAGTCGAGGGGATATAGGGTGGCTGTCAGGGTATCGGGCCAGGCCAAAGGAAAACCGGGGATGACGCTTCCGGACAAGATTCGCGCTGGCCTGGCGTCGGCGTTGGCCTTGACGCTTCTGTCTCTTGTGACAGCGGGCTGCTCCAGTCCGCCAGCTCCGCAGACCTCATCCCAGGTCTGCGCCTAATGGCCGTCGGGTAATCGGGTTGGGCGGGGTGTTCCTATGCGTGAGTCCGTAGGCGTTCTGGTTTGACAATGGTACTCTGAGTTCCTATATTCCCGCCATCGCCATGCTAAAATGTTCTGGACGGGCTGTGCGTCGCTGGGTGGGCACCCGTTGGTGATGCGAATAGCTGCCACTGGACAATGGTAAAGGCAGAAATGGTGTCGCCCGCCGCTTTTTTGTTCCTTCGTCTGCAGGAATGCTGGTTACGCTTGGGTCCTGTGAATCATGATGTTTCCCGTGCGGCTTCTGGTGACGGCAACCGTACCTCGATGGGTGGAATGTGGACCCTCCGAGGCCGGCATCAGCGGCTCTAGGTCGCCCGGCTTGCCGGGGAGCGGGTCGACGAAGAACCGTGCTGAGGGTCGAGGCAGTCGGTTCCTGATGGCTTGGGAAGAGAAGGCGAATTTAGCTATTCTCGGGCCTGCTCAGGGCGGCGAGGAGTTGGGGTTCTGGAGATGCTGGTTTTGAAGTGGCCGTTAGACTTTCCTGGAGACTGTCCGCCAGAATCTTCGGTTCCTGCCAATGGAAGCTACTACTACATAGTGAAGCATGATCCGCCAGTGCTGGCGGACTTCGTTCCCCAGTATCACCTGGATCGTGTACGAGCTCTGAGGAACATTGCCAATGCCAGGGCAACCCTATGCGAAACTCTGGGTTTTTCAGTCTTTACCGACCGGGATGAGGTCATTCAGGTCGCTCAGAGGCACCAGAAGATTGGCAACATGATAGCGAGGCTTGATCTCCAACCGTTGTCGGGACGGGTCGACAAACCGCCGCGTCCGTTTGAGACAACTCACCATACTTGGTGGAAGCCTGATGGGTGCGATCCGACCGCCGTCGCAGTGGTCGTGTTTAGCCTGCCACAGTAGAGGTGACCGGCCGTGCTTCCCAGCATAAGAGGATGCAATCTTTCCAGTCCGCCGTGGACTTCATTCTCATTCGAGAGAGTACTGGAGTATTACGATGGACCTCGAATCATGGTGCTCCAAAGCCAGGGTGGGGAAATCTATCTGGCGTGGTGGACGGACGCCGATGAGGTCGTGGACAGATGGGTATACATACCTGTCAGTCGGATGCGCCTGAAAGATATTCTATCGGGGACAATTTCGCCACTATATGCTTTTGAACAGCCGGAGTCCGGCTACCTGTTGGCCGTTGACCGGGATGCTGCTACCGACGATATAGCGCGGATCGTTTTTACGAAGTCGGTGGCGTTGCCGCAGGATACTCTCCCGCTCCCTGAGGCGCGACTCAGCATTTCCAGGCCAGAGGAGTTGGTAGCCCGGTTAGGCTCTCAAACCTCTTATGGCCAGTCGGACTTCGCCGGGGTTGGTTGGCTCGGTCTCGGTGAAACTCCGTCAGAGGCGTTCGGTCCTGTTGCTGGGTCAGGCATTGCCGACGGCCGGTTCACCACGCGGGTCGAATCATCAGGGGAGTTGGACTACGCTGCGGGGTTTCGAGAGTTCAAGGAGATCGAGGATGGCTGGAGGGTGGGTGACGACTTGGCGCCCGAAAATTCTCCTATGTCTTGGTTGTCTGGCATTTTCAGCCGTTACTACCCTGAATTTGCTGTTTCGCCGCTCACGTGCCAGATTGGCGAAAGCGGCATTGCCGTGGAATGGTGTGAGGGGTCAAACGTCATAATGCTGGACATCGACTTGTTAGGCCATGTGGGGGAATATTTCTCGTTCGGCCATGACTTGCGTGAGGCGCACGTGTTCGGTTTGGACTTGGACGAAATGGATACGTGGACTTGGCTCGCCCGAGAGGTTGACGGTCTGGCGCAGGTTTCATGATGAACCCGGAAACGCTGCTCTACCGCATGGTCCACCGCTCTTGGATGCGCGGCGACATGGTCTCCTCGGTGGCGTTTAGGCCGAGGCTCGTTGACGGGCAGCTCTTGGGCGTTTTCGACGGGGACCGAATCACGTTGGAAGGTGCGTGGAACGAATTCACAACCTATTTCCAAGGCGGTTCTCTTTTCCTGGGGATTGTGGGTGTGACCCTGGCGGAGTGTGAAGGTTTGGACCTCCCGGTTCTTTCGGACCCTTATCTGTTTCCGGCGAGGGCCTACATAGATTTCACCGGGTTGGGTCGAGCTGAGATTAGAAGAAAAGCGTATCGGCTCCGAGAATGTGCGAACGCTCGCGGGTGGCTATTCCGGTTACAGGATCAGTCCTGACCGTGAATTGTCAACGATGAAATGTCTGCACACTGGGTTAGCTATACTCTACCATCGCGGGGAAGGATGCGACAACAAGATGGCCCCCGCAACATAGCCGCGTCTCTACTCCGAAAACTCTTGCGTTCTTCCTCCTCGGAACACGACAATAGCCGGGGCCGGGTCGCGGACTTGGGCAGGCTCACAGATCCCCCAGCCACATCTCGAAGACAGTTCCACCTACCGTGCACTCAGGCCCACCAAGCTGGATAAAATCAAGAACCTTTAAGACCAGGTTCCAGGTGACGGTGTAATCGGCTGTCATTCCCGACTACACCCCAGCGAAGAAATTGCCAAGCCCCCGCCTTGTCAGCGGGGGCCTTTCCTTTGGGTGTGTCAGCCCTTTCCGGAGGGGACAGCCGGGTTCCAGCTTTGAGCAGTGTTTATCCAACCCCGGACCGCCGGCTGTCCGCCTCCCCCTCCGCCATCCTGTACCCCACCCTTGGCTCGGTGATGATGTACCTGGGGGCCTGGGCGTCGTCCCCCAGCTTGCTGCGCAACCGCATCACCACGTCGCGCAGCAGCGATGCGTCGCCGGCCCGCTCCGGACCCCAGACCCGTTGGAGCACAACGCCGTGGGTCAGCACCCGGGGCGCGTGGGCCGCCAACTGGTACAGCACCGCGTACTCCGTGGCCGTCAGGTCCACCGGCTCCCCCGCTACCGTCACCCGCCGCCGGGCGTAGTCGATGCTCAGATCTCCAGCGGAGAAGGCTGCCGCGGGTTCGGACGGGGAGGGGTCCTGCCCCCTGCGCAGCGCCGCCCGTATCCGGGCCGCCAGCTCCGTGGGCGAGAAGGGCTTGACCAGGTAGTCGGCCGCCCCCATGTCGAGGGCCCGGGCCACCGTCGCATCCTGGCCGTACACCGACAGGAAGATCACCGGGATATTCGCCACCCGGTGGACCTCGTTCATCAGCTCGATACCGTCCGTGTCCGGCAGCACCAGGTCCAGCAGCGCCAGGTGGGGCCTGTGCTCCGCCATCAGCCGGGGCACCTCGGCGGGGTCGCCGGTGGCGACGGGCGTATAGCCCGCCCTGGTGAGCACGTCCCGGATGTACCGCAAAGCCTGGGGGTCGTCGTCCACGGCCAGCACCCGCACCCGGTCACGGTCCGCCCGCCGGGAACGCACCGGCGCCGGCGCCGGTGCAATGACCGCAGGGTCGTCCACCGCAGGCAGGGTAAAGGTGAACCGCGCCCCCAGGCCGGGGCCGCCGCTCTCGGCCCAGATGCGGCCCCCGTGGGCCTCCACGATCCCCTTGCAGATGGACAGGCCCAGCCCCGACCCATCTGCGCTCGATGCCGTGTCCGTCCCGAGACCCCGGGAGAACTTGCGGAACAGCTCCGGCAATAGCTCCGCCGGTATGCCCCGGCCCCGGTCGGATACCGACACCGCCACGTGCACCTCCTCCCGCATCGCGCTGACCACGATGGGCGACCCCTCCGGCGAGTGCCCGGCGGCATTGGACAGCAGGTTGCCCAGCACCTGGACGATGCGCAGCTTGTCCGCCAGCACCAGGGGCAGGTCCTCCGGCAGTCCCACCTCCAGCGGGTTCCGGCCGTCACCGGCCCGGAACCGGCCCGCGGCCTCCTCCACCAGCGTATGCAGGTCCGCCGGTTCCGGGTTCAACGCCAGGTTGCCGGTCTCGATGCGGGCCACGTCCAGCAGGTCGCCGATGAGGTGCCGCATCCGGCCCGATTGGTCCCGGATGATGCGGAGGAACTGGGCCGTCTCCGCCGGGTGCAGCTCCCCCGCCGCCTCCAGCAGCGTGTCCACCGACCCCTTCACCGCCGCCAAAGGCGTCCTGAGCTCGTGGCTGACCATGGCCAGGAACTCGGCCCGCAGCCGTTCCTGCTCCTCCAGGGGCGTCAGGTCCTGCAGGGTAACGACAAAGGACGCCAGCTCACCGTCCCCGGAGTGTATCGGCGTGGCGTTGAGCAGCACGCTGACGCTGCGTCCGCCGGGCATCCGCAGCGCAATCTCCTCGGCCCGCACCGTCTCCCCCGCGCTCAGCAGTTCCGCCAGGGTGAAGTCCCGCAGGGAGACCTCCCGGCCGTCGCCCCGCACGCAGGTCACCAGGC
>DAOUJS010000029.1:0-23872 GCA_034422355.1 Dehalococcoidia bacterium | reverse complement strand
TTCGCTGGCCAGCGCCATGGCAACGTGTTTGCCCATTTCCAACCCCGCACCGCCAACAATGGCCACCCGATCCTCTAACCCAAGGTCCATATATCAGACAACTCCCGCCGCCAGCCAAAATATCCATTTAGTCGACGGCGCCGCCGGCTTATCCAATAGGATCTTGATTCGCCCGAATTACAGCAGTGTTACCATTCCAAGTTGGCATCAGAGGGTAGGGAGGAATGCCCACCAGAGTATAGCTGGATCCCCCACCCGGGGCCACCATTTGCTTTGTCCCCGGTGGTTCCGGGGACTCGTTGCTGACTGGAAGACAATCAACCAATAGTCGTAATATAAGGTATGGGCACCAAGCGAAAAAATGCGCCGCCGCGACGCATAGCCATTGTGGGGGGAGGCGTCTCGGGCCTGGGTGCCGCGTGGGCGCTGAGCCATCATCCCGACCGGTTTGACTTCCGACTTTTCGAAGCTCGGGAACAGATTGGCGGCAACGCGGTCACAGCAGACATGCCCCAGGACGACGGCAGTTCGATTCCCTTCGACATTTCGGTTACGGCCCTCATTCCATCCGTCTATCGGCACATCCTGCTGTTGATGGAGAAGTACGGGATCGATTTGATCGACACGCAATTCAGCTACAGCGTGAAATACGGCGCCGATGTCTATGCCCACGATTTTGACTCCGACGCCAGGAAACGACTGCAGGGTGAGATTGACAAGTTCCAGCGTCTCTTGAGGCGTCTGCATCGGTACGGCTGGCTGACCCGTTCTCGGTCGAAGCTGCTGAACCTGCTAAACCCGTACAACTATGTGAGCATGGGAACGGTTCTCAATCTGGCAGGGTTCTCCGGAGATTTTCGCTTCAAGGTCCTTAAGCCCATGTTCGTGAACTTCCTGATGGCGACGAACGTGTTCGACATGCCGGCGGCCCTCTTCGCTAGATATCTGGAGTTCTTCGACCTGGAGACAGCCACGCCCATGAAGACCTGGGACCAGGGTACCCGGCGCATCTACGAGAATCTGTCGGCCGGCTTTCACGATAGGATCTACCTCAACCGGCCGGTACGGAAGGTGTATAGAAAGCGAGAGAGCGTTGTAATCGAGGACGAAAACGGCGTCCAGGAGGAATTCGATGGCGTCATCCTGGCCTGCAACGCCAACCAGTCGCTGATGCTCCTGGATAGACCCTCGTTTCTTGAACGCTACATTCTCTCGTCCGTGCGTTACGATAGCGAGCTCCATAACCACACTGTCGTCCACTTCGACTCGTCGGTGCTGCCGGACAGCGAGGTGCAGGTCTTGTCAACCAGGAGCAACCACATCGAGCATTACGGGGCGAGGCCAGACAACTACGAAATCACCTACATAATGCACAATCAGCAGCCCTGGGCCAAGCAGTCGGACAAGCCTTGCCTGGTGACCTATAACCCCGTCAGTCCCATCGACGAAGGGAAGGTCATCAAGAGGTGGTGGTTCCAGCACGTTGTTCACGACGTGCGCCATGTCGTCCTGCTCGTCAACCTCTTCCGCTTTGTCCAGGGCAGAAGGAGAACGTGGTACGCCGGAGCCCACACGCTGATCAACAGCCAGGAGACCTGCCTGGTCACCGGTCTTGCAGCTGCGCGGCAACTCGGCACGGACTATCACTTTGACGATGATGAAGCGAGGCGGACCTTCAACTACTACGGAAGCATCATGTACGGCCGTCGATTCAGGAAGGTGAAACCCAGTAGGGCACACACTCCTTAGTCGACTGAACGTGGTCGGGAGCCGTCGGGTATTGACCAACCGGAGCTGCGGTCCGTCAGGAATTGCACCGGCCTCAGTCGGGTGGGTCGGGATACAACCGGGCTGAGTGGGCCCGAAAGCGCATGACCACGCCGTCAGAACGGCAAGTGCGAGTCAGCACTCTATTGGGGCCTTTAATGTAGGTGGCCGCAGTCGAATGCGTCGAGACATGTGGAAGAAGCTGGAGGAGGAGACGGCGGGACCTCTCGGTTACTCCTGGCTCTCCTTGCCGCTGCAAGCCCTTCGCCGACCAATAGCGATAGGTGCGGTCAGCTAAAGGCACAGGCTCCGGCCGGGGCGACGGAAGCCTGATGTAACGGAAGAGCTTTGGCAGTAGGTTGTCGCCAGCGCGTGAATGTAACTCTGACGGGAATCCGGTCCGGCGGGATCCTATTTTATTCAGATTGGTACGGCAAGTGGCCCGGGAAAGGTCGCTCCGGCATACCCTTGCGCCTCCTTGTTGACGGGTGGGCAGCCGGGAATGCCAAGAGCGCCGTCCCGGATCACGCCAGGTCGAAGCGGTCCAGGTTCATCACCTTGACCCAAGCGGCCACGAAGTCGCGCACCAGCGCCTGCTGCCCGTCGTCGCATCCGTAGACCTCGGCGATGGCCCGGAGCTCGGAGTTAGAACCGAATGCCAGGTCCACCCTGGTGCCGGTCCACCTGAGGTCGCCGGTCCGGCGGTCTCGTCCCTCGAACACCCCGTCAGCCGAGGAGCACGCCCGCCACTCGGTGCTCGTGTCCAGCAGGTTCACAAAGAAGTCGTTAGTCAGCGCCCCAGGCCGGTGGGTGAAGACCCCGTGTTGAGACTGCCCGGTGTTGGCATCCAGGACCCGCATGCCGCCGACCAGCGCCGTCATCTCCGGCGGGGTCAGTGTCAGCAGGGCTGCCCGCTCCACCAGCATTTCCTCCGGCGATTCCCGGTGTCCGGCCCGGAGGTAATTGCGGAACCCGTCCGCCGTGGGCTGGAGTACCGCGAAGGACTCGGCGTCGGTCCATTCCTCCGAGGCGTCGGTCCGTCCCGGCATGAAGGGCACCAACACGTCCTGGCCGGCGTTCCTGGCTGCCTGCTCGACCCCGGCGCACCCGGCCAGGACGATCAGGTCGGCCATGGAAACCCTCTTCCCGCCGGCCTGGACCCTATTGAACTCCCGCTGGACCTGTTGAAGCGTCCGCAGCACCTTCTCCAACCGGACCGGGTCGTTTGCCTCCCAGTCCCGCTGGGGAGCTAGGCGAATGCGCGCCCCGTTGGCCCCGCCCCGCCTGTCGGTGCCGCGGAATGTCGCCGCCGAGGCCCAGGCGGTGGACGCCAATTCCGAAACGGACAGGCCCGAGGCCAGCAGCCTAGCCTTAAGGTCGTCGATGTCCCGCTCCCCGATCAACTGGTGATCGATACCGGGCACCGGGTCCTGCCACATCATCAGTTCGGAGGGAACCAGCGGGCCCAGATACCGGCTCCTAGGGCCCATGTCGCGGTGGGTCAGCTTGAACCACGCCCGGGCAAAGGCGTCTTCCAGGTCTGGCGGGCTCTCCAGGAAGCGCCTGGCAATGGCCCCATAGGCGGGGTCCATACGCAGCGAGAGGTCAGTGGTGAGCATCATGGGGGCGTGTCTCCTGGACTCATCGTGGGCGTCCGGGACGGTGGCCGCTCCCAGACCGTTCTCGGGAGCATACTGCCACTTGCCGGCCGCGCTTTTCGCCAGTCCCCAGTCGTAGGCGTACAGGTTTTCGACGAACTCGTTGTCCCACTGCACCGGGTTGCTGGTCCAGGCTCCTTCCAGGCCGCTGGTATACGTGTCCCCTCCCCGGCCGCTGCCGAAGGTGCTCCTCCAGCCGAGACCCTGCTCCTCCATGCCGGAGGCCCCCGGCTCGGGTCCGACAAAGTCCTCGTGGCCCGCACCGTGGGCCTTGCCGAAGGTGTGCCCGCCCGCTATCAGCGCCACCGTCTCCTCGTCGTTCATCCCCATGCGGCGGAAGGTCTGGCGAATGTGCCGGGCTGCCGCAACCGGGTCCGGATTGCCGCCGGGTCCCTCCGGATTCACGTAGATCAGGCCCAATTGGTCGGCACCGTAGGGCTGGTTAAGTTCTCCGTCATCGTCGTGGCGTTTGTCACCCAGCCAGGAGTCCTCGGTCCCCCAGCATGTCTGGTCTGCCTCCCAGGTGTCGGGGCGGCCGAAGGCGAAACCCAGGGTCTTGAAGCCCATGTCCTCCAGGGCGCAATTGCCGGCGAAGATGATCAGGTCGGCCCAGGATACTTGCCGGCCGTACTTGCGCTTGACCGGCCATAGCAGGCGGCGGGCCTTGTCCAGGTTGGCATTGTCGGGCCAGCTGTCGAGGGGCGCAAAACGCAGTTGGCCGGAGCCGCCGCCGCCCCGCCCATCGCTGGTGCGATAGGTGCCTGCGGCGTGCCAAGCCATGCGAATGAACAGAGGCCCGTAGTGGCCGTAATCGGCGGGCCACCAGTCCTGGGACTTTTTCATCACTTCTTGGATGTCCTTCCTCAAGGCGTCGACGTCCAGGGTCTCCAGGGATCGGGCGTAATTGAAGTCCTGGCCCAGGGGGTCCGACGCGGGCGAGTTCCGGCGAAGGGAATTCAGCTCCAGTGTATTCGGCATCCAGTAGCGGGCCGAGGTCGCTTCTCCGCCGGGCAAGGTCTGATCTTGAGCCTCGACTTTCGACAGAGGGCAGCGGGTCAAGGTCGATGTATACAAAGTGGAGACCTCCTCTCTTGATGTTGCTTCAATTATAATATAATAATCATTATAAACCAATAGCAATTATAGTAAACCTTCCCCTCACGATCTGGATTCGGCGCCGCCAGGGAAACAGGCCAGCTGCTACCGGTTCACACGGGACTCCAAGGTGGAGAACACCATAGCCATCCCGCCGAAGCTCGGCCGGATGGCCATGGCGGAGCAGTTGCGGTTTACTGGCCACATACGCGAGGCTACCGTCAAACGGGCGGGGGGTGTATGGTTCGCCCGCTTCTGTTTGGAGGATGGACAGGCGTCCCAGCCATCGAAGGGGGGCCCACCATCGGCGTTGACGCAGGTGTGGGCGTCGTGGTCACCTGCTCCAATGGCAGAATTGTCGACAATCCCAAGGCGCTTTCTTCGGCACAGGAGCAACTCCGCCGGCTGGACAAAGCCATCGCCCGCGGCCGGAAGGTTCAAGGCAAGAGCAATTACTCCTACCGCAGGGGGAGGCTCCACGCCAGGCGACGGAAACTCCATGCCCGGATTGTCAACGTGCGCGACGACAACCATCACAAGGCAACCACGGCGACCGCCATGTCTGCGGAGCGGGTGGTGGTGGAGACATTGAACGTGGCAGGGATGATCTGCGACAGGAGCCTGGCCTGCGCCATTGCCGATGCCGGCATGTCCGGCTTCCTGGTCAAGCTGGAGTACAAGTGTCTCTGGTACGGGGCTGAGTTCGTGAAGGCGGACCGCTGGTTTGCTTCAACGAAGCTGTGCGCCCACTGCGGGTGGAAGAACGATGATCTCACGCTGTCCCAGCGGGCCTGGCGGTGCGGCTGTGGAATAGTGAATGACCGCGACGCCAACGCGGCGAAGAATTTGGCGAACTGGCCGGGTTTGAGCTTCCCGGCAACAGGACGTGGAGACCGTGTAAGACCGGTTATGCCGGCGGTGGTCGGTGAAGCGTCAAAGGAATCATTGCATGCAGTCTGGGCTCCCGCAAAGCTGGAGTATCAGATTTCATCAGATTTTGAATAGCGGCAAGATCCTCGGCCCGGCTCCTGGCTGGTATGAACGAGATATATTCAGACTTATTCCGTATGAATCCGTTCTCCTTTAGGGCGTTCAACCTCAAATTGATATTGGATATACCCTAAACGGAACGGACCCTTTGTTGCCTTCCCCTGAGATTGTGCCGTAGTATGGGATACGGCGACCCTAGGTCGGGATAAACCCGACAAAAACATGAGGTGTCAATGTACAGTTTGTTGAGTAGGATCGGCTTGCCGGTCAGATCGAGCATTTTGATGTTGCTGCTCTGCGCTGCTGCTCTGGGTCTCCTGGCGTGCCAGGCCCCAGAGACCGTGACGGTGGTTGAGGAGCGGGAAGTCCCCATAGAAGTAGAGGTGATCAGGGAAGTAGAGGTTGTCAAGGAAACCCCCGTCGAGGTTGAAGTCATCAGGGAAGTGGAGGTTTCCAGGGAGGTAAGGGTCGTTGAAGAGGTCCAGGTAGTTGCTACCCCCACGCCTGGACCGGCAATGGAACCAGGTGAACCATTCGTCATCGGGGCCATGGACGCCGTCACCGGCATTGGAGAGAGCTATGGTACGGTAATCGTCCAGGCCAAACAGATGGCTGTGGACGACATCAACGCGGCAGGCGGGATTAACGGGCGGTCTTTGAGGCTCATCGTGGAAGACTCCAAGTGCAACGGTCAGGATGCCATCACCGCCTACAGGAAGCTGACGGACGTGGACGGGGTGAAGATCATCCTTGGCACCACCTGCAGCGGGGCCATGCTGGGCGCGGCGCCTTTGGCCGAAGAGGAAGGGGTGGTCCTTTTCTCCGCCTCGGCGACCAGCCCAGATATCGAAGGCGCGGGCGACTACATCTTTCGCACTGCAATAAATGACGCCCAGCTCGGCGTGGACGCCGGAAATACCCTCTGGGCCGATGGTGTCCGCAGCCTGGCCACCATCAACGAGACCACGGACTATGCCGAGGGCGTACAACGCACAAGCGTTGCCCGCTTCGTGGAGTTGGGAGGCCAAGTGGTGGCGGAAGAGAGGTACGGTTCCGACACTACCGACTTCCGGTCCCAGCTGACCAAGCTGTTCGCGGAAAACCCGGATGGCGTGCTCCTGGCGGCGCAGTCCGAATTCACTGGGGGCACCATCGTCAAGCAGGCCAGGGAGCTTGGCTACGAAGGTACCTTCTACAGCGAGGTTGTGCCCACGGGTAGTACGGCCCTGGAGATTGCCGGGGAGGCCGCCACAGGACTCAAAGCGATAATCCCCAGCCCGGACCTCGACACAGAACAGGGCGCGGACTTCCTGAACAACTTCCGCGCTCGTTATGGGTTCGTAACCCTCCCCTGGTTCATAGGTTCGGCTTACGACGACGTTCAGATTGCGGCCGCATGCCTGGAGCAAACCGGCGACGACCAGGACGCGGACGGTTTCCGGGACTGCCTCTACGACATCACCTGGAGCGGCGCTATAGGAGACGACTACAGCTTCGACGCCAACGGAGAGGTGGTTGGCCTTGCTAATGCAGTCGTTGAGGTGTTGCCCCTGAGTGAGCGTACACCCGAGAACAACGGCTACAGGGTATTGGGGCCTGCGCCCATACCGTAGACGCGCCAAGTCCCGGCCTTAGAACAATAATGGGCCCTGCACAAGTGGTGTGGGGCCTCACTCCATATCAGAGAATTGGGATACGCCCAGCTGGCGGGACCTCTTGCCGATTCCTGCAAAACAGTAGCAGCATTTATGAACCAAACACCGGTTCTTTGACGGGGATTACACCTCCAGCGTGGACCGAAGGTCTCTCTCCTGGGCCTCGAAGGTGGGCCTTGCTTTCAGCTAGGGTTGGCTTTATTCTAGTGGCGACTTGATGAGAGTGCCGCAACTCCAGCGTCATTCGAGCCCAAGCATCGGGAGTGGATTACTTGTGTGGAGAGGATAATCCCGCCTACTGCCGCCTTGACACGGCCCAGGGCGTCGAGGCATTTCTGAACCGGATGGAGCGGAGCGAGACCGCCAACGGCGATGGCCCCCTGACCCGCAGCGACGTGGAGAAACTGATCGCTTCTGCCCCTGGTTCCGCACGGGTTGATCTTTCCGGCCGCAACCTAAACTCCGCAGACCTTTCCGGGTTAAACCTCCGTTCGGTATGCCTTGCCGGCGCTGACCTTGGCCACGTGAATCTCCGCAATTCCGACCTCTTCGGCGCCAATCTCTCGGGAGCAGACCTCTTTCGTGCCGACCTGCGGGGAGCATGCCTTGGTCGGTGCAATCTGGATTCGGCCTTTCTGCTGGGCATCCGGGTTGATGAGCATACCGACCTTGGCGACGTGGCATGGGGGGACAGCTATATCTGCGAGTGGGAACGCCTGGCGATGCTGGATAACGCCAGATCCCAGTACCGCCAGCTTTTCACCTGGCACCGCAACCATGGCTACGCCGATCTCGCCGGCGAGTTTCTCTACCGGGATTGGGTCTGCCGGCGTCGGCAGACAGCCAGCGACGTCACATCCGGCTGGAAGCGCCGCAAGCCCTGGCAGTGGGGATTTCTCCTGAGACGCAGCTGGTGGGCATCGGTACGGAACTTCGCATTGCTATCAGGCTTTGAGGCCGCCTTCGGCTACGGGGAGCGTCCTTTCCGGATCTGTTTCGCAGCGGCACTTGTGGTCCTGTCCTTCACCGCAGCATTTTTCCTTGCGCCCGGGCCCTCGGCAGCCGAATGGATGACCCTGTCTCGGCTCTGGGACTGTTTCTACTTTTCGCTGGTTTCTTTCACCACCATGGGATATGGAGGCTGGGTTGAAGCGCCCGGTCCGTGGGCCCGACATCTGGGTGCCGTCGAATCCTTTCTTGGCCTGTTCGTGACCGCCATGTTCCTGGTGACCTTCACCAGGCGTTGGACCCGCTAGTCTTTTCCCTCCTCGTTAAACTGCACGTGTCGAAATTCATTTCTTCGCAGGCTCGACCTGGGGACGCGAGGACCCGACGAGGGTTAGCAACTGTTAAAACATTCGTAGCTGCACGGTATGCAATGGTAGTCTTTGGTTCCTAAAAGGGGCGTTTCCGCTTTTGCTGCAATTGTCCTGGGGAGCATGGCAGTGCGAACAGTTGTTCTGATAGAATAGGCTCATGGCTGTTCACCAGGAAAGCAGGTTTTCCACCAGACCAAGTTCTTCGGCAATAAGCCTGCCCGCCACTTACCAGACCCGCATTGGTGATTTTGCAGGGATAGACCGCAACGCCGGAGAAGACCTGCTGTCTGCCTATGCCCACCTGTATGGCCGGATAGAACGCAGGCTCTTTGCCGATATATCAGCCGGCCGGCCGACGTCATCTCTCAAGAGTGAGTACCTACTGCGCTACCGGATACCGGCCCGGATGTTCAACAGGGTGCGGGTGTCTTTGGAAGGGAAGGTGGCGTCGGTGCGGGAGCAGCAGCAGTTGCGGGTGGACGGGCTGAGGCGACGCATTGTTCGGGCTGAGAGTCAGATGGCCCTGGGTGGACCAGCAGTCCGGCGGGACTGGCTGCACCAGAAGCAGCGGCGGCTGGGCAACCTGAAGGCCAGGCTGGAAAAGTTGGAAGGGGATATGGCCGAAGGCCGGGTGCGGCTGTGCTTCGGGTCCAGGAGACTGTGGCGGAAACAGTACAGGTTGTCCGTCAACGGCTACCGCAGCCACCATGAGTGGCTAAGGGACTGGCAGGCGGCCCGCAGTGATGAGTTCTTCGTGCTGGGGAGCAAGGATGAGACCGGCGGCTGCCAACTGTGCGTGGCCACGGTGGCTGATGATGGGTCCCTGACCCTGCGGCTCAGGCTCCCCGATGGCCTGGCCGGTCAGCATGGCAAATACCTGACCATGGAAGGTGTACGGTTCAAGTACGGTCAGGAGCAGGTGCTGGCGGCTCAGGAGAGCAATGCCGAGTATTCCCGCTACCGGCGGCAGCATGGGGAGAAGGCGGCCCGGGCCAGTGGCCTGGGCCAGGCCATCAGCTACCGGTTCAAACGGGACGGGAAGGGCTGGCGGGTGTTCGTCACCACGAAGATGATGGACGTGCCGGTGGTCACCGACAGCAGTCGCGGCGCCCTGGGGGTGGACCTGAACGCGGACCACCTGGCCGTCTGCGAGACCGACGCCTGCGGCAACTATGTCAAGGCCTTCCGTGTCCCCCTGGTCACCTACGGCAAAAGCCAGCACCAGGCCCAGGCCATCATCGGTGATGCCGTGGCCCGGGTGGTGGAGTATGCCAGGGATGTGGGCAAGCCCATCGTCATGGAGCGGCTGGACTTCCGGCAGAAGAAGGCTGCCATGGAGGGTGAGTCCCCCAGGTACAGCCGGATGCTGTCCAGTTTTAGTTATGGGAAAGTCAGGGCCTGCTTCAGCTCCCGCGGTCACCGCCAGGGAGTGGAAGTATATCAGGTCAACCCGGCCTTCAGTTCGATCATCGGCCGGGTCAAATTCATGGAACGTTACGGGCTCAGTATCCACCAGGCGGCAGCCCTGGTCCTGGCCCGTCGTTTGCTTGGCTGTTCCGAGCGCATCCCCCGCCAGCGGGTAGGTCCTGTTGGCAACGGGGTCCACTTCGCCTTCTTCGTACCTGCAAGGAAGCGAGTGAAGCATGTGTGGACCCTCTGGGGTGCAATATCAGGGCAGCTGAGACCGGTGCTTGCAGCACAACACCGGCTGGGGAGGCAGAGACGCCTGCCCAATCCGGTTCAGGCTTTTCCCAGTGGAGTAACCCGCGGGGTGGCTTGAACGGGGACCAGATCGATGTTCCCGGGTGAGAGTCCCGGGCGGAGCCGCCTTGCACTGTTGGGGCGGCGGTCCGCCTTAGGCGGATCTTCAGGAGTGGCTGACGAAGGTCCTGTGACTATAATCAACCATTTTTACAACGGCTTGGAGCAACCGTGCTGTGAACTCCGGGCTCAATGCTGGGCTTGGGCCTCTGGTTCCGCTACAGTTCATTCGTTCAGGAGGGATCCCCCGAATGACCAGCTACGTCGACCCTTTAGCAGGAGTGTGGCTGGGGGAGAGTGGCTGGTGAACAATGCATCACCAAGCCGCTAAAATACAGCCTAGACTTCCATTCCCGGCATCCGTGGAAGACCGGCTAGCCGGGGCCATCGCAGTCGAAATGCGGGACGGGGCTTCCATCCCGAACGGAGCATGGAAGCAGGTCAGGGGAATAAGGGGTTAGGAACTGTTGAAACAAATCGGTAGTTGCATGGTATGCATTGCAAGTTTTTGGTTACTGATGGGGAGCATTTCCGCTTTTTCTTTCTTCGCCCTGGCGACTATGGCATTACGAACAGGCGTTCTGTCAGGTTAGGATATGGTCGCTCACCTGGGAACCCGGTTTCCCACCGCACCGGCTTCGGCAGGAAGAAGCTTACCGGCCACCTACCAGACCCGCATCTGTGATTTCCAGGGGATTGACCCCAACGCCGGAGAAGACCTTCTCTCGGCGTACGCCGTCGTGTATGGCAGGAAAGAGCGCAGACTCTTTGCTGAAATGGCGGCGAGCCGACCAGCCCAGTCCCTGAAGGGAGAGTATCTTAGGCGGTACAGGATACCGGCGCGGATGTTTAACGGGGTACGGGTGTCGCTGGAAGGGAAGGTGGCGTCGCCGCGGGAGCAGCAGCAGTTGCAACTGGACAGCCTGAAGCGGCGGATTGTTCGTGCCGAGAGCCAGATGGCTCGGGGCAGGTCTGTAGTCCGGCGGGACTAGCTGCATCAGAAGAAGCGGCGGCGTAGCAACCTGAAGGCCAGGCCGGAGAAGCTGGCTCGGCTATAGAGTCCGGTCGAGTGCGTCCCTGCTTCGGGTCGAGGAAGCTCTGGCGGAAGCGGTACAGCCTGGAAGCCAACGGGTACGCCAGTCATGAAGAGTGGCTCAAGGAGTGGCATTCGGCCAGGGGTGATGAGTTCTTTGTGCTGGGGAGCAGGGACGAGACGGCAGGTTATCAACTGTGCTCGGCCTCGGTGGATGACCAAGGGACTTTGACTCTGCGGCTCAGGCCACCCGATGCCATGGGCGGGAGCAGGACAAGCACTTGCTAAACCATTAGGAGGCAACGGCACCCTCCCGGTAACTTTACTTGTGAGGTAATTCTGCTCCTACTCCGGACTTCGCTTTTCCGCTATACTAAGGCGAGTTTCCGGACACAAGCCTTGGCGCCAAGGTGGTATCAGGTCTTTTGGGGAGTGTACTTGGAAGCCCACGTCGTATACCAGTTCAGGGCCTATACAGACCGGCGGGGATATGCCCGCATTGACGAAGTCCTGGCACAGCACCGGGATCTATACAACGCCGCCCTTCTGGAGCGAAAGTGGGCATGGGAATGGCAAGAAAAGGGGGGAGACCCGGCCAAGGCCCGCGTCGACTATTTCAGCCAGTCAAAGGAGCTCACAGCGCTTCGGGCCGAAGACAACAACTGGTCCGGTCAGAACCGACGATTGGCAACCGGCACACTATGGCGACTGGACCTTGCATTCCAGGCCTTCTTCCGCCGCATTGCGGAAGGTGGCGCTCCTGGCTATCCAAGGCTCAAGGCCCTCTCCCGGTTCCGAACACTCGAAACTCGGGGTATCCCCCCGGGCGCATTGGCGGTCCGTCCCGAAAGAAGGACGGCGATTGTCCGGATCAAGGGCCTGCCGTCCCTGACCATTGAACTGAAGGACCGCGTCCTTCCGCCCACATCACAACTAAAGACTCTCCGTATCACCCGCAAGGGAAGACAGTGCCTGGTTTCCCTGGGCTTCGCCGAGCAGCGAGAGCCCCTACAGCCCACCGGCGCGGCCGTGGGGCTGGATATGAGGCTTGGTGTGGCGCGCGTCGTCACGAGCGACCGGAAGTTCTGGGAAAGGCGGGAGCCCGATACAAAGAAGAAAAAGCGTCTGCAGCGGCGGCTCAGCAGGGCGCGGAAGGGATCGCGTTGCCGAGCCAAGAAGGTCCGGGCCCTGGCAAACCTTGCTTATAGAGAGCAGGTCAGCGACCGGAATGCGGTTCATCGCTTTACCACGCAGATGGTCCGACGGTACGATCTCATTGCCCTGGAAGACCTGGACATCAAGGAAATGACACGGTCAGCAAGGGGGACGGCCGAGGAGCCGGGAACCCTTGTGGCCTTCGCCGCCGACTTGAACCGGCGAGCGCTTGAACAGACGTGGGGTGAAATACGGCGACAGCTGACTTACAAGGCAGAATGGGCCGGTAAGCAGGTAGTGGCCGTCGACCCTGCAGACACGAGCCGGACTTGCTCAAGTTGTGGCACGGTTCGCTTGATCCCGCAGATATCTACCACCTTCAGGTGCAGGTTCTGCGGGGCGAGAGGATCGGCTAGTCACAACGCAGCAGTCAACATCCTGCGCCTCGGCCTAAGGACCGCGGGCGAGGGAGGAAGCCAAGGCTTACAGCCCGCCCTCGACACGCCGCAGGATGTGGCATCAATCGGCGCAATGGTGCCGATGCGTGTATGAATCCCCGTCCTCGGGCGGGGCGCTTCCATTACCCCGTTAATTGGCTTTTCGGAATACCGTTGAAAGAATGGTTTTTTCTCGTAGCATGACTATCGTCAGCTTTTCTGAAGATCCCTTTTAGGCGGACCGCCGCCCCAACTGTGCCAGGCTACTCCGCCAGGGACTCCCACCCGGAAAGAGCGAACTGGCCCTCGTACAAGCCACAACAGCCCTTTAGCAAACATTGCTCTTGAAGTAGAAAGTGGTGTTTGATGCAAGTGCCTGTTGATAGCTACGACCGCACGGCATGGCCCCAAGATGAACGAAGCTCTTCTGAACTCCGGGAACCTGAAACTAAAATCTTGCCGGGATATTCACGGTAAGAGGATTTACCCCTATCGTAGGCCTGGCCGTGGTTGTGGCCCTGGCTCTCGCTGCCGTTTTCGGCAGTATGAGCCTGGCTAACCCGGCGATGGCCGCCCCGGAGGCTCCAGCCGACAGTCGGTTGACTGAGCGGACGGTAAGCCCGCAGGTTGCTGCCTCGACATCTGTTGCTGTGGGCGAAGCTCTGTCATATGACATTGCAGGCCTGATAACCGGTGGTGGACCGAATTTTGATAGCGCTACCGTTGTTTGTGTCCCAGCCTGTGCTGCCGGCAGCCCGATCACTGCAGCCCCATCGGTTACTGCTGGTTTCGGCGCGATAAACCTGACTTCAGGTTCCACTGAAGTCGCAGCCGTTGGACGGGTCAGAATGACAATTACGGTCGACTTGAAACAGGGAGATGACCAGACAATTGTCATTGACGTCACGGTGACTCCTGTGGTGCACGAAGCACCAACCGTGATAGACGTTATACCCGATCAGAGGGTAGTTATCCAGACAGCTGTCGGTGGCACCCCTCCGCCTGCTAGCGATACGGTTACGACTACCATCGACCTTGCCGAATATTTCATGGATGGCCGTGGAAATGGTGTAATTACCACCTATGCTGCGACCGTTGTGCCCACTGGTGGTGTGACATTCACTGACGACAGTCTTGACCAGACTGCAGACCCGAGCGAAGGTACTGAATTGGAGATCATCGCAGCTGATGGTTCTACCGCGCAGACGGTGGCAGTCACGGTGGCTACTACAATAACTGCTGCTATTCCTGGTACCACTGGTACCGCCGGCCCGACCATCACCTTCTTTGCGAATGTAGTTACGGCTGGAACGGCAACTGCAGTTGCTACCGCTGGCCTGCCCAGCTTCACGTCATCTGAGACAGGGCCCGGTGACGCTGCCAACTACACAGTCAGGTTCGATCTCAGTGAAACTGTGAATACGCGGCGGAGCGACCTCATTATTGAGTTCCACGAGGACTATAGTATTCCCTCGTCAATCCGCAACGCCTCTGTGGCAATTACTACTGAGTATGCGGACGGAACGACCACATATCCTGTTGGCAACACTGGTGCCACCCCCTCGAGCTCCAGGACCTTTACACCTGAGGACGTCACGGTTGACGGTGAAAAGATTCTCTTGTCTCTGGGCGACATGGACGAACAGGACAATCTGTTCGACTACGAAATTGGCGATGCTGAGATCATAACTGTTCACTTCCGCCAGTCGGCCGGAATCAGTAATCCCACCGAGCATGGTGAGTACTTCCTGGTAGCCATTGCCTTTGGTGACGGCATTGACTTTGGATACGACGAAAGCGCCGAAACGCCGGACTCGGTCGAGGTCAATGTTATCCGCAAGGTCTCCCTCAGCGAAGAAGACGGCGGACTTGACACCGAGATCACGGCTACCGGCAAGGGCTTCAAGAACGGCGTCAGCTTGACGGTGTTCCGGGATGCTCCTATCCGGGTCATGTACGACCATGACACTAATGACACGACGGCAATGATGCCTCTGCCCAACAATATGGGGAAAGCCTATAACGACATGGTAAAGGCAGCCATTGATGGCGGTGGCAAGTACACGGACGTCGGTAACGTACCAGTCGTGTATCTTGACGACGATGACATGCCCCTTACTTATGATGAGGACCCGGCCACCGGCATGATGTATGCCACCGCGCCCAATGGCAGGCAGGACTCCAACGACGATGTCCTGTGCCTGGCCGCGCAGATCAGCGGCGACGACATCGGCAAGTGCGACTTCACGGTAACTCACCCCACCTTCACCGGTGGTTGGAACTATGTCAACGCCAGGGACGGCCGGAGCAATCACAGTCCCAAGGCCGACACCTTTGAGTTGACTGCCTCCATTTCCGTGTCCCCGACCACCGGCAGCCCCGGCGAGCGCATGCTGGTACAGGTGGTGGACTTCCCCGAAAACAGCACCATCATGAGGGCCGAATTGGCCCGCAATGTCAACAGCCCGGTATGCACTGGCTGTGGCAGTGTTGACGGCGCCGGAGCCGGCACCTTCTCCTTCATCATCCCCAACTGGCCCAGCGCCGGTATCCAGGAGCTGAGGGTGTTCGGTGCGGACGGCGTGAAGGCGTCGAAGAACGTCACTATCAGTGGCCCCCAGATTACAGTTACTCCCGGCGAGGTCCTGGCCAACCAGCGCATCAGCCTGGTGGGTACCGGCTTCAGCCCCGGGTCCGTTATTGCCAACGCCGATGACGACCTGATGTCAACCGATTCCATAGTCAGCATTGGCGGCAAGGAAATCACTGGCGACCGGATTAACGACGGCCAGCCCGTGCGGGTGGACAACGGCGGCAACTGGTCTGCTTCCGTGGACCTGCCTCTCGCCGAGGCCACCACTGCCGAGGGCACCCGGCTCATCCGGGTAACCGACTCCCGCAACCGCACCGGCGGTACAGAGGTTACCATCCCCGGACGGTCGGTCACCATTACTCCTGACTCCGGTCGCGTGGGAACCATCGCGCTGATCGAGGGCCGCGGTTTCCCCAGCAAGAACGATGAAGGCAACAGCTTCAACATCGAGATTGTGTACGAGACCGCTTCGGGCCAGACCACGGTTTCGGCCACCCCCGATGCCAGCGGCCGGTTCGAGGTCCAGTTGCGCATCCCCACCACGGCTGCCATACCGTCCAGCAACACGGTGAAGGTCAGCTTTGAGGATGCTGACGGCGTGGTTGTGCCGCTGACCATTCCCCACAACGTGCCGGAAGGCGTCATCAGCCTGTCAGCGACCAGTGGTGGTCCCGGTTCTACCGTGGGCGTGATGGGCGAGGGCTTCAAGTCCTTCGTACCCATAAGCTCGGTGAAGATTGGCAACATCGAGATTACCCCGGCGCCCAAGCCTTCCACCGACGTCAACGGCATGATGGCCTTCGACGTCCTGATCCCCGGCCTGGACGTGGGTATCCAGACCATTGAAGTCCAGGTGGGTCAGACCACTTCCAGCGTTGGCTTCACGGTCACCGAATCGGGCATCAACCCCGGTGACATCAAGACAGTTGCTGCGGCGACTGAGCCTCTAGGCGACAACCTGGTCAGCGTGTGGCACTTCAACAACGACACCAAGGTCTGGGCTTTCTACAGCCCTGAACTGGACGAGGGCAACTCCCTGACCCACATGATCACGGGTGAGACCTATCTCATCCAGATCAAGTCCAACCAGGAAGTGATCCTGAACCGCGACACCAGGAACCTGACCTGCGTGGGCGGCAACTGCTGGAACCAGGTAGTCTGGTAAGCAAAGGCCAGGAATTAAGCGTCTCCCGGCTAACGCCGGGAGGCGCACCGGTCTAACCCTTAATTCTAAAGGAGGAATCAATGGCAAAAGTCAGTAGAATCCTGGCCCTGCTAGCCATCGTGGCCATGCTCTCTGCGCTGCCCCTGACGGTATTTGCGCAGCAGAGCCCGCCCCACGTGCTGCTCGGCACGGCCATGTTGAACGGCGCAACGCCGCCAGTTGACACGGAAATTACCGCCATGCAAGGCGGCGACAAGCTCGGCTCGGCCATGGTCATGGCCGGCGGAAAGTTCTCCCTCCAGGTTCAGCGGCCCTCCGGCACCGGCCCCATCACCTTCATGATTGCCGGTGTGGACGCCAGCGAGAGGCTCACCGACTGGACCATGGGTCGCATCCAGCCCGACTTCAACCTCAGCGCCCAGGCCTCCGGCACCGTGGGCCGCGTCGGGCCTCCGGGTCCCGCCGGTCCTCAGGGTCCCGCTGGTCCTGCCGGTCCTGCCGGCCCTGCCGGCCCTCGCGGCCCTGAAGGCGCCGAGGGCCATGACGGCCACGACGGCCCCCAGGGCGCCGAAGGTCCTGCTGGTCCCGCTGGCGCTGACGGCGCCCGGGGCCCCGTAGGACCCCAGGGCGACGCCGGGGCAGCCGGCCCCGCCGGCGCTGATGGCGCGTCCGGCGCCCAGGGAGCGCAGGGCCCCCAGGGTGCTCAGGGTCCCGCCGGTGCTGCCGGCCAGGACGCCAGCGGCACCACCGGCATCATCGCCATCATCATCGCGATAGTGGCGGTGGTAGTAGCGATAGCCATGCCCTTCGTAATGCCGCGGCGCTAAACACACAATACATACAGAGGACTGTAGAGAGTCCCCCAGCCGCGGCTGGGGGACTCTTTGAATTGTGACGTCCACGCCTGGTACAAACTCCATTCTGAGCCGTCCGAAGTCAGGGGGGCAATCCCATGGCTATCGCAGGGATGGATTAGCGAACTGGAGGAGTATTGGTGTCTGGAAGGCATCGTCCCAGCCGGCGCGTTTTGACTTGCCTGGCAGGGACCTCCCTTACTGGGCTTCAACCCACCAGGGTTCAGGGTCACTTTACGCATCAACGCCTAGTTCCCGACGCATTTCCCTTCCGGTCTCGTGCCTGGTCCTGCTTGAATACCCCTTCCAGGCATCAGTGCAGTTCGTTTTCGGTGCACTAATGACTTAGCACTATCTCATTGAACCGTACAGCGCGAAGGCCTTGCTCAGTAATTAGTTGCGTTTTTTCGTGTTGGTTTGGCCATCCTGATACTGCACGGCGGTTATCTTGCCCACCGGCTACAGCCCAGGCCATTGGTGGGTTTCTTGCAGCCAGGACATTTTGTCGCTGTCCCGGGCGGTGCGGGTCTCAACCCGGCCGTGTCCCTTGTTGGTCTGAGAACCCTTCGCCGCCGGCGTTGCTGGATCATCCAGAAACAACCGATTTTTCTCCTGCAAATCGATGTGCATCCGGGCAACTGTATTGCAATTGATAAGGCCTACCGCTAAGTATTACCCATCAATACTTCCCTTTGGGGGATTTTCGCCAATATTGGGACAAGAGTGAGCAGGAGCCTTTCTCCATCCCCTGCCCATTGAGGAATAAGCGAAACTTCCCTCGTGAGTCTATTTCTGGGGCCCGGAGCTACAGGAAATGCCTACCAGCATGGTCCGAGAATACATCGGAGTCTCGTATGTATCCCATGACACTCGCTGGATTCGTGTGACGGGTCACGGCCATTATCTTGTCCAGCCGGGCGTGATGTACTGCTGCGCTGGTGACGAAGCCGGCCCGTAGGGAATGTCCCGCGATGTCCTTGGGGTCGAGTCCGACCATTTCTGCATGATTCTTGACAATGCGGGCAATATCGCCAGGGTCCATTGGTTTTCCCTGTAAGCGACTCCCTCGCTTCATGGTTTGAAAAAGAGGTCCATTAGTTATCCCAGAATTCGTCAACCATGTCCGAAGTCGGCTTATGGGGCGTATCCCTCCCCCGTCCAGAATCGGTATTCTCTCTCCCCTGCCCAGTTGGTCGGTTTTCGACCGACGAATTGTTAGGATCATTCGATCTTCAACGGTGTCCCATGCTTCAAGAAATTTCACGTCCTCCACATTCAAACTGCTGATCTCCGACCGGCGCAGGGCTCCGGCAAATCCAATAGCTATGATAGCCGCGTCCCTCTTTCCTATTAGCGTATCGGGGCTTGCCTGGAGCATCGCCTCGATTTGGTACTCCCTCAAGGCCTCAACCTTGCGGCGCGAAGAACCTCGAATCCTCGCAATCCCCCGGAGAGTAGAACGAACAATGGGATGATTCGTAGGCGATGGATGCCCCGCTTCGACGAATCCCTTGTTTACGGCGCTCATCCAGAGCGATACTGTGCTCATTGAGAGCATCCTGCCGCTTCGTGGGCTTGGATTTGTTGCCAAATGGACCAGGAAACTTGCGATCCCGTCCGGGGGCACCGAAAGAGGATTATCAATGCACTCTGATGCGCAGTAGTCCAGAAACCTGCGCCAACCCTTTTGGTAGGCAGTGCGCGTATTGTCGGACAACTCCGAAGCGAGCACCTCTTGTTGCAAATTCCGTTCAGATACCGTTAAGGCTTCCATTAACTCCTCCGTGTTCCCGTGGTGTTGTCCCACGAGTTTTCCTGCAAGACTCTACAGAAGGAGGCGCAGCCAGTGCACAGGGCGACAGGCCCCTATTTTGAGGGCTTATCCCTGAGCACTGAGGAAGAATCGTCAAGAGTACACGAGTGGCTTGAATTTCCCGCCAAGGACAGATTGTTCGCTTTGCAGTTCTTCCACACTGTAACGGAATAAAACTAGAGTCGCCCAGCGACGGCTGGGGCTCCTCTTGGAACCTACTGACAGATCGAAACGTTTATCGCCCGTGCATTGCGGAGGGCATGGCTATGGCTACTATGAGTGCCACTATGGCGATGATGCCGGTGGTTCCGCTGGCATCGACACCCTTTCCCACCGGCGGGATCCTGCTCGCTGGAGGCGTCGTGGGCGAATCGGGAGCTTGCGGTGTCATCGCCCGCTCTCCTCGTTCCTGAAGTGTGTTAACGGTCGATGACGGGCTCCCCAGGGTGGGTTAGTGTGGCCGATTATACCGGTCTATAGTTTGCAAAATTCTTCCCTCTAACGGGTAACAGTTCCAGAAAAGGGATACCTTCGCGCTGTAGATGCCAGTCTCTGAATGGCAAGAGTCGGGAAAATAGGCGACCAGTATACTTGATTTCCCATCAGTAGACTGTGATAACTTGGGGTTGCGGCACAGGGCAACCTAACACTGGCCGCTATTCAGGGGAAGGGCGCTCGCAGTCAGGGTGGAATCGTGTGGACCTCCATAAGGAAGGCAATCTGAGATTTTCTATTATGCAATTCGGTCGTTGCCTGGTGAAACTTGAGCGCCAACAGTTATGTCGTAGGGCTCAGGCCAGCATTGTTATATTGACACTTGCCTTCGCCATCCCCGCCTGCGGCCCTTCCGACGAGGAACTGAACCAGCTTATCGACCGGCGGGCCCAAGCCATCGTGGCGGCAATGCCTACGGTCACTCCCCAGGTCATCCCCACTCCACTGCCGACGGCCACCGCTCAGCCAACTCCCACGTCTGCGCCCCTACCGACCCTTGTTTCCACGCCAACACTGGTGCCCACCGCCACCCCGGCTCCGACAGCCACTTCTTTACCAACTGCCACGCCCCAACCTACATCCACCCCTGTTACCTTCCCGTCTACGGCCACGCCGGCGCCCACTCCCACTCCCGTAACGTTCCCTCCTACCCCCACACCGGTTACCATCCCCAACACCCCCACACCCCAGCCAACGGCCACCCCTCAGCCGGTAACCGATTTCCGCGCCATTCACCAGCGCGCCTGGACTTCCGTGTTCATGATAGAAACTCGGTTCAGTCGTGGTTCCGGGTGGCTCATCGAAGAGGGCCTCATCATCACCAACGAGCATGTGGTGGAACATTACCGCTCAGTGACCGTGCGCCAGGGAGAAGACCCTGAGTTTACGGCCAGAGTGCTGGCCGTGGACCAGGAAAGAGATTTAGCCTTAATTGAATTTGACCCCGAGAAGGTCCCATTGAGCAGCCACGCAGTCCCGCTTCCCCTGGGTAGCGTACCCAAGGGCGAAATAGCGCAGGAGCTGATGGCCCTGGGCTATTCCACCGTTTCGCCAAGGGAGGATGGCAGCGTGGGCGCAGCCTCGGCCAATCGGGGGGTGCTCTCCCAGGTGGTCTATGTGGACGACGACCAACAGATCCGAAACCTGCTCATGGACGTTCCCGTGGACCCTGGCGACAGCGGCGGGCCCGTCTTCAACAGCGACGGCGAAGTCATCGGCCTTGTGCGGGCCGCCCAGACCCAGGCCGGCGGTAAACGGGTGGTGGGCACTTTCTTCGCCGTCCATGTGGAGGAAATCCGGGAAGCCTTACCCGATTTGAAGAAGGGGAAGTCCAACTGACTTAACCACTCTTGCAAGCTACAGGCGTAGTGTACAAGCTGAGCTTTTCTCTAGTCTTTTGCTGACGATCAATAGTTGCAAATTCGCAGTGATAGGGCATCTCCTCCACGATCTCCCCTCGGTTCTCCTCTGGCACCCTATTCCAAGAGCCATACCTCCTAAATTGGAGCGCTACCATCTCTGGCAATGCAATTGACACTCAAGCAGTGCCTGTGTTGAAGTCTTTTTGTGGCGGTTCCTGCGCCATCTTGAGCGCACTTCCGAAAGGAGTCCCAAATGCGTCCCCTCGTTGTCTCCGTTCTCTCAAACGGCTTACTTCTTCTGACTTTGTCCCTATTTGTGGTGGTATTCATCCGAGCCGACCAAGACCTCACGCAGGAACGCGTTGCGCTAGCCAATGTGACGGCCGACCTTAACGTCGCCCAGCAAGAGGCGGCCCGATATAAGGATTCCAGGCAAAAGCTCTTGGCCCAGAATGCAGGGACCGAAAGGTCTCTCTCGAAGAAGAGCGAGCAACTTGAAGACGTGGTTGAGCGGAATAGTGTGCTCGACAGGGACGTGGATCGCCTATTGGCCGCCCTGGAGGATCTTGAGCACGAGTATTCCAAGGTCACCACAGCGAGGGACGTAGCCAGGAGAGAGAACCTAGGCTATGTTTCAGAAAACAGGTTCCTCAGGAGTGAAGTCAGCGCCTTGACCTACGACCTTGAGCTCTCTGGCGCAGAACGTTCCGAACTCCTAAATGCGAACGAATTGCAAGCCAGTGACATAGCCGCGCTTCGCGCCTCAAACGACGGCCTCTCGGCCACGAACCGGCTTATAGAACGGGACAAAAGCGACCTTGAGAGCAAGCTGGGTGAGAGAAACGCACAGAACAGCCGATTGAACCAGGAACTTGAGGACATTCGGAATGAACAAGAAGCGCTGCTTCAACAGTTGGGCACTGTAGAACAACTGGAAAATAAGGCTGCTGCACTTCGCGCCGAAATAGTCGAACTCGAGGACCGGCGCAAGCCGCTGCTGTTGGATACCTCCGTGCGCAACTTTAGGTGTACTGGGAGTATGGAGCCCGATGTCACGTGCCTGGACAGCGCAACCTACCTGGACAACTTCCGTCCAGAAGACATCGTCGTGGGCACGGTCATCGCCTTCAGGCCTGTCCCTTCTTGCAGATTAAGCGGCCCCAGCATTTCCCACCGCGTAATCAAGATCAAGGTGGAGAAGGGAATCCATTATTTCTGGACGAAGGGTGATGCGAACGCGCGCGCAGACGGATGCTGGATACCAGAGTCGAACGTGGGTGGCTACATTACACAGATCCACAAGAATACGTGGCCACAGAATGCAAGCCTCAGGGTCCACGTGAACAGAGCCAAGGCAGAGCTAGATGAGGCGTTGCGGGAGTATTTGTTCAAGTACAAGCAGTATTGTGTCAAGGACGGGCATGGGAAGTGTTCTTTCTCTGTCCACCAGATTGACGAACTACACCGACTTCACTACAGGTACGTGCTTTCGGTTGAGCTCTATTCCTGCTGGGTCAACTCCGCGAGAACCGCCCGCACCCCGACAGACGATGGGCCCACTGTATTCGTGAAATGCATGAAGCCTTAGACCCCCTTAGACTTTAAAGCCCCCAGGCATATTGCCTGGGGGCTGATGGGGTCTGGTTGCTTGCCCTATTGGGCCGGGGCGGTTACCGCCGCGGCATTACGAAGGGCATGGCAATGGCTACTACCACCGCGACGATGGCGATGATGATAGCGATGATGCCGGTGGTGCCGCTGGCGTCGGAGCCGGCTGCACCAGCGGGACCCTGGGCGCCTTGCGGGCCCTGGGCACCCTGGGCGCCGGGCGCGCCATCGGCACCGGCGGGACCGGCAGCCCCGGCGTCGCCCTGGGGACCTACGGGGCCGCGGGCGCCGTCAGCGCCAGCGGGACCGGCAGGACCTTCGGGGCCCTGGGGACCGTCGTGGCCGTCATGACCCTCGGCGCCAGCAGGGCCAGCAGGGCCAGCAGGACCGGCGGGACCGGCAGGACCGGCGGGACCAGCAGGACCCGGAGGACCAACCTGGCCGACGCGGCCAACGGTGCCGGAGGCAGTGGCACTGAGGTTGAACCCCGACTGGACCTTGCCCAGTTCCCAGCCGGTGAGCGTTTCCTTGGCGTCCACACCGGCGATCATGAAGGTGATGGGGCCGTTGCCGGGGGGCTGCATGACCTGGAGGGTGTATTTGCCGCCAGCCATGGTCATGGCGGAGCCGAGCTTGGCGTCGCCCTGCATGGCGACGATCATGGTGTCATTGGGCGGCGTTGCGCCGTTCAACATGGCCGTGCCGAGCACCACGTGGGGCGGGTTCTGCGCGAAGACGGTCAGGGGCAGCGCAGACAGCATCGCCACTATGGCTAGCAGGGCCAGGATTCTACTGACTTTTGCCATTGATTCCTCCTCTAAAGTTTATCCACGAATTTCCACGAAGGAGCACTAATATGGGGTTCACCCCCATCCTGACCCTCCCCCGTCAACGGGGCAAGGGACTTCCCAACTGCTTCCCATTCGTGGTTATTCGTGTCCATTCGTGGATTTCCTACGGGCAGGTGGCAGGGGCGGTTTTATGGGCCGCCCCTGCCGGTTTCCTGGCCTTTGCTTACCAGACTATGGGGTTCCAGCAGTTGTCGCCAACGCAGGTCAGGCTCCGGGTGTCCCGGTTCAGGATGACTTCCTGGTTGGCCTTAATCCGGATGAA
>DAOUJS010000028.1:0-6017 GCA_034422355.1 Dehalococcoidia bacterium | reverse complement strand
TAAGGGGGTAAGCAACCTGTTCATGCTGTTCGCGCCCCTGGAGGGGTGGCGGCGGGTGGAAGTCACCCAGCGGCACACCAGGAAGGACTGGGCCCAGGTGGTACGCCAACTGGCGGACGAAGACTTCCCCCACAAGGACCGGATAGTGCTGGTGATGGACAACCTGAACACCCACCATCCGGCTTCCCTGTACGAGGCGTTCGAGCCGGAGGAAGCGCTGCGCATTGCCCGGCGCCTGGAGATACACCACACGCCCAAGCACGGCAGTTGGCTGAATATGGCGGAGATAGAGTTGGGAGCGCTGGCGGGCCAGTGCCTGGACCGGAGGATTCCTGATCAGGAGACCCTGGAGCGGGAAACGAAGGCATGGCAACAGCGCCGCAACGAGGAGGGTATCCGGGTGAACTGGCGCTTCACCACCGCCGACGCCCGAATCAAGCTCAAGTCCTTATACCCATCAATCCAATAGCGATGCACCACTAGTGGTGCGGAGAACAATCCTGAACCTTCATTGCCGGACCCCTTCCTGCCACCTCCGGCACCAAGGCATTTCTTCGGGCTGGGGAATGGGTTGAGCGAAAACATCAGGCTTTCATTCTGTTAGGATGCCTGGCGTCGCAGCGGCTTTTTCAACACTCCCGGTAAATTGGACGACGCCAGCGGCCAGTATGTGGACGGCCAGGAGATCTTGCCAATCAGCATCGACGCGGTGGCTGCCAGTATACTCTGGGCACACGGGACGAGGACGGCCTAAACCGTTGCGTCGTGGTGTTGCTCTTTTCCCGGAGTAGCCCGCAGGACCATAGCGGCGATCCGTGGTCCGGAAACCGGATCCCGAGGGATCCGGTGATTGTTCCGGCTCACTTGCGAGCATCCCTATGGTCGGCCCCCGGCAGGCGACGGCGACAGGGCCGTCCCGTCTCACCCCGCAGGTGTGGTTCGGTCCGGCGCTGACCGAAGCCAACTCCCTTGGGGCGGCGTGGCAATGTACATCAGCTTTTTCGTGTCCGCAGGCAGATTCGTTCACGGCGGATAGCGCGGCATAAACCGGGTCAACAATAAGTGAACATCCGGTGACTATACATGGTATCCTATTGGTTGTAATCCGGCCTCAGAGCCGTTCGAACCTTCTCTACTTACCATCAAGATCACAGGCGGTGTTACAGCCTTGAACCGAGCGGAGAAACCAGCCGGGGAACCCGAGGACCAGACACGGAGAGACCGCCTCTCCCGCATGAGCGAGGCCAGCCTGCGCATCAACGAGAGCCTGGACTTCGACACGGTGTTGCAGGAGGTGGTGGACAGCGCAAGAGCCCTGACCGGCGCAATCCACGGCGGCGTCACCGTGCTGGACGACGCCGGGCAGTTGCAGAACTTCATCACCTCGGGCCTGACCCCGGAGGAGCACCGCCTGGTGGTTGAATTGCCAGGAGGGTTGGAGTTCTTCGAGCACATGAGCGGCCTTCCGGAACCGCTGCGGGTGGGGGACTTCTCCGGCTACACCCGGACTCTGGGCCTGCCCGAAATCGGCCCGCCCCTGGGACCGGTGGGGGCCTTCCTGATGGCGCCCATCCGGCACACCGGCCGCCGGGTGGGCAACCTCTACCTGTCGGGCAAGGAGGGTGAGGCGGAGTTCACCCCGGAGGACGAGGGGATGCTGATGCTCTTCGCCTCCCAGGCGGCCCTGGCCATCGCCAACTCCCGAAGCTACCGGGAGGAGCAGCGGGCCCGGGCCGACCTGGAGACGCTGGTCAACACCTCGCCGGTAGGCGTGGCGGTCTTCGATGGAGGCACGGGGACCCTTTCCTTCATCAACCGGGAAGCCCTGAGGATCGTGGACGCGCTGCGCGACCCGGACCAGAGCCCGGACCAGCTGCTGGAGAAGGTGACCTTCCGGCGGGCCGATGGGCGGGAGGTCTCCCTGATGGAGTATCCCCTGGCGCAGGCGCTTAACTCCGGGGAGACGTTGCGGGCCGAGGAGATCGTCATCCAGGTCCCCGACGGGCGCAGGGTCAGCACCATCGTCAACGCCACGCCCATCATCTCCGGGGAAGGCGGTCTTGCGTCCATGGTGGTCACCCTCCAGGACCTGGCGCCGATTAAGGAACTGGGCATTCAGCGGGCCGAGTTTTTGAGCCTGGTGAGCCAGGAACTGCTGGCGCCCCTGACCTCCATCAAGGGCTCGGCCGCCGCGGTGCTGGAGGACCTGTCCCGGCTGGACCTGGCCAAGGTCCGCCAGCTCTTCGGCATCATCGAGGGACAGGCCGACCGGATGCGGCGCCTGATCTGGGACCTGCTGGAGGTGGCCCACCTGGACGCGGGGACGCTGACCCTCGATCCGGAAGCCACGGACCTGGACTCCCTGGCGGGACAGGCCCGGGCGGCGTTCCTTGAGGGCGGGTCCGGCAATCCGGTGGAGGTGGACCTGTCCCCGGACCTGCCCCCGGTGATGGCAGACCGGCAGCGGGGGCTCCAGGTGCTGGACCGCCTGCTGTCCGGCGCAGCCGGCTACTCCCCGGAGGGTTCGGTCATCACGGTGACCGCCCGGCGGGAGGACTCGCACGTCGCGGTGTGCGTGGCCGCCAGGGGCCGGGAAGCGCCGTCACACCCCCTGCTGTTTCGCAGGCTCTCCGGGCCCGAGGCGGGGAACGACAGGAGCGGGGCCGGGGGAGAAGCCCTGGGCCTGGCGGTGTGCCGGGGCATCGTGGAGGCCCACGGGGGGCGCATCTGGGTCGAGAGCGACGGGCCGGGCCTGGGGTCCCGGTTCATCTTCACCCTGCCGGCCGCCGAGGGCCCTGCGCCGAACATTGCAGGACTGCCGGGCCCAACTTCCGTCGGCGCCCGCCGGGCCGCCCGGGGACAGGGGCGGGTCCTGGTGGTGGACGACGACCCCCAGGTGTTATGGTACGTGCGCAACACCCTGACCGAGGCGGGCTACACCCCGGTGGCCACCTGGGACACGGAGGAGGTGGAGCGGCTCATCGCGGTGGAACGCCCCCACCTAGTCCTGCTGGACTCGGCCCTGGCCGGAGACACCGGACCAGGCCTGATGCAGCTCATATCGAGGGTAACCGACGCGCCGGTGGTGTTGCTTTCGGGGCACGGAGCGAACCGGGAGCGGGACCTGGCCCTGGCATTCGAGAGCGGCGCGGACGACTACATCGACAGGCCCTTCTCCCCCACCGAGCTGGTGGCCCGGGTAGGGGCCGCCCTCCGGCGGCGGGAAGCGCCGCAAGCGGGCGCCCAACGGGAATCCTTCCGGCTGGGGGACCTGGCCATCGACTACGTCCGGCGCAGGGTGAGGCTGAGCGGACAGGCGGTGACTCTGACCGATACGGAGTACAACCTGCTCTGCGAGCTGGCGGTCAACGCGGGGCGGACGCTGAGCCGGGAGCATTTGATGGCACGGGTCTGGGCAGCGCGGGATTCCTCTGCCGATTCCAGGGTGGTGCGGGCATACGTGAAGCGGCTGCGCCGGAAGCTGGGAGAGACCGCTGAAAACCCCACGTACATCTTCAACGAGCCTCGGGTCGGCTACCGGTTGGGAGATGTCAGGGACCAGGAGGATAGTGATGCGTCATGATGCCGGGAACTGCGACGTCGCCGCTCACCTGTGAGCTTGGCGCAGCCGGGGCTGAATGCGCTTCCTGGAGCGTCTATTTCTTCGAGCATTGGCCTATGCCCCCGTGAGGCGACCCAGACCCGGAACAAGCGGAAGCCATCGAAGAGACCATCGAGGAAGGGCCCCCCGTGCGGGAGGCCCCTTCCAACGCCGGCCAGCCCCAAAACAGCGGGGACTATATACGGTTCTACCCAGAAACGGCAAAAGGCCCCGGCTCGTAACCGGGGCCTTTTGCGTCCTTCGGAACCTGGTGCGGTTTAACCCAAATACTCTTTGATCAACGCTATATCCGTGGACTGGGCTTGCAACGTAGAGATGATCTGCTTCTGAGTTTCCAGCATCTGGTTCTGAGTTTCCAGCATCTGGTTCTGAGTTTTTTCGAGAGATGTCAGCCTGCCGTCCATTGCGTCCAGCCGCTTGTTCATCTGCTGCTGGGTGGCGGATATTTGCCTGACCAGCGGAACCAACTCTACGAAAGCATCTTCCAGCTTTTCGAGCCTGTCATTGATTGTCGTCATGGATCCCCTCAAGGCCAATGCTGAGTACGTCCATCATAGTACGCTGTCCTGTTCTGGTCAAGGTGTTGCTTGGGGCCTATATGCTATAATGACATATACCAGCAACAGAGTAGGCTCTTTATGGAGAAAGCCGTATCCAGCGCCGTCCATCATAGTCGATGTCGTTGGTTGAGGCCGTCAATCGCAGGATAGACATGGAGGCATTGCCGCAGGACATCAAGTCAATACCCGACACCTTCGAGAACGTGGTCGGGGCGCTTGTGAAGCCACTACCGCCCAAGAAACCAGAGGGGAAGAAGTGAGTAGGAGAATGGCACCGAGGGCACAGAGAGTGAAGGCCGGGGGATATTCCCGGCCTTCACTCATTTATGGGTAGAACCGTATATAGCTCCCAAGGCAATCGCCAGACCCTAGAAACCATCCGGCTCAAAAGGCTGACCGCCGGCGTCGCACTTAATCCAGTAGCACTTCACGTACCCGTCCTCACCAACGAACATCGAGTGTCCGTGGCCCACCCATTGGGGGTTATGACAGATGTTCATCTGCGGCAGGTAAACTTCTTCCAGCAACGCATTGGTTGACCCATTCCCAACCACGCCCCTCAGGTCCCACTCCCCAATCCGGCCGCTGATACGGTGCCACGCAGGGCCGAGCATCGCACTCTTCAACGGCCCATGCCCCCGGCCCTCCCGCGTGATCCCGTTCCAGTGCTCAATGGGGATATTGGGATGCCAGGCCAGGCCCTTCAACTCCCGCGCCATGTTCAACAGGGCGGAACACTGGGCATACACGTCATCGGAGATGTCCCGGTCCCGCCGTTCCCGGCGACAGGGCCAGCGCCGCGGCCAGAACCCCGGTTAGCATCAGTATCTTCACAACGCGGGTCCGCTGGTTCAGGTCCTTCATGGTTGCATTCCCTCCATGCGGCATGCGTGGGTGAAATGAGCTGGTCCTGTCCCGGCAGCCGGTTGTGCATCAGCCCGGCGCGGTTCGATCACCGTGGGCAACTGCCCGTCCTGGCCGCGGTTTTGTCCGGCCAGACCGTTACATAAACATTCCGGGTAATGCCCTCCGCAGGCAGCGTCTCTCCCTTGATGCGCACGGTCAGCTTCACCACGTTGGAGGTGCGTCCGCTGCCGAAGTCAAACACGTGGCGCTCACTCCAGACCGACCTCTTGACGATGGTGCCGTCGTAGCGGATGACGCCGTGGCCGTACCCGTCCTTCCGGATGCAGAAGCCGAGATGATTGGGGTCGCCGGTGTGCGATATGTTCGGAGGAGACCTGCTGGTGGTCGTCCATCCGTTGTCGAGCTCATAGGTGAGCGTGTTCCGATACTCGTAGAGCGAGTTCGGATCGGCCATGGGATTCACCACGTCCGCGCGAGCACGGCCCTGGCCGGCTCGGACCGTCCCGCCGGGCAGCGTTCCCCGCACCTTGTGGCCGCCCTGGTCGCCCAGTCCAACGATGCCTGCCAGGTTGGCGTTGACGCCGACGTTTTCGCCCATGTGCATCTTGATCCCGGTGGGGACGGATCGCGGCCGCCCGACCCTCACCTCGACTGCCACTCCCGCCACTGCCGGTCCCACATCCCTCTCGCCTCGCTGCACGTGACGCCGCAGCTCATGGCGCCCTGCCAGGTGGCAGGATTGGGGACCGGCTCGCCGGCCCTGCGCTGGTAGGGGTTGTAGTACTCGTAGTACCAGTTCTTGTCCGGCGTGGCGATGATGACCCTGTCCCGGGCCTCCGCCCTGGTGGTGGTTTCGCCGCTCTCCGTCACCCGGCGGCGCAGCTCGAAGTCGTACCACGTGCCCGCCGAGAGCCCGCTCACCGTGTGGGGCGAGGTCAGCGCCGTCCAGGCGCTCCAGGCGCCCCCTT
>DAOUJS010000027.1:0-2523 GCA_034422355.1 Dehalococcoidia bacterium | reverse complement strand
CGCCCCGATGCAGGAACGCGACCAGCGGTGGTTGAAGAGGAAGAACCGGTCGGAATTAGAAAAGGGAGGGAAAAAGTCGGGGGGGTTAGAAGGGTATGTATAGTGTGAGACCGGCCCGAGGCATTGGAAAGCGCAGGGAGTTCCTGCCTCCTGGCAGCGGTTACGAAACCGGGTGCCGGAGGTCTCTCATACGCCCTTCCAGGGAAAGCCAGAGGATGAAGCAGGTCATTGAAGCGGATAGTCTATACCCTCAGCTTTCAGGGAGTGCCGGAATGCACTCGAATGGCCCGGTCATTCGAGGCCCATGGGCAAATATGTACAAAGGAACCAGCAGACATTATCCCAGCTATCGTGTCATTATTCAGTAAATATTCGGTGTAAATAAAAGTGTATATACCGGTGAGAAGCGGCTCATGGGCCACACAGCGTGCTATACTAACCGCACAATCACCAGTCCCGCCGGGGAGGTGCAGCCTTGACACGAGGGGAGAGACCGGAAGGGGAACCCGAAGGCCGGGCGCGGGGAGACCGCCTCTCCCGCATGAGCGAGGCCAGCCTGCGCATCAACGAGAGCCTGGACTTCGACACGGTGCTCCAGGAGGTGGTGGACAGCGCCCGGGACCTGACCGGGTCCCGCTACGGGGCGATCACCGTTCTTGACGGGAACAATGAGCTGTCCGACTTCATCGTCTCCGGGCTGACCGAGGAAGAGCACCGGGGGCTGTGGGAAATGCCCCAGGGGTTGGGCTTCTTCCAATATCTCAGCGGGCTCCTTGAGCCCCTGCGGGTCTCCGACATTGCCGGACACCTGGGGGCCTTGGGGATGCCCGGGTTCTCGCCCCCGGTGCCGGCGTCCGCCCTGCTGGTGGCGCCGGTGCGCCACCAGGGGGCCGGCCTGGGCACCATCTACCTGGCTCACGAGACGGCGGGGCGTGAGTTCAGCCGGGAGGACCAGGAGACCCTGGTGATGTTCGCCTCCCAGGCGGCCCTGGTCATCGCCAACGCCCGCCGCTACCGCGAGGAGCAGCGGGCCAGGGCCGGCCTGGAGACGCTGGTCAACACCTCGCCGGTGGGCGTGGTGGTCCTGGACGCCGGTTCGGGAACCCTTTCCAGGATCAACCGGGAGGCGCTGAGGATCGTGGACGGGCTGCGCGACCCGGACCAGAGCCCGGAGCAGTTGCTGGAGACGGTGAGCTTCCGGCGGGCCGACGGCCGGGAGGTCTCCCTGATGGAGCTTCCATTGGGCCGGGCCCTGAGTTCCGGCGAGATGGTGCGGGCCGAGGAGATAGTCATCCAGGTGCCCGACGGACGCCGGGTCAACACCATCGTCAATGCCTCACCCATCCTGTCGGAGGAGGGCGGCATCGCGTCGGTGGTGGTCACGCTCCAGGACCTGGGGCCCATGAATGAGCTGTGGCGGCAGCGGGACGAGTTCCTGGGCATGGTGAGCCGGGAGTTGCTGGCGCCCCTGACATCCATCAGGGGTTCCGCCGACGCCGTGCTGGAGGACCCGTCCCGGCTGGACCCGGGGGAGGCCCGCCAGTTCTTCGGCATCATCCGGCGGCAGGCCGACCGGATGCGGGGCCTGGTCCGGGACCTGCTGGAGGTGGCGCGCATCGAGGCCGGCACGCTGTCCCTGGCTCCCGAACCCACGGACCTGGTTTTCCTGGCGGGACAGGCCCGGGCGTCCCTCCTGGAGGGTGGTGCGGGCCGCCAGGTGGAGGTTGACCTGGCCCCGGACCTGCCCCAGGTCGCGGCGGACCGGCAGCGGGCGCTCCAGGTGCTGGACCGGCTGCTTTCCAATGCCGCCCGGTACTCTCCGGAGGGTTCGGTCATCACGGTGAGCGCCCGCCGGGAGGACTCTCACGTGGCGGTGTGCGTTGCCCACCGGGGCCGGGACGTGCCCGCCCAGCCCTCGCCCCTGCTGTTCCAGAGGCTCTCCCAGGCGGGAAGCTGGGGAGAAAGCCCCACTGGGGGAGAGGCCCTGGGCCTGGCGGTGTGCCGGGGAATCGTGGAGGCCCACGGGGGCCGCATCTGGATGGAGAGCGACGGCCCGGGCCCGGGGTCCCGGTGCATCTTCACCCTGCCGGTGGCCGGGGAGGCGGCGCCGCGCGGTACGGGACCGGCGGGGCTGCCGTCCGCTGGCAGCCGGAGCGCCGCCTGGGGCCGGGGGCGCATCCTGGTGGTGGAGGACGACCCCCAGGTGCTGTGGCACGTGCGCACCACCCTGACGGAGGCGGGCTACACGCCGGTGGCCGCCTGGGACCCGGAGGAGGCGGAGCGGCTCATCGCGTTGGAGCGGCCCCACCTGGTGCTGCTGGACTCGGCGCTGACCGGGGCCGGCGGACCGGGGCTGATGCAGCGCATATCGAGGGTGACCGGCGTTCCGGTGGTGCTGCTGTCGGGGCAGGGCGCGAACCCGGAGCGGGACCTGGCGCTGGCCTTCGAGTCAGGCGCGGACGACTACATCGCCAGGCCCTTCTCGCCCTCCGAGCT
The DNA here is from genome assembly GCA_034422355.1 of Dehalococcoidia bacterium. GTDB lineage: Bacteria > Chloroflexota > Dehalococcoidia > Lucifugimonadales > UBA3495 > CATOSP01. Next base: position 27 of record DAOUJS010000027.1, on the reverse strand, counting down.
GGTGGCCCGGGTGGGGGCGGCGCTCCG
>DAOUJS010000026.1:0-5137 GCA_034422355.1 Dehalococcoidia bacterium | reverse complement strand
GAGAGCCAGACCACATCCGAGGTCTTCAAGCAGGCCTTCGATACCGTGGCAGACGTTACTTTCCTGGGCCTGGGGCTGGTCATCACCATCGCCGGGGTGCTGGATGTTGCCTTTGTGGTCCTCTGGGACGCATGGGTGGCCGCTCGCAGGACGGTGATGGGGGACAAGAGCGAGAACGCCCATCCCGGCGAGAGCGCCCGCTGATATTTCCTTCACATTCACAGGCTATGATTGGTGCATGGAGGTAATGCACCATGAACATGAAGAGAAAACTGGCGCTGGCTGGCATTGGGATTTTTGCTCTGGCCATGGCTGTTTCCGGCAGCGCGGTCATTCGTGCCGCAGACCGGGGAGAGGGCGTGCCGGACGGTTTCGGTCCGGCGCTCGCCGCGGAACTGGGCACAAGCCACGCGGAAGTCCATAGGGCATTTGACCTGGCCGTGGCCGGGAAGGAAGCGGGCGGGAATGCGGACGTTCTGGATGCTGCTGCGGATGAACTCGGAACCAACCGGGATGTGGTGAAGGAGGCGGCGCGGTCATTGCTGGCGAAGGGTCAGGGCCGGTAGAGCGGTCACAGGCCGGTTCCAAGAGAACGACGAAACTGCCCCGGCGCTGCTTGGTCTCCAGCGCCGGGGCGACCCTTTGAATCCAGGGCCTGTTGACACTGAGCTGGGCGGATGGAGGCCTCAGAGATGCAGGCCGGGGTTACGCAGCCAGGGTACATGATGCCGAGTTTGCCGTACCTGGAGAAGCCCCGTCTAAAGCCCTTGAGGCGTCGGGTCAGTCGCTCCACTATGTTGCGTTCACTGTATAGCTCCACCCTGTAGTCGGCCGCGACCTCGACAACCATGAGCGGACGCAGCTGATGATGTTGGGTTACGAGGCTGACGAAGACGCCGGGTTCACACTGGTTGAGCGTCCCAACGATGCCGACACCCGGAGGACGCTAACCCACGTCGCCGACGCCCTGGTGTCGCACCACCGGGTGTCGGGTTGCCGGAGATGACGCCAGAGAGGCGCATCCGCGAGATCGTCCGCCTCAGGATGGCCGAGGGCGACGACTTCGACCTTAAGCGTTGCCTCCAGTTTATCGACGCTTTCGAGCATTCCGAAGGCCGCCTACTCCTGTCGGCCAGTGTCGTGAACGAGCGAACCGGCATACCGGACGACGAATTTTTCGAGAACGCGGAGCGGCTTGGCCTGTTCGGCGGTGGCGACCACGCGGCGAAAGTTGGGTTCTGGCGAGCCGAAATCCGGCGTCTTGACGCCTATTGGGGTGAGGGGGACTAACAAACGTGCGAAATAACGAGGTTCGGGCCACGCTCAGCGTGGCCTTTTTTCATTCTGCCGACGTTCTCTGTGGCGACGACGCCCTGTTTCTTGCAATTCTGGACAGCGGCATAAGGATCGAATACCTCTACGACTCGGACTTCGGTATCGAGGACGTGGAGTTTGACAGCGTACCGGATTTTGACCTTGTGGCGGCCGACCTTGCGGGTGCGGACCGGCAGACCTGCAACTTGGCGTTCCTGTTCGTCCGTGCCCGCAAGCCGGTCTCGTTTGTGTTGGCCGGTGACGAAGGCTCGGCATTTCCGTGGTCCTCGATTCAATGGGAGGATGGCCCAGGGTATGAGGTCCGCACAACCCAGGCGCGCGGGCGAATCTTCGTCGTGGGAACGTTGTCGGGGGAGCCGTTTGAGTGGCCGCCCGGGATGGTGCCGGGCTAACGCCGAATTGCGGCGTTGATTTTCTGCTGATACACTCCTACGGCTTCGCCGGACATTAAGCGGCGGCGGAGAATGGGAGTGATATTCCGAAAGTGTTAGTGGTCGGGGTAACCGTCGCAATCGTTGTGTTGTTGGCTTGCGGCCCAGCAGCGCCGGAGCCAACAGCAACCAACGCGCCAGCCGCTCATACGGTCGAAAGGGTCACACCCACGACGATACCACCCGCAACGGCACCGCCCAGCGCGACGCCGCAGCGCGAACTCCCAACGCCGAAAATCGAACCGGGCGTGGAACCAACAGAGGAATCAATGGAACTACACGGGGAGACAACCGAGCCGGGCGCGCCCGAACCAGAGGAAGCACCCCCCGCGCCCGGAACCACGCCCGGGCCGAGGCCCACGCCCGAACCAAAGCCGTACCTTCCCCCTGAGAAAGAAGGCGAGGAACCGACGCCCGACGAGGAACCCGACCCGACCCCAGGATACACGCGCGGGCCAACGCGCATCCCGGATCCCCAGCATCCCGAAGGTCTGGAAGGTTGCAAACGCCTTGGAATGTTCCGGGACGATGGGAGCTACCGGTATCTGGACTGGTGCGGGGAAGCCGTAACGGAGCATGTCGTGGAAGCCTGCGCGGGATCGGCGGACGGCAAGGCCGCGTACCAATGCGGCCGCGACGTTCTGAAGGGTTACGACAGCGGGCTCTTTCGGCTGGGCCTGTGGCGTTGCTCCGGCATTGACGAGGAAGCCGTTCACCGAGAATGTACCACGGAATCTTGGCAGAACTTCGGGGCGGTGGAGGAGGCCAGGATGGTGGGCTGGGAACGGATCCGGGTTGCGGCCAGCCAGGACCCTGAAGTGCAGGACGCGTTGGGCGCGACCCTCTCGTGTTTGAATGACGCCGGTTACAAGGATGTTGAGGGGCTGCTGTTCCATTGGCAGCACGGCCTGTTCCCGAGCGAATATAAGGAACGGGAGGACCGGCTGACCGAAGCGGAGAAAGACTTGCGTGAGCGCGTCCGCGAGCCGTCGCGGGAATGCGCCCACCGGGAGGGTTTGTTCTCGGCCCAAGACGCAGCCTGGGCGGCCGAAATTCGGCGCTTGCAGGAAGCCGAACCGCAGGCGGTGTATGAACTCGTTCGGGAAGGGTTGCTCGAAGCCCTGGAGCGCCCCGGCGAACCCACGTATATAACGGGCGACTGGCCGCCGTACAGAACCCCGCGTTAGCTTGGAGCTGGTTCCTGATTTTATCCAGTTAGGTGGCGGGGGACGGGGCTGATGCCCCTTCCGATACGGACCCGTAGGCTGCGCTCCGGCCCGGTTGCGGCCTTCACGCAACCCTGGAGGGACGCCTGCCTCGCGGCGTCATGCGCCCTGCTGCCGAAGCCGTTCCTCCAGCTCCCGGACCCGGGCGCGCTCGGCGGTGAGTTCCGCCTCGGCGGTGTTGGCGCGGGCCTCGGCAGCGTCGGCGCGAGCGCGTTGATCTTCAAAGGTGGCGATGCGTTGCTCCGTGGCCGGGTCGTAGAACACCAACTCGCCACTTTCCCAACGAAGGATGAGGTCCAGCGCCGCGCTGTATCCCTGCAAGCTCCCATCGGGCAGTTCGTCAGTGGGTATCGGAACGTACTCACCCTCGACCAGCCGGTCCCCGGCCAGCCGCGCCCCGTGATACCGGCCCGTCTCCGTCTCGTCGAACCGCCAGTATTCCGGGATGCCCAGCGCCGCGTAATCCTCCCGTTTAGCCCCCACGTCAACACCTCCCGTGCTCTCCGACGCTATCTCCAGCACGAAGTCCGGCGGCTTCCCCTGCTCGTCAATGATGTACCCGTTGCTCTCCTTGTACCGGCCCGGGTTCACGCCAAAGGCCACCAGCAGGTCCGGATACCGGCTCCCGGCCAGGTTCCGGGTGGGACGGACCACCAGGTAGCGGTCGCCGGCCACCAGGGTGGTTTCAGGGCTGCCCAGGTGCCGGGCCAGGTAGTGGGCATTGCCGTTGATGGTCAGGTGGTCGAAGCTGGTCATCTTGTCTTCCGGGCATTCCGGCGGGTCCGGCAGCCGGAAGCCGCCCCGGACTTTAGAAGTCTTGGCAAAGGTGTCGGACGTGCTCATATCGCACCTGGCAATTGGCGGCAACGCCGCTGCTTAGGCTCCCCTGAAAGGCGTCGGTTCACGATGGGTATTCTACACTGCCGGGCCATTGCCGGAAAGCCGAAAGTCCCGCAGCTACGGCCCGTTCCGGGGCTTTCGGGCCAGGAGCACAACGAAGTCGGCATTCCGGGACGATCTCCGACGTAGACCTCCGTTCTGCCAACGGCGTCCCTGCTTTGAACGCGGCGGGCTGGTCGGGATACACTATGGCCCGGCACGATTGGCAGCAGCGTAGGGTCCCGCAATCGAAGTCCAGAAGTCAAGACAAGTCTCGCAAACGGCACTGCCCATCGCAAAGTCCGGCTCATCAGGCAAAGCCGGATATGTGCTTGGGACCTCACATGCTGGCATCCAATTCGGCCGCCCACGAGTAGCGGAGTTTTCCGTGCCTATTGAGTCCGTCAAATGAGGATCTCCTTGAACGCGGCCTGCGGCGACTTGGCCTCGCCGATCATCCTGTTGAATTCAGGCCTGTCGTCGACCCGCCCGCTCTCGGCCTCGTCCACGTACTCGCGGACGACCACGTATCCGTTCCTGTCGGCGTGTTCGCGCAGCGCCCGGAGCTGGGCGGCCACGGAAAGGTCCACGGCCTGTCGTTCACTGGACACCCGGGCGTAGAGGGCGGCGGGTGTGGGCTCGGTTCGATCATTCATGGGTCCGTCTCGTTCATGCCGGGGTTTTTCACCCGCAGCGTCGTGCTTTGACCGGCGCTCATGCCGGGCCCTCTTCCCTCATTCCCAGCCCCTGGGAAGGCTGGGAGTGGGGCGCCGACGGCAGCTGCCCGTGGGCGCGGACGGCGATCCTGACCAGGATGCGCAGCCCCTGCCGGATTGTCTTCTGCTGGTCCGGAGAGTAGAACGGCGCCTCCGGCGTCGGTTCATCTTCCATTGGTCTATCCAGTGCCAAACGATGGTCTCTCCGCTCCGCCGGGTGGCCGACGTTGCCGGTCGTCAAGAGGCCGCAGTCCGCAGGCTCGAAAGCTTCACCCGGTGGTCCGGTGATCGAAGTATTCGCGCCCTGGCAGCGCCCACTGGGGCCACAATAGCCTGTAAGCGCCGGGGAGTCTGTACAAAGGACGGTTTTTGACGATGCAAACCCAGAATGTACATAGTGGAGACATGTGCCAGCGATATGTGCGGCAGACCAGGTCGGCCCAGGTGGGCCAGTTGATGCGTTCCTACCGGGAGTCCTTCTCCCAGGGTGGCGGCCGGCGGCGAGGGCTGACGCAGGAAGCCCTGCTGGAGCGCATGGGGTCGGTGGACC
>DAOUJS010000025.1:0-52961 GCA_034422355.1 Dehalococcoidia bacterium | reverse complement strand
ATTCACCAGGGCCAATGGCACTCACTGGACGGTGATTCCAAGGCTATTCACCAACCAAGCCGTCCTAACCATGAGAGATTTTACAGTTATAAATTAAAACGCGATTGCCCTGGGCCTCTCTGGGGTGATTGTCCCGTAAGGCGTAAAGTTGTATAGTCAGTAAGGCAGGCGGGCCAGACAAGGCCAAATAGCAGGAAGCGGACATGGCAGATTTCCTGATGTACATATCCCTGGCCCTGGTTCTCACATGGACCATCCAGATCGCCCGCGCCAAGCACCGGAACCCCTGGCTCTGGGGCGGCGTGACCGCTGGCATAATGGTCACGATGGTGGTCATGGGCGAGAACGACCCTCGGATGCTCGTCTGCATGGTGCCGATGGTCATCCTGCTGTTCCTGAAGTCGCCGCAGACTACCACCAGCCCCTCGCCCCAGGGCGTGGAATGCGGCAGGTGCCGCGCGCTTCAGCCCCACGGCCGCTATTACTGTACCTCGTGCGGCTGGGAGTTGAAGCGGGACTTTCCTGACGGCGCCTCCGCAGCAGGGGAAACTCCGGTTTCATCTCAACCCACAGAGGCTCCGGAACAACAGCCTGCCAGTCCCGCATCTCAGGAAACGATAGCAACTTCGCCCTCCGCGACAACTCCGGCGGAAGAGGTCAGCTCCCAGCCCCGGCAGGATGCCCCAACCCCTGAGCCGGCTGCCGCGCAACCCGGTGGCACGGATACTGCTATGGGGCCGGACCCCACCCAGGCTGCGCCTGCTCCAGGCCCGGCATCGCAACCCGCGCCGGACACCGATCCCGCTCCACGCCTGCCGCGCTCGGTCATCAGACCCATGAGCCGCGGCATACCCACCGCAGTGGCAATGACGGAACGCGGCCGGAGCCTGGTGGAAGAGGGCCGCGTCCAGGAGGGCATAGACCAGTTCACCAAGGCCCTGGCCCTCGACTCTTCCTATACCCTGGCCTTGGAGGCCCGTGCCGCGGCTTACGAACTCCAGGGCCGCCACGCCGAAGCCGATCAGGACCGCCGCCAACTGGATGCTGCTGGCGCGTAAACCTCCGGCCATGCACCCCCTATATCTTCCCTGCATCGGCGGCTCCCTCTCCTCATCCTTGACACTCCCAACTCCCTCATTCCCGCGAAAGCCTGTTCACGTGAAAACGGAGGAGCGGCAGTCCACCGGCAAGCCTCAGTCACCCGCGCCGCCCAAAATGACCAATAGTCACTGACATTTGCCGATTCCTAACCCCGGACACACTCCCCTATCATGTCTTGCAGCATCAGTCTCTGTCTGCCGGAGCGCGGACATCCCGCCGCAGTTGAGGCTCCCAGATGTCCCGTCCCGAAAAACCGCGCCCAGCCCGCCGCCAACCGGCCAATGCGCCGGTCAGTCGGCAACGGACTACCAAGCTTCGTAAAATAAGCGGGAATGAGCGGGAATTAAAACGAATAGAAAGATTTTTGCACAACGAATCGCCCCAAGGCCAAGACCGCTAAGACGCAGATCTTTCTGACCACTGACCACCGGCCACTGAAGAGGACAGGAATGGGAACTTTCCGGATAACAGTTGAGATAGGCGACCAGAGCGCCCACAGGTTCCAGGAGTTGGAGGCGTTGGTGGACACCGGGGCCACATTCACCAAGGTGCCCCGGTCCATCCTGGAAGCCCTGGGCATACCCGCCGACCGGACCTACACGGCCCTGCTGGCCGGCGGACGGCGGGTGCCCAGAGAACAGGGATGGGCAATCATCCGGCTGGAAGGGCAACAGTTTCCCACGCCGGTCGCCTTCGGCGAAGAAGGGGAGCCAACTCTGCTCGGCGCCATGGCCCTGGAACACGCCCTCCTGGCCGTGGACCCGCACGGACAAAGGCTCATCCCCGTGGATGCCATGGAGATGACCAGCACGGGAGAGTGAACAGGGAAACTCCGGAACGGGCTGAAACGGCGAGCAACCGAATGGAAGACGAAGGCGCCCAACGAGCGAGGGCCAAGCCTCTCAGTTTCCGGGCCTCAAAGCTCTCCAAAGGCGCCGCTCCCCGGACAGGGGAAGGCTGGTCCACCCTTAACCCGGTCGTCAACTTGGCACAGGTGAGATGGAAACCATACGCCGTCAACCTCCGGAATCCCAGACAAATAAATCTTGCACAATGAACCGGAATCAAAAAAGATTCATTGCGCAAAGCCTTCCCGGCGGCCCAAACTCATCAGCGGTCCAAAATGTCCGGGAAAACAAAAACCTCCCTGACCCTCCAACCCTTGATATTCACACGAATATTCCCGCGAAAGCGGGGAATCCACCGCCCATGATAGTATTGGCCTTATGGACAAACACATGCAGCCCAACTTTGACGACAAAACCATCTGGACCGGCGACAACCTGGACATCCTGCGCGGGCTGAACAGCGAGTCGGTTGACCTGATTTACCTGGACCCGCCGTTTAACTCCAACCGGGACTATTCCGCCCCCGTGGGCAGTGCGGCAGCGGGGGCGGCCTTCAAGGATACCTGGACCCTGTCCGACCTGGACGTGGCATGGATGGGCCTCGTGGCCGACGAGCACCCGGCCATGTACCAGGTGCTGGAGACCGCTGGCATGACCCACGGCAAGGGGATGCAGTCCTATCTGTGCATGATGGCCGTGCGGCTGCTGGAAATCCGCCGTGTGATGAAGGACACCGCCAGCATCTACCTCCACTGCGACCCAACGGCCAGCCACTATCTGAAATTGCTGATGGACAGCATCTATGGGGCCAGCAAGTTCATGGCCGAGATAACCTGGAAGCGGACTTCCGCCCACAGCGATTCCCGCACTTTCGGAAACGTGGCCGACACCATCCTTTTTTACGGCGACCAGATCAACATCAACGATGTTCGAGTCCCGTATGATCAAGCGTATATCGAACGCTATTACCGCTACAACGACGAAGACGGGCGGGAACTCTACACACTCGACAACATGACCAGCCCGAATCCCCGTCCCAACCTGACTTATGAGTGGCGAGGCTATCCGCCGCCGGTCAAGGGCTGGCGGTATTCGCAGGAAACTATGGCCAAGTTGGATACCGAGGGACGGATATGGTACCCGGAGAATCCCAGACAACGACCTCGCCTGAAGCGGTATTTGAACGAGATGCCCGGCAATGTGGTTGATAATGTCTGGACGGATATACCGCCGATCAACTCGCAGGCCAAGGAACGTATCGGATACCCGACGCAAAAACCCCTCGCTCTCCTGGAGCGCATCATTAAAGCGTCCTCAAACGAAGGTGACATGGTGCTCGACCCCTTCTGCGGCTGCGCCACCGCCTGCGTCGCCGCCGAGAAACTGGGACGCCAATGGGTCGGCATAGACCTGTCGCCCAGGGCGGTTGAGCTGGTCAATATGCGGCTCAGGGAGTTCATGGGCGGCCTGTTCCACGACCGGCTGGTAACGGCCCGGACGGACATTCCCCGCCGCACCGACATTGACGCCCCTGTCCCCTACCGCCAGAACGAGCACGTCCTCTTCGGGATGCAGGCAGGCCGCTGCAACGGCTGCCGCACGGAATTCCCCTTCCGCCAGTTCGAAGTAGACCACGTAGTCCCCCGCTCCCGGGACGGCGCGGACCACCTGGAAAACCTGCAACTCCTCTGCGCCCACTGCAACCGCACCAAGGGCGACCGGGAGCAGGCATACCTGATTACAAGGCTGCGGGAAGTGGGGATACTGTAGGGGGACGCATTTCCATCGGGCCAATGGAAATGCTAGAATTGGCCCACCAGACAAATCGGGAGGCCAACGGCAATGGCATCGGACAATGGAGATAGGGCCTTGGGCAACCTGGAAGGGCGCGTTGAAGAACAGTCGGCCCTGGTCCACCAGCTCCATGCCGACATTACCTCTGGATTTCAGCAAGTCAATTCCAGGATCGACCAGGTCAACGCCCGGATTGACCAGGTCAACACTGACATGAGAACTGAGCTTCAGCAGGTCAACGCCAGGATTGACCAGACCAACGCCGACATGGCAGCAGGGTTTCAGCAAGTCAATTCCAGGATCGACCAGGTCAACGGCCGGATTGACCAGACCAGCGCCGAAATGGCCGCAGGGTTTCAGCGGGTCAACGCTGACATGGCCGCGGAGTTCCATCGGGTCAATGACAGAATCGACAAGCTCGTAATTGCCGTGCTGGCAATCGGCGGCGGGGTGCTGGCCGCCCTTATCGGGATTATCGCCGCCCTGTTGGTGATGTAGCCCAAGGCGGGTAGCCCTTGTACCTGATATTATCGGTTAATGGCCGCCTTGGCCGTGCCCATGTCACTCCCGGTCTCTTTCCTGCCTGGGTTTTGATACCTGGTCCAGCAATGTTCTTACGTCTGATACTACGTCCTCGTAGTATGTCCCGGAGTTGGTCAGGGGCTCTTCCGGGTCGTAATAGCCCTCGCGGCAGCTGTATTGGCCCAGCACGTTGTAGTCTGAGCGCGGGCTGAATTGGAAATCGGGGGCCGTGTCGTATAGCTGGCGCAGTAGACGGTTGAGGTCGTGGGTAAGTTCGTAGGGCATGTTATACGCTGAGATTACGGCTTTCAGTGCGTGTTCCATAGCCTCCTGAGCGTTTTTGCCGATTACCCGGTCGCTCAGCCCCTGATTGACCAGTAGCTCAAAAGTTGACAGGTGGTCTTCCGCGTGCCGGACTCGTAGGTCCGTTACAGTCCATTCGTAAGCATAGTCGTTGTCTTCGTTCCCGTGGTTCCCTGCGTCTTCCGGCATGACAATACCTTCGGCTGCGGCTCTGGCTACTACATTGTTTACGGTGCGGCGCATCCACTGGAATTCATCGGCGGTGCGCCACAACAGTTGGACCGGGACGTCGTGGTTATACAGGCTGCCAGCAGAGTGCCGGGCTGCCGACATGGCCCTTTCTTTAACCGGCTCGGGTTGAGCCTGGCCCGAGACTACGAGGATGTCTATGTCGGACGTGGAGTCGCTGTAGTTCCCCCTGGCCCGAGAACCGAACAGTATTACCATGTCCGGTTTGACTGCCTCATAGACGGCTTCGGCTACTTTGAAGGCCCTAGAATCGTGTTTTACGTTTTGACGGACCGGCGCTCTGCCGGTTTCTGAATGCTGTATATGGTCTAGCGTGGACATGCTCAAGTCCTATTGGCTGCAGGTTGGACGGGCATGGCCCGGTACGCGATGTGAAGCGACCCAATGCCGGATGCCCAGGCGAATCCCTCCGGCCTCCGCTCTCACACCGCCATGATGTGATATCCGGCGTCCACGGGAATGATCGACCCGGTGATGCCGCTGGAGAGGCCGCTGCACAGGAACAGGGCCGTATTGGCCACCTCGTCCACCGTGATGTTGCGCTTGAGCGGGGCGGTCTCGGCATGGACCCGCTTCATGTCCCGGAAGCCGTGGATGCCCCGGGCCGCCAGCGTTTCCAGCGGGCCGGCGGATATGGCGTTGACCCGCACTCCCTGGGGGCCGAACTCGGCGGCCAGTTGCCGGACGCTGTGCTCCAGGGCAGCCTTGGCCGTACCCATAACGTTGTAGCCGGGGTATACCCGCTGCGACGCATTGAAGGTCAACGTGACTACGCTGCCGCCGTCGTGCATCAGGCCGGCGGCGTGCCGCACCAGCGGAATCAGGGAATACGCGCTCACCTCCAGCGCGATGCGGAACCCCTCCCGGGACGTGTCGGCAAACCGCCCGCTCAGGTCCTCCCGCTGGGCAAAGGCGATGCTGTGGACCAGGAATGAAATGTCCCCGAAAGCATCCCCGGCCTGGGAAAAGACATCGGCAATCTGGGAGTCGTCGGTAGCGTCGCAGGGCAGGGTAATCGCCCCGTGCAGGGTATCGGCCAGCCGGGTCACCCGGTCCTTCACCCGGTCGTTCTGGTAAGTCAGGGCCAGCCGCGCCCCGGCCTCCGCCAGCATCCGGGAAATGCCCCAGGCGATGCTGCGGTCATTGGCCACGCCGAATACAATCCCCTTCTTGCCTGTCAGGTCTATCGGGTACAAGTTGGGCCTCCGATGTCGGTGGTTGGTGGCGGTCGGACAGCCGGTTACTGAAAGGCGGGGGCGATCTTTTCCATGAACGCCTCGAACTGCCGCTCCGGCTCAAAGGACGCGAACCGCACCACCAGGGTCTCCGCGCCTGCCTCCACGTACTCGGCCATGCGCTCCCTGACCCGCTCCGCGCCGCCAAACGGGCCCCATCGCGTTCCCCAGATGTTCGCCCCGTAGTAGCGGGTCAGCCAGTCCTCCGCCTCAGCCTGGGCCTTGCTCAGGTCCTCGTCCATGTTGACCGTGAGGTAGAAGACCGCTTCCAATTCCGCAGGGTCCCGTCCCCGCTCCGCGGCGATGGCCCTCACCCGCTCCACTACCTGCGCGTACTCGCCGGGTGTGTCGGAGATGGACATGACGCCGTCGCCGAGACGCGCCGCGCGGCGGAACTGGGTCTCCCTGGCCGAGGCCCGCCAGTGGCAGGCCAGCAAGATTGGGACTCCGCCCGGCTGGACCGGGCGCGGCTCCACTGCCACCTGCTCCAACTGGAAGTGCTCCCCCGAATAGGTCACCGTCTCCCCGGCGCCCAGGGCTTTCACTATCTCTACCAGCTCCACCAGCCGCCGGGCGCGGCGCGACGGGTCAACTCCCGCGGCGGCCCATTCCCCACGCTGCTCCGCGTTGAACGCTCCGCCCGCCCCTGCCGCGATGACCAGCCTGCCGCCGGAGATGACGTCAACGGTAGCCATCGTCTGGGCCAGCAGCGTCGGGTGGCGCAGGGCGGGCAGCATTACCGCAGTGCCCAGCCGCACCCTCTTAGTGGACGCCGCCACGGCCGCCAGCGCCGCCAATGGTTCCAACCTCGGCTTGGCGGTCAGGCTGTCTCCAACCCACACAGACTCCAGACCGGCGTCCTCGGCCCGCCGTGCAAGTCTCAACACCAGTTCGGCATTGACGGGAGGCTCGCCGCGCAGCAGCAACCCCCGCGTGGGCAGCAGGATGCCTATGTTTACCGGCTTGGTTGACACATCGCCTCCACATAGGGGCAGCCCCTGTGGCTGCCCATGTCCGGTTCTCGGAGATTGGTGGTTACTGACTATCAGCTGCCCCCGGACCGGACAGCATCCGCTCCAGGAAGTCCGGTTCCGTCCGTTGTGCCGTGTCCAGATCGTCGGGAACGTCCAGGTCCAGTCCCAGGCCAGGGCTGTGGCAAATAGCCACCGAAACCTCCAATTCCGCGGCCCTGGCCAGGTGGCGGGTGAAGCTCTGCGGCCCCAACTCCGGTCGGAAAGGAATTCCCTGGGGGACCAGGATGGCGTTCGTCCCCCCGTCCCGGCGCGCGGGAGCGAGGGTGATGTTGTTCTGGCGGCGTGATGAGTCAAGGACGCTGTGGACGTCGGCGGCCTTGAGGAAGGGCAGGTCGCCGGGGAGATATAACGCGCCGCGGTGCAGGTTGAAGGCCAGATCGAAGGCCCTGGAAAGAGTATCGTTCAGGCCGCTGCCCAGTTCCTCCATCCAGTGTCCCCCGCCGGACTCGGCTTCCTCTCTCACCCGATGGTCACCGCCCACCACCCAGATGGGTTCCACTGCTGCGCCCCGGACGGCCTCCAGGACTCTCCGCAGCATCCCGATGGTCATGTCGCCCCGCTGACCGGGCGTCAGACGGTCCGACAGCCGGGTCTTGCTGTCAGCCAGGGGTTTCATGGGTACGATGGCGATTGCGCCGACGGTCTTGACAGGTTGGTGCTGCAACGTCTTACTTATCCATCCGCCAACGCCAGGACCTGGCGGGCCAGCGTGATTTTGTCGTCGTCGTCGTTCATAATAATGGAGGTTACTTCGGCCCGGATGCTCATCCGCCCGATTTCCTCGGCAATAGCGGCGTCCTCATGGTCAATCAGGAAGATGTCCACCAGCCCCTGGTAAAGCCGCGCTACGGCTGCGCATGAAACTTCCTCTCCGAGTTCCGCCATCATCTTGCCGGCCGGCCCGCGAAGCGCCGCTCCGCCTACGATAGGACTCACGCCCAAGCGGACCCCCGTGAAGCTCTCCATCAGTCCGCGCACGCCCGGGATGGCCAGTATGGGCCCCAGGCTCAGGAAGGGGTTGGACGGGCAAAAGACCATCACCGACGCCTGCTCCAGTGCCTGCAACAGTCCCGGAGACGGCGACGCCGTGTCTGCGCCAACGTAGTTGACGGAGTTGACCCTCGGTTCGCTCCGCTGACGCACAAAGTAGTCCTGCATCGCCAACTCCCCGGAGCCGGTGCTCAAAGTCGTGCGTACCGGGTCATCGCTCATGGGGACCAGGCGGTGCATGATCCCGAGATTGCGGCACAATTCGGAGGTGGCCTCGGAAAGTGTGGCCCCTTCCCGGAGCGCACGGGTGCGGGTAATGTGTGTTGCCAGGTCCTTGTCTCCCAGGTTGAACCAGGTGTCCGCGCCATACTTCCCCAGCATGGAGAGGGCATTGAAGGTCTCGCCTGCCAGCCCCCATCCGGTCTCGGGGTTGGACAGACCGGCAAGGGTGTACATCACCGTATCAAGGTCTGGCGAGACGTGCAGGCCGTGGAACTGTTCGTCGTCGCCGGTGTTGACCACGACTGTCAGCCGCTCAGGGGGCAATATCCGGGACAGGCCCAGGACCAGCTTCGCGCCGCCCACTCCGCCCGCGAGGGCCAGCACATGTCCATCCATAGGCGGTCGCCGGCCTAACAGGAGCCGGAGTCGTCCACCCCGGCGGACGTGGCGGCTGCGGAGGCTGCGCCCCGACCTGCCCGGTTGGGATGCTCGAACCTGTATGTGTCCAGCTTCACCAGCCTGTGGTATGAGCCGAACAACTCCTCGACGTTGTCCCCGACCACGTCCAGCGGGTCCAATTCTTCATCGTCGTCGCTGAACACCCGTTTCGCGCCGTAGGTGGTGTAACGCTCGGCGGGGATGCGGCCCGCCTGCCGGATCATCTGCCGGAACTCCGCCGGACGCATCAGTTGACCGTGCTGCGCCCCGGCGGCGGTGGAAATGCTCTCGTTGATCAGGGTGCCCCCCAGGTCGTTGACCCCGGCGGTCAGCAGGAGTTGGGACATCCGCGAGCCTTCCTTGACCCAGGAAGCCTGCACGTTGGGAATCCAGTTGTTCAACATGATCCGGGCTATGGCGTGGACCTTGACCACGTCCATTCCCGTGGGGCCGGAGCGGACGTTGTTGACCAGTCCTTTCATAAACATCGGCGCTTCGGTATGCACGAAACTCAGAGGAACGAACTCGGTGATGCCGCCCGTCTGCTTCTGGATGTCCCGCAGCAAATCGATGTGGCGGGCAATGTGTTCATTGGTTTCCCGGTGGCCGAACATGACGGTGGACGTGGTGGGGATACCCAACTCGTGGGCCGTGGTAATCACCTCGACCCACTGGTCCACGCGGATGCGGCCTGGAGAGATTATGTCCCGCAGCTCCTGGTCCAGAATCTCCGCAGAAGTGCCCGGAAGGCTGCCCACGCCGGCGGCCTTCAGCCCTTCAAGGTACTCCCGAATACTGCACCGGGATCGCACAGAGCCGTACAGCACTTCCTCAGGAGAGAACCCGTGGATGTGCATGTCTGGCAGCTCTTCCTTGATGGCCTCGCAGAGCTTGATGTACATGTCCCCTTGCATCTGGGGAGGCAGACCGGCCTGGATGCACACTTCCGTCGCGCCGTAGTCCCAGGCTTCTTTGGCCCTGCGGACTATCTCGTTCACCGGGAGCAAGTAACCCTCTTCTTCACGGAAGTCTCGGCTGAAAGCGCAGAAGCCGCAGCGCTTGATACATACGTTGGTGAAGTTGATGTTCCGGTTCACCACGTAGGTGACAATGTCGCCCACGGCACGGCGGCGGAGCTCGTCCGCCACCAGCGTCATGGCGTTGTATTCAAGACCAGTGGAATCAAAGAGGGTTACCGCCTCATCGGCGGAAATGTCCTCTCCGGACAGCGCCCGGCCCAGGATTCTGCCCACCGCAGGGTCCAGGTGGCTTATCAGGCCCTCAATGCTCGGAGCATCAGACCCGTCGCTACTCGTTACCGGCATATCGTTGGACCCCTCCTCTAACGTAACCCTCGTCGTCCGCAAGACGGGCAACCCTGGTCTTCAATTGGGGCGGCAGGAAAGCGTCGGAACCGACGAAGAACTCCGGGTATACGGGCAATCTTGGCCGCAACTCAAACCCCTCGGCCCGCGTCCTGTCGCGCAGCTCGGCGATCCCGGGCCAGGGGGCTTCGGGGTTCACGTAGTCTATGGTCAACGGGGAGATTCCTCCCCAGTCGTTGATCCCTGCATTCAGGTAGACCTGGTAGTTGTCCGCGCTGAGGTTCGGCGGCACCTGGATGTTGACATCCGGACCCAGTATCAAACGCGCCGCCGCCACCGTCCACATGAGTTCGATTCCTTCGGCATCCGGCTCCCCGCCCATGGGCGTGTCCGGCTTGGCCCGGAAGTTCTGGACGATCACTTCCTGGATGTTGCCATGCTCTTCGTGAACTTTCCGGATGGCCAGCAGCGATTCTATTCGCTCCCGGCGGTCCTCGCCTATCCCGATCAGGACGCCGGTGGTGAAAGGCAGTCCCAGTTCTCCGGCAAGCTCCATCGTCCGCAGCCGCACCCTGGGGCGCTTGCTGGGCGCGTGTTCGTGTGGCCCCCCGGCGGCGTAGAGCCGTTCGCTGGTGCTCTCCAGCATCACCCCTACCGACGGGTTGAAGGGTTGAAGCGCGGCAATCTCATGCCGGCTCATGGTCCCCGGGTTGGCGTGGGGCAGCAGGTCTGTCTCTTCCAGCACCAGCTTGCAGACGTCGGTCAGATAACCCAACGTGGTGCGGTATCCCCGGCGTTCCAGCCACTCGCGCGCCTCCGGGTATCTCTGCTCCGGGCGCTCTCCCAGGGTGAACAGGGCTTCGGTGCATCCCAAACGCTCACCAGCCTGCGCCACGTCGAGCACCTGCTCCGGAGTCAGGTACAGGTTTTCCCCGGCCTCGGCGGGGCTTTGCCGGAAGGTGCAATACCCGCAGAAGTCGCGGCAGAGGCGGGTAAGCGGGATGAACACCTTGGGTGAGAATGTGACGGTCTTGCCTTTGCCCCGGTCCCGCAGTTCGGACGCAGCGTCGCACATTTCCGGTATCCGGTCGTCCCCGATGCCACACAGGGCCGACAATCCGGCATCATCACCGTCCAAGATGCGCCGGACAAGCTCATGGAGGTCGCCCAGCGGCGGCTTATGTCCAGTGGCGGTTGTCGCGGTAGAGGCGTTCAAGACGCTAGACCCGTTCCGTGTCCCGCACTACCGGCCTGGATTCCTGAGTGTGGGCGGCGCGGCGTGGAACATACATATAGAATAGTTACATGGCTATTGTAGTCCCTTGCTATTGCCCTAGCAACTTTCGGATGTCGCAAAGCCAAGGTCTGTCTATTCTTGACAAAGGCTCCTCTATCCCTCCGGGTGGCGGGGGAATAGTAGGGCCCTAGCCCTTGACACTGATTGAGGCGTTTGTTATCTGTGGAAGCATGATGCGGAGGCTGCCGTGAGAGTGCTCGTAACCGGGGCTACCGGGTTCGTCGGACGCCGGGTGGTGGCAGAACTGAAGGGACGGCACCAGGTGCGCACCCTGGTCCACACTGCCGGGCGAGAGCGGGTGTTTTCCGACCGCTCGGTCGAAGTTTCCTATGGCAGCATCTCCGACCGTAGCGCGCTGGCCGAGGCGTTCTATGATGTGGACGCGGTGGTACATCTGGTGGGCATTATACGCCAGGGCCGCGGGCGCACCTTCGACCTGGTTAACCACCGGGGCGCAGCCGCCGTAGTCGCGGCTGCCAAAGCTGCAAAGGTGCAGCACTTCGTCCAGATGAGCGCCATTGGCGCGGGGCCCGACCAGTCGTACTCTTACTTGCTGAGCAAATGGCAGGGTGAACAGGAGGTGGTGAAGAGCGGACTTGCCTATACCATCCTGCGCTCATCGATCATGTTCGGCGAGGGCGACGAGTTTCTCAACGCGCTGGCGGCGCTGGTGCAAGTGTTCCCGGTGGTCCCCGTGATAGGTCCCGGGCGCAACCGGTTCCAGCCCATTGCCGTAGAGGACGTCGCCCGCTGCGTGGCTATTTCCCTCGAAAGAAGCAGACTGAGAGGCCGCACCGTCGAGATTGGAGGGCCTGAACAGTTCACCTACAATGAACTTGTTAGCATAGTCGCAAGGACACTCCGCAAGCGGAGACTGAGAATCCATATTCCGGTCTGGACTGCCTACCTGGCAATGAAGTTGGCCCAGGCGGTGCAGTCGCGTCCTCCAATCACCACTGATCAATTGCGGATGATTTCCATCCGCAACGTCGCCGAACCCGGTGTCGTTGAGGATGAATTCGGGTTTACCCCGCGAAAGCTGGAAGGTAACATAGGCTACATAAACTCTATCGGTTTCCGGGACGCGCTCAGGATTTCTCTGGGGTCGATGCCGAAGTCGATACGGGACCATTAGTGGCCCATATACTGAACTGCATGATCGAAGGACGGGTCCCGCCACTACGAGTCGGCCGGAAGAAAGTGATGAGGCTGGGTTTTTCGATGGCATTGTCGCACCACCCAACGAGGTAAAGGGACCGCGCTGTTGGATTATAAGGACTCGGTGGACTACCTCCTGTCGCTGGTCGACCATGAGCGGCCCAGCGGCAGAGGGCCTCGCCAGAAAGCGATTGAGGACCTGTCCCGGATGGAGGCGTTCCTCGAAGACATGGGGAACCCTCATCTGGATGTCCCTACCGTCCATATCACGGGCACCAAGGGCAAGGGCAGCACGGCGGCCATGTGCGATTCGGTGCTGCACGCCGCGGGTTACCGGACTGGCCTCTATTCCTCGCCGCACCTTCACAGCTTCACCGAGCGCATGCGCTTGGACCGGGAACCCATTGGAAAGGCGAAGTTCGCCGGACTCGTGGAACAGTTGCTGCCCAACCAGGAACACATGACCGTCGACCCGGAAGTGGGTCCGGTAACCCTCTTCGAGTATATGACCGGCATGGCCTTCCAGTGCTTTGCCCAGGAGTGCGCCGATTTTCAGACAATAGAGGTTGGCCTGGGCGGGCGGCTGGACGCGACCAATGTGGTATCCCCGGAGGTCTGCGTCATAACCTCCGTCAGCCTGGACCACACTGCCATCCTGGGGGACACGCTTGAGGCCATCGCCGCCGACAAAGCGGGCATCATCAAGCCCGGAGCGGCAGTGGTCATTGGCCCGCAGCCAACCGAGGCATTGAAGCCGATTCTCGCCGCCTGCGACCGCCTCGGCATCATGCCGGTACAGGTAGGCCGGGACTCGTCCTGGAGCCTGGAATCGTCGTCAATGGATGGTCAGCAGTTTTCCGTCAGTACCGGCCAGGATGACTACAGGCTCACAGTCCCGCTGCTGGGCAGGCACCAAATGGAGAACACGGCGACCGCGCTGGCTGTGGTCGAGGCTCTACGTCAACGGGGCCATCACATCCCGGACTCCGCCCTGGAAGAGGGGTTCCGAAGCGTTGAATGGCCGGGCAGACTGGAAGTCATTTCCCGCGATCCGCTGATTGTCGTGGACGGGGCACACAACCCCTACTCGGTCGAAGTGCTCCTGGACACCCTCCCGGAGTATTTCAGCTACGAACGGCTGTTGCTGGTGGCCGGTTTTTCCAGGGATAAGAACGTGGCGGAGATGGCCGGCAAGCTGGCCGGTAGAGCAGGCCTTGTGTTTGCCTCCCGGTCACGGCACCCGAGGTCCGTCCCGCCCAACGACGTCGCATCCCTGTTCCGGGAGCGCGGCGTGGAAACCGCGGCATTCGCGGACACTGCGGCGGCCCTGGAGTCGGCGAGGAACGCGGCCCGTCCGGGAGACCTGGTCCTGGCCACCGGGTCCCTGTTCCTGGTCGCGGAGGCGAGGGAGGACGTCCTGGACATCGAGCCGGAACTATACCCGGACCTGCTGCCGCCTGACCTGCGTTAATGGCGGAGGTGTTGAGGAATCGAATGGACGAACACAGGGAGGAGTTGGAGGCGTGACACGGGAGCGTCCAAGGGTGGTGGTAACTGGCATCGGGGCCATAACCCCCCTGGGCCAGGGCATTGACGCCTTTTGGGAGAACCTGGTTGCCGGGAAGCCGGGGATTGGCCCGATGACCCTGTGCGATCCCACCGGCTACCCTTGCCGTATCTCCGGTGAGGTACGGGACTTCGATCCGGCCCAATACCTGCCCAACCGCGAGGCCCGGCGCATGGCGCGGTTCTCCCAGTTGGCCGTCGCCGCCGGGATGAGGGCGGTTGAGGAAGCCGGGCTGGACATGGCTGCCGAGGACCCATTCCGGGTGGGGGTGGTGCTGGGCAACGGCAACGGCGGATTCCCTACCCTGGAGGAGAATTGCCGCGTTCTCGCCAGCCGGGGCGGCATGAGGATGTCGCCCTTCTTCTTCCCGATGATCCTGCCCAACATGGCCGCAGCCAACGTGAGCCGAGTCGCCGGGGCAAAGGGATTCAACTCCACCACCACCACGGCCTGCGCCGCCTCCAACCAGGCCATAGGCGACGCCCTGGAGGCTATCCGCCGCGGCGTAGCCGACGTCATACTGGCGGGAGGCACGGAGGCGGGTATCAGCCAGTTGGGCCTGGCCGGATTTGCGGTCATGCGGGCGTTGAGCACCCGCAACGAGGACCCGGAACGGGCCAGCCGTCCCTTCGACGCGGAACGCGACGGTTTCGTGCCCGCGGAGGGCTCGGTTGTGCTGGTCATGGAAGAACTGCGCCACGCCCTTGACCGGAACGCGACCATACTGGCCGAGGTCGCGGGATTCGGCTCCACATCGGACGCAGGCCACCCGGTGCAGCCGGAGGAGTCGGGGACATGCGCCGCGGAAGCCATGCGGTTGGCGCTGGCGGATGCGGGGGTCGAGTTGGAACAGGTGGACTACATCAATGCCCATGGCACGTCTACGCCGCTGAACGACGCCCTGGAGACCGTGGCCATCAAGCGGCTGTTCGGGGACCGTGCCTACCGCATCCCCATCAGTTCCACCAAGTCGATGATCGGCCATTCCCTGGGGGCATCGGGCGCGCTGGAGGCCGCCGCCTGCGTCAAATCCATCACTTCCGGCATGGTCCACCCGACCATCAACTACGAGACCCGGGACCCTGACTGCGATCTGGACTACGTGCCGAATACGGCGCGGCAGGTGGACGTGCGGACGGCATTGTCCAACGCCTTCGGTTTCGGCGGTCAAAACGCCTGCGTGTTGTTCCGCAAGTTCGGCTAGGGACGAATCCTGGCCCGCGCGTTCCGGCCAAGCCCCGGACCTGGAGCTTGGCGGATACGGAGCGCAGTTCTCACAGGAGTAACCCTTTTGCAGAGTACGAGAGACGAGACTGAGCACAGACTGGTTTCCGGCGATTCCCACCCCGACGACCAGGACCTGACGCTGCGGCCGAGGCGCATGGCCGACTTTGTCGGCCAGCCTCACGTCAAGGAAAACCTGGACATCGGCATCCAGGCCGCCAAAATGCGCGGCGAGCCGCTGGACCATGTGGTCGTCTACGGCCCCCCGGGGCTGGGCAAGACGACCCTGGGTCATATCATTGCCCAGGAAATGGAGGTTGAAATCCGTGTCACCTCCGGTCCGGCCATCGAGCGGGCTGGAGACATCGCCGCCATTTTGACCGGGCTGCAACCCGGCAGTGTCCTGTTCATCGACGAGATTCACCGCCTGCCCCGCATGGTTGAAGAGGTGCTCTACTCTGCGATGGAGGACTTCTTCCTCTCCTGGATGGTGGGCAAGGGGTTGGCCGCCCGGAGCGTGAACCTGCGGATCAATCCCTTCACCCTGGTAGGGGCCACCACGCGGTTCTCCCTGCTCAGTGCGCCGCTCCGGGACCGGTTCGGGTCGGTTTTCCGGCTGGACTACTACCAGCCGGAGGATATGCGCCTGATTGTCGAGCGGTCGGCGAAGATACTCGAAATGGATGCTGACGAGGAAGGGCTGAACGAAATCGCCCACCGCTCCCGGGGCACTCCCCGCATCGCCAACCGGCTGTTGAAGCGCACGCGCGACTACGCCCTGGTGATGGCCGATAACCGGGTCACGGCTCCCGTGGCCCGGGAAGCGTTGGACAGGCTGCAAGTAGACGGGCGCGGCCTGGACCAGTCGGA
Source organism: Dehalococcoidia bacterium (assembly GCA_034422355.1). Classification (GTDB taxonomy): domain Bacteria; phylum Chloroflexota; class Dehalococcoidia; order Lucifugimonadales; family UBA3495; genus CATOSP01. The sequence goes on along the minus strand of DAOUJS010000025.1, from coordinate 36,784 downwards.
CCACCGGCTGCTCTCCAGCCTCATCGACAAGTTCGACGGCGGCCCGGTGGGACTGGAGACCCTCGCGGCCTCCATGAACGAAGATGCGGGCACGGTGATGGATGTCTGGGAGCCGTACCTCCTCCAGTTGGGATTCCTCGACCGCACCCCGCGCGGAAGGGTCGCCACCCGCCTGGCCTACGAATACCTTGGCCTCCCGGTGCGGCCCAATGAGCGCCTCGACCAGGCCCGGTTGACGGGGTTTTAACTCGGCCAAAGCCTTGCACTCAGCGCTTTCTATTCTCTCTCTCCCTGTAGGGAGAAGGCCAAGGTGAGGGGGAATGCCGTCCCTCACGCCCAACCCCTCTCCCGTGAGGAGAGGGGAACCCTTGCGGAGAATAGAAAGACTCTGGTCAGCCTTGCGCAGAGGGCCAAATGCCGGGAACGAATGTCCTGCGGATTGGCTTACCGGATGCGGGTAGACTATCATGGGTCGCCGGTGGAGTAACCGCCGGGAACATCCAGGCGCGGGAATGGGATTTATGGACGGACTGGACCTGAAGTTCGGGACCGGCTTGACCGGAGGGGCCGCCGACACCGCCCGGCAGGCCCGGCGGCTGGAGGAACTGGGATACGACTACCTGTCCTCCGGCGAACACTACATGAGAGGCAACCCGCCGGGACCCACCCATACCGCTTTGCCCCTGCTGGCGGTTGCGGCGGGAGCCACCGAGCGTATCCGCGTAGCGTCAACCATTGTACTGGCCCCCTTCTATCATCCGACGGTGCTGGCCAAGCTGGCCACGACCCTGGACATTGCCTCCGGAGGTAGGTTGACCCTCGGCATCGGCGTGGGCGGCGAGTACCCGGTGGAGTTCGAGGCCGCGGGCCTCAACGTGAGACAGCGCGGAAGCCGCACCAACGAATGCCTGGATGCGCTGCGGCGGTTGTGGACCGAAGAGCACGTTTCCTATCAGGGACGCCGCTTCCGGTTGGATGACGTGACCCTGCTGCCCAAGCCGGCCCAGCAGCCCCATCCGCCGGTCTGGGTCTCCGGCCGGCGGGATGCGGCAATGGCCCGGGCCGCCCGGTACGGCGATGGCTGGATGCCCTACTTCTACGACCCGCCCAGATACAGGGACAGCGTGGAGAAGATCATGGGATTCGCCGCGGAGTCGGGTCGCAGCCTTGACGGCTTCCAGTGGGCATATTTCCCGTACATCTCCATATACGATACCGTGGAGCAAGCGGCAGAAGTAGCCACAAGGGCCCTGGGAGGCCGCTATATCCGGAGCGGGGGATTTGCGGACATCGTGCATCGCTATTGCCTGCTTGGCCCGGTTGAGGCGTGCGTAGCCCGTCTCCAGGAATATATAGATGCCGGAGCGCGTCACATCATCTTCAGCGTCGCCTGCAACCGCGAAGACCGCCAAAGGCACGTCGAGACCATAGCAAGGGAGATCATCCCCCAATTCAGGGTGTAGCTGAACGCCGGCACTTGGAAGCCGAACTGCGCGTCTCGAAGAGAGCAACCGGCCTCGATCCGTGACAATCCTCGCCGGAATCAACAGCAAGGTCTGGTTCAGGGCGATTTGATGTTCACTCCCTTGGGGGAGAGGGGGCATTGCCCCAGCAATTAAAATGTCCTGGGGCCAAAAAGTCCTGGGGCCAAAAAGTCCTGGGGCGTGTTGAAGTTGCATATCGCAACTTGCACGGTTGGGTTATAATGTAGGGCAGTTTACGATAGACCTTACTGAGAACCTTCACCGCCGTCCTTAACCTACATATCCATCCGTTCCAGCAGGAACAGGGAGACATCATGTCTAGAATCAAGCGGGTGATGTTGGTCCAGCCGGCCTCCGCCGGCGGCAACTTTGAGTATATAGCCATACCGCGTCAAGGGATGCTCTTCCTGTCCGGGGCGTTGGCACAGTGGGAAGGGCCGTACCTGTACGAGCGGGAGATTTGGTTCGAAGACCGCTCGGGGGTCATAGACCCTGACAAGGACCTTGACGGCGTGGACATCCTGATGGTCACAGCGCTGATCAATGAAGCGCCCCGGGGCTACCAGATAGCCCGGCTGGCCAAGCAGTACCACCCCGAGTTGATCACCATCGGCGGCGGCCCCCAGATGAGCCCCCTGCCCGAGGAAGCCTTCGAGTACGGTCACTTCGACGTCATCGTGCAGCGTGAGGGAGAGGACATCATCGGCCAGCTATGCGACGTACTCCTCACCTACAGGGGAGACGAGCGGGACCAATACCTGGACAAGGTCCCGGGCATCTCCTACCGGAAAGATGGCCGCGTAGTACAGACCCACCGGCGGGGACTCGTGGCCCCGGACTTCGTGGAGTTGCCGGATTTCCGCTCCATCAGGGACCTGACTCCGGCCAACCCAATGGCGGGCGGCGTCATTGAGACAGTCCGGGGATGCACCGAGAGCTGCACTTACTGCCAGGTGATCCAACAGTTCCTGGGATACCGTCTCGTCAACAGGGAGACCGAGCACAAGCGGCTTGCGCAGTTGAGGGAACTCGCCGAGGACGGGCTGATTCATTCGTCCCGCAACGGCACCTTCCAGATATTCATCTCCGATGACCTGCACCCGCCCCCGCTGCGGGCCACCAAGTTCCGCAACGAGCGGTTGGAGCGGCTCAAGTCCTGGAAGGACCATACCGAGGGCATGTACCTGATATGCCAGGCCCGCGCCGAGGTGGGGCAGGACCCGGAGTTGTCCAGGGCGATGCTGGACGCCAACATCAAGATGGTCTACGTGGGCGTCGAGTCGGACAACGCTGAGAACCTCCAGCTTGTGCGCAAGCGGCAGGAGCCGGGGCAGGTGCATACCGACCTGACCAGCATGAACGACATGGGATTCTCCGTGGTGGCCATGACCATCATCGGCCTGCCCTATGACACTGAGCAGAGCATCATGGAACTGGCGGACTGGGTGACGGAGATCAGCAACTACCAGACGGTGAACCTGTTGACGCCGCTTCCGGCCACCTCCAACTGGGACTCCCTCACTCCTCTGAACGCCGATGGGGAGATTCTCCTGGAAGGTGAGATGCGGCCTTACCACCTGTATACAGGCCGCCAGTTCGTCCACTACGACGAGCGCTGGTCAATGGAGGAAAGCCGGGACCTGTTCGACAGGTATTCCGCCCGCCTGACGCCGATTGACGACCTGTACCAGCGCATTTTCCGGATCCTGCGGACCTACCGGCTCCGGCTGGCGGCCACCAGCCGGGACTTGGGCGACTCCATCAGCGCCCGCATCACCGAGGCGGTTGAAAGCCTGCGGGGCTGGTCCGATCCGGTCTCGCTGCCAGGCTCTGAATTTTCCGAGAACATCTCCGTCCGCGTCGGCGAGTTGGCGGACAGGCTCCGGTCGGTCTCTCAGCCGTTGGCCAATGCCCGCCGGGATGTGGTGGACAATATCGGACAAAGCGTGGCCGAACTTACCGAGTCCCTGAGCAGGCTTTCCGGTCCCATTGACGACGGCAAACGGGAGCTTGCGGCGAACATATCCAACCGGATAACCGAGATTACAGAGACCCTTAACCGTGCGGTCACCGAGACCCGCAGCGGAAGAGTCGCCAGAGACTGAACGCAAGGGAGCAACCAACTGACGGGCGCATTGCAGAACTGGATATTCCAAACCGTGGTGCAGGGGAGGGGCGCAGTCATGTGAGAGGCACTGGAACGGACGGCGGGTAGTTCCCTCGTCCGTTCTGCGTTATTGCGACCGTCCGGCAATTCCCAAGGCTGGTCACTGCCAGGGCAATGCCAACCCGTGAATCCTGCCGGAGCGGGGAGCAACAACCGCTTCTCCGTACATTCCTTCAAGCCTTTGAGAGCAACCTTTAACTGAAACCGGGAACAGCATGAACGACTTCCAACGTGTCCTCATAACCGGTATCGGGATTGTCAGTCCCCTGGGGCTGGATGTGTCCTCCACCTGGGAGCAACTGGTCGAAGGCAAGTCCGGCATCGACTACATCACGGCTTTCGATGCCACAGGATTTGACACGCAGATAGCCGGTGAGGTGAAGGGGTTCAACCCCGAGGAGCACCTGGAGCGGAAGGAAGCGCGACGGATGGACCGCTTTGCCCAGCTTGCCGCCGTGGCTGCCCAGGAAGCGTGCCGCCAGGCGCAGCTGGACCCGCGCTCCGGAGATCCCTACCGCGTGGGCGTGATCATCGGCAGCGGGATCGGCGGGATCATCACCTTGAGCCAGCAGCAGGAAGTCCTGAGCCAGCGGGGGCCGAGACGGGTCAGCCCGTTCCTGATCCCCATGATGCTGGCCGACATGGCCTCGGCCCAGGTCTCAATGGTCACCGGGGCTATGGGGGCCAACTATTGCCTGGTCTCGTCCTGCTCCAGCGGCGCAGACGCCCTGGGCCAGGGTTGGGAGATGGTGCGCCGGGGCCAGGAGGACATTGTGCTGGCGGGGGGCAGCGAGGCCCCCGTATCACCCATAGCCGTGGCAGGATTCAACTCCATGCGCGCCCTGTCCCGGTTCAATGAATCGCCCCAGGAAGCGAGCCGTCCCTTCGATGTACAGCGGGACGGATTTGTCATGTCCGAGGGCGCGGCGGTCCTGGTGCTGGAGAGCGAGAGCAGCGCTCAAAGGCGGGGCGTCTTGCCCTTGGCGGAGCTTCGCGGCTACGGCGCCACCTCCGACGCCCACCACTTGACCGAGCCGGGTCCTACGGGGCAGAGCGCGGCTCGCGCCATGCTGCTGGCCCTGGAATCGTCGGGGCTAGACCCGTCGCAGGTTGACTACGTCAACGCTCACGGCACGTCAACCCCGCTGAACGACCGCCAGGAGACCAGGGCGATCAAACTGGCCCTGGGGGAGGAAGCCTACCGAATCCCGATAAGTTCCACCAAGTCCATGACCGGGCACCTGCTTGGCGCGGGAGGAGCGTTGGAAGCGGCCATTTGCGTTCAGGCGCTGCAAAAGGGCGCGCTGCCGGCCACTATCAACCTGCAGGACCAGGACCCGGAGTGCGACCTGGACTACACACCCAATAAGGCCCGGCGTCAACAGGTGCGGGTGGCCATGAGCAACTCCTTCGGCTTCGGAGGACACAACTCGGTGCTGGTTTTCACTCACCCGGACTCCGCCGCGCCATAGGTATAAGCTCCCGGCCCATGACCAACGTTCCAGCTAAAGAGTGGTCTCTTCCGCCGCCGGTTGACACTCTCGCGCTTCCTGACGACATCCCGATGCCCGTCCGCGAGCTGCTGGCCCGCAGGGGCATTGACACCGGGGAGAAGCTGAGGTTCTTCCTGGACCCTCCCCACCGCCTGCCCTACGACCCCCAGCGCATGGCCGGAATGGACCGCGCCGTCGCACGGCTCTACCGGGCCGTGCAGGGTGGAGAGAACGTCGGCATATTCGGCGATTTCGACGTTGACGGCGTTACCGGCACGGCCATCATCTCCGAGGGTCTGGCTACGCTTGGCGTTAACGTCGTCCCATACCTGCCGCGCCGTTCCGACGAGGGCCACGGCCTGTCCAACGCCGCCGTGGAGCAGCTTGTCGGTCAGGGGGTGACCCTGATCATCACCGTGGATTGCGGAGTGACGTCTGCGCCGGAGGTGGCCCACGCCCGGAGCCTGGGCGCGGACATGATCGTCACCGACCATCATCTGCCCCTGGACGAACTTCCCGACGCGACAGCAGTGCTGAACCCCAAGCTCCCCGGCGGGACGTACCCGTTTTTCGACCTCTGCGGCGCGGGGCTGGCATTCAAGCTGATGCAGGGGCTGTACGAATTTTACGGCCAACCCTGGGACCAAGGGCTGCTGGAGTTGGCGGCATTGGGGACCATTGCCGACCTGGTGCCGCTGGTCGACGAAAATCGCTACCTGGTCCAGCAAGGGCTTGCAGCCCTCTCGAACACTCACCGCCCGGGACTACTGGCCCTTTACCGGAGGGCAAGGGTTGATTCAGGCAAAATTGATACCGAGGCTGTGTCTTTCCAGATCGCGCCCCGTATCAACTCGCCGGGCAGGCTGGGCCACGCAATGGACAGCTACCGGCTCCTGACGTGCAGGTCTCAGACCGAGGCGGAGCGGCTGGCAGACCAGATGGAGGAGCTGAACCGGGAGCGCCGGAACCAGACCGAGGAAGCGTACAACATAGCCCTGGAGCACGTCTCGAGCGTGATGGCATCGGGAACACCGCCGATGCTCTTGGTGGAAGACCCGCGAATCGACGCCGGGGTTTCGGGGATTGTCGCCAGCAGGCTGGTTGAGACCTTTTACCGTCCGGCAGCGGTCCTGTCAACGCGGGGAGACAACCTGGTGGCCAGCGCCCGCAGCGTCCCCGGGTTCAACCTTGCCGAAGCGTTCGCCGCCTTCCAGGACTCGATGGTGCGCTACGGCGGCCACGCCCAAGCGGCCGGTTTCACCGTCCACCGGGACAAGTTTCCCGCACTGGCAGCCAACTTGACAGCCTACGCGGATGCGGCCCTCGATCAAGTGGACTTGCGCCCGGTACAGCACATAGACGCGGAGGTCGAACTGTCATCGGTGACGGGCCGGTTCCTGCACTGGCTGTCGCTGCTGGAACCCTTTGGACAGGGCAACCCGGCGCCCGTCTTCCTAAGCCGCGGACTGGACATCCTCGGATTCCGGTGGATGGGCGCGGCCAGCCAGCACTTCGCGCTAAACGTGGCGGGAGTGGACAGGATGTGGACCGCGCTGGGGTTCAACCTGGCCGAGTCCTGGGACACGGGCGCTGACAAGGTGGACCTGGTCTACTCCATAATCGACGACCGGCTCCAGGGTCCCGGCGTAAAGGCCCTGCGCATACTGGACTTCAGGACGATGTGAGGCGGACTGTCCGCCCAGGCCATGGCGCCGCCTTTGTAATGCCCCCAGCATGGCGGGAAGGCAGTCCATACCGGAAAGGTCGGGACCAGGCCATGACCCATGACGTGCGGCTCCTTAGAAAATATAGGTGAAGGGGTTCCAGTTGAGCAGGCTCACCGCCCAACTGCCGCCCCAGGCGAGCAGGTAGTAGCGAGGCACCCGCCCAACGACTACCGCCACGACGTATCGCGGCGCAGGGTAATTGGACATCGGAGCCAGCAAGCGGACCGGGTAGAACGGTATGGGACTGAACGCCACGATGACCACAGTCCACCAAGGCTGCCAGAGGAAGGCACGCTGGGCAAACAGGGATATACGGCTCTGATTTGCCTGGGCAATGGGTCCCAGCGCAAGGGCCCGCTTGAATAACTGATAGTCGATTGCCGAGGCCGGCACTGTGGCCATTCCGCCCACAATGGCCACCAGAGCGGGGGCGTAGATGGTCCCCGCAAATATCACCGCAGGCTCATGGGGTAGAAGGAGAAAGCTGTTTCCCGGGATGGAGTACCAGAAGAATACGGACAATTGCCACCATTCGGGAAATAGCCGCCAGACCAACAGGGTACAAATCGAAGCGGGCAACAGCAGCGCTGCGGTGTAGTAAATGGCCTGCCGCGGTGTGATCCGGGACTGTCTGATCAACCTGTCACATCAGGCTACGCCCGAAATGCGGCATTGTCGGCTCGACATTCAACCCCTGGGCCACAGTAGGAAACAGGTCCACCGTGCGGATGCCGCCGTCGCTGTTCAGCGGCCGATTGCTCAGGACGGGGACGGCCATGTGCTCCTTGCACAATGCGCCGTGGGATGAGCGATGCTCCGGGAATTCGCGCCAGCCTCTGAGATCGTACCCCGGCTTGGCGGTCACGATGACGTCGCCTGTGCGATTGCTCTTGAACAGGTGGGAGAGTTGCTCCAGGGAATCGGGGAAGTCCGACTCTATCGTCTTCAACAGCGCATCTGACCGGGCGATATAATTATGCTGCGGCGCCAGGCGCAGCGGGTCAGCGCCGTCGAATGCGTAAATATAGTTTTTGCCATCCACTCCGATTACTGCCTCGCCGTCCCTCGATACTACCTTGATTCCACCATTCCGGTCCCGGTAAGCGCACCACTCCACCTCTTCCCGGCAGCGTATCGCCCGCAGGGCCTTTCCATGTTCATCCTCCAATTCCTCGGAGGTCAGGGGCGCATCCCAGTTCCCCTGGGATGCAAAGTAGAGATTGGCGAATGAGTTGCCCGAAATCATCACCGCGGCGTCGGCTTTGGTCCGGTAGATGTTGGGATGTTCAAAAACGCTGTAGCCAAGCCCGGACAGCAGAGTTGACATGTCCAGATGCTGCATGGTCTGTGTGTGGCCGTGGTCGCTTGTCAGTATCAAGTGGGTGCGGCTCCACAGGCCATGGCGGCGAAGCCAGTCCAACATTCTGCCCAGCAGAGCATCCACCCGCTTGTAAGCTTCGATTGTAGACCTATGCTCCGGGCCATAGCGGTGCGAGACTTTATCTACGTCCACCAGCGGCAGGAATATGAACCTCTGTTGAAGCTCGTTGGTACGGCCCAACAGCTTTAACGCCTCTGCCATCACGATCCGATCAACGAAGTACCCTCTCCTGAGATAATGAGCGAAGAACATGAAAGGCATCGAGGCGATATGAGAGAAGCTGCTGCTCTTCCTGGCCAGGCCCCTCTGGACGTCGCACCGCACTGCTATTGAGTCCGGGTTCAACTCGAACAGTGTCTCAAGGTCCGGGGAAAGATCATCGTTGAGCCTGACATGAGACGGGCTGATATACGACCGGTGGCCGGCAAGGAACAGCTTTCCCGAAGTGAATTTCGACTTGTCCACCCAACGGAGACCGGGTACATTGGCAGGCCCGGGGTACTGACCGGTCAGCATGGGTATGTACGCGATGTTAGAGACGCTCGGCAGGACCGTAACACCCTCGTGAGAATACCCCTCTGTAAAGAGCGCCCGGGTGATATGAGGCACCTCGTTCGACGCAGCCAAGGCCCGGAGCACATCGGGTCTGAAGCCGTCGGCGAGGACGATTATGGTCAACTTTGTATCGACGTTATCCGCCAACTGATTGACCACTGGCAAGCCTCCTAATTGGCATTCATTGCCCCCTGTCCGTTGAGGCTATGCAATTGCTTCTCCAGTCCAGGCCCATCATTGGCGGAGGCGGCTCCGGAGGTCTACCCTGTTCCCGGCACAGGCCGGACGATCCGGGCTTTGTAGACCAGCAGCGGGACAGCCACCAGGATCACCAGCAGGGCAATCACCTGCGCCAGGTTGAATATCCCGAAGTACATATTGTCTTCGATCCGCAGAAAGCTGATGAAGAACCGTCCGGTGGAGTACAGCGCCCCGTACATCACGAAGAACATTCCCCGAGGCCGCAGGCGGTGACGGAACGGCCAGATGACGGCCGCCAGAATGAGGTCGAACAGCAACTCGTAGGCGACTGCCGGATGTGAGGCCGGGCGCAGGTATCCAGGGCTTTCCGGGTGAGTGTACACGAATGCCCAGGGCAAATCGGTCGCATTGGCGAAATGCTCACCGTTGATTATGTCGCCGATCCTGCCGATGGCCATTGCGATCAGCAGCGCAGGCGCGGCCACGTCGGCCAGGTGGCCGACGCCGGGCAGCGGAGCGCGGTCCGGTTCCCCCATGAACCGGAACCAGCGGCCCCAGGCGTTTATGAACCAGTCCGAGTTGCGAATCCTGATGTAGGCCGCGCCGCCGATGAAACCGCCGAGAATCGCCCCGAAGATGCCAATCCCGCCTCCCCAGACGTACAGGACCCGGACCGGATCGTGTTGGTAAATCTCTCCCCAAAAGTCAATGACGTGTACTGTCCGGGCGCCGATGATGCCTCCGATGATGCACCACAGAGCCACCGAATAGACGGCATCGCCGGACATGCCTTCCTTGCGGCCCCAATACACGGTCAGGACTACTGCGGTGGCCACGGCGATGAACGTAAATAGTCCGTGCCAGGAAATCAGGAACGGTCCGGCACTGACCAGAATCGGGTCCATACCAATGCCAATGATACCCAAATTGACCATCAGGACTCTTGCGTACCTCCAAAGGATGATGGGCTAAAGGCGCATCGCTCTCTACTGTGGAATGCCTTCCCTCGGCCCTATAGTGCGTACACGGTATACCCGTGCGCCATGCGGTTTCAAGGCATCTGCAATGTTTCCATGCTCGACTTCGGTGGTGGGCAGGCAAAAGAATGCCGGCCCTGCACCCGACATTACCGGAACGGACGTGGCCGCTCCGGACACCGCCTGCTTTAATTCCGCCAGCCCGGGAAACACTTCCAGGCAGACCTGTTCCAGCCCGTTGTGCATCATCTCTGGTACGAACTGGCCGCCTTTTAGGATTTCCAATAGCTCCCCGGTGTGCTTGCCGCTGCCATAACGGCCCCGGGTAACGCTGGAATATACCCGGCGCGTCTTGTCCCGGATTGTCTCCAGGGGGCATACCAACGTCAATGGCAGGGACGGGACGGGCGGGACGGGCTGCACAATCTCGCCCCTTCCCGAAGCTGCGGCCGTGCCGCCCCACAGGAAGAAGGCCACGTCGGAACCTACCTGCGCCGCAACGCCGGCAAGTTCGTCCATAGACATGTCCAACTCCCACAGCCGGTCCAGCGCCAGGAGGGCCGCCGCCGCGTCGCTGCTGCCGCCGCCCAGTCCCATACCGACCGGTATGGCTTTGCGCAGGAAGATGCGGGCATGGGGGAGGATGCCCGCGCGTCCGGCCAGGGCGGTCGCCGCCTGCCACACCAGGTTGGAGTCACCCTTGAGAGAAGGATCGTCACACTCCACGCTAAGGCCCGGTGCGTCTTCGATCTCCAGGCGGTCGTGGAGGTCTATGGTCTGGACCACCGTCCTTATCTCATGGAATCCGTCGGCCCGGCGTCCCAACACTTCCAGCGTGAGATTGATCTTAGCCGGAGCGGTGATTTTCAACCTGCTCCACTCCGGACATGAATGTTTCATCCCAGCGCCGGTATACTGCCGCCCACTCTTCCAGGTCCAGGGTTTCGGGCCTGCGGCGTCCATCCAGGCCAATATCCTGCAGGACTCTTCCCGCATGAGCCACCGCGATTCCCAGGCCCTGGCTGAGGGAGTTGCGCAACTGCTTGCGCGGCGCGGCAAATCCGGCCCGCACCAGGGCGAAGAAGCTGTCCGGTGATTCCACCTCTACCGCGGGATTTTGCCGCACGTCCAGCCGCACCACCGAGGACGTGACTTTGGGCGCGGGGCGAAATGCCCTGGGGGGGACCTTGCAGACCAACCTGGGAACGGAGTAGAACTGGGTGGCCACCGACAGAATGCTCATCTTGCCCGGTCGGGCCAGCATGGACTGGGCCACCTCCTGCTGCACCATCACCACCATCAGTTCCGGTCTTGTGTCCGACTCCAGGAACCGGCGTATGATGGGACTCGCCGCGTAGTAGGGGAGGTTTGCCACAACCCGGTAGGTAACGTCCGGGCCGGTCACTGGGAACGCCGCATCATCACCACGGGCCGGCCGGTATGGCCGTGGAGGGTCCGTCCCCAGCAGGGACGGAAAGTCCACCGTGCGGGCATCGGCATGGACCACGACGAGATTGGGAGGGTGGTCCAACCGGGGAGCAAGGGCTTCGGCCAGGACGCCGTCCATCTCCACGGCGACGACCCGGTCCGCGGTCCGCACTAACCGGCGGGTCAGCGCGCCTCGGCCCGGTCCAACCTCCAGAACAACGCTGTCAGGGGATAGGTCAGACGCGGAGACGATGCGGTCCAGGACGCGGCCATCGGTCAGGAAGTGCTGACCCAGAGATTTCCTGGGTCTGGGCCGTGGGGGTGAGAACCCGGCGGCGCCGGGTCCCATGACTAGCGGATCAGAGACCACGCACCTCCCTTTGACGACCACCATTGAACGTGCCCCGGACTGCGACTCGGGCCAGGTGATCCCACGGCACCCGCAGGGGCCTGCTTACCGTTGCTCCTCTCGGCCTGGCGGGGTTCACAAGTCTGCGCCGCGTGGGACCCAACCCTCAATATCGACGGCCCGGCTCATTGGACCAATGGAGCCGCCTGGGGGAGGAATTCAACCCCGCTATAGCGGATTGCGAGTTCAGGGCACCGCTAGCTCCCCGTCTAGCGCGGCCTCAATAACATGGTAGGCCAGAGGCTGAAGGGTGTCAAACTGCCCTGCTGCTGCCAGGATTCTCTTGTTCTCCCCCTCTGCCTTGAGAGAGGACCAGGGTGAGGGGGGCATCCAAGTCAGACCTGCCTGGGGAGAAAAGACGCCCCTCACCCCCAACCCCCCTCTCGCGGGGAGAGGGGAGCCGTTGCCGGGACAGGAGTCAGGACACTTCACCCCGGCAGCCGCTCATTGTTCACCTCTTTGACGGATGTTAAAATCTTTGCGAATCAGGAGGGCGCGATGACGATTCGTACCGCCGTTATCCCGGCTGCGGGGTTGGGCACGCGGTTCCTTCCGGCGACCAAGTCGTTGCCCAAGGAGCTTATGCCCATCCTGGACAAGCCCATGCTCCAATACGTGGTCGAGGAGGCCGCCGAGGCGGGAATCGAGCGCGTGGTAATCGTCACGGCAGCGGGCAAAGAGTCCATCGCCGCCTACTTCCAGCCCCATGAAGCTCTGGAGCAACACCTGATTGACACTGGGGCAACCGGTCTGGCGGAGAAGGTACGGGCGGCATCAAACCTGGCGGACGTTTCCTTCGTCATCCAGGAACAGCCCCTGGGTCTGGGACATGCGGTGCTGACCGCGGAAGACGCCGTGGGCGGGGAGGGATTTGCGGTCATACTTCCCGACGACATCTTTGACGCTTCTCCCGGCGTCCTCTCCCAACTGCTCAAGGTGCAGGCAGAACACGGGGGCGGCGTGGTGTCGGTGGAGCAAGTTCCGTGGGAGGTGGTCCAAAACTACGGGGTTGTGGAGGCGGACGCGGTGGCTGAGGGTGTCCACCGCATCCGGTCCCTGGTGGAAAAACCGGCGCGGGAGGATGCCCCGACAAACCTGGCCATTGCCGGACGCTACATCCTGCCCCCGGAGATATTCGACTGCCTGAAGCGGACGACGCCGGGCGCGAAGGGCGAAATCCAGCTTACCGACGGCATGGCAATCCTGCTCGAAGACACTGACGTCTACGCCTGCGAGTTTCAGGGGACGCGCTACGACGGCGGGACTCCGCTGGGGCTGCTCCGCGCCTCCCTGGGTTTCGGTCTGGCCCGGAAGGACACCCGCGAGTCCGTCAAGGCGCTGCTGGAAAGCTTCACCGCCGAGTAAACGCCCTTAACCGAGATATGGCCTGATAGAACGATGCTCAGAGTCCTGATTGCAATCCATGTCATATTTGCCGTGGTCTACCTGGGCAACCTCATTACGGCCGCCTTCTGGAAGGTCCGGGCCGACCGGTCCGGGAGCTTGGAGGCGATGGCCGTTACCTCCCGGCTGGTCATCCTGTCCGACTGCTTTTTCACCGCCCCCGGCATCATCGGCCTGTTCGTCACGGGAATTCTGATCGTATCTCAAACGGGATGGCGCAGGTTTGAGGAACCGTGGCTTGGAGCGTCCTTCGTCATGCTGGTAATCGTCGCCATCATCTGGCTGGCCGTGCTGGTGCCGCTGGAACGGCAGATGCTCCGGCTGGCGCGGGAAGGCGTGTCCCGAGGCGTGGTTGACCCGGCCTACAGGCGCACCAGCAGGTTGTGGACTATTTTCGGCGGCATAGCAACCCTGCTGCCGATGATCATCCTGTTCCTCATGGTAATTCGTCCCTAGCCCGCTCGCGGTCAGAATGGCCGTTTATGCACCAAGCCCCGGAGGAATGTTGGAGACCCTGAGAGACTCCCAGTTAGCCAAGGTCCAATCGATAGAGACGGAACTGCTGGGGCTGCTGGAGGGGATGGACTACTGCCTCGACTGGAAGCCGGACCCTGACTCATGGTCGGTGAGAGAGGTGGTCTATCACCTCCTGGACACACCGGCTGGCGGCGTTCACACCATCCTGCAGGGAATCTTGTCGGGGGAACTGACCGAGTTTGAGGTCTGGGCTGACCGCACCAACATTACCCCGGAGAGACAGGCTTACGACATCGACGCTGTACTCAAGGACATATCAGCGCTGTTCCGGGGTATAGAAATGGCATTGCAGTCCAGCAGCGACGAGGACCTGACGGGGAAGACCGCGCTTGCTCACCTGCGGAGCTACGACCGCGAAGACCAGCGGACGGGCCAAGCGTTACTGGACGGGCTGCTGGCGCGACACTGGGGGGAGCACCTGGGGCAGATCAAGGAACTGCGGGAGACCCTGGGCGTCTAGCTACTCCTCGCTGCCGATTTTGAGCAGCGTCAGGAACGCTTCCTGCGGCATTTCCACCTTGCCCACCATTTTCAGGCGGCGCTTGCCTTCCCGCTGCTTCTCCAGCAGCTTGCGCTTGCGGGTCACGTCGCCGCCGTAGCACTTGGCCAGCACGTCCTTGCGCAGGGCGCGGACAGTTTCCCTGGCGATGATGCGCCCGCCGATGGCGGCCTGTATCGGGACCTCGAATAGCTGGCGGGGTATCGCGTCCCGGAGACGCTGCACCACGGCCCGCCCGTGGCTTGAAGCCCGGTCCCGGTGGACGATCATCGACAGGGCTTCAACGGGCTGCTGATTGATGAGTATGTCCACCTTCACCAGCGACGCAGCCTCGTAACCCTCAAGGGAGTAGTCCAGGGAGGCGTAGCCCTGGGTGCGAGACTTCAACTGGTTGTAGAAGTCGGCCAGCATCTCCACCAGGGGCATCTTGTATTCAAGGACCACCCGCGCCTGATCAGAGGATTCACCGGGTTGGCCCTCTCGTTGCTCTGCCAGCCCCTGGATGTACTCCATGCGCTTGAACTCGGAACGCCGCGAGTGCATCAGTTCCATGATCGCGCCCACGAAACGGTTGGGGACGACGATGGTCAGGCCAAGCACCGGCTCCCGGATCTCGCTGGTCTCGTTTGGGGACGGCAGCTTTGACGGGCTGTCAACGACGATGGTATCGCCCCTGGCAGTCACCACCTGGTAGGCGACGCTGGGCGCGGTGACGATCAGGTCCAGGCCGTACTCGCGCTCCAGCCGCTCCTGGACGATGTCCATGTGCATCAACCCCAGGAACCCACAGCGGAATCCGAAGCCCAGCGCGGAACTGCTTTCGGGTTCGATGGTCAGGGAAGCGTCGTTGAGTTGGAGCTTCTCCAGCGCTGCCCTGAGACGGGCAAAGTCCTCACCGTCGGAGGCGTAAAGTCCGGCGAAAACCATCGACTTAAGGGGCACGTAACCGGGAAGCGGGCCACTGGCCGGGCCGCCGGCGTCGGTCAGGGTATCGCCGACGCTGCACTCGCGCACGTCCTTGAACCCGGTGGCCACGTAGCCCACCTGCCCTGTGACCAGGGATCTAGTCGGCTCGGGGGCAGGACTAAAGGCGCCCACTTCCATGATTTCAGCCACCCTGCCTGAGGACATGACCTGCAACCGCTGGCCGGAGTGGACCTGCCCATCCTCAACCCGGATGTGGGCGATGATGCCCTTGTACGGGTTGTAGGAAGAATCGAACACCAGGGCCCGCAGGGGAGCATCTCCCTGGCCGGAGGGAGGCGGCACCCGTTCCACTATGGCGTCCAGGACTTCATTGGCCCCGGTGCCCTCCTTGGCGGACACGAACAGGACTTCATCCTCCCGGAATCCGAACACCTGCCGCAACTCGGCGGCGACCCGCTGCGGTTCGGCCTGGGGAAGGTCAACCTTGTTGACCACGGGAATTAGCATCAGGTCGTATTCCATGGCCAGCAGCGTGTTGGCGATGGTCTGCGCCTCAATGCCCTGGCTGGCGTCCACCACCAGCAGCGCGCCTTCGGCGGCAGCCAGCGCACGGGACACCTCGTAGCTGAAATCGACATGGCCGGGGGTATCGATCAGGTTTAGCTGGTAGTCCGTGCCATCGGGCGCGCGGTGGACCATGCTCACCGCCTTGCCCTTGATGGTAATCCCCCGCTCCCGCTCCAGGTCCATCTGGTCCAGGAATTGGGCGCGCATATCCTGGGGCCGCACCGTTCCGGTGATTTCCAGGAAGCGGTCAGCCAGGGTGGACTTGCCGTGGTCGATGTGGGCAATGATGCAGAAGTTGCGGATGTTTGACTGGTCCATCAATTAAATATGTTAACACGCCCTAAACCTTGCTACAACGAATGGGCAGGCTGTCATTCTTTCTATTCTTTTCAGAGGCTCCCCCTCTCCCATGGGGAGAGGGGATGGAGGTGAGGGATTTCGCTCCTTCCAAGTGTGGTCTGGTCCAACAGCCCTCCCCACCCCAGCTCTCTCCCTGAAGGGAGAGGACGAATAGAAACCCAACCGTTCGGAAGTCGTTGGCTGACGCCAATGCTTTGGTTATAATCTTCAAGGCTGTGAAGACCTCTTGTGCGAGTGACGAGTTTGGCGGCATCAACTCCTCAGACCCCCCGCTATGAGGCGGACGAAAGTCCTCCGATTCTCCCTGTGCTGGGCTATGGGTTTCAATTCAGCATGATAGCCTCGGCAACTCTGCTGGTCACGCCGGTAATTGTTGCCCAGGCTTCGGGAATGGACTACTCCTACGTGGTGTGGATGGTCTTCGCATCGCTGCTGGTCGTGGGCGTGTCAACGCTGATACAAGTGCGGCGGGTTGGGCCGGTTGGAGCCGGGACCGTTGCGCCCATGTTCACCGCCGCATTCTCGATTCCCTTCTGCATTTCGGCGGTGGCCGACGGCGGACCGTCGACGCTGACGACCCTGGTGCTGGTCACGGCAGTGACGCAGTTGGTGATCTCCAAGTGGCTGTTCATTCTGAGGCGAATCATTACGCCGGTAGTGGGCGGTACGGTGATGATGATCCTGTCGATCACGCTGGCGTCGGTTGTATTCGCCTTGCTGGACCGGGCATCGACCGTCGAACCCGTGGCCGCCCCCCTGACCGCGCTGGCAACCCTGGTGGTCGTAGCCGCTCTCAGTCTCCGCGGGTCGGCGCTGCTCCGTCTCTGGGGGCCGGTGATTGGGATCGTCGTCGGCTGCGGGGTTGCCGCCGCCTATGGAATCTATGACATACGACCGGTGCTGGAAGCCCAGTGGGTCGGACTTCCCGGCGAATGGCCGGGTCTGTCCCTGGATTTCAGCATTCCATTCTGGACCCTGGTTCCGGCATTCATCTTTCTCGGCATAATTATCTCGATCCAGTCGAATGGAGAAGCCATCGCCCTGCAGAGGGTCTCATGGCGCGAGGGCCGGGCCGTAGATTTCCGGCAGGTACAGGGCGCGCTGGCAGGCGGGAGCGCAACCAACCTGCTTGCCGGACTGATGGGAGCGGTGCCCAACATAATCCATCCGGGCATAGTTGCGTTCGCGCGCACCACGGGCGTTGCCGCCCGGAGGGTCGGGTACTGCGTGGGCTGCATATTCATCATCGTCGCGTTCCTGCCGAAGGTGTCCGGTCTGCTGAGCACGATCCCCGGGCCGGTGATGACGGGTTACCTGATCATGGTGACGGGCACCCTGTTCGTGGACGGAGCGCGGACGGTGATCCAGAGCGAGCAGAACAGCCAAAGGGTTGTGGTTGCGGGCGTCTGCTTCTGGATTGGCGCGTCCTTCCAGTTCGGGCTGTTCAACCTGCCTGACCTTGGGCCGGTTATAGGAGCTATGTTCAAGAGCGCCATTACGACCGGGGGGTTCGCGGCCATCGTAATGATCCTGTACCTGGAGTTTACCAACCCGCGCAGAATGCGTTTCCAGTCCCAGCTGCACGCCGACGCGCTGCCTGAGTTGAACCAGTTTATCGCCAGGTTCGCCGACCGCAGGGGCTGGGACACGGCCATGAAGGAACGGCTGAGCGCCGTGGCGGAGGAGACGCTGCTGACGCTGGCCCCGCTGGACCTGGAAGGGAATGATGATGACGTCGGGGACGACCGGCAGTTGGTGGTACTGGCATCCAGCGACGGCCCGGTTGCCGACCTGGAATTCATAGGCGGCGGGACCGGGGAGAACATCGAGGACCAGGTGAGACAGCTCCAGCAGCACGACACCGAGACCCCACTGGAGCATGAAATATCGCTGCTGCTGTTGCGGAACTACGCTTCGTCGGTGCGGCACCAACAGTACCATGACACTGACATCATATCCGTCCGTGTCGATCCTCCGGGGACGGGTTAGGCCGCCCAGCTGAAAGGTTCCATCTTGACTGGAATGGAGCCCTCTGGTAAGAAACGTATGCGTAAATTCATTCCCGAACTGGGTGAGATGCCTCCAAGCCCGAAAAATCTCCAATTCTCTGCTCCAATTGCGTCTCTATTGGTGGCCGCGTGATGCGCGTCGGATTCGTTGGCGTCGGCACTATGGGCAACCCGATGGCCCGATGCCTGATTGAGGCCGGCCACCAGCTTACGGTGTATGATGTACGCCAGGAGGCCACCGTCAACCTTTGCGAGTCCGGGGCTTCATGGGCAGACTGTCCCCGCGCCGTGGCGGAGAGTAGCCGGGTGGTGTTCCTGTCGTTGCCGGGTCCCGGTGAGGTCGAGCAAGCCGTACTGGACGAAGATACGGGTGCGTTGGCCGGACTCTCCCAGGGTGACGCCATTATCGACACCACCACCAACTCGCCGACAGTCTCCCGGAAGGTGTCGTCGATCTGCCGCATCCGGGGAGTGGAGATGCTGGACGCGCCGGTGAGCGGTAGACCGCCGGGCATGACGGTGATGGCGGCCGGCGACAGGGCGGTCTTCGATGAATACCGGCCGCTGCTGGAGGTCATGGCCGGGAACATCTTCTACCTGGGAGAGAGCGGCTCGGGCTGCATTGCCAAGCTGGTCACCCAATACCTGGGGTATTCCAACTTCGTGACCGCGATTGAGGGGCTTATTATCGGGGCCAAGGCCGGTATCGATCCCGGCCTGCTGGCCCAGGTCGTTCCGGTCAGCGCGGGGGCCAGCCGGGTGTTTGACAACATACCCCGTTCCGTACTCAGCGGAATGTTTGTATCCGGCGGGACGTTGGACATTGTGGCCAAGGACCTGCACCTGGCCTGCGAGATGGCCCGGGAAGCGGGCGCTGCATCGTCGATGGGCAACATAGCCGACGACGTATTCCGGCGCGGGCAAGCATTGGGATGGGGCAGCGAGGGATTCGCCGCAGCGGCGCGGGTTTTAGAAGCGATGGCCGGAGTGGAGTTGCGGGCTGAGCTTCCCGGCGACGCTCCGGGATACCAGCAAACGGACCCCAGGCGAGGGTAGCTCTGACCCGTGTTCAGGCCAAACGGCGTGCAAGGAGGCAAGGAGAGATGGTTGCAACCTCCAGGGATGAAGTGACCGGCAAGCTGGTGGACGTCGACCACGGGTTGATCAGCCGCGAGATTTTCGTAAGCAACGACATCTACCAACAGGAACAGGAGCAGGTGTTCGCCCGCGCCTGGCTGTTCATTGGCCACGAGGCGCAGATTCCCAAGCCCGGCGATTACTTCGTTTCCTCGATGGGTGAGGAGTCGGTGATCCTCTGCCGGGACCGTGAAGGGGAGATCCACGCTTTCTTGAACTCTTGTATGCACCGGGGCATGAAGGTCTGCCGGTACGACGAGGGCAACACGCCGGTGTTCACCTGCCCATATCACGGCTGGAGCTTCGCCACCGACGGCAAGCTGGTGGGCGTACCGTACTTCAAGAACGCCTACCACCAGGAACTGGACAAGTCCAAGTGGGGACTGATTGAAGTCCCGCAGATGCACAACTACAAGGGAGGTATCTGGGCGACCTGGGACGAGTCGGCCCCGCCGTTCTTGGACTACATTGGCGGGTTCAGGCTCTACCTGGACCTGCTGATGGACGGTTGGGACGGCTCTGAGGGCGGCACAGAGGTCTTCGGCGGGGTCGAAAAGTGGCTGGTGCCCAGCAACTGGAAATTTCCCGCGGAGAACTTCATCGGTGACCGTTACCACAACATAAGCCACCGCTCGGTGGACATGGTAGGAATCGGCCCCAGCGGCACGGGCCGACGCGACACTAACGAGCGAGCGGGGAGCCGGCTTCTGGACGTAAGTTTCCCGGAGCGGGGGCATGGTACGGTGATGGCCCTCCGTCCGGCGGATGCTCCGATACCACAGGCGTACCAGGACCTGCCGGTATTGTCCGAATACTTCCGCCACTGCGAGGAAGAGAAGAAGCGGAAGGACGCCCAATTGTGGCGGTTGCTCGGCGGGCCAGGGACGGTCTTCCCCAACATGTCCTACCTGCCGCGCCAGCCCCGGAGCATCGCCGTGTGGCATCCCAGGGGGGTCAACAAGACTGAGGTCTGGCGCTGGTTCCTGGTGGACGCCAGGGCCCCACAGGAGGTCAAGGACTACCTGCGGCACTACTATATCCGCTACTCCGGGCCAGGCGGCCTGACCGAACAGGACGACATGGAGAACTGGAACTATGCCCATTCGGCCAGCAGCGGGGTGATCGCCCGCCGTTACGCCTACAACTACGAGATGGGGCTGGGACACGGCACTCCCAACTACGTGAACGACGGGCTGAAGCTGCCCGGTCTGATACTGGACTCGACCGAGGCCAAGGCTGCGGAGCAGAACCAGCGGGGTTTCTACCGCCGCTGGGCGGAGTTCATGGACGCACAGGACTGGGGCGGACTGGCCAACTGGCGCAACGGTTCCGCGCATGAATAGAGCGGCGGCAAGTACATTGGCTAACCCTGATGAGGCCATAGCGCGGCTGCTGCTCAAAGACGAGGTGGAGCGGTTCCTCTTTGCCGAGGCGGAGCTTCTGGACGACCGCCAGTATGAGGAATGGCTGGAGCTTTTGGAGGATGATATCCGCTACTGGATGCCGATGCGGCGCAACGTGAAGTTCGGCGAGTTGGAGCGGGAATTCACCCGGGAGGGCCAGGACATCAACTGGTTCGACGAGGGCAAGGACACGCTTACCCGGCGGGTGAACCAGATTCTCACCGGGGTCCACTGGGCCGAGGAACCCCTGTCGCGCATCTGCCACATCGTGTCCAACGTGCAGGTGCTGGAAGCGCAGCCGTCGATATCTGATCCATCTGAAGTGTCGGTCAGGTGCCGGTTCATCATTTACCGCAACCGGGTCGAGACGGAGACGGACTTCTTGGTGGGCAAGCGGGAGGAACTGCTGCGGAAAACCGCGGGCGGCTGGAAGATCGCCCGCCGCAAGATAGTATTGGACCAGAACGTGCTGCTGGCCAAAAATCTGACCTTTTTCTTTTGATGCCATGAGCGATATAGTCAACATTCGTTTGCTGGAGCCTGGGACCAAGGTGCGCCTCTCCAACGACGCCACCGGCGAGGTGGTCACCAACTTCAACGACGGGGTGTGGATTACCGTGCGGTTTCTGACCTCGCCGGAAGACCCTTCGATGGAGGGCACGGAGGATATGGTCTTTGCCCAGGAAGTTCTGGAAGTCATCGAAGGGCCCTAACCCCTCATCAGCTTTATTGCTATGCTTTCCGTGCAACCGCAAATGCTGACCCCATCGAGAGAGCTATTACGCCGCGCCTTCGCCGCCGGGTTCGAGTCCATCGACGACGGCGACACCTTCTACCTGGGATTCAACGCCTGCCTCTCCGCCGAGGGTTACGTGAAACGGGATGATATTCCCTGCACTTGCTCAGACCGGGGCGCCCACGGCCACCTGCCTGAGTGCCGCTGGGTGAAGGCGGAGTGAGTGGCCGTTGCACCGGCTGGCGGCTTTCGTATAGAGTCTTTCGCATAGAGTAAGGGGGTTATGCAATCCGAGCAGTGGCAATTCGGTGATTGGGAAGAGGCCCTGGAGCATTACTTCCGGGAAGGGCTGACCGACGGGCTGCCCGTTGTCCCGCCCACGCCGGAGCGTGTACAGGCCATGCTGGACTACTGCGGGCTTGCGCCGGGGGATGTTCTGGGTGTCGAGTCGATACGCCGCAAGCAGTTCCCGGCAGAAAAAGTGGCCATCAGTGCTGTCATGGCAGGGTGTCTGCCGGAGTATTTCCCGGTAGTTGTGGCGGCGGTCTCGGCGGTGAGTGACCGTGCTTACAATTTCCACGCCAGCAGCACGTCAACCAACGGCATCGCCAACCTGGTGATGGTCAGCGGCCCCTACGCCTCGCGCATCGGGATGAACCACGGCGTGAACCTCATGGGCAACGGAAACCGGGCCAACGCTTCCATCGGCAGGGCAATCAACCTCCTGAAGGCCAACTTCTACGGCTCGGTGGCCCAGGAAATGGACAAGAGCGCCCTTGGGCACCCAGGCAAGTACAGCTATTGCCTGTCCGAGGACCTGGAGACGAGTCCGTGGCCGTCCCTGGCCGAGTCCAAGGGATTCAACTCCGAGTCCACCACCGTCACGATGGTCGCCGGCAACGCGCCGCTGCAACTGGAGACCCACGGTGACAAGGACCCGGAGGGATTTTTGACCGCCGCTGCCCATGCCATGCAGGGATTCGGGCCACGCTTGTCTGAGGTTGTGCTGCTCATCAGCCAGGAACTGATGGCATACGTTGCGGCTTCCGGCTGGAGCCGTGACCAGGTGGCCGGTTTCCTGTACGAAAACACGCTGAGGCCCGTTGGCGAGTGGGACCGGTGGCGGCGCATGGACAGGCTGCCGCCCGGAGCGGACCGCGGGAGGCTGGTTGCCTGCGTGTCCGGCCCGGACAGGATAGCCGTCGTTCCGGCGGGAGGCGACGCCGGGGAGTTCATGGCGATCATCACGTCGTGGGGCAGCAGCCGCTCCGTCACCAGGGAGGTCGCCGTACCCGCGTAGGAGGTGCACATCCGATGGCCGGTATCTACACTCTCAACCCCAGGGACGGTTCCCAGCCATCGCAGGCGGTCCTGGCAACCCGCCCGGCCAGTCTGGACGGGAAGACCCTGGGGCTGCTCTCCAACAACAAGCCCCATTCAGAGGACCTGCTGCGGATGATGGCCAACATCATCGGCGAGCGTTACTCGCTGAAGGATGTGGTGGAGCACAACAAGGGGGGACACCAGTGGCCAGCCGACCCTGCGGCCCTCGAGGACCTGGCGAGCCGCTGCGACGTGATGATTCACGCCACAGCGGAATGAGGGTCCTGTACGTCGTGCAGTGTGCATGACGCGATGGAGATGGAACTGCTGGGAGTCGCCTCAACGGTCCTGACCACCAGGCCCTTCGTCAGCCAGGCCCGCGCTATGGCCCGAATCCGGGGCGACGCCGATTACGGGCTGGCGATCATAGACCACCCTATCGTCACCCTGACCCGCGAGGAACTGCTGGAGCGCGCCGCAATTGCCTCACCCCAGGCTATGCGGCATCTGGTGGACAGATGACCGCGTTTGGCGGGTGTATAGAATAACCCAAGCACATCTGTCATCCGAATCCCAACCAACCGGATTCGCTCCCATGAACAAGGGCCCCTGCTCAACGTAGTGAACAGGGGCCCTGATGATTCGCTGGTGTCTGGATTACCCGGCTAGCAGGTGTCGCACCAGATCTGGTCCCACTGGATGTACGCGCCGCGACCGGCAGGGTCGATGAAATTCTTGATCCTGACGTTCACAGGCCATGCGCGCACCGAGAAGTAGACGTTGGCCCAAGAGTGGTCTTCCATGAGCAACTCGTTGGCCTTGAGCACCGCGTCCCGCCGCTTGGCGAAGTCGGTCTCCGTGTTGATGATTTCCCAGAGAGGCTCGACAGCCTCGTTGTAGAAGAAAGTCCTCTGGGTGTGCGAAGTGCTGCCCTCCCTGTAGGAAGCGGCCGAGGCATCCGGGTCCGGGAAGGCGAAGCCGGCAGCCTGCACGGCGATCTGGTAATTGCCCGCCCTGTATTCGTCGTACCCGGCGGTGCTCTCCAGCGACCTGGTGGTTATCTCCCACTCAAGCCACCTCTCCAACTGGGACTGGATGATGAGCATTATGTCGCAGTACTCCACGACCAGGCGGCAGGTAATCTGAATCTTGCTCCCTGGGCCGGCGCCAGCTTCCATCATCAGACGCTGGGCCTCTGCGATGTCGTCCGGGTGCTTCTCCCCGTTCAATTCGCGCATACCGGGCATCTGCAGGGCTTCCTCGCAGGTGAAGCTCCAACCGAAGCCGCAGGGTATCGGCGTCCCCATGAATCCCCGGCCCGCGGTGATGGTCTCGATCACCGGCTGCCGGTGGATGATCAGGTTCATGGCCTTCCTGACGCGGGGATCATCGAATGGCGCTTTCTTGGCGTTCATCATTACGCCCCTGGGGTTGTCGGGCACGCTGGTAGTGATGAGCCGCAGCTTGTCGCCCATCTCCTCCTGGAGCTTCACAACATCTGGAATGTTGAGGTTGGTCACGTAGTCGGCGCTCATCAACACCTGTTCGGTCTTGTAGGCGGCAATGATGGTGCCGATGTCGATGATTGGGTAGAAGCGGACTCCGTCGAGGTATGGCCTTCCTTCCAAGTGGTAGTTCGGGTTTCTCTCCAACTCGGTGACGATATCCTTGTCATACTCGACGAACATATATGGACCGGTGCCGACGAGAGTGCCTTCATTGGGCACCTTGAATGTGCCGTGCTGAGCTACCGCATCCTCGGACAGGATGGGGAAGCGGTATGTGGCGAAGGTGGTCAGGAAGGCGTTGCTGGGGAAGTTCAGGCGCATGGCCAGCGTCCCGTCGTCAACCGCTTCCCATTCCCTCATGTACACCTGCACCGTTTGAGCGTTACCCAGGGTGCGGCCCTGAATCTCATCCTTGACTTCCGGGAACGGGATCGCATCCGGAGTGAAGGCGGTTGTGAGGGTGTGAAGGACATCCTTCATCTCCAGGGGAGTACCGTCGTGGAACATCATGCCTTCGCGGAGCTTGAAATTGTAGGTCAGGCCGCCATCGGCGATTTCCCAACTCTCGGCGACGCCTCCCCTGATGTCCAGCCCTTCGCGGGTGTCAGGATCGAATTCTATGATCTGGTTGAAGATAGGCCCCACGTGGGTCATGGTGTTGTCCGCGTTGCTCCCGCCGTAGTAGGTATCGGACCCCGGAGGCTCGAAAGCCTGCATGTCTACAAATCCCCCGCGGACCGGGTCTTCACCGAAGCCCGGTATCGGGTTCATGGCAACGGGCAAGGGCGTTGCGGTGGGGGCTTCCCCAGGCACGGAAGTAGCGACGGGGGCTACCGTGGCGGCCGGTGCGGTGGTAGCGGCAGGGGCGGTGGTGGCGGCGGGCGCCGTGGTAGCTGCCGGTGCTGGAGGCGTGGCTGTAGCCGCAGCACCCCCGCAGGCCAGGGCCGCGACCAGCGCCAGCGCCATCACGAACGGCATCGTTACCCTGGGGTGTTTCCATAGGCGATTGCGCATCGAAACCTCCTGAGCGTTTGGTTGGCATTCCGACTGGTTCTCGCTGCCGGGCCATAACTATTATGGGCGCCCGGAAACGGAACCACGGCATTATAGAACTGCATATCTCCAAGAGTCAATTATTGACATATATTGACGCCTCGGATAATCTACCGATTGCGTCAAATATGACGCACCATGTATGTTCATCCGGTGCTATGGTTGACCCGATTAGCTGCGATACTGAAGATTCAATCGGGAGATTCAATCGGGGCGCCGGCCTTCTCCACCCAGGAAGGGCGGACCGTCTCCTCTCCTTGTAGTATCCACAGGGCCGAAAGAGACGCAATAGAACCGGGGCAGGTATAGAGCCGTGCAAGTCTACATGCTCAAGCGCACCCTCCTATTTATACCGACCATGCTGTTGGTGGCCACCCTGGTGTTCGCCATCCTCCGCCTGGTGCCCGGGGACCCTGCCATAAGCCTGTTGTCCGGCGGCCCACAGACGGAGACCGAATTCACCGAGGAGGACCTGCAGAGGCTGCGAGCGAAACTGGGGACCGACCGGCCGATATATGTCCAATACGCCACATGGGTCTGGGGGGTGATCCAGCTCGATTTCGGCACCTCTTTCTTCTACGACCAGCCCGTCTGGGACGACATCAAGAAGCGGTTCCCCATAACCTTCGAGCTGGCGATACTGGCTCTTCTCATGGCCGGTGCGGTGGCGATTCCCCTGGGTGTCATATCGGCGATAAAGCAGGATTCGTTGCCCGACTATGTGGGCAGGATCATTACTATCGGGGGCATTGCGGTCCCCAACTTCTGGATAGGCATCCTGCTGGTGTATATGCTCGCCAACCTGTTCGACTGGCTGCCTCCCCTGGGTTACAAAGACGTCTGGGATGCGCCCCTGGACAACCTGCAACAACTGGTCTTCCCTGCCTTGGCGCTGGCGATTACCCACATGGCCTTCCTCGCCCGGGTGACCAGATCGGCGGCCCTGGAGGTGTCCAGGGAGGACTATATCAGGACCGCGCGGTCCAAGGGGTTGAGTGAGAAGGTCGTGCTCGGCAGACACCTGCTGAAGAACGCCTTGCTTCCCGTAGTCACCGTTGCAGGCTTCGAGGTTGGGCGTCTGATGGGCGGGACGGTCCTGATCGAAACCATATTCAACGTGCCAGGCATTGGGCAGTTGCTTGTCAAGGGGATACAGCACCGAGACTTCCCGATGGTGCAGGGCATCGTGATTATCATTACGTTCCTGGTGCTGGTGCTCAACCTGATCGTGGACTTGGCCTACGCATGGCTGAACCCACGCATCAGGTACAGCTAGAAGCGGCGGACCCATACAGTCCATGCGGTCGTGAATTATGAGCCAACAGCGTGAAGCTATACTTGTAGCCGAGGACGGGCAATCCATAACGGGGTTGCGAGCCAGGCTGACCCTTTGGGACCAGGTCTTGCTCTTCTTCAAGAAGAAGCCCCTGGGCACCGTGGGGGCGGTATTGGCATTCTTTGTCGTCATCGTCGCCATTTTTGCGCCGCTGATACAGACCCAGGAGGTCAACCTCACCGACCACAACAAGTTGTACGCAAAGCCCAGCGGGGAGATGTTCCTCGGCGGAGACCACCTGGGGCGGGACATGTTCAGCAGGTTGGTGGCAGGAAGCCGTATCTCCATCCGGGTGGGCCTGATCAGCGCTCTGGTCGGCTGCACTGTTGGCCTGATCATCGGGGTTTCCAGCGCCTACTTCGGCGGAATATACGACCTGATCCTCCAAAGAATCATCGATTCTGTGATAGCTTTCCCCGGCCTTGTCCTGGCATTGGCGCTGATGGCGGCATTGGGATCCTCGATCAATAACGTGATCATTGCGTTATCGATCTCATTTATGCCAACGACGGTGAGACTGATCCGTTCCCAGGCATTGGCCGTTAAGGAAATGGACTACGTGCTTGCGGCCAACGCAGTGGGGGCCAACAGCGCCCGCATCATATTCCGGCACATGATTCCGAATGTCTTCGCCATCTGGATCGTCACTTTCACATTCCTCATGGGCACGGCAATTATTGCCGAGGCTTCCCTGAGCTTCCTCGGCCTGGGCGTTGGGCCGGATGTGCCCTCATGGGGCGGGATGCTTCGAGGCGCGACCAAGAACTACGTGGGGATTGGCCCGTGGCTGCCAGTGATCCCGGGCATGGCCATATTCGTAGTGGTGTTCTCCTGGAACGTTTTGGGAGACTCACTCCGAGACGTGCTCGACCCCAGACTGAGAGGGACTCAATAGACACCGGCGCTTGCTGAATGCCGCTCCTGCATCACAGGAGAAGCCGGAATGGAAAAGGGGCCGGTCAACGCGACCGGCCCCTTTGAATTTACCGGTGAATTTACCGGACTCTGTCCGCCATCGGGGTTACTTGAAGTGGGGAATGACGTCCTCGCTCAGGCACTTCAAGGTGTCCATCACCACCTCCCGGGGCACTGATGACGTCCAGTTGCACTCGAACATTATCTCGTCGGTGGTGAAGGCCTCCCGGAACATGTGGATCTTCTCCACGACCTCTTCCGGCGTGCCGAAAAGGTTGACTTCCTCGGTGGCGTCGGGGCCGGCGCTGCCGGCGTCGGTGCTGCCAATGGCGACCCGTCCCGCGTAATAGATGCGGGCGAGGTCCATCAGGTTTTCAACGCGACGGTCGGCCTTCTCTTGGGTGTCAGCCACCAGGGTAGGCACGCGGACGACGGTGTTGGGGTCACCCTCATGTCCGGCATCCGTCCACGCCTTGCGGTAGGCCTTGACGTCTTCCCGGAGCACAGCCGAGCCCCGCAGGTTGTGAGGGGAACTGCCGGCGCCGATGGCTATGCGGTATCCCTTCTCCCCCATCGGCACGAAGCTCTCCTGGCTGTCCACCGGGAGCAGCATGGGCAGGGGCTTCTGCACGGGCTTGGGGATACTCATGTAGGTCTCGTAGAAGGCGGGATAGCTGAAGTACTTGCCCTCGAAACCGGAAAAGCGGTCCTCTTCCCAGAGTTGCTTCAGGAGTTCCAGGTACTCGAAGAAGTACTCACGGCGCTCATCGGAGCCGCGAGTGCGGGCCCCTGCGCCGTATATGAAACGCCCCTCGCTGATCTGGTCAACGATGGAGACCTGCTCCGCGACCTGGAACGGGTCCTCGGGTTGCAGGTTGTCGAAGGCGTACCTTTCGTGGGGTAACGCCCGGGTAGATACTGTCTCACCGGGCAATCGCAGGGTCGGGCGGTGGATGGAGGTGCCGATCCTGATGTTCTTGGTGTGGTTGGCGATGACGGCGGAGAGCATCAGGGACTGGGGGTCCATGCTGCCCTGGGTGGAGAAGTGCCCGCCTCCGAACCAGACGTAGTCCCAGCCGGCATCCTCGATGTGCTCGATCTCCTTGAAATTCTGCTTGTAGGCATCCGCTTCCAGGAGCTTGCCGCCCTGATACTCGGGGTCCCAGGGCACCTTGCCGCCCTCGTAAACGGCGTTCCAGGTGGTAAACAGTCCAAAGTCCATGTTTGACCCTCCTTAATTATGTAATTATGTCGCGCTGAGACATAAACTATCCGGCCCGATGCTAACACCGGCGGCAAAAAGGGTCAACGCTACCTCACTGTTCCGGGATTTAGAGTGTTGTCAGACTCCGCTCGACCGCGTAATCGGGGTAGACCTATTCATCATAAAACTCGTCCATCCTCTCCTGTAGGGCATAGATGGATGGCGTGTCACCCACCGAGAGTTGAATGTCCAACGGAGCTGTTATCGACTCGACCATGAAGGCAATGCCAAGCGTGTCAACAACAATCCGCGAAGGCAACTCAGGAGCCTCCTCAAGCAATTTGACCAGCATTCCCTGGCGGTCGGCAGCCGATGGATTGGGGCCAGTGGAGTGTTGAGGAATGACCAGCGTGGAATCCGGGTCTACTATGAGGGCAATGACCGGGAAGTAAGGGCGTTCGCCTCTGCTCTCCTGGACTGGGGAATTAAAATGGAAAATCCCCAACTCCCATACGGATGCGGCCCTGGGTTTTGACTTGGCCAACTGCATGATGCGTTCCGTGTCAGGATAGTCCGGGTCAGGGAGAGGCGCGGGCAACCTCAGGAGGGACCACCGGTATTGCCACCTGCCGCCGTGAGGGTCCTGGACCAGGACCGGCCTGGGAGCCTCTCCAGGCTCGAGTATCAGTTCCTCGTTTTCTACTAACAGGGCGGCGTCCCTCACACTTCGCAGCGCCTGTGTCAGCAGAACAGCCTCATCTGAGTCCAGCCGCCATGGCACGTAGCCCGGTCTGGTACTGGTGAACAGGGGCCATTTGCCCCGGCCGCGATACCGCAGGCCCAGGTCCCTGATAGTGTCGCGGTCCTCCTGCAACAGATGCTCACGGTCGGCCAGCATGGCCGACACGGCGTTCATACTGTACAGCGATTCAGGAGAGTCTGAGTCTATTGCCCCTGACATCAACGCCAGGTAACCGGCCAGACCCTCATCACCCTTGTATACGGCCAGACCGTACTCCATCCCGCCGCTGCCAAGGACAACACAATATCCCCTATATTCCCCGGAAGGGTGCTCGACGGCCAGCAGATCACCATCGTCGAACCATTCCCACGGGGCAGCCTGGCAGTATTCACGGAACTCCTGGTGAAGACCCAGCCACTGTTCACGCGTTGGTTCATCCATAAACTCTCCGCAACCTCGCTGCCACTCGGATTCTGCCCCCGTCGGCCGGAGCGCGTACTGGCACACGACGACTCAATTCTAGCATGGTCCCGGACAATGTAAGGATAACACGCGTAGATCCACTCAATTCAATCGCAGACATGGCCTGGTAAGAGTCCCAACCATCCCGTCTAGATTAGCAGGGCGGCGACGCAGGCGGTCATCATCATGGCGAAGGTGCCGCCGAGCATCGCAGGAAGGCCGAGCCGGGCCAGTTCCAGGCGTCGTTCCGGGGCAATGCCGCCGATGCCGCCTATCTGGATGCCGATGCTGCCGAAATTGGCGAAGCCGCACAGGGCGTAGGTGAGGATAGTCCGGGTGCGCTCGCTGAGGACCACTTCCGAGCCGGGCTGGGACCATTCGGACAGGGTGGCGTAGGCGATGAACTCGTTGAGGGCCATCTTGGTCCCAAGGAGCTGTCCGGCGTGCAGGGACTCGCTCCACGGGATGCCGATGAGCCAGGCAAAGGGCGCGAAGGCGTAACCGAAGATCGCCGCCAGGGACCAGTCCCAGGACTGGCCGAACCAGCCGCCTATCCAGTCTCCCGTCAGCCCCAGAATGGCATCCACCAACGCGACCAGCGCGAGGGCCACGATGAGCATGGCAGCCACGTTCAGGGCCAGGCGCAAGCCGTCGAGCGCCCCGTCGGAGGCCGCATCCACCAAATTTCCGTGCGTTCTCTCCACTGCGATACCGGCCTCATCAAGGGTCGCGGGAGTTTCCGTTTCCGGGACCATGAGCTTGGCGATCAACAGGGCTGCCGGGGCAGATATGACCGAGGCGGATACCAGATGCCCGGCGTTGATCCCCATCCCGACATAGACTGCGAAGACGCTGCCGGCGATGGTTGCGAACCCGCCGACCATGAGCGCCATAAGCTCGGAGCGGGTCATGCCGAGCACGTAGGGCCGGACCATCAAGGGAGCTTCAGTCTGGCCCATGAAGACGTTGGCCGCCGCCGCGAGAGTCTCTGACCCGGAGGTGCCCAGCGTGCGGCGCATTACCCACGCCAGGACCAGGACGATCTTCTGCAGGACGCCCAGGTAGTAGAGTACCGACATGATGGATGAGACGAAGATGATGGTGGGCAACACGCGGAAGGCAATGAAGTGGTGGGACGCCTCCTGGCCGAATACGAACTCGGTGCCAGCATCGGTGAACCCGAGAATCGCCTCGAATACGGCGCCTATGGCCTGGAAGACGGCTACTCCCACCGGGGTCTTGAGGATGAAGAGGGCGAGGACGAACTGGAGGAAGAGTCCGCCGAGGATGATGCGGAGGTTGACCCTCCAGTTGCGCTCGCCGATGAGCCACGCCAGGGCCATGACAGCGATGAGGCCGAGTACGGGGACCCAACGTTCCAAGTAGAACTCCGGATATAGCTGTTTTCGATGTAGCTGTTTTCGAGGAAGCCGCTACCGTCAGGATCCGCCCGTCCGCCGGCGGCAGCAGAGGCTAAGGCAGGTAGATTCCCGTTTTCGCGGGAATGACTGCCTGGGCGGGGCTGTAGGAGATACATACAGGGGGCGAACTGAGTTCCGCCCCCAACAGAGGGTTTCGCCGGCTGGGACCGGGGAGCGTGCTGGTTAAGAGGTGACCCGGTAGGCCCAGATACGGTGCACAACCTCGGGTTCACCCTTGGGCAGGGGATGGAACGGGTCGGAAAGTTCGGCCAGCTTCCATTTGCCGCTGTCCTCCATGCCCGCCTGGTATTCCTTGAATCCGCCTTCCTCGTACAGGTCCACCCGCAGGCTGAACACGACATGCCCGCCCGGCCTGGTGATGCGGACAAGCTCATCAAAGGCATGCGGGGGGGCGTGGCCGGTGGTGAACACGCCCACGCTGATTACCGCATCGAAGGAATCGGTATCGTAGCCCAGTTCCTCGCCGAGGGTCATTTGGCGGAAGTCCTGGTAGAGTCCCTTCCGGCGCGCTTCCTCCAGCATTCCCAGGGAAAGGTCCATGGCGTGGAGGTCCTGGTAGCCCAGCGGCGCCATGATTTCGCCCACCAGCCCGGTGCCTGCGCCAGCGTCGAGAATCTTCGACCCGGCGGATACGTGCTTCACGAACAGGTCAACCGCGGCCTGGGGCGCTCTCCAGTCGAAGTCTTCAGCCAGGTCTCTATCGTATTCGGAGGCCCACTGGTCGTACCGCTCCTCCAATTCCCGGTTGGTAGTTGAGGAGTAGACCCACTGGACCCTGTTGTGGCTTTCTTGCATGTTACTTCCGGCAGACGAAGAGGCCCCAGCCCAACTCGTTCTTGTCAACTGCGGCCGCCGTCTCAATATAGGCTTTGGTGAGCCACTCGTAATGCTCGGCATGCTCCGAGGCGTCGTTCTTGGGGGTCCGCTCCGACAGGCACAGGTAGCTCTGCTTCAGGTGCGGGGACATGTCCACGGCCTCCAGCAACTCAAAGCCCTGGTCTTTCAGGGCCTGCTGGTAGGACTCGAAAGAGAACTCGGTGTCGAAGAGCAGCCGGTCATAGACGTAGGTCTGGGCCTCGGGCGTGATGTCCCGCCTGGGGCGCAGGAGGTCGTCAAACACCATCACGCCACCCGGCGCCAGGACACGGTATGCCTCGCTTAACACTTTGCGCTTGTCCGGCACGTGATAGATCACCGCCTGGCTCCAGACGTGGGTGAAGGAGCCGTCCGGAAAGGGCAACTCGGTGGCGGAGGCCTTCTCGAAGGCCAGGCGCTCCTGCATGGCGGCGTCCAGCGCGGCCCGTTTCCCGACCGCGTTGTCCACCCGCACGCCGCTGAGGTCGATACCCGTCACATGGCCGCCGCTCTCGCCGGCCAGCCAGATGGCGGTGGTGCCATTGCCGCATCCCAAGTCCAGGACCTTGGAGTCCTGGCCGATGCGGCCCTTGGCAACCATGGTCCGGTTCAGATTGGCGCAGGCGGAGAGGAAGTCCGTGCCGGTGCTGTCGTCGAACAGGCCCCAGTGGACGCTGCCCTCCTCGTCCCAGACCGACCGGTAGATTTCGTCCTCGGCGTCGTAGTAGGACTCCGTCTCTTGCTCAGAAAACCTGCTGACCATGTTTGGCGCCCTCCAGGTACTCCACGAATCGGTTGTCGCGGTCCACGAGTATCATCTGCGGGTCCGGCCGTTGGTCGGTGACCTCAAAGGACATGATGATTACGCAGTTGCCTGCGGCGCTGAGGCGGGCGGCGGCTCCCTGCACGGCGATGACGCCCGAACCGCGTTCGCCGGCTATGGCATAGGTCTCGAACCGGTTGCCGTTGGTGATGTCGCAGACCAGGACTTTCTCAAAGTCCCACAGGTCCACCTTGTCCATCAAGTCCTCGTCGATGAGGATACTTCCGATGTAGTCGGGGTTGGCGTCCGTTACCCATGCCCTGTGGATCTTGGACCTCAGAATCTCTCGCATTGTTTACCTCCTGAATTCCTTGTCGCCCTGCGTGCGTAACGCACGATGATTGGGCTTGATGTCGTCGGCAAATGGGCCCGGTCGCGTCTTCTCGCTGAGTCCGCCGCACAGGAGCGGCAGGCGAGGCCGCACGCGGACCAGCAACAACTTGAACGGGACTGTGCCGCTCCACTCCTGGTCCGGGCGGGGCAGGGAGTCACTCGGTGCAATACTGCCGTGCGGCAAGAGCTAGAGTAACTCGGAGTCAGGACCGGGAAGGAGGACTTGAGGAGGGGGCTTGGGACCCCCGTAGGTTGGGTGGGGGAGCTAAGGCTCGCAGGGGAGGGTGTACCGCTGGCGGCTGCGATATTCCACAGACTTGCCGTAGCGGCGCCTCATTTTCGGTCTGCTACAGTATCTCTGCATGGCGCACTTCCAGTTTACCAGGCGCGACGATGCGCTAGTTCCCATCCACGTCTCACCCTTCAACTCTCGGCCAGAGTCTAACAGCGCCTATAACAGGGGTCAAGTTGGCTTGCAGAGCATTATGTCCATATAACGTAACGTCTGATTGAATTGACAGGCAGATATATACTGTTGGCTCAGCATTTGTCCGGTTTATGGCCATAATATGACCATTCTCCGACTGCTTCTGTACATCAACAGACTCAGCCAAGCCGATGTTGACGGGTCCGGGACCTGCCGGCCACACCATATTTGCCAGAGAAACCGGGCCGGCAGGGTGACTTCCACAGCCTTTTTTGAGTTCCCTGCGACACCGCCAGGACCGGCCATTCAGGGCACAGGGCTTTCATTCCTTGACGATGGGTTAGGCCATTGATAGACTGGTCTTGAGGGCGGTTAGCTCAGTTGGTTAGAGTACTTGCTCGACACGCAAGAGGTCAGTGGTTCGAGTCCACTACCGCCCACCAACCTGCACGGTAGATAGAACTGCATCGGGAAGGGCCACCTTGTCGGTGGCCTTTCCCGGCGCCAGGCTGTCACTGGGCATGGGCACGGTGTAGCGCATCAGGGCGTCGCCGGGCACCACGAGAATCTCCTTGACGAAGGTCTCGATGAAGGCGCGCCGCTCGGTAAGCTCGCTCTCCTCCAGGAAGTCCTTCATCTCCCGGGCGTAGGCGGCGACGGCGTTCACGTCGTCCAGCACCTTCCTCCGCTGGCTAAGCGCCGTCCTGGCCTCCTCCGCCGAGCATTCCAGCCGGTCCTGCCGCTCCCTGAGTTCCCGGATGCGGGGCCTGAAGTCGTCCACCTCCATGTCGGTGGTCTCCACCAGGTTGTAGAGCCGGCCCAGCCGCTGGCGCACGTCGTTCAGCTCCGAGTCGATGGTCTCCAGACGCTTGCGCTGGTCCCGGGTCACGCCGCCCATCTCGGACTCCACCACCTTCACCAGGTCGCGGATGCTGTCCTCGGTGAGGATGTTGGAGCGAATGCGGTTGACCACCAGCTCCTCGAAGCGGCGGGCGTTGAGGGTGGGAGTCGGGCAGGCGTCCCGGCCGACCTTGATGCTGGTGGGGCAGACGTAGTAGGCGTACTGGCCGCTCTTGGCGAAGCGTCCGGTGAGGGGCGAGTCGCAGGCTTTGCACCGGGCCAGGCCGCTGAGCAGGTAGGAGC
The DNA here is from genome assembly GCA_034422355.1 of Dehalococcoidia bacterium. Lineage (GTDB taxonomy): Bacteria > Chloroflexota > Dehalococcoidia > Lucifugimonadales > UBA3495 > CATOSP01. Next base: position 1,817 of record DAOUJS010000025.1, on the reverse strand, counting down.
TTCCGACCCGGCGGGGGTTCCTGACCTTGGGGGCGCGGGAGCGCATCTGCCGGTTCACCTTGCGGAACTGGGTCCTGGTGATGATGGCGGGAAAGGCTTTCTCCACCCTTACCGGCTCCCCCTTGTCCTTGGCGCCTTCACCCCATACCAAAGTGCCCGTGTAAGCCTCGTTGGTGAGGATGCCGTGGACGGTGGTCTTGCCCCAGAGCTTCCCCCTGGGGCTGGCTATGCCCTCGCCGTTGAGGATGCGGGTGATCTCCTGGGTGCCCTTGGCGGCCTCGGCCAGGTCGAAGATGCGCTTTATGATGCGGGAGGAATCGGGGTTGACCTCCAGGGTGGGGCGCTTCTTGGGGCCGTCCTGGACCATGATGCGGTTGTAGCCGAAGGGGGCGTGGCTGGAGACCCAGAAGCCCCGGGAGGCGGCCTCGCGCATTCCCCGCAAAACTTCGGTGGCTAAATTTTCCGAGTAAAATTCGTCCACGGACTCGATGATGGCCTCCATCAGCTTGCCGGTGGGGGTGTCGTCGGCGTGCTCGGTGATGGAGACCACGCGGACGCCCTTGCGCCGGAGCATGGACTTGAAGGCGACGGCGTGCTCCCGCTTGCGGGTGAAGCGAGAGAATTTCCAGACCAGAATCTCGCGGAAAGGTGCCTGGGACTTGCTGGCCTCGTCGATCATCTTGCGGAACTCGGGCCTATCGGCGACCCTGCCGCTCTCGGCCTCGTCCACGAACTCGCGGACCACGGTGTAGCCGTTCCTGGCGGCATGCTCGCGGAGCGCCCTTAGCTGGGCGGCGACGGACAAATCCACGTCCTGGCGGTCGCTAGACACCCGGGCGTAGAGGGCCACGGGGGTGGCGTCGTATTGGTTACTCATCTTCATTTCCTCCTTGTTGTTCGTCCTGCCCTGCCAGCCGGGACCGCAGGCGTTCCAAACGCGCCTGACGGCGAAGCTCCCGCTCTTCCATGTACAATCGAAGGGCTTCGCGGACCAGCTCGCTCATGTCGCGGCCCTCCTCCTCCTTGACCCGCTGCACCTGCTCGAACATGTCGGGGGGCAGGGAGAATGTAATGGTCCTGGAAATGCGGCGTGGGGGCATGGCGTCTCTTTTTTTGCCTGTTGGTGTATGCGGTTGTCTTACTATCTATCATCGGACATTCGGCCTTTCCTGTCAAGGGGCGGCGCGTCTCGACGGGGTGAAGAACTGCGGCCCAGCCATCGCTGGGCCGCCTACGGTTGTAGTGTTCATCGCTCCTGCTGCCGGGTCCGGGTAAGGCATCAGCCGTCATTCCCCTCTACCGGATCAGTCGCGGCTTGAGAATCTCCCGCGCGCTGGCGCAGGTAGGAGCGGATGGCGACCCTGGCCAGGATGCGCAGGCCCTTGTCGATGGTCCGGCGTTGCTGGGGCGTGTAGTCAGCCAGGGGGCCGTCTCCGGTGGATTCCGGCTGGTCTCCGCCGTGTGGGTCCGGCGTGTTCTCTTTCATGTTATCTTTCATAGGCGCAGTCGCAGCGGCGGTTGACGGGCCGCTGGCCTCTCGTTGCAGGTTTTGCGGCCGGGGGCCGCCGGCGCCGATGGAAAGGGCGAACGCCGGCGGCCCCTTGCCGCATCAGGCCCCGCCGCGCCGCCGTTGCGCTTGCGCCCGGCGGGGCCGTGGGTCTAGCTGTCCTCTTCTTCCTCCTTGTCCTGGTCTCGGTCCTGGTTCTCGTCGTCCGCCTCCCGGTCCTCCGCCGCGTTCACGCCGTCCTCGTCCTCCGGCTCCTCCTCGTCGAAGAGGCCCAACTGGAAGTCGTCGCCCATCAGGATCTCGGTCCCGC